>NZ_UHIL01000001.1:1318846-1978269 GCF_900460535.1 Vibrio parahaemolyticus | reverse complement strand
CAAGTAAAGACAAGTCTTGTTTGGCTTGAGATTTAAGAGCATCAACTTGAGATACAACGCTTTGTGCAGCTTTGACTTTTTCGCTTCGACCTGTGGATTCAATCAATGGAATGTTAACGCCAACCCCTACGAGCCAATCCGGTTTCATTTGGCTCGCCAACGAATCGTCTTCGTACAGGCTGTAATCGCCATATAAGTAAACTTCTGGGTAGTATTTTCCTTTCTCTGCCTTAATTAAGCTCGATGCCTGTTTGTGCTTGGCATCCAAAATGTCGAGCCCAGGGTAGGTGAGCAAGGTCTGATCGATAAATGCACTCAGTGGTGGTAGGTTATCGTTAATGAACAAGGTTTCTGCTGGTTCAACAGAATCCTCTTGCGCGAGAAGTTTTCCAAGAGCAGCTTGTGCAATACTCAAGTCACTGGCGGCTTTGCGTGTTTCTACTTTGGCTTTGTCTAATGAGGCTTCAGCTTGTAGGCGTTCAACGCGAGCGATCTGTCCTTGCTCTTCCAGCTTGATGGCAAAATCTCGGTGCTTTTTCAAACCTTGTTCTACTGTTTGGCGCGTAGCGAGCACTTCTTTGGCAAGTACAACTGAGAAGTAGTATTTAGAAAGGTCTTCAAAGCGAGCCTGTTGCTCCATGGCTAACTGACTTTTCGCTTCATCGGTTTTACCCGCCGCGGCAGATTGCGCAGCTGAGATTCGGCCACCAGTAAAGATAGGCCAAATCGCACGGATAGAAGAAGAGAAAATATCGCGCTCAGTAATGGTTGAAGTGGTGTTCGCTAAGGCACCAAAAATGGGTTGAAAAGCAGGTGGCACATTAATGTGTGTTCCAGTGCTATCTAGGATCTGTTTTCCTGAAAGAGTAACGTCGGTGTCCAAGCGTGTGTAGTTAGCACCAATGCTTACTTGAGGCAGATTAAGGTTGCTGGTTGCGCTTTCTTGATATTGATAGTTCTCAACATTTGCACGTTGAGCTTTAAGAGAATAGTTGTTTTCTAGTAACAACTGCCACGCAGTGTCAAACGTGATCGGTGCTGAATGGCAGGCAAGAGAAATGGAGCTACTAATAAGGCCCAATACCCAAAACTTTCCAGTTTGTTTCATAATGGCTACTTTGTTGTAGAGTATTGGCTCTAATATAAAGTAATCAACTCACGCTGTTAAGTGGTTGAAAGGAAGAATTAAGGGTAAATCAGCGCTCAGCATCGCCAATCACTGAGCGCGAGGTTGTTAAGAGTTTATTTCATACGAGGGCAGTGGAATTCCGCTCGCCATTCTAGTTGGCGAGAACCACGCATCGTGTTCAACAAATCTTTACCGCTCATTTGAGGAAACGAGAGTAACACCTTGAGATCCGAAGCATTACCTCCGTTTTTTTCATAAGCCCTGACGTGTGTAAAAGTTGAATACATATTCTCTGACAGCATAGCCTTATTCAGGCAAATTCCAAATGTATCGCGTTCCATGTTTGGTGTTCCTTCTAAACTATAAATTCACCTCTGTTTATAGTTTTCCAGTTTGCAGATGGTGTCTAAGTGTTTGTCATATAGCCAGTATTTGTATTTTTATTAAGTTATTTCCAAATTGCCTGACTTCAATGTTGAGCTAATAATAGACTTCCAGCTTCACTGCTTTCTTATAAGATGCTCTTTGTGGCTTCTTGACTAAAAATTATACGATGGAAAGTCTAAATGTGCCTCAAAAACCGCTAAATTTGGTGTGATCGTAATCATGCTTTAAAGGGCAATTTATGTATGCCATTGAATATCAGCAAGGAATATTGTGCCTGATGAATGGATGTAATTTTATGTTTCACGCCGCCTATTAATTCACCATAAAAGTCACGCTTTGTTTGCCGTGTTCACAGATTTATCATCTGATCTAAGCCTTGCTGTTAACTCGATGTTAACTTAGAACAACACCACAGTGACGTGGAAGTGGGTTAACGGTAAGGATGTACCATGAGTTGGAGAACCATCAGCTTTAGAAAGCGCATGCTGGTCATTATGACGCTCTCGGGCTTGATCGAGTTACTTCTGCTCGTCGCCGCAGGTTTTACCTACCTTAAAGTCAATCAAGAACACGAAATGGGTGAAAAGGCACTCGGTGTTGCCCGTTTCCTTGCAGAGTCTGAAATCGTCATTGAGATGGTGGAAGCTCAGCAGCCAGAACCTTATCAAGAGTCCTTTCGCGCACTCACTAAAGCGATTGGTGCGGCCTTTATTGTGATTGGGGATAACCAAGGCGTGCGCTTAATTCATCCGGTAGATGAGCGAATTGGTAAGCCTATGAAAGGGGGAGACAACCAACGAGCTCTCGTCGAAGGTCAATCCTATGTGTCTACAGCGCGCGGTTCTTTGGGCTATTCCGTCCGCGGTAAAGCGGCGATATTCGACGCACAAGGTAACATCATTGGTGTGGTGTCGGTGGGGTATTTGCTCGACAGGCTCCAAGATCGCATTGAGCCATTCCTCGCTTTTTTAATTTTGATGGTTGTCGTCGTAGTGGTGGCAAATGCCGTGGTGTCCAATTACGCGTCTCGAAAATTCCAGCGCGCGATTTTAGGCTTCGAACCAGAAGAGATCGGCCGTCTGTATGGTGAACTGGAAGTCACCATGAGCACTATCAAAGAAGGTGTACTCAGCATTGACGCACAAGGTGTGCTTCGTTCCATCAACCGCAGTGCTTGCCAGATTCTCGGCATTGACAGAGATAAGGCGCTCAACAAACCGCTTACGGATACATTACGCGACAGCGACTTATATACCGTTCTTGAAACGGGTCAAGAAGATCACGACATTGAAATTTTCCTTAATCATAAGCGGTTAATTGCGAACCGCTCACCCATCTTTGTGGAAGGAAAGATTGTCGGGGCAGTATCAAGTTTTCGTTTGCGCGACGAGATCAATGAGCTTACGGAGCAGCTCTCGCAAACCAAAGAATATGCAGACTTGTTGCGTTCTCAAACTCACGAGCATAGAAACAAGCTCAATACGATCAGTGGCTTAGTACAAATGGGTGAGCTTGAGGCTGTACAAAAGCTCATCGGGCAAGAAACCGCCCATTATCAAGCCATGATTGAGTTTTTGCGAGATACCATAAAAGATCCGCTTATTGCGGGTATGTTGTTGGGCAAAACAGAGCGAGCACGAGAACTGGGTTTGCAGCTGGTGGTCGAGGAGGGCAGTCGCTTGGAGCCGCTTTCTGAATGGTTAAATTCGGAAGATCTGGTCACCATTTTAGGCAACTTGATCGACAATGCGTTTGATGCGACTTTGAGCGTTATTCGCAATGAATCCAACGTTGCATCAGAGCGTCGAAACATCGAAGTCTCGGTTAGCGATTACGGCAACGAAGTGATTTTAGAAGTCAGCGATCACGGATGTGGGTTGCCAGAGAACATTGAACCTCAAACCCTTTTCAAAAAAGGCATTTCGACAAAATCTCGACAAAATAGAGGGGTAGGTCTGCACCTAGTGAACCAATTAGCGACCCGCTATCACGGGCATGTTGAAATGCTACCAAACACAGAACATGGAACGCGAATAACCGTGTATTTGCCAAAGGAAGAACAAGTATGAACATGGCAACGCGAGTGATGATCATTGAAGATGACATTGCCATTGCTGAATTACACCACAAATACCTGAGCCAATTGGCAGGGTTGGATGTGGTTGGCATTGCAACGACGCGATTAGAAGCGGAAATGCAGCTCGAAGTGCTCAAGCCAGATCTGCTTTTGATGGATGTTTATCTGCCGGATGGTACAGGGTTGGAGATACTGAATACGCTGCGCTCAAACAATCAAATTTGTGATGTAATTTTGATTACCGCGGCTCGGGATGTCGACACACTACAGCAAGCGATGCGCGGAGGTGTGGTGGATTATCTGTTGAAACCCGTCATGTTCCCACGCTTGGAAGCGGCACTTAAAAAATACATCACTCAGCGCCAACAGCTGGATGTCGCGGAAAGCCTCGATCAAGGTTTGGTTGACCGCATGTTGCAATCAAATACAAGAACGGACAGTTGCCCTAAACGCTTGCCTAAAGGGATAGATAGCGTAACGCTCGATAAAATTCGCGACTTGTTTGTTGGGGAAGCCGCGCTAACGGCTGATGAAGCAGGAGAAAAGATTGGCGCTAGCCGAACCACGGCAAGACGTTATTTAGAATATTTGATCAGCTCGGGTGAACTAGAAGCGGATCTAAACTACGGCACGGTTGGGCGTCCGGAACGTTGTTATAAAAAAGTGATACGGTAACAAAACGCGAACCCAGATCGTATTTTGAGTGTAAAACAGTTAAAGCGGTGATTTTTAGTCACCGCTTTTTTGTATCAGCTAAAAATAATCTTTAAAAGAAAAGGTTGATGAAGTTGTTTTTGACAGATGAGGGCGTAGTAGTGATTCGTCCCATGAAAACAAATCGGATTAACACATTTGCACAGAGGAAATAGATTTGGCTTATTTCACACTTATTATGTAATGGATTGCAAGTGTGGGTAAGTTTTGTCCGAATTAGAGTTTTTGCTTAAATTTTAACTAACTTAAGTGTTACTTTTTTTATCCATAAAATACAAACATTTATGACGTTTTAAGTAAGTTATTTAAACGTTTGCACAGCCAAGTGTTGATGTAAATCAAATAGTCGTAGACAATACTGCCCCGTGTCGGACTTTCCTCCACTGAGCGCAAGGTTGTGCTCTTGAGACATAAGTGACCTAAATGGCCTCAAAACGTCGTGTTTCTGATGATTAGGAGCGCAACTTCTTGAGGTTCTTTGGGCCTATAGACTTTACCTATCAACGTAATAGGTAAGACCAATTTTCTATTTTTGAGTGTCATTGATAGGGTTGGCTCATCCTTTAGCCGTATCCGGGCACACAATAAGTACCTCGTTTTTAAGGGAAAGATGATGGTAATACCAGAAAACAGCAGCATCGTTATTTTTGGTGCTTCAGGTGACCTTACATATCGTAAGCTCATTCCTGCTTTATACCACCTTTATGCGAACAAGCAGCTTCCAGAGAGTTTTGCCATTCTTGGCGTAAGTCGTACTGAATACAGTGACGAGTCCTACCGCGAGAAGCTGAAAAAATCGCTTCAAGAAATGGAAAAAACCGAGCCAGAAACGCTTGATGCATTTATCAACCATCTGCATTACCAAGCAATTAACACTTCTGACACGCAAGATTACAGCAAGCTGGCAACACGTTTAGACCAACTTGCCGACGAATATCAATTCGAACAACGTAATACGCTTTTCTACCTAGCTACACCTCCAAGCCTATACAGTGTGATCCCTGCAAGCCTTGCAGCACATGGTTTGAACAATGAGGAAGATGGCTGGAAACGTCTGATCATCGAGAAACCGTTCGGTTACGACCTTGAGTCAGCACGCACGTTGGATAAAGAAATTCACGAGCACTTCCAAGAGCATCAAATCTACCGTATCGACCATTATCTAGGTAAAGAGACGGTTCAAAACCTGCTTGTTTTCCGTTTCTCTAACGCGATGTTTGAGCCGCTTTGGAACCGTAACTTCATTGATTACGTGGAAATCACAGGCGCTGAATTCCTAGGCGTAGAAGAGCGTGGTGGCTACTACGACAACTCTGGCGCTGTGCGCGACATGTTCCAAAACCACTTGCTACAAGTATTGGCAATGGTCGGTATGGAACCACCAGCACAAATCAACGCAGATTCAATGCGTGATGAAGTGGTGAAAGTGCTTCAATGCCTAAAACCACTGGATGAAACAGCACTACGTAACGATCTTGTACTTGGTCAGTACACTGCATCAGACGTGCGCGGCCAACACCTTCCGGGTTACCGTGAAGAAAACGGCGTAGCGGACGATTCTCGTACTGAGACGTACATTGGTCTAAAAGCTTACATCAACAACTGGCGTTGGAATGGTGTACCTTTCTATGTGCGCACTGGCAAGCGTCTTCCGACTCGAGTTACTGAAGTGGTTATTCACTTTAAACAAACACCGCACCCAGTGTTTGGCCAAAATGCGCCGGAAAACAAACTGATCATTCGTATTCAGCCAGACGAAGGCATCCAGATGAGCTTCGGTTTGAAAGAACCAGGTGCAGGCTTTAAAGCGAAGGAAGTGAAAATGAACTTCCACTACGCAGATCTGCAAGAGACTCAAATGCTAACTGCGTACGAGCGTCTTCTACTTGATGCTCTAAATGGCGATGCGACGCTATTTGCACGTAGCGATGCAGTTGAAGCATGTTGGCAGTACGTTCAGCCAATTTTAGACTTCAAACAAGATCCTCAATCACTCTTCGGATACGCATGTGGTACATGGGGTCCTAAAGAGTCTGATGACTTGCTTCAGCGTGACAACCGCGCTTGGCGTTTCCCATGTAAAAACCTAACAGATACGGACTACTGTGAACTATGATCAACCATAAGATCTATCAAACTGCGGAGCAGGTAGTAGAAAGCCTAGCTAACGACATGAAAGCGTTCAGCGAAATGGGCCGACCTGTTCACATCTCTCTTTCTGGCGGCAGCACTCCAAAAATGCTGTTTAAACTGTTGGCTTCTGAGGCTTACGCAACTTCGATTCAGTGGCAAAACCTTCACTTCTGGTGGGGTGATGAACGCTGCGTGGCACCTGATGATGCAGAAAGCAACTACGGTGAAGCAAACACATTGCTGTTTAGCCAAGTAAATATTCCTGCGGAAAACATTCACCGTATCCGCGGCGAAGATGAGCCTAAAGTAGAAGCAGAGCGCTTTGCAAAAGAGATGGCAGAGGGGATCCCGAATGAAAACGGAACACCTGTGTTTGACTGGATCTTATTAGGCGTTGGTGCAGATGGTCACACAGCTTCTCTGTTCCCTGGCCAAACGAATTATGATGATGCGAACCTGTCTCTTGTAGCTGCGCATCCTGAGTCGGGTCAACTTCGTGTGTCGAAAACCGCACGCGTATTAGAAGCAGCGAAACGCATTAGTTATTTAGTACTTGGCGCGGGTAAAGCGGACATTGTTGAAGAAATCAACAGTTCACCAGCTAACGTACTTCCATATCCGGCGGCGAAGATCCATGCAAAATCGGGTCTGACGGAATGGTATTTAGATTTGGACGCAGCAGCAAAAATCGCTTAATGCGCTTGCTCGTCAATGAAAGACAATTGGAGAGAAACAATGAAAGGTGATATCGGTGTAATTGGCCTAGCAGTAATGGGTCAAAACCTTATCCTAAACATGAACGACCACGGTTTTAAAGTGGTAGCTCACAACCGTACTGCTGCCAAAGTAGACGAGTTTCTGGAAGGACCAGCGAAAGGCACGAACATCATCGGTGCATACTCTCTAGAAGAACTAGTAGAGAAGCTAGAAACGCCACGTAAAGTGATGCTAATGGTTCGCGCAGGTGACGTTGTCGATAAATTCATCGACGCTCTAGTCCCTCTACTAGACAAAGGCGACATCATCATCGACGGTGGTAACACGAACTACCCAGATACAAACCGTCGCGTTGCAGCACTACGCGAAAAAGGCATCCACTTCATCGGTACTGGCGTATCTGGTGGTGAAGAAGGTGCCCGTTTTGGCCCATCTATCATGCCTGGCGGCGCTCCAGAAGCTTGGGAAGCGGTTAAGCCTATCTTCCAAGGTATTTCTGCGAAAACTGACGCTGGCGAGCCTTGTTGTGATTGGGTTGGTAACGATGGTGCAGGTCACTTCGTTAAGATGGTTCACAACGGCATCGAATACGGCGACATGCAGCTGATCACTGAAGCTTACCAGTTCATGAAAGACGGTCTTGGTATGTCTGCAGATGAAATGCAAGCGGTATTCGCTGAGTGGAACAACACTGAGCTAAATAGCTACCTAGTTGAAATCACGGCTGACATCCTTGGCTACAAAGACGAAGATGGTGAACCTCTAGTTGAAAAAATCCTAGACACTGCTGGCCAAAAAGGTACAGGTAAATGGACGGGTATCAACGCACTAGACCTAGGTATTCCACTAACGCTTATCTCTGAGTCAGTATTCTCTCGTTGCCTATCTGCACTAAAAGATCAACGTGTTGAAGCTGAGAAACTGTTCGGCAAGACAATCACGCCAGTAGAAGGTGACAAGCAAGAGTGGGTTGACGCACTACGTCAAGCGCTTCTAGCGTCTAAGATCATCTCTTACGCTCAAGGCTTTATGCTAATGCGCGAAGCATCAAACGAGAATGGCTGGGATCTAAACTACGGTAACGTTGCTCTTATGTGGCGTGGTGGTTGTATCATCCGTTCTGCGTTCCTAGGCAACATCCGTGATGCATATGAAGCAAACCCAGAACTAGCATTCCTAGGCTCTGATGATTACTTCAAAGGTATCCTACAAAACAGCCTAGTAGCATGGCGTAAAGTTGCAGCTAAGTCTCTGGAAGCAGGCATCCCAATGCCTTGTACGACTTCTGCACTGACTTTCCTCGACGGTTACACAACAGCTCGTCTACCTGCGAACCTACTGCAAGCTCAACGTGACTACTTCGGTGCTCACACTTACGAGCGTATCGACCGTGAGCGTGGTGAATTCTTCCACACTAACTGGACGGGTACAGGCGGCAACACAGCGTCTACAACTTACGACGTGTAATCGTTTTAAGTAAACCGACTGAATATAAAAGGATGCCCCAGTGGCATCCTTTTTTGTGTCTGGCTTTAGGAAACATAAAGAGCGCCTAGGCGCTCTTTTCTGTGGTCGTTTTCTTGTTTTGATAGAATCTGTCTTTGAGGTAGAGAATTGCGCTGACCACAAGAGCCACTACAGAAACAGTGAATAGGGCATACATGCTGAGAATCCATGCGAATGTGGCCGTCAAAAACGCAATGAAGGAAAACATTCTGCTGAAAGACATCACATGGCCAAGTTTGTTACTTTTCATAAACGCCTCCCAAAGCTGAGTGGGGATAGACAAGAGTGGTCATATTCCACACTTAGATTGTCTTCCTTTCTTGGCATTTTCACCCAAAAAAGTGGCTAAAGATTTCTCAAAAAAGGTGAAATATTGAACTGGTAGACAAATTTGTGGATGAAGTTGCAGCGATATGAGCTTATTTGATTATCACGTCAAAAGAATTTTACTGCACAGGCCAGTGACTGTTTTGCATGAATTTGTAATTTGAAACGTCGCCTACCTTAATTTTATAAGGTGCATGGGAAGTGCTTCTCATCCTGTTGATTTATAGAATCAAAAATCACTTTTCTTTGTTTAACAATACTTTATTGAATATGTGTGATTGCATCAGTTTTGAGAATGAAACTAAGGTTGCAAGAAAGGCGAAAAAGAGTGCTAGGTAAGCCTTTGAACTACGCCTATAATTAGCGCCCACATGGAGGATGTTTAATAAATGAACATCCTTTATTTTTTGAAACCAGCAACAAGGATCCAGTAAAACGTGTTTTTCTGGTGTTGTTTATGTTGACCAAGAAGGTGATTAACACAACAAATTGAGGTTCTAAGATGACTCTTAACAAGTACTTTGTTTTCATTCCGGCAGAATTGGATCAGGAAATACACAAGGACAACCAAGTGATCTCTGAGAAGGAAACTCAACGTCAGGCATTAGTAAAACAGGCGCAACAACAAGGCGGCCTGTAAGCTAGGTTTCAAAATAGAAAGAGCACCGCAAAGGTGCTCTTTTTGTATCTGAGGTTATGGATTAACCCAATATGCCGAGGCTTTTCAGCTTTCTATAAATCGTATTTCGACTCACGCCAAGCATACGAGAGGTTTTACTTATGTTGCCCTGATTTGCTTGATATGTTTTAAGCAGTTTGTCTTCGACGGTTGCACGCAGTTTTAATGTTGGCTCTGCAGCGGTTGTTACGTCTTGAGCTTGGCTGAGCTTCTTACTCAGGTGAGTCGGTACGTGAGCGAGCTCCAACGTTTCTTCACCTTGCGCCATTAACGCGGATACTTTGATTAAACTATCGAGTTCTCGCAGGTTTCCTGGCCAAGAGTAAGAAAGCAGCAGAGAAAGTAGGTGAGGGCAGAGTTGTTGTTCAGATTCAGCATGACGTCGATGGATATTCTCGATCAGTTGTTGCTTATCATCTCGTTCTTCAAAGCGAGGCAATTCGATGATCAAACCATTGAGACGATAGTATAAATCTTGACGGAACAATCCTTCGCTAACCAAGCTATCGAGATCCTTATGCGTGGCCGCGATGATTTGCGTATCGACTTGAACACTTTGGTTTGAACCAACGGGAAGTACGGTCTTATCTTGAAGCACATGAAGCAATCGGCTTTGAGCTTCTAGCGGTAAGTCGGCGATTTCATCCAGAAACAAAATCCCTTTGTGTGCTTGGCGAATTTTTCCCTGATAGCCTTTGCTGTTTGCGCCAGTAAATGCACCAGCTACGTAGCCAAACAATTCGGACTCAACCAAATCTTTCGGTAGTGCGCCACAGTTGACGGAAACCAAAGGGCCAGTTTTTCTCTGGCTGTTTTTATGGAGTGCTTTCACGAACTCATTTTTACCGACCCCAGTCTCTCCGAGAATCAGTAAACTGATGTCTTTATCGATAACGCGATTGGCTTGTTGCCAGCAATGCTCGACAGTGGAATCACCATAATGAAGATCATTGGAAGCGGTAACGGAACGAGACTTCACTTTTTTGTCGGTCAGCGGCTTTGTTTTGAACACGAAAGGATGGTCGGCACTCTGGATCGAAAGAATGTCGTCGAGCGATTGCCCGATGACGTTTTGTTGCGCGAGGAGTTGAGAAGCAACTTGGTTGTGCGCAAGGATCTGTCCATCTTCATTGGCGATGATAATCCCTTGCCACCCACTGTTCAGTAAGCCTTTCTCACACGCCAAATCCACACGAATATGCCCTTGTGGAATCAAGTTAAGTAATTGATTTTCAACCTGCAGCACCATGTTTTGCACCAGTACCTGCGTTGAGAAGTCATGTTTCTTTTGCTCGCTGGTGATATCTAATACGCCAATCAAATGACCAAGATGATCGAAAATAGGATTGGCCGAGCAGCTAATAAAACGATGGTGTTGGATAAAGTGTTGATCGCCGATGACAGAGACCGGTTTTGCTTCAATTATCGCAGTCCCAATCGCGTTGGTGCCTTTGACCTTTTCTTGCCAACACGCCCCCGAACTCAGCGCTATTTCGGTCAACTTTTCGCGGAACTTAGGTTGTCCCCAACTGCCGATGATGACGCCGTCGGCATCCGTCAGAATTAAGCGGCTGTCACTGTGAGCAAAAAGCTGATTAAACAGCGGGAGAGCAAACTGGGTGACGGTTTCCAATAAGAAGTTGAGTTGATGACGCCTATCTTGAAGTGTCGCTGGTGTCACTCGAATATCTTCAGGGCGTCGGCGCTGTTTTAAACCCGCCTGTTCACTTCGGATCCATGACGTAGAAAGCCAGTTGTTATCGCTAATGTGTTGAAGTTCCATGACTGTACCATTTTGTCACAGTGAGGGTGTGCCATTTTGGAACACTTGAACATTGGTGTTCACACCATACATCCGCTCAAACATCGCTCACTTGGTTTGTTATCGCTTGGTAATCATAGTTTTACATTTAATTAACAACAAGTGTGGCGTAGTTGGCGTGTGACTTGCGTAATGCTCTTTGTGAACAGTGCGATACGACACTGTCGTTAATGAACGAGAAACAAAAGGAAGAGTTATGATCTATGCACAGCCAGGTAGTGAAAATGCCATCGTTAATTTCAAATCGCATTACGATAATTTTATCGGTGGGGAATGGGTAAAACCAACGGGTGGTGAGTACTTTGACAATATCTCACCAATAAACGGGCAGGTGTATTGTAAAGTTGCCCGTTCTGGCGAGGCAGATATCAACTTAGCATTGGATGCAGCACACAACATCAAAGCAAAGTGGGCGAAAACCAGTGTGACCGAACGTTCGAACATCTTGCTGAAAATCGCAGACCGTATTGAACAGCATTTAGAAGAACTTGCGGTTGCAGAAACATGGGAAAACGGCAAACCAGTTCGTGAAACCTTGGCGGCGGACTTGCCTTTAGTGGTGGATCATTTCCGTTACTTTGCGGGTTGTATTCGCGCACAAGAAGGCAGTGCGGCGGAGTTAGATGAGCACACGGCAAGCTATCACTTCCCAGAGCCGATTGGCGTAGTTGGTCAAATCATCCCTTGGAACTTCCCAATGCTGATGGCTGCGTGGAAACTGGCACCGGCACTTGCGGCGGGTTGTTGTGTGGTATTGAAGCCAGCAGAGCAAACGCCAACGTCCATTCTAGTTTTGATGGAAAAAATCGGTGATCTTCTTCCTCCGGGCGTCATCAACGTTGTAAACGGTTTTGGTTCAGAAGCAGGCCAAGCGTTAGCAACCAGCAACCGCATTGCAAAACTCGCGTTTACGGGCTCAACACAAGTTGGCAATCACATTCTAAAATGTGCGGCAGACAACTTGATCCCATCGACAGTTGAGTTGGGTGGTAAATCTCCAAACATCTATTTCTCAGATATTTTCGACTACGAAGATGAGTATCTCGATAAGTGTATTGAAGGTACGTTACTTGGTTTCTTCAACCAAGGCGAAGTTTGTACCTGTCCATCTCGTGTGCTGGTTCATGAAGCGATTTACGATAAGTTCGTACAGAAACTGACGGAACGTGCGCAGTTAATCAAGCAAGGTAACCCGCTCGATACCGATACTCAAGTTGGTGCTCAGGCTTCTCAAGAACAGTTTGATAAGATTTTAAGTTACCTAGAAATCGGCCGTGAAGAAGGCGCAAAAGTGGTTTTTGGTGGCGGTGTATCAGAACAGCCAGAGTCAATCAGTCAAGGGTACTACATTCAGCCAACAATGCTGGAAGGCCACAACAAGATGCGAATCTTCCAAGAAGAAATCTTTGGCCCAGTGATTGCTATCACTAAGTTCAAAGATGAAGCGGAAGCATTGGAAATAGCGAACGACACGGAGTATGGCTTAGGTGCAGGCGTTTGGACGCGTGATGCAAACGTGGCATATCGCATGGGCCGTAATATCGAAGCTGGTCGCATTTGGATCAACTGTTACCACGCTTACCCTGCACACGCAGCGTTTGGTGGCTACAAGAAATCGGGTATCGGCCGTGAAACGCACAAGATGATGCTGGATCACTACCAAAATACTAAGAACTTACTGATTAGCTACAGCATTGACCCGTTAGGCTTTTTCTAAGCTTGATATCTTAAGTTAAATACGAACTCAAAACCCCGAATTGTCGGGGTTTTTTATTGGCATTCATTAAACCACAAAAGGGAGCTGTGCGTGCGTGATAACTTGTGTTTACTTTTCGCTTCGAGCAATCACATCTATCTTTCGCTCAAAAAGCTTTTCGATAGCAGCGCTTTGCTTCTCAAATCCAGTTGGCTTTTCAAAATCCAACACTTGATTGCACGATTCAAGGCTCGCGAACTGGTTTAAACATTCGCTCAGCTCTCGCTTTGAGCTCATGCGTGCCTGTTTGTTTTCTGATGAAGAGAGTAGGGTTACTTTGCGACCTTGAAACGTTCCTTGTGGCGCAAGTTCACGTTGTTCTACTTGCTCCAATCCGTGAATGGGTTGGCTGTTGCGTGCAGATTGGATGTCATTAGACATAAGACACCTAAACTCTCAGATCTAAACTTTGAGGCATAGCAGGCGTCTCTTCGGCCACTACGTGAGCAGATAGCAACGACTCCCATGACTCGCTTTGCGTCAACAATTCCGCCAACGCATTTTCAAAATATTCATAATCCAATTGCTCGATGCCAATCAGTTTATTCAAACACAGTACGTGCCTATGATTATCTAAACTGAAAAATAATTGGTGTTCTGGCCAATGGTAATTGAACGCCAAAAAAGAACGATAAAGATCAGAATTGACGATTTGTAATCCAACAATTTCCGCTTCCAGTTGCAGCGTATTCGTTTCTGGATGAAAGATGAAATGAACCTTTAAGTGATCATCAAAAGCTAAGCTTAGTTCATTGTCCGTCAAATGCAGTTCAGGCAAGCCTATTTGATGAGCAAACTTCTGTAAAACCTCATCGATAGTTTGGCGTGCTGACATAGAAACAGTCCTTTTGAGAATTTTATCGGGAAACATATTCGATATCGTGGGGTGTGTTTATCAATTTTGGTTGTTAGTTATTATATTTTGGCCGGAAACCCAGAATTGACACCTTGCTTCTAATCTTACAAATGAGTGCTGGTGCATATAAAGATTAACGGTTATTAAATTCTATTATGGTGAGATTTTGGTTTATATCGACAAGCGATGAAGAATTAGAATTGTGTTATCTCAAAAATTAAATACTATGTTAATTACGTGTTGTACGTGGAACGTTATTGCTGTCCATCTGTAGAATAAATATAAGCCGAAAATTTAAACGTACACATAAGAAGTTGTGTAAAAATAAATCATAATAAGACGATAAAAATAATTTATGGGAGCCTAAATGAAAAGCAGTAAGTGGGCCGGTCTTATCGGTTTAATGTTATTGACTGGATGCGCTCAGTTCGTGGGGACTGCACAGCCATTTTCCGTTCAGAGCCAAGCGGATGTATATGGGTGGATTTCTGTCGAAGGATACCATCCTCCAGTTTCGACCTATATAGAGGTGGAGATGTGTCAAGCTTTTGAAAATCAATGTCTTACTGTTGCTTCTCAGCAATATCAAGGTGTTCAGTTACCAGTTCAATATTCTTTTCTTATTGCGCCAATTCAAGCCGGGAAAGGAGAAATGAAAGTGATAGGGAAACTCTATTCTCAAGGTCAAATTATCGCCCAAAATGAGCAGAAATATATATTCAGAGAGGGAAGTCAGAAAGTGGATTTAAGACTTTTTCCTATAGAAATAGAAACAAAAAAGTAATCGGTTACATTTGATTAGCGCTATCTAATTTATTAAATGTGAATAGAAATAGCCAATTCAATGTGAAAGAATTGTTGAGCGTTTTTATAAATAAAATTGCGAAAAATGAGTCATCGGGACAGTTGGAAATTATATTAATAACTATTGCCACAAGCGTGTGATTTATGATTATATCCTACGCCTTGAACACGTTGGCTTGGCGTTTTGGATTAAAAAACAAACAATTTGAAGGTTTTGGAAATGCGGTTTTCCTAATTTTCATTATCATATTAGTAATTTAATTTATTCTAATATAAAAACAAAGTCAGAGTTTAAATAGCATAACGTTATTTAATAAAAAATAGACTTATAAGAAAGTAAAAGCGCTATCTGAAAATAAAAAAACTACTCATTCAGAAGCCTGTATTTGAGCTTAGGCTGCTTAATTCCTCGAAGGAATGGCGGTTTCTAAGCTATTCGCTATTTATTTCGGGGGGTATGGTAAGTGATATGAACTTCTATGCTCTTTTCTTTGCTTCTTTAATTGAAATTGTACTGCTTAGGAAATAACAACAAACAAAGTAGTGCTTTGACAGTTTCTCTTTTACACAAGAGAGAAATTAAAAATTATGAAGGGTAGAAAATGGATGTGTCAGGCCAACTAAACACAGAAACGGTCGGCTCTAGCTTGCGAAAAATTCGCAGTTTTTCTCACTACGAAAAACATGACGAAGTATTTCACTCAGACCAATCTCATATTGTTGTCGTTCACAATGGTCAATTACGAGTTCAAACTGGCGATTGCACCATAGATGTCGTTGCCGGGAGTGGGGTATTTCTCTCTCAAGGTGACTACTTGTTAGAGTACTCACCACAGGGTGGGAATTATCACTCATCTATCATTGAATTCGACAATGAGCTAGTAAGCCAATTACTGCAAAAACACAGCGATCTTCTCATGACGTTGCCAAAAGTGGACAAACTCAACTCGGGTTTGTTTTCTTTTGGTTTGAACATTCTCATTGAGCAAGTGCTTTCCGGCATGAAAACGCTGGAGGAGCAGTCGTACCCAGACGCCATCATGCGTTTGAAGTACGAAGAAATGCTGATTCTATTGCTGCACAGTCAAGGGGGCGAAGTCCTCTATGCCTTGCTATCGCAGCAAACTAACCGAACCTCAGACCGCTTACGCCGCTTTATGGAGCAGCACTATTTGAAAGAGTGGAAGCTGACGGATTATGCTCAAGAATTTGGTGCCAGTCTCACAACCTTTAAAGAGCTTTTTAATGAGCACTATGGCATCTCTCCAAGAGCTTGGATCAGTGAGCGTCGCTTATTGCACGCACACAAGCTTTTGCTGACGAGCAAAATGAGCATTGTCGACGTGGCAATGGAAGCGGGATTTTCCAGCCAATCTTACTTTACTCAAAGTTATCGACGTCGCTTTGGCACTACGCCAAGTAAGGTCCGTTCCGGTGATGAGCAAGTCGCCATCGCTAATTGAAATGACTTATGACTAAAATTTTCTGACTAATTTTGAAAGTCACCGACGGACATAAAATTCTATTATGTTCAGCGTAAGAACGAATAATTCAAATTTATTACATCCCTTTCATTCTGGAGTGTTCGAAAGGGATGCGGAGAAGAACACAAATGAAAAAGCAGCATTGGCGACGCCGTTCGCTTTTTCCTGACAGCATTGTGACGCAAAGGAAAGTCACTGTTTTGCAAAGAGGAGCACGATATGAGAGTGCGTCTCAGCCATCACAGGATCTCAATGTTGTCCACGTGAATCACCGACAGCTGTTGAGTGAAGGTGTGCTGAATGACGACCAGTTATCGTTGTTGCAACGCTTGTTGGACAGAAGTGTGGTGGACAGTTTGTGCGCCAGCCAATTGGTGAAAACGTATTTGAGACTAGGCACATCGATTGACCGTTTTGCCATGCGTCTGTTTTTAGAAATTGGCGCTCAGTTAAGTGACAGTCAACGAGTGGCGACCTTTGAGCAGAGGCTCGAATACATCAACTCTCGATTGGGTTTTCGCTTTAATTTGGCCACGCCAAAAACGCTGATCCTTTGTTGTTACTTGGCGTTGACCGAGTGGATTCATCGACAAACCGACCAAAGTGCGTTGCACGCCTCGGTCAAAGTGGAACAACTGATGAATCAGCTGGACATTCAAAAAGAGTACTGGTCGAAGTTATCGGGTGAAGACACCAGCGCGATTTTTGTCGAACAACAACTTGCGTTGATTGAGAGCCAGCAAACGCAGTTAAAAGCGCAGCTAAATACACTGAACGAGCAGCAGTCACAAGTAATTGAATCTCATAAAGCGTTGGTCGATAAGTGGCAACCGTCGTTAAGCAACTTGAAAGAACTGGCGGACTACACTTCAACGACGGATATGTTCATCTCTGATTGGAAAACGTGGTGCTCTGAGGCTCGTTTACAAGCACCGGATCTCAATGAAGTCTGGGATGCATGTGACGTGGTTTATAACGACCTCAATGCCGTTGCTAAAGTGTGGCAATGGTTTAAAGACATGCAGATCGTTGGCGATGTTGATCACTACTATTTTGATATTCAAAGTGGCCAATGCGGTCAGGCTTGTAACCATCTCAGCCAGATTTAAATAGGGCAGTATATGTTAGATAAAATGATGAAATCTCTAGCGGAAACGCTAGGGATAGGGCCTTTTATTGCCGGAGAAAATGGCGCTTACACCATCGAAGTAGACCAGTTAACACTGACAATCAAACAGCACTCATCATGGATCTTATGGGAAACTGCCTTACCACTTCGATTCAATGAACATCTCAATTACCAACAAGAACAAGCATTAAAACGTTGTATGCAGCTATCACTAAAAACGCTTCGAGATACGCCAAGCGTGCTCACCACAAACGCTGATCAACAATTGATTTTGCAAGGCAAAGCGATGATAGAAAACACTTCAAATGAGCAGTTTGCAGAACTTCTTGCGCAACATGCCAACGTGTGTGAACGCTACATGGAATTGCTTGAACACGAGCGTGTTAATCACACCATCAATCATCATGTGTGGTTACCGTAATGCGAACTCTCATGCCAAAAATAGGGCGCATTGCCGCCCAAATGACATTGTGCGCACTGTGTGTCGTTCCGATGTTTTCTGTACAAGCGACAGAGCTCAATTGGCCAGAACAACCATTTCGTTACTATGCCGATAACGATTCGCTGAAAGATCTGCTTAACAACTTTGGTGCCAACTACCGAGTATCGGTGTCTGTGAGCGACAAAGTGAATGACCGAGTGAGTGGTCGATTCACGCCAGAAGATCCAGCGGAGTTTCTCGACTACCTAGCGCAAGTTTATAACTTGATGTGGTACTTCGATGGCGCAGTACTGCACGTTTACAAAGCGACAGAAACGCGCTCCCGATTGCTGCAATTGGAACTGCTTACCGCGCGCGAGCTTCGCAGTACCTTGATTTCAACCGGTGTTTGGGATGCTCGTTATGGTTGGCGCGCTGCCGAGAACAAAGGGCTGGTCTATCTAGCTGGACCGCCGCGTTACGTTGAGTTAGTAGTACAAACCGCAGAAGCGTTAGAGAGCCGATTGCTGCAAAAGTCCAACTCGACGGATGAGCTGTTTGTAGAACTCATTCCGCTTAAATATGCCTCGGCGACGGACAGAAGTATCTCGTATCGCGACCAAAGCATTACCGTTCCGGGGATTGCTTCGGTATTGAGCCGTGTGGTTGGCGGTGTTCAAACTCAAATTACGGATTCTGCGTCTGTACAAACATCGCCTGTAAACGGATTACCCGCAGAAGCAGCAAAACCTCGCGGCAAAACTGCGTCTGTGCACGGCGGTGCAACCGTAGAAGCGGAGCCGGGGCTGAATGCGATCATCGTTCGCGATACCCAAGCAAGACTGCCGTTATATCGCAAGCTGGTCGCTCAACTCGATCAGCCACAATCTCGTATCGAGGTTGCGTTATCTATTGTGGACATCAGCGCAAACGATTTACGTCAGCTCGGTGTGGATTGGCGCGCGGGTGTATCGGTTGGAAACAACCGCATTGTCGACATCAAAACAACCGGCGACGTTGATAACGGTGATGTCACATTGGGCAGTGGTCAGAGTTTCAAGTCCTTGTTGGATTCGACCAACTTGAACTACTTGTTGGCACAAATTCGTTTATTGGAATCGAAAGGCAGTGCGCAAGTCGTTTCCAGACCAACGCTGCTCACGCAAGAAAACGTCGAAGCGGTGCTAAACAACAGCAGCACGTTTTACGTCAAATTGGTTGGCAAAGAGACGGCGGCTTTGGAAGAAGTGACGTATGGCACCTTGTTGCGCATTGTGCCTCGTATCGTCGGCGACAGATTCGCGACGCGACCAGAGATCAACTTGAGCCTTCACTTAGAAGATGGCGCAAAGATCCCAGATGGTGGTGTGGATGATCTTCCATCAGTACGTAAAACCGAAATCAGTACGTTAGCGACGGTAAAACAAGGGCAAAGCTTACTCATTGGTGGCGTATACCGAGACGAAGTTAGCCATCAGCTACGTAAAGTCCCACTGTTGGGCGACATTCCATACCTAGGCGCTTTGTTCCGTAGTAACACCAACACAACGCGCCGCACAGTTCGCATGTTCATTATCGAGCCGAGAATCGTGGTTGATGGCATTGGCGACAGCGTGCTGATAGGTAATGAGCATGATTTGCGCCCGAGTATTGGCCAGCTCAACAATATCTCGAACAATAGCGCAGAATTTAAATCGGTTGTTGAAGTATTCAGCTGTACGTCAAAAACGCAGGCAGAACGTTACCAGCAAGACTTACTGTCACAGCAAAAATCCTCGCTGTTAACTCAATGTCAATTGCCGTCCGGGCAAGTAGGCTGGCGAGTCAAAGTGGCGGAATGTGACCTTTCACAGGCTGAATGTGTTCGCCCTTCAGAGGAGCCATAACCGAAATGCAGCAATGGAAAATTCGTATTTTATCCGGCGTGCATTCCGGGGTTGAAGTCACACTGCCAGAAGGCGCATTGGTTTTAGGTAGCGACGACTTTATCGCAGACCTTGTGTTATCGGATGCTGGCGTAGAAGCCAATCACTTCACTTTAGTGTGTGACAGTGAATCGGTGATGTTGCGTGGATGTCAGGACGTAACCATCAACGGTGAAAACCGAGCGGTTGGTGAATCTAGCATCGAGCTAGAGCGCCACGCGGTGATCTCTGTTGGTGTGGTGAAATTTGCACTGGGTTACGTTGAAGACGAGCTGATTGTCACCAACGTTACGGATGCTCAAACCAAACAAGATGCACCAGTCGTTACTGCGCAAAGCACAAGCTGGAAAAGAACCGCACTGATAGCCGTGCTGTGCAGCGCGATACCAAGCGCGATATTCGCTGGCATGTGGTACAGCCAAGCCAATGGCAATGACAGTGAAGTTGTGGCAGAAGCCGAACCGATTGTGTTGGTACGCAATATTTTAAATGAGCTTGGGCTCAATGATGTGCGTGTGGAGTGGAACGCTACTGCTCATCAAGCAGTTTTAGAAGGTTATGTCGAAGACAGAACGCAGAAACTGCAACTGCTTGGAAGAATCGATGTTCTGGGGATTAACTACAAAAGTGACCTAAGAACGATGGAAGAAATCCGCCGAGGCGTGCGCTTTATTCTTCGTAACCTTGGCTATCACCAAGTGAAAGTCGAGAACGGGGATGAAACTGGCACGTTGCTGCTGACGGGCTACATCGATGACGCCAGCAAATGGAACCAAGTCGAACAAATTTTAGAACGCGATGTACCCGGTTTGGTCGCTTGGAAAGTCGAACTGCAGCGTGCAGGCGCATACATGGACACATTAAAAGAGCTGCTCACCAACGCGGAGCTGCTTAAAAAAGTTCAATTAGTGACAAGTGGTGACCGCATTGAAGTACGTGGTGAATTAGACGACATCGAAACCACACGCTTTTACGGCGTGACTCGGGATTTTCGTGAGCAGTATGGTGAAAAGCCGTATCTGGTTTTGAAATCGATTCCCAAAGTCAGCAAAGGCACGGACATCGACTTCCCGTTTCGTAGCGTTAATTTTGGCCAAGTGCCATACGTCATTCTTACCGATAACGTTCGCTACATGGTAGGGGCTCGCACTCCGCAGGGTTATCGCATATCCAGCGTAACGCCAGCAGGGATTGAGCTGGTGAAAGGCGGGCGCGTTATCACTATTGAACTTGGATACGAAGGCGAGAAAAACCATGACAAATCTTGAACAGATTCTAAATAACGACCTAAGTGGCATTGAAGTGCAAAACATTAAGAGCAAGCTCTTACAAGCACAGGCAGCGGTAAAGCGTCAGTTGGACTTGGGGTGTCCTCCGCAGCAGTATCAATTGCTACTAAAACAGTATGAAGCATACACAGCGGCACAGGTTGTGATTGAAACATACGAAGCTAACCAAAAATAAAGGGAAATCCTATGTCATTTTACGATGCGACCAACAGTGTAAACCTCGATGACGTTAAAACGAAACTTGAGCAACAAGCGAAAGACGCGAACAAATCCGTCACTGATGCAATTAAAAATCTAGAAAGCAACGCGGACGACCCATCTAAGCTGGCTGAACTTCAGCACGCTATCAACAAATGGTCGGTGGTATACAACATCAACGCAACCACCACTCGTGCGATCAAAGATGTAATGCAGTCGATCCTGCAGAAGGTGTAATGCATGGAACGAGAATTACGCCAGCTGTTGGCTGAAATTGCTTTGATGGCGACGGGGATGCATCGCCATCAAGAGGCCAATACGATTGCTGATTGCCTTGAGGAGACCTCGAACTCTGAAGAAGTCGTAGTAATGATTCGTGCGATGAGCCTGATGAACAAAGGCGCGTACGAAGAGGCACATCGATTACTTGAGCCACTTTGTACCGCGTATCCTGACCTGATCAGTTTGGCGGCGCTAGCGGCTGCAAAAGCAGGGTTACTAAGCCAAGCTGAACGTTGGATGGAACTGGCAGCTCAAGGCAGCGAAGAAAGCCAAGCTTTTGCGGCGAGCTTCACCCAAGACATTAGGAATCTTGGATGAGAGTCGACCCTAGCTTTGTCGGACAAACGCCCGCTCATTCAACCGATGTTCGTCACTATGAACGCGACGATGCGAAGCGAATGAGCGAGCTTATGACGCGAGAAACCACGGCCGAAGTTTCTCGCTCAGCTCCCAAAGACACGCTGACAAAAGTAGAAGAGAAACTCAACGCAATTAAAGATTGGTATGCGTCGATCAAGGAAGCAGAGACTGTTTCTAAACAAAGCGTGCTTTCTTCGTTAAAGGACGTTTTTTCTGATCCTCAAACACAAAAAGAAGCGCTGTGGTACGCCTTTCATCAGGCGAAAAGCGCCAAAGGAACGGATGATGCCGTTCCGGAATTATTGAGCGTTCTGAAACAAGAGTTGCTCGGAGATTTTGCTGGCCAGTTAATGGCTGAGCCGCCAACAGACAGAGCAGCATTAAAAGCGATGCTAGCGCAAAGCTTCCCACTTGGCGCTCAGAAAGAACAGGCGCTTTGGCATTGTTGGGCTGAGCTAAAGTCTTTGCCAGAGATGACATCAGCAGTCGATTTAGTACGTGAAGAGCTGAGTTTTGTTATCCAAAAAAACGCGATGGTGAAGAACATCATGACTCACAGCCATAAGTTAGATTTGTCGTAGGAGTACACATGATCAATACACAGTACACCGAGGTGATGCAAACCAACCTTGAGAAGTTGCAAGATGCTCAAGTCGAAGACGGGCTGAGTGAGCGTTTTGAACAAGCCATGTCTATTCCGGAGGGGAACAACGGTTTAGAAGGCGGTTTGCTAGAAAACATCAGCGAACTAAAAAACACCATCGACAATGCAAAAAGCAGTCTACAAGACAGCATGAAAATGGTCGGTGACGATCCAGCGCAACTGTTGCAAATGCAGTGGGCGTTAACGCGAATCACGTTTCAAGAAGAGTTGATCGCGAAAACCGTGGGTAAAACCACACAGAATGTCGAAACGCTTTTGAAGGCGCAGTAATGATGAAGAATAAAATGCGCGCGCTTTGCCTTGTATTGGCGCTGTTTTTGGTGGGTTGCCAAACCGAGCTTTACACCAATGTGAGCCAAAAAGAAGGCAACGAAATGCTGTCGATCTTGTTATCGGAAGGCGTGGTGGCGACCAAAGAACCGGACAAAGACAACAAAGTAAAATTGATGGTCGATAGCTCGCAAATCGCGTTCGCCGTTGATGCATTAAAACGCAAAGGCTACCCACGAGAGCAGTTCTCGACGTTAAAAGAAGTGTTTCCAAAAGACGATTTAATCTCCTCGCCATTGGCGGAAAGAGCGCGTTTGGTTTACGCAAAATCGCAAGAATTGTCATCAACGCTATCGCAAATTGATGGTGTGCTGGTGGCGCGAGTCCACGTGGTACTTGAAGATCAAGATCTTCGCCCAGGCGAGCGTCCGACTCCTGCTTCGGCATCGGTGTTTATTAAACATGCTGCCGATGTGGCATTGGACTCTTACGTGCCTCAAATCAAATTGTTGGTGAACAACAGTATTGAAGGGCTGAATTACGACCGCATTAGCGTCGTGATGGTGCCATCTTCGGAAGTGCGAGTGACGACTCAAAGCAACCAATTTAAAAGTATTTTGTCGGTGCAAGTTACCAAAGAAACGGCGAACCATCTCATCGGGATTTTAGTGTTTATGGTACTGCTATTGATTGGCTCGAATGTCGCGACGTTCACGTGGTGCCGCAGGAGCGCAAAGCGTGGTTAAACCTGAAACACCGATGGCTCAGGTACTGCATCAGTTCAACTACTGCCCATGCCAGTACCTAGAGCAAAACTGGATCGTGCCAAAACAGCCTTGGCTTCTTAATCTGGATGGCTGGCGAGATAACCCAAACTTCAACCTTTGGTGTCTAGAAGAGTGGGCGCTTGCGCCTGTTCCAGAAACGGCTTTTAACAAGCCACACCATAGCTTGGCTCTGCTTCCTCCTGATGCGCTCAGTACGTTAATGCTCACCATTGGCGGGGCGTTGCACAGTTTTGCGATGCGCCAAGTGGTACTTAAAAAGCCCAAGCAGTGTTTGAACAACGTGTTTGGTTTGGATATCGCCCGTTTTCTTATTCAGCAAGGGCCGATGTTGTTGTCACAATGGCCGAAAGGTTGGCAAAAAGCGCTACCAGACATGATGAAAGAAGACGAAGTTGAACGTCATATGCTCAAACAGGGCTACGCATGGATGAAGTTTATCTTAGCGAGCTCTTCTCACGATATTTTGCTCCGTTGGCAGTTCAAGCTCGATCAATCACTTAGCCAAGTGAAAGAAAACACCTCTTGGCTCGTTGAAGAGCAGCGTGATCTCGCGTACCGACTCACCAAAAAAATCGCAAAACAGGTTATTCCCCAATGGTTTCATTTGTTGAAATAAAAACCGACAACTTGCAGTTAGCGCCAGGTTTAAAGGTGCTCAAAGCCAAGGATTACGTTAGTTATCTCGATTCGCAACATTTGGTTGAAGCGGCGAATTCGAAAGCCGACAGCATCATTGCTAAAGCGCAGCAAGCGTATGAAACCGAAAAGCAGCGCGGCTATCAAGATGGTTTGGAGCAGGCGAAAATAGAAAATGCGCAAGCGATGGTCGCTACTTTGGCTCGCTGCAATGAATATTACCTGCAAGTTGAGCACAAAATGACGAACGTCGTCTTAGACGCGGTGCGTAAAATCATCGACACATTTGATGACGTTGACACCACGATCAGCGTGGTCAGAGAAGCGCTGCAATTGGTGAGTAATCAAAAGCAAGTGATCTTACACGTTCATCCTGAGCAAGTGGTTGACGTGAGAGAGAAAGTTGCTGGCGTTTTGAGTGATTTTCCTGAAGTGGGTTATGTCGATGTGGTTGCCGATGCGCGCCTCAAAAACGGTGGCTGCATACTGGAAACCGAAGTCGGCATCATTGACGCCAGTATCGATGGACAGATTCAGGCGTTAAAGCAAGCGATGGTGAAACAACTCAGTGAGCGGAAAATGACGTCACCAGAGTAGGGCATCATCGCCAAATCAATCGAACACAAAGCTCAGCACATTGCTGAGCTTTGTTGTTTTCAAACGTCTTAAAACGAAAAAAATCCGACCATCTTTAGCATATTAATCGCGCCGAATGATGAAAAATAACAGCATCAAAACGGCCTGAGTCACTCTGTTTTCATGACTCGTCCGCCGAATTCGTAACAAGCACAATAGGATTATTCATTCAAATGGCTAATGGATTTATTACCGCTTTGATGACGGATTTTGCTCACCGTTGCCAAATAGAACAACTGGTTTTTGATGGCGACGATTGCTGTCATCTTTTGATTGACCAAGACACGGCAATCACTATGCGTGCTGAGGATGATCGCCTGACGCTCATTGGCTTGATTTCTGGCGACAAACCAGAACATGACGTGATGCTGCAATACATGAAAGCGTCGCTCACTCAAGGCTCACCAGCCGTTTACTGGGACGAGGAAGTCGGTTTTGTTGGCTTTGTTCATCTAAGTCAGCAATGGTTGGATGCAGCGATTTTGGATGAATCTCTCGGCAATTTCATTGAGTGGTTAAAAAGCACGACCAACTCAACAATCAGTGACGAGACAAGCGCGCCAGTGATGGATGCTAACCAATTCTCTACATTAAGGGTGTAAATCATGATCAGTTTTGGAAATGTGAGTGCATTGCAAGCGGCGATGCCACAAGCTCGTAATGAGATTCTAAATGAAGGCAAACTCAGCATTGGTGGTAAGGAATATACGATCAATGCTGCTACTCAAGAGTTTACACGCGCAAACCCTACAAGTGGTGCAGTCGCGCGCTTCTTTGAAGCTACTGGGAAATTATTTCGTGAAGGCAGCACGCAGTCTGTGGCAAAAGCGATCACAAAAGCAGTGTTTGAGAACGAACAGGGACAAGCTCAGCGTTTGCAAACATCGTCTTCTGTCGAGCATGGGCAGATGTTGTTTAAAGACGCGAACCTCAAAACGCCTTCAGATGTTCTGAATGCGTTTGCGAAGTTGGACAGCAAAATGGTGAAGTCTCACGCTGCTGAGCTGAGCCAACTTGCCGAACGAGCCATGACAGAAGTGATGTTAGAGACGGATTCTGGCAAGAAACTCAAAGCGCTGATTGGTGATGATGCCGTTAAGTCGCTCGCGGTGCGTGTGGTGAAAGATTACGGCGGTGGCGTGGCGGCTGCTCAGAAAAATCCAGAAGTACGCATCAACCAAATGCAAGCTGTCTTTGATATGGAGGTGATGCACCTAAAAGCAGCGCAGCGACATATTGAAGGGCTCGCAAGTACGGATTTAAACCAAGGTGTGTATGCAGAAGGTCTTCCTGAAGACGCTTTCAATAAAGTTGGCGTGACGAACAATGTTGAACGCGCAGCGGCTTGGATCATCAACGCTTCAAACTCAAAAGGGAACGATGCGGAAAACATCACGTCATTATTGAAAGAGTACGCGACCAACGGTAAA
Source organism: Vibrio parahaemolyticus (assembly GCF_900460535.1). Classification (NCBI taxonomy): domain Bacteria; kingdom Pseudomonadati; phylum Pseudomonadota; class Gammaproteobacteria; order Vibrionales; family Vibrionaceae; genus Vibrio; species Vibrio parahaemolyticus. The sequence goes on along the minus strand of NZ_UHIL01000001.1, from coordinate 1,951,850 downwards.
GACTTGCTGAATATGGACAACCTAAAAGAGTTGCATGCTCGTTTGGTACCAAATGTAGAACGCGATTACCGTGGGCCAAATATCTCTGGTGGCACATTACCATCTAGTATTGGTGGGGAAGGCATGTTGAAGCAACACATCGAAGGCTTTTTGAAAGAGAATCCAGTTGCGGACAAAGACCTCGGTAAACATTTGTTTGCTGGTGTGATTGGTTATCATGGCTTTACCGATGGCAACGGACGCATGGGGCGCATGCTTTATGCCATCGCTGAACTGCGTAATGACTCGTTCAATCCTCTGGCGATGAATGCCGAAAATAGCCTTCACGGTATCAAATAACTCAGTGATTTTCGGTGTTGGTATTTGTATGTTGGTAAGAGCGGCGAGCGCCGCTCTTTTTGTTGCCGCTGTTCATGCGATTCAATCTCATCGACTTTTAAAACGGCCAATAGCAATAAAATTCGGACGTTTAAATAAAGTCCAACTTCAAAGCTCACCCTAAAATGTCCTTCATCTTTATGCGCTTAATTCAATAAGCCGTCATCGAATTTAACAGGAAACAACATGGATACCGGAAAGATCAATATTCTTCTCGCAGAGCTAGGGGATTCACTCAACCTTGAGCGTGTTACAGAGTTTGAGCATCAAATGTGGTCGCTCTGTTTCAGCGAAGATAACGCTATCGATGTGCAATTTGTGCAAGAGAAGAACGAGGTGCTTGTCTCAAAAAGTCTAGTGGTAGAGAAAGATATTCTCACCGCCGACAAGCTCCAAGTGCTGCTGGAATACAACTTTTTGTATCGCGAAACGGGCGGAGTGCAGTTTTGCATCAACCCAACCACCAAAGATATTCTGCTTCAAATCGCCATCACGGCAGACACCGAGATCAGCCAATTAGCCAACGTGATCAGTCAGTTGAATGAGTTGAGTGACACTTGGGTGCAACTGTTCCAAAACAACACGGTTGTCGATTTTAGCCAACAAACTGGCTCACACCCGTTTATTCAAGTTTAAGGTTTTTTACATGGTTAATATCAATACGTCACACATGCAGTCGTTGAGCCAGCTGACGTCACATTTGGCGACACAGAATCAAGCGGACGATAAAGAGATTCGAGCACACAACGGCAAAGACATTTTCGTAAAAGAAGGTGCGCCAAAAAACAAAAGCGTGAGCGCTCGTATTAGCCATCAGAACAAAGCGAAAGACATTGTGGTGAATCTGCTCACCAAGCAGGGCATTCCAAAAGATGTGGCGAAGCAAATGCTACAAAACGTGCTCAATGGCGAAAATAAACTGACGCTCGGCAATTTGAAAAATCTTGAAAGATTGTCGTCTGGCCCAAGTTCGCATTGGCCTGCCGCACAAACCGACACCTCGTCTTCCAAAACCAGCAAAGCCTCATCCAGCGTGGCGCTGATCAACGAGCACAAAGACAACCTTCAAAAGCTGGGGGATTTTGCGTGTACAGACTTAAATACGTTTGGTCAAAAAGGGTCGCAGTTTTATGAAACAAAAGGCGCGCCAAGGCTAAAAGCTCTTTACGCGAACCAAGCACGTATCGCGCAAGACCAAAGAGCGACCATGTCTGCCAGCGCAGTTCAAGCTGCCGCTCAAAGAGGCAATGCTCCGCAGCTAAGTACATTACAGAACATTGCTAAGTATGTACAAAATGCCAAGGCAGGTTGCTGTACTACATTTGCTTTCGCTGCCGCTGCTGAAATGATTCAAGGCATGTCGGGAACACCAGAAAACCAGCCAAAAGTAGAAGTTGTGGCGTTTAAAAAAGGCCATTCTGGCACGCACCTTTATGTATTGGTGGGGAGACAAGAAGGCAGCGACATTAAAGACCCATCGACATGGAATAAAGACGTAAAAATCGTCGATCCTTGGGCGGCGTCAGCATTTGGTGCGACCATGTTCGGTGATGCCCAACGCCCGCCAGTATCGAACATGTTCCCCCCAACAGAAGTGATTTTCGATAGCCACAAACTTGGTTAATCGAGGTTTGTATGTTGATTTAACATCGAATATGAAAATCGAACCCGTAAGAAAAGAGCAGCTGAGTGTTGCTCTTTTTTATTTATAAACCAAATAGTTAAATTGAGGTTGTATCTGAGGCCATCATCACAAAGAAACGGTGAAAGTGACAAAAATAAAACCATTAGCGACATCGTCAAAATGGGAATCGGTGTTCAATAGAGTGACGGAAACAAGAGGAAAGATTATGAACACGATTCAACCACTGCTCGATGAGTTTTGTCGTTTAAATGAATTACCACCGCTCATTTTAGAAGATGGAAATCGTTGTCAGCTTCTCGTTGATGATCGATTCGTGCTGTACTTCACCGCCACAGAAGATGACGCCTTAATGCTCTCTGTTGCGTTTGGCGGCTTAGAAAAATCGGGAGAGTTGCGCGTAAGAGGCTTAGAGCTATTAGCCCGCGCAAATTACCAAAGAGTAGGCAGCGGCAACTTGGCGTTATCGCTCGCCCCGAATAGTCGACAACTTGTCTTAGCGGGTCGCCAACCTACCGAGCATCTTAACTCAGCCAACTTGACAGTTTGGTTCCACGAAATCATCGAACAGACCGAACTTTGGCAAGCGCGTTTTGCCATGTTGGATCAAGATCTTTCAGCCACTTCAAATCATGAACAAAGTCATGTTCAACCACTGCGTGTGTAGGAGGGAGTTATGGTGAATACAACGCAAAAAATCAGTCAAAGCCCAGTACCCGATTTGGAACAGTTTCGTGCCATTGCCGCGCAAAAAGATGACCGAGTAATCAGCAAAAGAGGCGAAGTCAAAGAGCCATCTACGTTCCATAAAGGCCACAAGTTTGCTTCTGTTAGCGAAGGCGTATTAAGAAAAAAATACACTAAGTTCTTCCAAGAAAACATCAAAACGCACCTCGACTTGAAGCAGGCACTGCTTAAGGAAGAAAAACCAGAAACCGCACTTTTGGCTTATTCATTAGTCAGTCCGTCAGGCTACCGAGGAGAACCATTAACCGAGCGAAAAATTTTGGAAGTGGTGAGCCTACTTGATGAAGTAAAAGTCGACGGTGACACCTATCAGCAGCTCAAAAATACGTTTGATTCGATCAGCAAAGATCCGCGTATGCAAGTCAGTTTGGAAAACCAGTATCCTGGGAAAATGGACGGTTTCGGCGCGCAGTTGTTGGAAATGGGAAAAGAGAAGCTGAAAGGCTCGGGTGTTAACGCTGCCATCAATTTGGCGTTACCCGGCGTAGGCTTACTCGTCGCCACAGGGCGTGAACTTCATAAAGCGTCCGTCAATGGCGATGCCGAAGCGTATCATCATCAACTCGAACAAATCTCGCAGTTGCCGGGAAGAGATCAGCGCTTATCGATGCCAATGCAACAAACGTTAGCCATTGGTCACGCGATGTTGTCGGCTGAGGGCGCAGTTGGTGCCACACTTGGCATGGCGACAGGTGGTTTGGGTACGTTTGGTGTAAGCTCCGTGGCGACGGCAGGGGTTACGCCGATAGCAAAAGAAGCCATTGGAACTGCTTTAGCCACTGGCATTATCAGCGGCGGGGGCTTTGTTGCTGGCCAAGCTGGGGCGTATGGCTTAAATAACGAAGTGCAAGACCAACTCAAACAAGGGCCAATGTCTGGTGTGCTGCCACGTTTGGAAATTTCAAACGTGAAGGGCGATTTCACTTTTAGCATGCAAGAGCCGGCGGCAGTTCGCGCACTGATGGCGTATCTTGGTCCTAAAGAAGATACGTCAATGAGCTCACCTCAAGCGCCAAAAGAAGCGCAAGAGATGGAAGCCGCACGCTTAACACTCAAACAAATGCTTGGCTCAAGCCCGAGTGAACATCTTGTTCCAGATGTCGACTCACTGCTTAAACTGAGCGATGAAGACATGCCAAGTCAGACGGAATCTACGGCGAACGGTGCATTTAAAAAGCTGTTAAGTGAAGATTGGGATTGGCTGATGCCTGCTGTCCGAGCAATGGATAAAGGTGAAGCGAGCAAAATCAACGAGAAGTTGACGTACAAGCTGCCTTTGGATGCCGCAAACGGACGTGTGTATCTCGACAAGAGCCCGAACCTAAGTGACGCCCAGCTTGACGCATTAGATAAACTCGGCTCACCAAGCCAGTTACGACTAATGTACTTAGCCGAAGGCTGGATTTAAAGGAAAAGGGAGCATTCGCTCCCTTTTTGTTGAATTGTGCTGACACTGAAGTACTTTAATTACGGTACTTCTCTGTTCGTATTAAACTTAATAAAACTGTAGAAATGTTCATCTTCAGCAATCACTTTGAAACCATACTTTGTGTACATATATATTGCGATCTTGTTGTTTTTTAAGCTGCTCAATGACAAACACTTTGATTTATGTTTCGATTCAATCAGGCGGAAGAATTGGCGAGCTAACCCTTGGCGTTGAAATGGATGAAACACGATTAAAAGGTGGATATGGATTCTAGATTCTATTGTACGAAAACAAACCAATCCTGCTTTCTCATTTCTTACAATTAACCATCTGAACCAATCTCGTTTGAGGTTTTCTACAAATCCGTCAAACTGAAAGTCTTCATCCCACCCTATGGCCCCATCAATAGTCGGCATCATGTATTGTTTAAATACAGCAAAAAGTTCGTTGGATTCGCTGTACGTTACTATTTGAAGCTTCTTTTTTTCGTCTCTTTTTCCGAAATTACGACTGATGAGCTCGTTTCCCATTGCTTCTTTAGTTATTAAGGGGGGATGTCTTCATCTCTCTTGTTTTTTTGTGTGCTTGCAAAGTGTGCATAAAACAAACCCTATGGAAATCACAGTTAGGGCTATTTTTTCGTTGGTTGTAATCGATTGTTCAAAGAACCAAATAGCGAGAGAAATAGAAACTAAAGGAATCAGCGCAGGTAGCGTAGAAGCAATAGATGCGCCCAGATACTCAACAGCCTTAGCGAAAGTAAAAACTACGACAATTGAAGCGAGTATGCTTTGAACTACAATCTGCTCAGCCCAATGTTCAATAGGTATACTAGACAGTTCGGATTGTTCACTGGAAAGGAAAATCGGAACGTAGACTATTCCAGAAACGATGTTCATCATGAAAATCGTTGGCACCAGTTCAAGTTCCCACTTCTTCAATAAGATGGTGAAGCAAGACCAAATAAACCCGGCCAATAAAAACGCAAGTACACCCATTTGGCTTTGTGGTGACGGGCTAGAATTGCTACTGATCAGAGAATATAGCCCAAAGATAATAACGAAGGTTCCAATCACTTGATTTTTGCTAACGTCAATCTTCATTGAGAAAAGCAACAAAATCGTAATCAACATTGTAAACGTAGGCACCATAACGCTCGCATAAGTTAAAGGAGTGAGTTGCATTCCTTTATTTACCAGCCAACCGTACAGTGGCCCAGCCAATAGCGCGAATACAGATGCTTTCAGCCACGGTAACAGGCCTTGTTCTTTGCTGTGATTAACTAGCACCCAAGGTAGGCATATCATTCCCGCAATACAATAACGCAGCATCGTTAGGTCATTTGGTAAAAAGCCACTCCTTAGTGCATCATGCGTTGTAACGTTCATTACTCCCCAACAACTCACAGTTGCAATACCGTATCCAATTCCTTTGATGAAGTTGCCTTTTTTGTGAGTTTTTAAACTACTTGTGTTCATTGTGTCTTCTAAATTGTGTTTTTTAGAAGACTACGCTGGACTGGTGATAATAAATATTGATATATCTTTATCAATTGATGCTTATTGGTTAACTATTGGGGCGGTGATGGAGCTTCGACAAATTAAATATTTTTTGGCTGTTGCTAATTATGGAGGGGTTAGAAAGGCGTCTCAAGTACTGCATGTTACTCAACCCGCCATCTCTAGACAGGTTAGTGAGTTGGAAGGTGAACTAGGTGTGCAGTTGTTTGAAAGAGCTTCTAGGAGACTAACACTAACTTTGGCTGGAGAATATTACAGAGACCAAATGAGCGAAATGATGAACAATTTGGAAAATACGACTCAAATGGTTAAGAGAGTGGCATTGGGTTCTATTGGGAATCTGAAGTTAGGATCTGTAGAGTCTGTACTTTGGGAGGGGCTTGTCCCTAAATATCTAAGTACCTTTCGAGAAAAAAATCCAGATATTGCGATGGAAATGGTGACGGACAATACCGTAAAGTTATTGGATCAAATTGAAAATGGTAATTTGGATTGTGCGTTCGTTTACTTATTTAAAAATCTTGATAGTTCATACAATACGATAGAGCTACGCAAAGATAATATGGCATTCGCGTACCCTGCATCATGGCGAGAAAAGTTCAACGAGAGTATATCTGTAGAGCAACTCAATTCTTTGCCTTTTATCCGATTTCCTAGATCTTCTTATCCCACTTTTTATGATTGGCAAGAGCAAAAGTTTAAATCTCTTGGACTTACGCCAAATGTTCTTCATTGGGCACATCATGAAAGCTCAATGCTCGCGTTGGTTGCAGCAGGGCAAGGGGTTGCAATTGTGAACAGCAGGCATATTGCTCGAACTTCGGCACTTGTACAGTTCTTGCCATTACACAAATTCGAACTTCAACTGCCTCTTTGCTTCGTTTGGAAAAAGGATAAAGTAAAACCAGTGGTAGAGACGTTATCGAATCAGTTACTTGAACGTCTAGATAGGTGATACAAGACAATGTGTTCCTATGTATAGCCTGAGTCGAGGTCTAAACAGAAAAGGGAGTATTCGCTCCCTTTTTGCCTATTATATTGCCGCTTAAACAGTGCCATGTTTAACGTGAACTTATTGATTGGGGGGTGAGATGGTCAAACGCGGCTAACATTTCGTCTGTAGATAACTGGTCTCCCATTCTTCCTCGTTTTACATATTGATGCTCGAAGCTTGTTGCGCCTTTGGCTCGAACTAATGCAGCAAATTCGTCAATAAAGTGTTGTTCAAATTTACTATTGAACGAGTTAAACAATATGACCCGTTTGTTGGTTAAATCGTTGTCTTTCACAAATTGCCAAATAGGTGGGGCTGGACTGTATAACCAAATAGGAGAGCCGAGATAAACCGTATCGTAAGAGGAGAGGTCGATATGCTGTGGGACGATCTCTGCCACATTACTTCTGGCATCTTTCAACGCACTTATCCATCCTGGAATGCCGAGCGCGTAGCTTTTGGCAAAAATTTCATAAACATGCCCATTTGTTTTGTTGGCAATATGTTCGGACAGAGTGGCGGTATTCCCTGAGCGAGAGAAAACGACGATTGCGGTTTTAGACTCACCGGTTAACGAGTGCTGCAGATGTTGCTGCTTTTGTTTGTGCTTGCGGTATTGTGAGTTTTCGATTTGAGTAACGACGAGAGCAACCACCATCAAAAGTACGAACAATATAAATAGAACGATGAGCGTCCATCGAAACATAGTCACTGACCTATGGCTATTAACTGGGAAATAGGAATAACAGAGAAGTAAGAGTGCGACCGGTTTGGTGGCACTCTTGATTTCAGATTACTTCAAATGCTTATCCAAGAAGGGCGAGACTTTCTCCATTGCCATTCCAACTGCTTGTGGATGGTCATACAACTCATAGTGAGACCAGCTTTCTAGATCAACTAGTTGGCGATCCTTTGATGCGACAGCTCGACCATAAACCTCCTGACCATCACGATAAGCGCCAAACGCTCCCACTTTTTGACCAATCACGGTCATCACTGGTTGAGTTAATAAAGTTTCAGTGAAGGCAAAAGCATCCCAACTTAGGGTTTTCTGAGCATGAGAAAACAACATGCGCGTGGCTCCGCCTTCAGTCTGTCCGCGAGGCGTTTTATAGTAGTCAGTCGCCTCAAACACATCGCGCTCAGTTAAGCCATTTTCTTTGGCAAACTCTAGGTTTGGTGGAAGAAGTTCGTTGACTTGTAATTCTCCGCCGCGAGCTTCAGCGGTACGCTGTGCCGCCATTGCTTCCAGCGTGCCGTTTGGGTTGTACAAGCTGAATCCTTCACGGAATAAGCGTCCCACATTGACTGGCGTAATGCCAACTACCGCTTTCAAACGTTTTTCTGTTAAAGCGGCACTGATGACATAAGCCCCGCCACCGCAAATTCCCAAGCCACCAATTCGAGTTTCATCGACATACGGCAGGGTTACTGCGTAGTCGATAACGCGACTGATGTCTTCAACGCGTTGGCTTGGGTCTTCAACATAACGAGGTAACCCTCCAGATTCACCTTGAAAACTCGCATCAAAGGCGATCACCACGTAACCAAGCTCAGCTAATGCTTTTCCGTATACCGCGCTTGACGTTTGCTCTTTGCAACTGCCAAATGGGTGAACGCTTATCATGGTTGGGTAACGTTTGGATTCATCAAAACCTTCAGGTAGTAGAATAAGTGCCGCTATATCCCAAGCCATATCTGCGTTTCTGAATGTTACTTTTTGAGTGTTCATATCTTTGTTCCTAGTTTCAAATTTGGCTCGAGATCGCAGAGCCAAACTATCTGGTATCTCAAATCAATCTGTTAAAGCGTGCGTTGGAAAAACGGCGCTAGAGCTCCAATCGCTTCTGCTATAGGGGTTTCACCATCATAAAGATCCATGTGATTTGCGCCGTCAACGACATGCATGTGTTTATCCGTACTCGCCGCTCGTTCCATTAGGTCATCGCTCATCCATTTGCTGCCAGCCTCGCTACCGACAACGGTCAGCAATGGCTGAGTCAAGAACGCTTCTGCTTTGAAAAACGCATCGTAAGTGATGATTTGATTCAAACTACGTGCGGTTGCAAAGCCCGGCGCTGTGCAATATGCCGCGCGATCGGTGTGGTAATACTCCCACGCTTGGCGTAACTCTTCGTTTGGTGCGTCTTCTTCTTTTAACGGTGCCATTGGGATTGTGACAAATTCAGCACCGCTCGCGTCTGAAGTTCTGGCGAGTGATCCCGCCTCGATGTAAGGGATGGCGTCGCTGTCTTTTACACTGTTATCCCAACCATTACGGAACATTTGACCGATATTAACCATGCTGACGGTACCGACAGCCTTAATGCGGCGGTCATTAATCGCTGCGTTCGCGGTGTAACCGGCACCTGCACAAATCCCCATTGCACCAATGCGTTCGTTATCTACGTAGTCAAGAGTGGTGAGATAATCGATAACGGCACTCACATCTTCGGTACGAATGTGAGGGTTTTCTAATTGGCGAGGCTCACCTGTACTTTCGCCCTGAAACGATGCGTCGAATGCGATAGTCACGAAGCCATGTTCTGATAGTTTTTTCGCGTAGGTTCCCGCTGTCTGCTCTTTAACGCCGCCACCAGGATGAGAAACAACAATGGCAGGATACGGTTTAGATTCATCAAAGTTTTCAGGAACGTTAATCACCGCTGCAATAGAGATGCCCAGACCATTTAGATTTTTGAAAGTAACTTTAGACATAACGAAATTCTCCTGTAGCGTTTCACTGTTTTGTCTCGTGGGGCGTAAGCCTTGAGTTAATACTAGTGAACGAACTGTATTAGATAAATATCGTTTTACACACATGACTGTTAAGTTATACTTAACAAATGGCTATTGAACCTTCCCTAATATCTTCACTAACGTGGTTTGCGCATGTAGCGCGCCATCGTAGTTTTACGAAAGCCGCCTCCGAAATGGGAGTGACGCGGGCTGCATTGTCGCAGCATGTGAAAGGGCTAGAAAAACAACTTCAAGTCAGGCTGCTAAATCGCACGACACGAAACATGTCTCTGACCGAAGAAGGGCAGCGCTTGCTCGACACCCTTCATCCTTCATTGACCAATATTGAGCAAGCCCTAAATTCGCTGAATGATTTACATATCGAGCCAGCGGGGCTCATTCGTATTAGCGCTTCTAGAACAGCCGCTCGGCTTCTTATCGAACCGCACTTGGGGGAGTTTTTATCTCGTTATCCGAAAATACGTTTAGAGCTGATCATGGATGACGGTCTGACAAATATTGTTGCGGAAGGGATGGATGCAGGAATACGTTTAGGTGTTAGCTTGGATGAGCACATGGTCGCGATTCCAATCACTCCAAATCTGACAAACGCGATAGTCGGTTCTCCAGATTACTTCAAGCGATATGGCAAACCTGAAACGCCGAATGACTTAGAGTATCACAACTGCCTCGCGTACCGTTTTACCTCAAGTGGTACACTCGACCATTGGTCACTCACGTCTCCTGATGTTGATAAACATACTGTGATATTTGAACCGAAAGGCAATGCGGTGTTCAACGACGATTACAGCATGTTGCAAGCTGCTATTCAGGGTGTGGGACTTATCAAGCACATTGATTTATGGGTATTGAAGTATCTTGAAGAAGGGAAACTGGAGCGCGTTTTTGTTGATTGGTGTAAACCGTTTCCGGGCTTTTATCTCTATATCCCTTCACGTGAAAACATGCCCAAGAAAATCCGCGTCCTTATGGATTTTCTGATTGAAAAGCGCGCTGAGCTTTAGGTTTACAAGTAAATCATACGTGCTTTCTGCAGACGTATCCGTGCTAGAAATGTTAAATCAACCTGAGTTTTATTAAGGACAAAGCGACGTACTTTGCCCTTTGAATAAAACTATCTTTGAGTACCATCAGATTCCAATGATGCCAGCCAACGGAGCACTTCTGCCGTGGCTTCAATTAATTCGCTTGGGATGTATTGGTCAACGTTTCCGTCGGCATAAAGCGCACGCGCTAATGGCACTTTTTGCATTACTGGCACGCCTTCTTCTCGCGCAATTGCAATCATGCGTTTAGCCATCGCATCGGTTTCCATCAGAGTGATGACAGGCAACGGTGTTTCGCCTTTTTTGTAGTACAGACCAACCGCGATGTGAGTCGGGTTCGTTACTAATACGTTGGAGCGCTTAACGTTTTCGCGTTGATTAGAAGCTTGAAGTTCTTGATGAAGCTGACGGCGTTTACTTTTGATTTCCGGGCTGCCTTCCATCTCTTTGTATTCACGTTTCACTTCGTCCTTGCTCATTTTGAGCTTCTTCGTGTGGTCAAACTTCTGGTAGGCAAAATCTGCCGCAGCGATCACGACAAAACCAACCGATGAAATGATCATCAATTGTTTAATCATAACTCCCGTCACCGCAGGGACACATTCCAATCCACAAGTTGGAATTTGCATTAAGGTGTTGATGTTGCCCCGCAGCGTAACCCAAATGATGCAGGAAAGCAGAGATACCTTGAGTATCGACTTGATGAATTCAATGACGCTTTTTAGCGAGAAGATGCGCTTTGCGCCCTCGACAGGGTTGATTTTCTTAATGTCGGGCTTGATGGACTCGCCACTAAAAAGAAAACCAAACTGTCCCATGTTAGAAAAAATAGCGATAAGCGCGGCGACCAAAATAATTGGCGCGAGGAGGTAGGCCATCTCTTTGGCGATAGCGATGGCAACATCGATCAATGCGTCTTGAAAGCCTTGATATGCGAGCTCGCTTGGAAGCAAAAGTAGGGCAGAGATGTGCGACATGTAGTAATCGGCAAAGGCAAACAGCACGGCGATGAGTGCCAGAATTAACGCCGAAGAGACGATCTCTTGGCTCTTCGCGACTTGTCCTTTTTTTCGGGCGTCGCGGAGCTTTTTGGCGGTGGGTTGTTCGGTTTTTTCACCACTCATAGAACATCCTAACCTTTATTTCCAAATCGTGTTGAGCTGATCGCCAAAGCGAGTGATGCCATAAAATAGTGCTTCAAAGTGATCCATCATTAATCCGAGATAGACGATCAATAACACACTTGCGATGGCACTTTTGATGGGCATCGCCAAGAAGAAAACGTTGAGTTGCGGCGCAAATCGGCTGATCAGCGCAAGGCCAAATTCGGCTAAGAACATCGCGAGCACAAGTGGCGCCGACATTAAGACACCAAGCCACATTAACTGTTGAAACTGATCATAGAAAAAGCTTACCCACGCGTCCGTGACCATCGGAAAAAAGCCGAGTATTGGCCAAGTGGTGTAGCTTTTAAACAGAGCGTAGATAAATGCAACAAAGCCACCGCCCGAGAAGAACAAGGTGATCAACGTTTGGGTGAGTAATACCGCCGTTGGGGTGGATTGAGAACCCAGCGTTGGGTTGAACATGCTCGCCATCGCCGCGCCGCGTTGGTTATCCACCAAAAAGCCAGTGGCTTCAATCGCCCAAAAAGGAATGGCTGCGACAAAGCCAATCAGCATACCCAGCAAGACTTCTTTGCCTAGAATCACAATCAACCAAAGGCCGTCAGTTTCGGCGGGCAATGCTTGCTCGTTTACGACGGGAAAAATAAACAACGCAAGTGAGCAAAGTACGCCGTTACGGATCATTGCACCGCCAAGCATCTGTTTGCTCAAAATAGGCAGAAAGATAAAGCACGCCATGAGCCTTGGCAGCGTCAAGCTATAAAGAAACAAAGCTTGGTGTAAATCGTCGTAACTCATCGTATTTGTGGAATTTTATCCAGAGCGAGTGAGGCAAAAGCGTGCAGTTCTGCACCTAGCCACTGCGTTGTGATGAACAGGGTGATGATCACGGCAATGAGCTTCACGACAAACCCTAACGTTTGCTCTTGTACCTGAGTCAGTGCTTGGATCAGCGACACTAAGGTGCCGACTAATGCTGCGACTAAAATTGGCGGCAGCGACAAGAACAGAACCAAAGTGAGTGCTTGCGTTGTGAAATGGATGATTTCTGCAGGATTCATTCTCTCTCCTTCATCAACCGTAACTCAGCACTAAGCCGTGCGTGAGTTTTGTCCAGCCATCAAGCAAAACGAAAAGCAGTAACTTGAAGGGCAGAGAAATGGTCATCGGTGACACCATCATCATCCCCATTGCGAGCAGAATATTGGAAACAATCAAATCGATAGCGATAAACGGCAAGTAGAGTAGGAAGCCGATTTCAAAAGCCCGCGTTAACTCGCTGACCGTAAATGCAGGCAGCAACAGCAATAAGCTGTCGGATTCCAAACGGTCCACGTATTTTTGTGGCCACAGCGTGCGTGCTGCGTCGGTAAAAAATATCGCTTCGGTTTCACGGATGTGCTTTTTCAAAAACTCGCGATACGGCTGTAAACCACTTTCAATCAGGCCCTCAACGCTGGCAGAGTCTTCCAAAGAAATGTCGTGCTGTTTTACGTAGTCGTACGTTTCAAAGCCAACCGGTGCCATGATGAAAATCGACAAAATGATCGCCAAGCCATACAGCGCCATATTCGGCGGAATCTGTTGTACGCCAAGCGCATTTCGCAGCAGCGAAAACACGACCGCGAGTTTCACAAATGAGGTCGCCATCATGGCGATAAACGGGATCAATGCCAGCAACGCTAGGCTGACAATGAGGTTTAGCTCATCAGGTAACTGAATCATGCCGGCTCCTGAGTGCCGCCGAATAATTCAAGCACACGTACACCTAAATGATCGTTGACGTTTACCAGTTCACATTCACCAATGATTTTACCATTCGCGCGCAGTGTCACGGGCTTGGACACCGGTTGGTTGAGCTCGAAAACGTACCCAGGTTGCAGTTGGTTGAGTTGTTCCAGCGTGACGGTTTGGTGGCCGATGTCGAACGTGAGTTCCACAGGCAGTTGCTGGTGGTCGGTGAGTGTTTCGGATGTGTTTACGTCATTCATGTTGGTTTCTTTCTCAATGATGTAGAGGGTGTTGTCTTCAAGTTGACAACGCCACAGATTCTTATTGGATACCTGAACAATCGCTTGTTGCTGGGCGATGTAGCATTGGTCAAAAAAGATCACGTCTCCAAGCTCTAACGAATGGAATTGATTTAAGTCCAGGTGCGTTTTGCCAAGGCTTAGCCAGACAGGAAGGGCAATATGCTGAGTCAGTTGCGACGAGCATGGCGGCAGCGCATCAACTAAAACGCTTTGACCTTCACTTACCCACAAACAAAGTGATGCGCTCGGTTTGTTTAGCGTCAGCATTAAGGTATTGCGCTGCGTTTCGCTTTGTTCCAGCGGTTGTAATTTGCTGAGGATCGGTAACTGACCAAATAGGCGTTTGAACGCGTCAGCATGAGGCTCAATCTGCGTACTGAGCAGAGCTAACTGCAACGAGTTTGGGAGAGATTCAAACGCTGTCGCATTCAAAGTTGAGTGAAGCCATTGCTGCAGTTGCGCGGAACAAAAATCGACTTGAATGGTTTGTCCACCAACCAGAGTGGTCAAGCGGTAGCCAGAAAATTCCGGTTTTTGCGATGCGGTTATTGAGATGCTGTGCTCGTCACGTCCTTGAAAGTGGCATTGTTTAGCGCAGAGCTGATTGGTCAGCGCAATGCTCTCGGCATCGACTGTTGGGATGGTTAATTTCATTGATCCGCCTCGGGTTGCCATTCTTCATAAACGCTACGTTGTTGGCGTGATTGTTGTTGATCTTGCTGTGTGTGACCGTGTTGCGACGTCTGCTCGCTGATCGAGACGCGCAAAGGCTGTTCAAAGCCCATGCGGTTTAAACGTTCTGCCAGATCTTGCCTCGCTTGTTGATTGATGATGGAAAGCGCATGCTCTTGTCGAATCGTCACGCTATAACCTTGCGAATCTAACTTGATGTGGATTTCGCCACCTTTGAGTTGACCCTCGCTTAGAAACAATCGTACTTCTTTCTCATTCGATGCCGTTGGTAGGGCAACGTACACTTTATCCACCAATTGCTGAATCAGTTGGCTGACTTCACGAGTTGGTTGAGTAGGTTGTGGAGTCGAGATGCCTTTCAAAATCACATCGCCTTGAGTAATCGGTGTCGTGACTGGTTGATGCGCCGGCTTGTCATTGCTTTTTTCTGAATCCAGCATGGCTTTATCTAGCAATGTGCGCTCAGCCTTGCTCGCTTTGGGATGTTCATCATTCGGGAGTGGTGTTTTCAAATTACGCGAATTAAAGCCAAGTGATGAGTCACCCTCATGCTTGTTTACTTCAGTTTTAGTTGCAGTTTTGTGCACAGCTGAAGTGACAGGATGAGAGGCGAGTGACGCAGAAGCCGCAGACGCAACGGTTGTTGATGCTAATGTTGACGCTAAAGCGTCGGATACCGTTTCAATTGTGTCCGGCTTCGTTCCCGCAGTAGGAATGTGCTTAGTATCTTTCGGCGACTGTGTCGACTCGTGTAACTCTGCTGTTTTAGCAGTCGCAAGTTCGGTTTTAGAATCATCATGATCTTCGACTAAGCGTTCAAATGCGTCTTGCTCGTCAGCGTTTTTCTCACGCTTATTCGAAGGCTCCATTGGTAGTTTTTTATCACCGGTAGTAGGAATTCGAATGTCAGATTTCATGTGTGCGTCCATATCGCTTGGCGTTTTGTCTTGGGTGTTCAGAGCGATAGGTGACGACGTATCTGATTCGTTGTTTATATTTTCTGTGACGGCGTCACCACTTTGAACAAAAGCAGATTTCTCAGCAGTCTTACGTTGGTTGCTACTTGTCGAATGCAATGACGCAAGAGAGCGATCTGAGTAATTTTCAGTAAACGGTTTTTTAGCATCTAACGCAGCTTGATTGTTGGTTTCATTTGGCTGTGGTTTGGTTTGGTCTGGGTTTTCCTTGAGCGCACGCTCAAAACGCGATTGAAGCATGGCATGATCGTCAATCGGCATTGGAGATTGTGGTGAATGAGGCTGCGTACTTGGGGTATCCGTACTTGGTTTAATGCGCATGATGAACCTTTAGATAATATCGACAGTGCGAAACTCTTCTTGCTCGAGTTCTTCTTGGTACTGTTGTTGGCGCGATTGTTCCGCGATTTCTTGTTGTTGCAACTGAACGAATTTTTCTTTGGTTTTATGGGCTTGAAGGGCCTCTTGTTGTGTTTGTTTTAGCAGAGTGCGCTCTTGTTCTAACGTCACTTTTATTTCTGCTACGCGCTGCTTGAGCTCGGCTTCCCGTTCTCTAAGTAGGGCGATTTCTTGTCTTAGCGTTTCCAGCTCTTTAAGAAGCACGGTTTGCTGTTTGGCTTTCGCGAAGCGGCGTTCTTCCTCTTCCTGACGCCAAACGTGATAGTCCGCTACCGAGCGTTCTGCTTTTTGCAGCTCTGCCGCCACGTTGGCAACTCGGTATTCTTGGCGTTGAACGGCTTTATCGGCGCGGTCTGCACGAATTTTCTTAATTTCTAATAATCGTTCGATCATTGACCTGCGATGCCTTTCAGTTGAGCGATAGTACCTTCAAGGTCGCTTGGCTCATGGGTACCTTGACGTAAAAAGGCGCGAATATCGTCACTTTGCGCGATTGCCAGATCGGCACGCGGGTCAGCGCCATGTTGGTACTCGCCGATTTTGATAAGCAGCTCGACTTCTTCATATTTCGCCAACATTTCACGCAGATGCGCGGCAGATGCTTGATGATTCGGCTCGACAATTTGGTTCATCACTCGACTTGCAGAGCGGAGCACATCGATGGCCGGGTAGTGGTTCATCGCTGCCAATTTCCGCGAAAGGATAATGTGTCCATCCAGAATGGAGCGCGTTTCATCTGCGACAGGCTCGGTCATGTCGTCACCTTCGACCAATACGGTGTAAAGGGCAGTGATAGAGCCTTTGTCCGATTGGCCTGCACGCTCCATTAGTTTTGGCAGTGCGGCAAAAACAGAAGGCGGATAACCACGTCGAGTTGGTGGTTCGCCAGCGGCAAGGCCAATTTCACGTTGGGCACGAGCAAAACGCGTGACGGAGTCCATCAGCAGCAAAACGCGCTTGCCTTGGTCTCGGAAATATTCGGCGATAGAAGTCGCAACGAACGCTGCTTTTGCGCGCTCCATGGCTGGTCTGTCGGATGTCGCAACGACCAGCACTGAACGCGCCATACCTTCTTCGCCCAAGTCGTGTTCGATGAACTCTCGCACTTCTCGTCCACGTTCGCCAATCAGAGCAAGAACGGTTACGTCCACGTCCGCAGAGCGAATCAGCTTCGCAAGCAAGGTACTTTTACCGCCGCCAGCCGCAGCGAAAATGCCCATACGTTGGCCTTCGCCGCAGGTGAGCAAGCCATCTATGGAGCGAACGCCAAGAGAAATTGGTTTTTCGATCAATTTACGCTGCATCGGTGGCGGGGCATCACGATAAACGGGATACCAAGCACTTGGCTCTTGGCTTTGCGCACCATCGAAAGGGCGGCCCAGTCCGTCGAGGATTTTTCCCAGCAAGTGATCGCCGACACCGACTTCGTGCATTTTCCCCATCGGGCTCACCTCGGTATTGGATGAAATGCCAAACATGTTGCCAAGTGGGGTAAGCAGCGCGTGATGTTGTTGAAAGCCGACGACTTCAGCCAACAACGATAAGGTTTGATCGGGATTGCGCAGCTCACACAACTCTCCAACGCGTACGCCCGGCACCACAGCCTTGATGATGGTGCCGGTTACTTGAGTAACGCGTCCGCGAATTTGGATCAAACGCGTTTGTTTGATCGCAGATTGCTGAATATCGGTGATGTATGAGAAATCGTTCAATGTAAAAAATATGCGCAATGATTGATGCTGGGAGAATAGAAAGGATGGGTTGGTATTTATAGTGAATATTGGTCGGGAGTTTTTAGAAAACTGAAAACGCCCTAAAAAAACACGTCTGATTTTGACAGCCTGATAAAAACGCACTTCATATAATTCGCTTGTATTGTACGAAAGGAGTGCAAGTGAATGAGTATTATCAATAGTCAGATAGCAACCAACACCAAGTTTGATGCATCGGTCCGAAATGGATTGGACTCGTCTCGTGCGGACAGTGCCGTAAAAGGCAGTTATCGAGGTGAGACCGTGCGCGTGCACAACGCCACTCAATCGCTTTTTGACGCGATGGAAGAGCTCACATCACTTGGCTCCGAAAAAGCAGAAAAAGATCTCACCAAACGCAAAATAAAAGACGGTGGCGTTCGCGTTAACGAAGCGCATGAGCTGGTTTCTGATTACCTCAGAAAGGTACCTGATCTAGAGAAAAACCAAAAAATCAAAGATCTCGCAGCCAAAATGGCGGGTGGCAACATTTCGACCATCGCTCAGCTTCAAGCGTATTTGAATGGGTTTTCGGAAGAGAAAAGCCACCAATACTTAGCTCTAAAAGCGGTGAAGAAATACTTATCGGCCAATCCGGAAAGCAAACACTTATTGGCGCTGATTGACCAAGCGATCTTGAAAATCGAGCAGAACCCGGATTCTTGGTCGCAAATCGACACCGAAATCCGTGTTTCTCATTTCGCTGATGAGTTTAGCAAAGAGCAAGAGTTCAGCTCTCTTCATCAATTGCGCGGCTTTTACCGCGATACGGTGCACAGCTATCAAGGGCTTGGCTCTGCATATCAGGATGTTGTCGAGCGTTTTGGTGAGCAAGAAGTCTCTACTGCGGTGGACTTCATGCTGCAAGGCATGAGCGCCGACCTTAGCGTTCAAGGCAGCAACATTGACTCCGTCAAATTGCAACTGCTGATGTCCGACATGCAAAAACTCAAAACGTTAAACACCTTGCAAGATCAGGTAGGGCGGCTATTTCAAATGTTCAAACCAGAAAGGATGAGTCATGGCTTATCAGGCTTCTGATTTGATGGCTGACGTAATTGCTCTGGTCGAGCAACGTTGGGTCAGCAGTGAAGAGATTTGGAAGATCGCAACATCAATGGAGTTGGTGGCAATAGAACAGAAAATCGATTTTTTTCGAGAGCTGCACAAGTTGATACGACACATCCCCGTTGATGTATTTGCTGACGACGAACAGAGACAAAACCTAATACAAGCCGCACAAAAGGCGCTAGACGAAGCCATTGATTTAGAAGAAGAGGAAGCGTGGGACGATGAGTTGGATTGATGCATCAGTCGATGAGTTTTGCCGAGGAATGGGCTTAGATGCGGTGGATTTTTCTGCCGCAGGACGTGTGCAGTTGAGCTTTGAGCAAAGCGGCACATTGCACATAGAAAAACATCATGATCGACTTTTCCTTATGTTGGCGCGTGCGTTGTCGTGGCATCAGTCGAGCGAGCGTATTCAGCATGCGTTGCGTTTGTGCCATGCCGAACAGGGTTGGCCATTTGAAATGAAAACCGGTTTGCTCGACGACGAAACCTTGGTGTTTTCCGCAAAAATTGAAGGCGATGAAGTGACGCTGCCGACACTCGAACAAGCGTTCGCGCTTTTAGTGCGTCTTCACGATGAAGTGGCAAGTTGATGACCCGAGTTAGTACGTTAAATGTCGGCATTGAAGCCTTTACTCACGTTTCCCATGGTGAAGTCGACACGGATTTCCCCAAACGATTTCAGTTATTGCCGGATGGGCAAGCCGTCGCGACTCATTTGGAAAAACTGTATGACCTAAGACCGTCCGATCAATATTTGTTGGCGTTAGCGAAGCCAAAACTGAACCATTGTGAACTGCTTCGTCCAGAAAAGTACCGTCAGCAATTCGACAATACTTTAGCTCGTGTTCAGCAACTCGCACAGGAATCAGGCTCAGCGAACCTTGCTAAAGCCGCCGAAACGCTACAAAGCACACAACTGGACCAGCGTTACCTCACCATGGCGCTCAATCTTCTTATTCAGGTTTAACCCACATGCTAAGCACCAAAGATATTGAGCTGCTGCTGGTTCACGCTGCGCTTCAAGTTCAATACCAACAACCCGATCAAGCCATCGCGATACTGGATGCCGTTTTAGAACTCGAACCAGAACGCGAAGATGCGTTACACACGCTCGCGGTCGCGTGTTTGCAAACTGGCCGTTACACCCGTGCTGTTGCGGTATGTGAAGGCTTACTGAAGTCGCAATCGCAGTCTGTGCAAGCGGCGGGAATTTGGTTTTGCTTGAGCCAAGCACGCTGGAAACAAAATGACGTCGAGGGCGCACGCCAAGCGCATCGACGCTACCTGCAATCTTTACATAGTGAATCTCATGAATAAGTTGATCGATATTCTAAACAAGGTAGGGCAACGCAAAGACATCATGCTCGCAGTGATGTTGCTGGCGATCGTCTTTATGATGATTTTGCCTTTGCCAACTGCACTAGTAGATGTGCTGATCGGCGCAAACATGAGTATTGCTGTCGTGCTGCTGATGTTGGCGATTTACATCACTACGCCACTGGAGTTCTCGGCGTTTCCGGCAGTATTGTTGATCACGACGCTATTTCGTTTGTCGCTGTCTATCACCACGACACGCTTGATCCTACTTCAAGGCGATGCGGGTCAAATCGTTTACACCTTTGGTAACTTCGTCGTTGGCGGCAACCTTGTCGTTGGTATCGTGGTCTTCCTGATCATCACTATTGTACAGTTTATGGTGATCACCAAAGGTTCGGAGCGTGTTGCTGAAGTTAGTGCTCGATTCTCTCTTGACGCCATGCCGGGCAAACAGATGAGTATCGACGGTGACATGCGCGCTGGAGTTATCGATGTTCACGAGGCGCGTCATCGCCGTTCTCTGATCGAGAAAGAGAGCCAAATGTACGGCTCGATGGACGGTGCAATGAAGTTCGTAAAAGGCGACTCCATTGCGGGCTTGGTGATCATCATCGTGAACATCTTGGGTGGCGTCACCATTGGCGTTACGCAAAAAGGCATGAGCGCGTCAGAGGCGCTTGAGCTGTTTGCGATTTTGACCGTAGGCGATGGCTTGGTATCGCAAATTCCTGCGCTATTTATCGCGATCACCGCTGGTATTATCGTTACGCGTGTTTCCCACGAAGACTCGGCCGACTTGGGCTCCGACATTGGTGGGCAAGTCACGGCTCAGCCTCGTGCACTGTTGATTGGTGGCGTGCTGCTGATCTTGTTCGCTCTTATCCCTGGCTTTCCGAAAATTACATTCCTAGTGCTGGCTTTGGTGGTCGGTGGCGGCGGTTTTTACCTCTTCTATCAACAGAAAAAGCAAACCGAGTCTGAAAGCAGCGATCTGCCGAGCTTTGTCGCGCAGGGAGCGGGTTCTCCTGCCGCAAAACCCAATAAACCAACGCCGTCTCGTGGTAGCAAAGGCAAATTGGGCGAGCAAGAAGAGTTCGCGATGACAGTGCCACTGCTTATCGATCTGGATTCAAGCTTACAAGAAAGCCTAGAAGCCGTCGCACTGAACGACGAACTCGCCAGAGTAAGACGCGCGTTGTATCTCGATCTTGGCGTACCGTTTCCTGGAATTCACTTGCGTTTTAACGACGGGATGAAAAACGGCGAATACTTGATTCAGTTGCAAGAAGTGCCCGTTGCACGTGGTCGTATTGAGAAAGACAAATTGCTGGTCACAGAAGGAAGCGACCAGATTGAATTGCTTGGTGTGCCTTTTGAGCAAGATGACGACTTCCTCCCGGGAGTCTCGAGTCTTTGGGTCGCACAAAGCTATCAAGAGAAGTTAACTGCGAGCCATGTCGGCTTCCTTACACCAGACCGCATTTTGACGTTCCATCTATCACACGTATTGAAAGAGTACGCGCAAGACTTCATTGGGATTCAAGAAACTCGCTACCTACTTGAACAAATGGAAGGCAGTTATTCTGAATTGGTGAAAGAGGCGCAGCGCATCGTCCCGCTACAAAAAATGACGGAGATTTTGCAACGTTTGGTGTCTGAGGACATTTCGATTCGTAACCTTCGTGTCATTTTGGAGGCCATGGTCGAATGGGGACAAAAGGAAAAGGATGTTGTTCAGTTGACGGAATACATTCGTTCAAGCTTAAAGCGTTACATCTGTTACAAGTACGCGAGCGGTCAGAACATGTTGCCGGCGTATCTTCTCGATCAGAGCCTCGAAGACACCATTCGCAGCGGTATTCGACAAACCTCGGCGGGCAGCTACTTAGCGCTTGATCCTTCGGTTACGCAGCAATTTGTTAGCGACGTAAAACAGACCGTAGGCGATTTAAGCCGTATGCCGAACAAGCCTGTTCTGGTGGTTTCTATGGATGTGCGTCGTTATGTCAGAAAGCTGATTGAATCCGAATATTACGATTTGCCCGTTCTGTCGTTTCAAGAACTCACTCAGCAGATCAACATTCAGCCACTTGGACGGGTAGGGATGTAATGAACGCCGCACTTGTACAATCGTTGGAACAAACGGGGATCGAAGTGACGCCGTACTTTTGGCAAAAAAGTGCGATTCAACTTGGTTATCGCATGGAAGTTGATGGCATGGAGCTGGTATTTCGTGTCGAACAAGGGGAGATCATTATTGTACTCCTCAAACGTGTGAGTCCGAATTTGGGGTTGAGTAACCCCTTTTCTTGCCTATTTCTTTTGGCTGAGCACGCCATCCCTCTTTTTCCTTCTGATTGGGTTATCCGCGGTAACGTTGATGTGTTGCGTGGTAGCAACATGAGTAGCCAACGCCTGGCTCAATTCTACTTACGCGCCTGTGGCGCTAGCCACGATCAACAAGCCGACTGGTTTTTTTTGCGGCTTGCAGACTATCGCCCTCTGAAAAAGAGAAAAATGTAAAAACTCTCGACTGTTACTGACAGCGCCAATGAGAAGACACGCTTTAAGATAGGAATCAATATGAAGCAACCCTTTACCCAAGCTATTGAAAATGCAGAGTTAGCGATTCGAAATGCGGATGAAAGAAATGACATTTTTAGTGAGCTATTAGAAGGACTCGGTGTTGGCCCCGTAGCAGGAGAAGTTCTGCTTGGCGGTTTAAACGCCTCGCCGAAGTTAATGCAACACGCCGAGCAAGAACTCATCGAAGAAGTTCAGCGCCGCAGGCAGCAACAGCATCAGTTGCAAGGCGTGCAGGGTAAAAGACGAAAGCGACCAACCATGATGCGCGGTATGGTGATCTAGAGGTTTGGATATGACGGATATGACAACAACGGGCTCAGCTACCGAAGCGGCAACCGCCGCCGCAAGCAGTACGCCACTGCCAACGTTTGGACAAAGCCTAACGGAGCAATTGACCCCAATTTTAGGTGATGCGGAAACTCAGCAGCTTGCTTCACTGATCGCGCATTTGCCAACTATTAAAGGTCAAACAGACGAACAGAGCATCGCACTTTACGTCGATACGCTGACTCAATTGAAAGAGAAAAACAGCGCATTTTCGGGTGCTGCGCTCAGCGAAAGCGCATCTATTTGGATGAAGTCGCTACAACGCGCGAGTTCAAACGGTGAAGTGGACGCCGCCGAACTTGCGACGCAGATGAACAATGCATTGGCAAGTCAGTTCCAAACTTGGTTTGCCGACCAGCTTACGGACAAAGTGGATTCGTCATTGCCGACTCAGTTTGTGAGTCAATTTCAGCTTGGAACCGAAAGCACGCAAGCGCAGCAGATTGCAAAGTTAAGCGCTGAAGAGCTGAAATCAGCGACTGGGGATATTGCCTCATTTGTTGATGATTTGGCGCGTCAAATGAGTTCTAGCGTGGTTCGTGAGAGTGCATCTTCGTTCCTTCGTAATGCTTTTGCTCATTTGCCATCGATGAATCTGGCACAGCTCCAAGCATCTGATTTTCTGCTAACCGAAGCGAATTTTGTTACGAACGTCTCGACGCAATTGCAGAACGCTTTTAACCAGATTGGTATCACTTTAACTAAAGATGACGCGGACCAATTAGCGAAAAGAATTACGTGGACGCCAGGCATTTCTAAACAGCAGCTTAGCGAAGCGTTAAGCGAAATGGCGACGCAAGTGAAAGGTCAGTTTACTGCGGCTTACGGTGAAACCGCTGGGACTGAAAATTTACGAAAAGCGTTAGATGCCATCATCAAAAGCTCGGATTCTTTGACGCTTTCAAGCTTGTTTGCGAATTTTGCTGTAAGTCTGATTCACACCGAAATCGATGCTTTTTACAACGATAAAGCGATTGTCGATATCCAAAAAACGCAAATCTCTGCGGATCAGGTTGAGCTGATAAAAAACAATACGGAACGAGACATCCGTTTCCAGTTTGAAAAAATGCTGAAGGGTGAGTCGACAGGCGCCTCGTTTATCGAACGTTACGAAACATTACGCAAGAACTTAGGTGCGTTGAAAGATCGTCTACTCAACATCACCGAGCAAGAGAAAAAGGATCTTGAGGTTCGCGCAGAGCACTCTTTGACGGCTCGCGATTTGTTGGCTGTCGTTGAGTCCAGTATTGGTGACCGTTTTGATGAACAAGTGCTGTTTGCATTAAACGAGCGTCGCGTAAATCGCTTGGAAAAACGTAACGAGCAAAAGGAAGCACTGCAAGATTTAACCGTGCAACTAAAAATCTTTGGTGTTGTTCAGTCGAAAATTCACTCTACGCAGAGTGTCGATGGTACTTACAAACCGGATGACAATGCTTTTAGTGCGAGCGACTTCAACTACAACTCTGTTACCGATTTTCAGAACTCGCCTGAGTATAAATACCTCACCGACAATGGCATTACTACACACACGGATTTTCTAAAAAAGCAGGGTGTAACGGTAGCTGACGGCGCGAGTTTTAAAGACGAAGAAAAAACCAAGAAACTGTCCAACTTTTCCAGTTCGGTCAGCGACAAATCCAAACTGCTCAACGACGAAGTTCAAATCAAAACGACAGAGCTAAACGATATCAGCTCGCAATACAACTCGACCGTTGAAGCGATGAACAAGTTTGTTCAGAAGTACCACAGTATTTTACAAGAAATCCTACGAGCCATTTAAGGATAACCAACCATGACTAAAACAAACGCGACCGATCCATCTCAAATGCAAGCAGAAGAGCTGCTGTCTTTTCTGGAAGAGGGAGGCACGCTGAAAATGTTGCACGATGTATCGGCAGATACCATCGAACACATTTACGCGGTCGGCTACAACTTCTTCCAATCAGGAAAGATTGAACAAGCCGCCAAAGTTTTCCAACTGCTTAGCATGCTGGATCATTATCAGGCGCGATTTTTCATTGGCCTTGGTGCTGCTCGTCAGGAACTGGGTGAGTATCTGCAGGCGATTGATGCCTACAGCTACGCAGCGCTCGTGGACATTAACGATCCACGCCCACCTTTTCACTCTGCAGAATGTCACCTGAAATTGGAACAACTGACGGAAGCAGAGAGTGGGTTTTACAGCGCGAAGGAGATGTCTGCCGGTAAATCACAATATGCAGACTTGCATCAACGTGCAGGCATCATGTTAGAAGCGGTGAGAAACAAAAGGAGTAATTAGACTATGAGTTCTATTGCACTTGACCGCACTCAGACGCAGGTTTACATCCCTGAGTCTGGCCAAACTACGTTAGAGAACGTACAGAAAACGGCGTCTACTGCGACGCCTTCTGTAACGGTTGAAAACGTAAAGAGTAGAGATGCTGACACTCTGAACACAGGAAGAGTGAAAGTTCAGCTAGATGCCCCAAATGCAGCCGTGAGCGACAAAGTGACAGACTTGACGCTAAAAGCCATGGCTCAACTGCAAAAGATCGTCGATACCATCGCAAAAGCGCTACATGCTGTTGCCGATCAGACGGGTTCGATCGCAGTTAAAATCATCGCAGGTTCTGCGGACGATTTTGAAGTGGAGCTTGCGGCGATTACAGACAAACTGAAAAGTGCTCAGAACGAGCTGAAAATTCAGGAAGTGAAAGTCGCAAAAGCCAAACATGAACAAGAAATGGCAGAGAACCAAGAGAAAATCAAGGAATCAGAAGCTGCTGCTAAAGAGGCTCAGAAATCGGGCTTAGCGGCGAAGATCTTTGGTTGGATCAGCGCGGTTGTCTCCATTGTGGTAGGTGCCATCATGGTTGCCACTGGCGTTGGCGCGGCAGCTGGCGCGCTTATGATCGCTGGTGGCGTCATGGGTGCAGTCAGCATGGCGCTGCAAGAACCAGCAGTTCAAGACGCGCTAAAAGAAGCGGGTGTGAATGTCGATGTGTTGAACAAAGTGGTGATGGCATTAGAAATTGCTGTCGCTGTCATCGGTGCAATCGTGACCTTTGGTGGCGCGGCGGCTGGTGGTATCGCGAAACTTGCCGCGAAAAGTGCCAGCAAAATTGCGCAGAAAGTGACAGATATTGCCACGAAAGCTGCAGCCAATATGGCAAAAGTTGCGGACATGGGTTCTAAAGCTGCGACAACCACAGCCAAAGCGATTCGCTACGGCGCTGAAACGGTTGACCTTACGGTTAACATAGGTAAGGGCGCAACGGACAGCGTTCACGCTGCCAACAATGCGAACGTTACGGAAATACAAGCCGATATCACGGATCTCCGCGCCAAAATGACGTTGAGCCAGGCAGTCATCGACAAGCTAAAAGAAGAAATTGGCAAGTTGATGGAAGATTTCCAAGAGCTGATGAGCATCATCATGCAAATGATTCAGGCGAAAAGTGAAACCATGCAAACGGTGTTAAGCCGTCCTGCAACGGTTTAAGGAGCGTAAGTATGTTGGATAAAATTGGTGGAACGGGTCGCGGTGAACTGTATGGTTTGGGCGACACTATCAAAACAACCAAAGCAGAAAAAACACCAGAGACCAAATTGGAAGCGGGTGCAGTAAAAAGCAACGGTGAGTCAAACGTTTCTGGTGCAGGTCGCTATCAATTAGATGGGCCGAAAGCTCCTGCGATCAGTAATCAAGCACAAGTGGTTGCGAACCTGATGGGTGAGCTTGCACCAACGATTGATCTACTGATGAGTACTACCGCGAAAGTGCTGAACGGTGAGGAAGTGATCAAATCACCTTCGGACGCGGTTTCTCAATCGCTGTCTTTGTTGACGCTGCTTTACCAAGTGTCGAAGCTAAGCCGTGAACAGCAAGTGCTTCAACGCGAAATTGCGGTTGAAGCCAACGTTGCGAGTTTGCAAAGCCAAGCGGCAGAGCTGAACAACTCTGCTAGCGCGATGATCGCGATGGCGGTTGTATCTGGTGTGTTAGCGGGTGCTACAGCAATTATCGGTGCGCTTGGTTCGTTCAAAGCGGGTAAAGAAATTAAGACCGAGATGGCAAGCAACAACGTGCTGAAAACGCAGAAGGCGGGCTTCGATCAAGTAGAAGAGTTGATGAACAACGGTAACTTGTCAAAAACTCAGCAAGATCAAGTAAAACGCGCACATTCGCTAGCGAAAGACAGCATTGCAGACACCACGGCTCAGTTGACTAGCGGCGGTCGCAAGTTCGATAAACTGATGAGCTCAAACCAAGCGAAGAACGCGATTCTTCAAGCTCTTGGACAGATGGCAAACTCAGCATCGAACGTTGAACAAACTAAAGCGCAAGCTCGCAGCAAGGACGATGAAGTGCAAGCGACGCGTGCTCAAGCAGCGAAGCAAAAAGCAGATGAGAACATCGGCTTCCAAGAAGGGTTGCTTAAAGAGTTGCGTGAGCTGTTCCGTTCTATCTCTGATAGTCAGAACCAAGCGTGGCGCGCATCTATCCCGACAGTGTAGTTGCGGTTTTATTTTAGTACTGACAAAGCGTTGTTTATACAACGCTTTTTTTGTGTTTAAAACGATAGAATAAAAAATACTCTTTATATATCAGATTATTATGTGGTTTTATAAATCATTCTCGAATCGGGTGTGAGAAGTAAAGTTCAAGGATGAGAACTCAAACGTTATCAAATTGTTAACGATTGCTATACTTACACCGTCATAAACAAAGGAAAAGGACGTTCAATGTTTAAGTTTAAGCACATCGCGCTAGCTGCGTCACTTGCAGCGTTGACTGCCGGCTATTCAGTTGCCGCCGAAGAGACTTTCGTCACCATAGGTACGGGTGGTGTCACAGGTGTTTACTATCCCACTGGTGGGGCTATCTGTCGCTTGGTAAATAAATCTCGAGCAGAGCACGGCATTCGTTGTTCGGTCGAAAGTACGGGCGGTTCGATATACAACATCAACACCATTCGCGCAGGCGAGTTAGATTTGGGTATTGCGCAATCAGATTGGCAATATCATGCATACAACGGCACCAGCCAGTTTGCTGAAAATGGTCCGTTTAAAGAGCTGCGCGCGGTATTTTCTGTTCACCCAGAACCGTTTACGGTGGTTGCTCGTCAAGATTCAAATATCAAAACGTTTGATGACTTAAAAGGTAAACGAGTCAACATTGGTAATCCTGGCTCTGGTCAGCGAGGCACTATGGAAGTGTTGATGAAGGAATATGGTTGGAGCAACGATGACTTCAAACTGGTTTCGGAATTGAAAGCGGCAGAACAATCGAAAGCACTTTGTGATAATAAAATCGACGCAATGGTTTACACCGTTGGTCACCCAAGTGGTGCGATTAAAGAAGCAACCACTTCGTGCGACAGTAACATCGTGACAGTCGCTGGCCCAAAAGTGGATAAGCTTATCGCCGACAACAGTTTTTACCGCGTTGCTACCGTGCCTGGCGGCATGTATCGCGGCTCGGATAACGATGTGATGACATTCGGTGTTGGTGCGACGTTTGTTTCATCTACTGCCGTACCAGAAGATGTGGTGTATAACGTCGTGAAGGCCGTGTTTGAAAACTTCGATGATTTCCGTCGTCTTCATCCCGCGTTTGCGAATTTGAAGAAAGAAGAAATGGTGAAAGATGGTTTGTCTGCGCCACTTCATCCCGGTGCGCTTAAATACTACAAAGAAGTTGGGTTGATTAAGTAAGTGGTACTCCGTCTTAAAACGGTTTTCTAAACTCACTTTTTCACGTTATTTAATAAACTTCTTTTTAGAAACCTTTATTGAGAGCCGCAAAAGCGCCATTAAGTTGATGGCGCTTTTTCTGTTTGGGTTAGGCGTAAACGTCAATAAAAAAGTAAATGGTGATGATAATCGAAGAGAGAGCGACAAAGCCTTTAACGTGGCTCGGATTAAGCTGGCGAGACACACGCGCGGCGAGGTAGCCGCCAACTAATGTCCCGACCATTACCACGCTGCCTTTACTCCAATCGATAGAGCCGTTCGCAACAAAAATGACGATTGCGATGAGAGACACACACGTTGAAACCAGAAGTTTAAGCCCATTCATCAAGTTGATGTCTTGATGGCCCGCCACAACGAGGTAACTCAGAACAATCACACCTAATCCGGCATTAAAAAATCCGCCGTATGCTGAAACGCCGACCAACAACAAACTCAATGCGATTAAGCCTAACACGCCAGCGTGTTTATGTTCTCTGGTGATGGATTTGATGATCATTGTTAACCGCGAACCTGTAAGAAACAGCACCGTAGCAAACAAAAGTAGCCAAGGAATGGCTTCCAAAAACAATGACTCTGGCGTATTGAGAAGAAGATACGCGCCAACCGCGCCACCGACTAAGCTGAACGAAACGGTGAATAGCAGTTCTTGTTTGTTTTTCAAAATTTCTTCACGAAAGCCCACGGCACCGCTTATGTATCCCGCGCATGCGGCGTAAGTGTTGGTGGCGTTAGCCATGATGGGCGGCACGCCAACCGCCATCAGGGCGGGGAAGGTGATAAAACTTCCGCCTCCTGCTATCGAATTCATGATTCCACCTACCACGCCTGCAGCAAACAACAGAGCCAATTCCAGCAGCATAAACAATCCTTGTTATGTTCTTATAGGTTATTAGAGTCTTAGATTTTGAGAACGCATGTTCTAACGTTTTTATGAGATTTACTTTACATGCTCCAAAACGAAATTGTTCAGTTCCGTTGCGGTTTTGATAACGTGAACCTCTTTCTAGCGAAATTTTTCTCTTAGCCGTGATATTAATTCATCGTAGCTATATCAAAGAAAGATCGAAGAAAGAAAAAGCCACCGCGAGGGTGGCTTTTAGGGGCTATCAAGAAGGAGGAATCGAGGATTATTGCTCAACTTTTACAGGTTGCGCTTTAAGCTTTTGAAACAGCTTCACAAACAGTGGGCTACCCAGCACTAATACTGCCAGCACAGTAAACGTCAACGTAATCGGACGCTCCCACAAGAAGCTCAACTCACCGTCAGAAATCATCAAAGCTCGGCGCAAGTTTTCTTCCATCAAGCCGCCGAGGATGAAGCCAAGCAGCAATGGTGCGAGCGGGAAGTTTGCCAGTCTAAGTGCAATGGCAGCCATCGCCACAAGTAGCATCACAAACACATCCATCGTATTGAACGAAACTAAGTACACACCTGTAATTGAGAAGAACAAAATCATCGGCAGAAGCACTGTTCTTGGAACGGCCAGTAGTTTCGAGATGTAAGGAATCAACGGCAAGTTAAGGATCACAAGCACGATGTTACCAAAGTACATTGAGATGATGACTGACCAGAAGACATCCGGGTGTTCAACAAACAGGCGAGGGCCAGGTTGAATGCCGTAGGCGATTAACGCGCCAAGCATAATAGCGGTGGTGCCTGAGCCTGGAATACCCAGCGTTAACAATGGAACGAATGAGCCACTTGATGCGGCATTGTTCGCTGATTCTGGCGCAACTAGACCACGAATGCTGCCTTTTCCGAACTCTTCTTTTTTCTCTTTTGGAGCCAAGTTGCGCTCTAAGCCGTAACTTAGGAATGCCGCGATTGTTGCGCCTGCGCCCGGAAGTACGCCAGTAAAGAAACCTAGGATAGAAGAGCGGATCGATACCGGAGCGACTTCTTTAATTTCCTCTTTGGTGACTTTCATTGAGCCGATGTTGCTCAATTTGTCTTGCTCTTCATCACGAGTATCGTTTGAAGGTTTGAGGATCCCCATTAAGGTTTCGCCCAAAGCAAACGTCGCCATTGCAAGAAGAAGGAAGCTAAAGCCGTCCATCAAATCGGTTAAACCAAAGGTGAAACGCTCGACACCAACGCCTTTATCGATACCGACTGTCGACAGCATCAAGCCAAGAATGGTCATCATCCACGCTTTAATGACCTGACCTTTACCAGCAAAAGCCGCAACGGCAGACAAGCCGAGCAACATCAATGCAAAGTAATCAGAAGATTGAAAGCTTAACGACACGTTAGCCAAGGCTGGCGCAGCTACGAGCAGCATGATGGCCGAAAGCGTGCCGCCAGTAAAAGAGGAGTAAGCGGCTAATGCTAGCGCTTTACCCGCTTGACCTTTTTGCGCCATTGGGTAGCCGTCAAACGCGGTTACGACCGTTGAAGAGCAACCCGGTGCGTTGATCAAAATTGAAGAGGTTGAACCACCAAATACGGCGCCGTAGTAAACACCCGCCATCAAGATGAGGCCCGATGAAGGCTCTAAACCATAAGTAATCGGGATCATCAACGCGATGGCCGAAATAGGGCCGAGACCCGGCAGCATGCCGATAAATGTGCCGACGAAGCAGCCAACAATCACCATCATGATGTTCATTGGCATCACCGCGGTGGATAAACCTTGTAGAATTCCATCTAACATAATTCAGTCCTTTCTTTGGCTACCAGATGGTGAAAATCAAACCCGGTTCGAGATAGATATCCAAACCTTGAGTGAGCAATAAATAAAAGGCGATAACGAATGGGAAAGAGGCACCAAACAAAACGGGTTTGCGTCTTTCTCCAAGCAGATAGAAACCCGCAAGCAAAAAGAAACCCGTCGCGAGTACAAAGCCCAAGTAGGTTAGGCCCAAGCCGTAAAGGGCCATCAGCACTAAGAACGAGATCAGTAACTTCCAGTTGAAGGTTAAAACGGCGCCGCTCTTTTTGTCTGGTTGGCCAGTCACAAGAAGCAAGAGAGAAAGCCCGATGCCGATATAAGTCATAATGGTTGGCAAGGTGCGCGCAGTAAACGGTTCATACTCATCGCCCGGAAACAGTGCGATTTGAGACGTTTGATAACCGTAGCAAAGGCAGAAGAGCAGGAAAATCATGGCGCCAACACGGTCGCGACAGAGTAGATATTCTTTGGTAAAAACGTTGGTTGAACGAGACATATTCAACTCCTAACAAGAATAAAAAAGACCGTATATGAACGTTAATGTGCAAAGTAATCCATTAACAAGTAAGCATTTCGCTGCTAGTCGATATGCTTAACAATCAATAAACAAAGGAGTGTGTATGCCGAGTGTCGACAATGTCCATATACGGTGAAACTTAGAGTGCAAATGCCGTTGGGGCGAATAGCAACTCAGGTTTTACGCTAAGTTGCTATCGGAGGGAGCCCCGGAATAACGGTTATTTCAGGAAGCCTAGCTCACGCATCAGGTCACCCATTTGCTTCTCTTGATCTTCAAGGAACGCGAAGAATGCTTTGTCCGCTTTGTAGTTGTCTATCCAACCGTTGCGGTCACGAACGACTTGCCACTCGTCAGTGTTGTACATCTTAGTGAATGCGGCATTCCATTCGTCGATTTTCTTTTGGCTAATGCCCGGTGCAGCAAAGAATCCACGCCAGTTCGCAAATACCGTTTCGTTGCCGTATTCCGTTAAAGTTGGAATGTTCGGCGCGGCTTCTAGGCGTTTTGGCGCAGTGATAGCAAGTACTTTCACTTGGCCAGATTTGGACATTTCCAGTACTTCACCTAAACCTGTTGAAAGTAATTGAGTTTCGCCAGAAAGCAGGGCTGCCATCGCTTTACCGCCCGCATCATAGCCAATGTAACGGACTTTACGCGCATCAAAGCCTTCGCCTTTAAATGCCGCCGCAATGACAAGGTGATCCATAGAGCCGCGCGCTGAGCCACCAGCAATCTTCACTTTGCGAGGATCGGCTTCAAACGCTTTTACAGCATCTTCCCATGTGTTGTATGGCGAGTCCGCAGAAGCAACAATCGCGCCGTAGTCTGCAACAGTTGCAGCAACAGGCGTTAGGTCACGGAAGGATTGAGGAAAAATACCGCTAAGAGAACGCACAACGATTGGTGTTGAGTTCACCATGAGCGTGTCTTCTTGGCGATCTGCCGTTTCAATTAAGTGAGCGATGGCTTTACCACCGCCGCCACCTGATAGGTTTTGAAACGACACGTTTTCTACGATGTCTGATTTTACTAACACATCACCCGTACCACGGGCGGTCATATCCCAACCGCCGCCAGCGCCACCTGGGATCAAGAAGTGCATTTTTTCAATATCCGCAGCAAAAGCGTTGAATGAGAATGAAGCTGCGATGATTGAAGCGGCGAGCGTTGGTTTGATTACCTTTAACATGTTCACGTTCCTTATGTTGGCGACTCTATTTTTTGATGAGCCTTATTATTTTGCTCCGTCTTAATGCCGTGTAAGCGTTAAGGCTGAACTTTGTGTAAAGGTTAATTAACTGTTAAATGTCTGTCTTTAAAACGGAGATAAAGAGAATATTGAGCATTGCGGCTATTTTGTTCATAAAGTTCACGACGAGAAACAGGGGATAGGTCACGCGGATTTGCTTATCGGTAGGCCATAATAGGGCGACAACAAATGAATAAGGAAAGAGGAATGAAAGGAACATGTTTGTGCGGTGCAATCGAAGTTATCGCAGAACCCAAGAATGAAGTGAGTCTGTGTCACTGCTCAATGTGTCGAAAATGGTCGAGTGGGGCACTTCATGCCGTGCATTGTGGCCCAGAAGTCACATTTAAAGGTGCAGAGCCAAAACGTTATCAGTCTTCAGATTGGGCAGTCCGAGGTTTTTGCGGCGAGTGTGGGACGAACTTGTTTTACCATCTCTTGCCAACCAACGAATACATCCTTTCTGCTGGCTTATTCGATAATCCTGATTTTAAGTTGACGCTAGAAATCTTTACTGATGAAAAGCCGGGTTACTACGAGCTCAATCCTCATTCTAAAAAAATGACAGCGCAGGAAGTCTACGACCAATTTGTGCCAAAAGAGTAGCGGCTCTCGATTTTTTTGCTCGGCAATTATACGTCTTTCTTTAATTATCAATAAATTAGAGTGTTTATAGTTGTCGACAATTGTTTCTTTCCATTACAAAAAACCTCTGTAAATCATTAAATCTTCCCAAATTCGTCCATTTCAAACTACGACCTTAGTCTAAATTGTCGACAATTTACTTGATTGTCGACACTTTGATCGTCTATTTTAAATTCAGGTTAAGAAATTGTAGACACTTTGATGTCGATTAAGTGAGTGCCTGAATATGAACTCTGAGTTGAAAGCTCGTTACAAAGTACTGGGTTCTGAGAAAGAACACACCAAGTCCGAAACGCTGACAGAAACATTGATTGAAGTGATCGTAAATGGTGATGTGGAACCGGGTAGCAAAATCTCGGAGCCTGAGCTAGCAAGGAAATACCAAGTCAGCCGCGGTCCGCTACGCGAAGCATTAATGCGTTTGGAAGGGCTTGGATTGATTGAGCGTATTCCTCATGTTGGTGCAAGAGTCACGACCTTCTCTCCAGCCAAGCTGATTGAACTGTATTCGGTGCGCGAAGCTCTGGAAGGCATGGC
This sequence comes from Vibrio parahaemolyticus, assembly GCF_900460535.1. Taxonomy (NCBI): domain Bacteria; kingdom Pseudomonadati; phylum Pseudomonadota; class Gammaproteobacteria; order Vibrionales; family Vibrionaceae; genus Vibrio; species Vibrio parahaemolyticus. Next base: position 1,917,685 of record NZ_UHIL01000001.1, on the reverse strand, counting down.
AGCACGACTTGCAGCACGACACATTACGCAAGAAGAGTTATTAAGCTTGGAAATGCTGTTGTCGACACATTCAAAGCACATCGATCAAGTGGAAGGCGCCTCTTACTTCCATCAGCATGGTGATTTTGATTTTCACTATCGCATCATCCAAGCAAGCCGAAACAGCAAGCTGATTTCTCTGTTGTGTGACGAGCTTTACCACTTGCTGCGCATGTACCGCTATCAGTCACCGCGCGCGCAATCTCGTCCAAATGAAGCGCTGACTGAACATAAATTCATTCTGGAAGCCATTCGCAATCGCGATGAAGAACTTGCAGAAATGTTGATGAGACGACACATCTCAGGAAGTCGAAAGCTCATCCAATCGCAAATTATACATACAGAAAGTTTAGACAAAGACTAGAAGGAATTCGTCATGAGCTTAACACCGGGGGCGAAGTTCAGACTCGCCGTAGAACAAAATAATCCGCTGCAAATTGTCGGCACCATTAACCCGTACTGCGCCATGATGGCGAAGAACTTGGGGCATCAAGCGATTTACTTGTCTGGTGGCGGTATTGCTAACGCTTCATACGGATTGCCTGATCTAGGCATTACAACATTGAACGATGTACTGGTTGACGTTGACCGCATCACCAACGCGTGTGATTTGCCGCTCTTGGTCGACATCGATACCGGTTTTGGCGGCGCATTCAACATCGCTCGCACCATTAAGCAAATGGAAAAAGCGGGCGCGGCAGCGGTGCACATGGAAGACCAAGTTGCACAAAAACGTTGTGGTCATCGCCCGAACAAAGCAATTGTGAGCCAGCAAGAGATGGTTGACCGCGTGAAAGCGGCGGTGGATGCGCGTAATGACGAAAGTTTCGTGATTATGGCACGCACAGATGCTCTTGCCGTAGAAGGAATGGACAGCGCGATTGAACGTGCCATTGCGTGTGTGGAAGCTGGCGCGGACATGATCTTCCCAGAAGCGATGAACAAGCTGGATCAATACCTACAGTTCTCAAATGCGCTAGAGCAAGCAACCGGAAAACATGTGCCTATTCTGGCCAACATTACTGAATTCGGCGCAACACCACTGTATGGCTGTGACGAATTAGCAAAAGCGAAAGTGGACATGGTGCTTTACCCATTAAGTGCGTTCCGTGCCATGAACAAGGCCGCTGAAACGGTTTACAAACACTTACTAGAAGTGGGCAATCAGGAAGCGCTGGTTGATTCGATGCAAACACGCAAAGAGTTGTATCAACACCTGAACTACCACGACTACGAAGACAAACTTGACCAGCTATTCTCTGAAGGGAAATAGCGGGGAAAAGAAAAGATAGACGGAAGCCCAAGAAAAGATAATCGGAATTTATCTAATCCAATAACGTGAAATTCGTCTGGCTAAAAACGCTCCGAAAGAGGGCAAAGCCAGACAGAAAAGGAGTTCAAACAATGCCTCAAACTGTAGCAAAGAAAGCAGAGTTAGGTGGCGCTGGCCTGCGTGGTCAAAGCGCTGGAAGCACAGCTTTATGTACTGTCGGTAAAACGGGGACCGGTCTGACTTATCGCGGTTACGATATTACTGACCTTGCCAATAATGCTCAATTTGAAGAAGTTGCACATCTTCTGTTACGCGGTCACTTGCCGAACCAACAAGAACTTGATGCGTACAAGACACACCTACTGAGCCTTCGCGGTTTGCCGACCGAGCTAAAGCAAGCTTTAGAACTGATCCCAGCAAGCGTGCACCCAATGGACGTAATGCGTACAGGTTGTTCTGTATTGGGTAACTTAGAGCAGGAAATGAGCTTTGATGAGCAACTGCAAGCAACAGAGCGCATGTTAGCCTTGTTCCCAGCCATCATCTGTTACTGGTACCGTTTTAGTCACGATGGCGTTCGTATCGACACAGAAGATCAAACCGAAGACTGCATCGGCGGTTATTTCTTGCGATTACTTACAGATAAAGAGCCATCAGCGCTACACAAGCAAGTGATGCACTGTTCATTAATTCTTTACGCAGAGCATGAGTTTAACGCATCAACCTTCGCAGCACGCGTTTGTGCATCAACATTGTCAGACATCCATTCTTGTATCACGGCTGCAATCGGTACGCTTCGTGGCCCTCTTCACGGCGGTGCAAACGAAGCAGCGATGGAGATGATTGAAGACTGGCAGACGCCGGATGAAGCCGAAGCCAACATCATGCAAATGCTGGCGAATAAAGACAAGATCATGGGCTTTGGTCATGCGATTTATCGAGAAAGCGACCCTCGCAACGCACTGATCAAACGTTGGTCTGAAGAATTGTCGAAGCATGTGGGTGACACGCATTTATACGCAGTATCTGAGCGTGTTGAATCGGTGATGAAGCGCGAAAAAGGTCTGTTCTGTAATGCGGACTTCTTCCATGCATCGGCGTACCACTTTATGGACATTCCGACCAAGCTGTTCACACCGATTTTCGTGATGAGCCGTTTAACTGGTTGGGCTGCACACGTGTACGAGCAACGCGCGAACAACCGCATTATTCGCCCAAGCGCAGATTACACAGGTCCAGATCATCAAGAGTGGGTGCCTATTGAGAATCGCTAGCGCGAAAGCCAGTCAAAGTCATTACATGCTTTGATTGGTTTATCTCCTCCTTCTTCTGTTTTCACTCTCTCTTGGCAGAAGAAGGAGGACTTCTCGTCACAAACATTACTAGAGCGACTACATCTCAAAAAGTTCTCCAATCAAGTTCTCCAAACTGCTTTGCTAGAGTAGCGTTTCTAGAGTGATGGGGAGAAGGCCAAGATGTACAGATTGAATGGAAGCAAACCATGAGCACAACTATTAATACCCAATTCCGTAAGTCGCTTCCGGGGACTCAACTTGATTACTTTGATGCCCGCGAAGCCGTAAACTCTATCTCTCCTGGAGCCTATGAAACGCTCCCGTATACCTCTCGCATTCTTGCCGAACAGCTCGTACGCCGCTGCGATCCAAGCGTATTAACAGACAGCCTGAAGCAGCTCATCGAACGCAAACGTGATCTTGATTTTCCATGGTATCCAGCACGTGTTGTTTGTCATGACATTCTAGGTCAGACAGCTCTTGTTGACTTAGCCGGTTTACGTGATGCGATTGCCGATCAGGGCGGTGACCCGTCTAAAGTGAATCCAGTGGTTGAAACTCAGCTTATCGTTGACCACTCGCTTGCGGTAGAACACGCAGGTTTTGATCCAGACGCATTCGAGAAAAACCGTGCGATTGAAGAGCGCCGCAACGAAGACCGATTCCACTTTATAGAGTGGTGTAAAACGGCTTTTGAAAACGTCAGCGTGATTCCTGCGGGTAACGGCATCATGCACCAAATCAACCTGGAGAAAATGTCTCCGGTTGTACAGGCGAAGCAGGGCATTGCTTATCCAGATACTTGCGTTGGTACCGATAGTCATACGCCTCATGTCGATGCACTTGGCGTTATAGCAATTGGCGTTGGTGGTCTGGAAGCTGAAACCGTGATGCTTGGCCGCCCGTCAATGATGCGCCTACCAGACATCGTGGGTGTGAAACTGACTGGTAAACGTCAGCCGGGTATTACCGCAACGGATATTGTTCTGGCGATTACCGAGTTCTTACGTAATGAGCGTGTTGTTTCTTCTTATCTTGAATTCTTTGGTGAAGGTGCTCGCGACCTAACTATTGGTGATCGTGCAACCATCTCCAATATGACACCAGAATACGGTGCAACCGCGGGTATGTTCTACATCGATGAGCAGACCATCAACTACCTAAAACTGACTGGTCGTGACGAACAGCAAGTTGACTTAGTTGAGAAATACGCAAGGCAAACCGGCCTTTGGGCAGACGATCTTGATACAGCGGTTTACGAGCGCGTACTTGAGTTCGATTTGTCATCAGTCAGCCGTAACATGGCAGGTCCTTCAAACCCGCACCGCCGTTTGCCAACTTCTGAATTGGCACAACGTGGTATCTCCGGTGCATGGGAAGAGAAAGAAGGCGAGTTGCCAGATGGTGCAGTTATCATTGCTGCTATCACATCATGTACAAACACCAGTAACCCAAGAAACGTGGTTGCTGCAGGCCTTGTCGCGAAGAAAGCCAACGAACTTGGCCTTGTACGTAAACCTTGGGTGAAATCGTCTTTTGCTCCGGGTTCTAAGGTTGCACGTTTGTACCTTGAAGAGGCAGGCTTATTACCAGAATTAGAGAAGCTTGGTTTTGGTATCGTCGGTTACGCATGTACTACATGTAACGGTATGAGTGGTGCGTTGGATCCTAAAATCCAGCAAGAGATCATCGACCGTGACCTGTACGCGACAGCGGTTCTGTCTGGTAACCGCAACTTTGATGGCCGAATTCATCCTTACGCAAAACAAGCTTTCCTTGCATCACCACCATTGGTTGTTGCTTATGCGCTAGCCGGTACGATTCGTTTTGATATCGAGCGTGATGCATTGGGTACTGACCAAAACGGTAAACCAATTTACCTAAATGATTTGTGGCCAAGTGATGAAGAAATCGATGCTGTTGTCGGCAAACACGTTAAGCCAGAGCAGTTTAATCAAGTTTACATCCAGATGTTTAAATTAGATGACGCAGAGAAAAGCTCTAACCCGCTTTACGATTGGCGTCCGATGAGTACCTATATTCGCCGTCCTCCTTACTGGGAGGGAGCGCTTGCAGGTGAAAGAACACTGTCTGGTATGCGTCCGTTAGCGGTTCTTGGTGACAACATCACAACAGACCATTTATCACCATCCAACGCGATCATGGCGAGCAGCGCGGCGGGTGAATACCTTGCCAAAATGGGCGTTCCGGAAGAGGACTTCAACTCTTACGCAACGCACCGTGGCGATCACTTAACGGCACAACGAGCGACCTTTGCTAACCCAAAACTATTTAACGAAATGGTGAAAGAGAACGGTGAAGTCGTTCAGGGTTCTCTGGCGCGAATCGAACCAGAAGGTCAGGTTGTACGCATGTGGGAAGCGATTGAGACCTACATGAACCGCAAACAGCCACTGATTGTTGTCGCGGGTGCAGATTATGGTCAGGGTTCATCTCGTGACTGGGCAGCAAAAGGCGTTCGACTGGCTGGTGTAGAAGCCATTGTTGCAGAAGGCTTTGAGCGTATTCACCGTACTAACTTGGTTGGCATGGGCGTGTTACCACTGCAATTTAAGCCGGGTGTTAACCGCAATACATTAGAACTGGATGGTACTGAACTGTATGACGTGGTTGGTGAAATCAAGCCGGGTGCAGATTTAGCCTTGGTTATTACACGTAGCAACGGTGAGAAAGTCGACGTTCCAGTTACTTGTCGCTTAGATACCGCTGACGAAGTGCACGTGTATAACGCAGGTGGTGTTTTACAACGCTTTGCTCAAGATTTCTTGGCGCAATAAGGAGTGGCTATGGAAAACAATACTCCGAATCAAATGAGCCAAATTAAAGTGCCTGCGACGTACATGCGTGGCGGCACAAGTAAAGGTGTCTTTTTCAACCTTGAAGATTTGCCATCAGAGGCTCAAGTGGCAGGTGAAGCGCGTGACAAACTGTTGTTGCGAGTTATCGGCAGCCCAGATCCTTACGCTAAACAAATCGATGGCATGGGAGGTGCGACGTCAAGTACAAGTAAAACAGTGATCGTTTCTCGAAGTAGCCGTGACGATCACGATGTTGATTACTTGTTTGGCCAAGTGTCGATCGACAAACCATTCGTAGACTGGAGTGGTAACTGCGGCAACTTGTCTGCCGCAATTGGGCCTTTTGCTATCCATGCTGGCCTGATCCCGCAAGATCGACTTCCAGAAAATGGCATTGTGACGGTGCGTGTCTGGCAGGTGAACATCAGTAAAACTATCTTGGTTCATGTGCCGATTGTGAACGGATTCGTGCAAGAGACCGGAGAATTTGAACTTGATGGTGTGACATTTCCAGCCGCTGAGATTCAGGTCGATTTCGTCGATCCGGCAGATGGGGAAGGCAGCATGTTCCCAACTGGCAACTTAGTCGATGATTTGGTGGTGCCTGATGTGGGGACGTTTAACGCTACCTTCATCAATGCGGGTATTCCAACCATATTTATTGATGCAGAGTCGATTGGTTACCAAGGCACGGAGCTACAAGATCAAATCAACAACGACGATGCAGCGTTGGCGATGTTTGAATCTATCCGCGCACATGGCGCATTAAAAATGGGTCTGATTGCTGAACTTGAAGAAGCTCAGACACGCCAGCACACACCAAAGGTCGCGTTTGTATCCAAGCCGAAAAGTTACCAGTCCTCAAGCGGTAAAGCGGTCAATGAGTCGGAAATTGATGTGTTGGTTCGTGCGTTGTCGATGGGCAAACTTCACCATGCAATGATGGGAACCGCAGCCGTTGCGATTGCTTCGGCGGCGTGTGTACCGGGAACATTAGTCAATCTGGCTGCTGGTGGAGGCGAAAAAGAGTCAGTGACTTTTGGTCATCCGTCAGGGACGTTAAAAGTCGGAGCACAAGCGAAGCAAACCGAACAAGGCTGGGTGGTACAAAAAGCCATCATGAGCCGAAGTGCGAGAATACTAATGGAGGGATTTGTGCGTGTACCCTCTGATGTCTTTGAGTGAAAAGAACGGTCTTTGAATAGAACGAGAGCAATGTCAGGACATACTGGAGGAAGCAATATGTCTTCATACGAAAAAGAATATTTATGGGCGAAAAACGAACCGGAGAGTTTTTGGCGCGCTCAAGCGGAGAATATCGACTGGTTTGAATCTCCTAAAACCATCTTGAAATCTGATGAGAACGGCATCGAACGTTGGTTCCCAGATGGGGTGATGAATACGTCTTGGTTGGCACTGGATTACCATTGCGAACAAGGACGTGGTGATAATACTGCGCTAATTTATGACTCACCAGTAACGGGAAATAAAAAGACTTACACTTACCGAGAGCTACGCGATCAAGTTGCGAAAATTGCCGGTATGCTTTCTGCCCAAGGCGTTGAAAAAGGCGACCGAGTTGTTGTTTACATGCCGATGATCCCAGAAGCGGCAATGGCAATGCTTGCTTGTGCACGTTTGGGTGCGATTCACTCAGTTGTGTTTGGTGGTTTTGCGCCTAATGAGCTGGCGGTACGTATTGAAGATGCAGAGCCAAAAGTCATTATGACGGCATCGTGTGGCATCGAAATCAGTAAAATCATTCCGTATAAACCATTAGTAGACAAAGCCATCATGGACAGCCGTTGGAAACCTGAGAAAGTGTTTGTTTTCCAGCGTCCAGAATGTGAAGCCGAGTTAAATCAGGAAAGAGATTTGGACTGGCAACAGGAATACAACAAAGCGCTGCCTCATGCTTGTGTTCCTGTATTAGCAACAGACCCACTGTATATCCTTTATACCTCAGGCACGACGGGCAAACCGAAAGGGGTGGTACGTGATAACGGTGGCCATGCGGTAGCACTGAAGTACTCAATGAGTGCAATCTACAACATCCCGCAAGGTGGTGTTTTCTGGGCGGCATCCGACGTGGGCTGGGTAGTTGGTCACTCGTATATTGTTTACGCGCCATTGATTCATGGTTGCACCACAATACTGTTTGAAGGTAAGCCAGTCAGAACTCCGAATCCGGGGGCATTCTGGCGTGTTTGTGATGAGTACAAGGTGGATGCGTTGTTCTCTGCGCCTACCGCTTTCCGCGCGATTAAGAAAGAAGACCCAGAAGGCGAGTTCTTAAAGCAGTATGATCTGTCAAACCTGAAAACCATCTTTATGGCTGGTGAGCGTTTAGATCCTCCTACGCTGGAATGGGTACAAAGTAAAACGGACAAACCGGTTATCGATCACTGGTGGCAAACAGAGACAGGTTGGGCTATTGCGGGGAACCCAACGGGCATTGAAATGATGCCAGTAAAAGCGGGCTCTTCAACTAAGCCTATTCCGGGTTATCAAGTAGAAATCCTCGATGAGCTGGGTGAACCAGTAAAACCTAATCAACAAGGTTTCGTTGCGCTAAAACGTCCGTTACCGCCAAGCTGCTTACCAACCGTGTGGCGAAACCATGATCGTTTTGAGACAGGCTACCTAAGCCAATTCCCGGGTTACTATGTGTCTGGCGATGGCGGCTACCTTGATGAAGATGGTTACTTGTTCATCATGGGACGAATCGATGACGTGATTAACGTGGCTGGCCACCGTCTGTCTACTGGTGAAATGGAAGAAATTGTTGGTGGTCACCCAGCCATCGCAGAATGTGCAGTAGTTGGCATTCACGATGATCTGAAAGGGCAGCTACCACTTGGTTTCGTTGTGCTGAAAGATGGCGTCAAGGTTGATGAGTTAGCGCTAGAAGGCGAACTTGTGGGTAAGGTGAGAAATGAGATTGGCGCGGTTGCATGCTTCAAACACGCACTGGTTGTAGATCGCTTACCGAAAACACGCTCGGGTAAAATTCTGCGTCGAACCATCCGCCAAATTGCTGATGGTGAACAATACACCGTGCCATCGACGATTGATGATCCAACGAGCCTGAATGAAATAGAGCGAGTATTACGACGCTAACAATTTATCGTCGTACTCAAATGAAACCCTGATCCTCGAACTCCGTAGTTTGGTTCTGCCTCTGTATGCTGATTTGTACAGGGGCTTTTTTGCGTTGGTGCTCCAGAAAACAATCGCGAGTAGGTGCTTTTGTGGCTTGCCAAGCCTGTGTTTTCGCAACACACTATACGGACTCAAATTTTGGTAACCCTTAGTATGTCTGCATTTGTAATCAAAGCTGCGAGTTTTGATGATTTAGAAGTGCTCAACGATCTTATGTTCGATTTGCACGATGAGCACCATGTTCAATCCCCTGAATTGTTTAAAACTGCTGAAGAAATCGAGCAAGAGAAAAGCATTGCTCGTTACATCGATAATCCCGAGTGTTTGGTATATGTAGCGAAAGTCGGTGATGAAGTTATCGGTTTTGTCTCTGGTCACTTTTGTGAGTTAACTTCCGTTGTCAGCCAACCTGTGATGATGGGTAGTGTGGATGAGTTGTATGTGATGCCGGAATATCGAAAGCGAGGAACGGCTCAAGCTTTGCTCGATAAGATAGAGGCTACCTTTATCGATTACGGCGCAACCCAGATGTTTGTTGAGGTTTGGAGTTTTAACCGCCAAGCACTCGCATTGTATGAAAAACAAGGGTTTGGGCATCATATTCACTGTTTGCGAAAGCCCTTAAATCCATCGTAATTAATACGTCTCGTTGACGGTAATTCAGTGACAGAAACCATGTGGAATTGAAATCATTCAGTTCATCAATAGACTTTTGCGTTTAAGTGACTCGCAAGCTATGAATTTGCTACTCAACTTACATTGGTAACATTGAATTTGTCTGCTTGTTTTATGAGTAGCACGAGGATCGTGCTTACAAAAACAAGAGGATATTACTTTGAAACTATCAAAATCGTTACTTGCTTTGGCAGTCTTGCCAATGTTTGCAAGTGCTGATGATTTATCACAGACGCAAAACCACATCATTCAACCGAAAATCGTGGGCGGCATTACCGCCGATCCAACTGAATGGAAGTTCTACACACAAATTGTAAGTCGCTACAGCAATCGCTCCTATTGCGGTGCCAGTTACATCGGCAATGGTTATGTCTTGACGGCCGCTCACTGTGTGGAGGGCGATTCACCGAGTCAAATCGCGGTGAAAATTGGTGGCGTCGTGTACAACGGCACCGATGGAGTAAGAGCGAATGTGAGTGAAATCCACATGCATCCGTCTTATCGCCGCGCCACGCTTTCTTATGATATTGCGGTTCTAAAGCTAGATTCTGTCCCTCAAGGTGTATCCGCAGTTGAAATTGCTGACGGCAGCTTGGTGCAGTACGCCAGTATTGGAGATTGGTTGACAGTTGCAGGTTTAGGTCGAACGTCAGAAGGCGGCAGTTCGCCAACAAGATTGCAAGAAGTCGATGTTCCTCTAGTGTCGGATGCCACTTGTCGTCAGGCGGGTGGAAACTACACCACCGTTGGGGAAGTGGCATTCTGTGCAGGCGTTCCGCAAGGTGGGATAGATTCATGTCAGGGTGACAGCGGTGGCCCGATCGTTATTAATCGCGGCGGTGCGATTACCCAACTTGGTGTGGTTAGCTGGGGAATAGGGTGTGCACGTCCGGGTATGTACGGCGTTTACAGTGATATTGCAGCATTGCGCAGTTTTGTGGATGGCGTCATCGGCACTTCAACGCCTCCGAAAGATAACGTTTCTGTTGGTTACACTGCTAATCAAACGTTGCCAGCGTTTAATGTTGGCGAACTCAAGCAGCATGGATTTGTGATTAGTAATTCGGGAAATACTGCATTCACTGTCGAAAATGTACGCATCGGCGGCTCAGGAGTGACTGATGCAGCACTGATTGCCAACGATCAATGTTCTCAAACAACGTTAGCTGCAAATACGAGCTGTCGTGTGGATGTGGAGTTTGGCGCATCACAAGCGGGTGACGCTAGAGTGACGTTGAACTTTGGCGTTGATAAAACCAGTACGTTATATCAAGCGGTTGTGTCTGCAACAGCCAAATCGGTAACGTCGCCACCAACAGGAAGCTGTGCAAACGAATGGCAAGCCTCATCTGTTTACAATAAAGGCGATACGGTCACGTGGAATGGAAAAGTGTGGCAAGCGCAATGGTGGACTCAAGGCGATAACCCAGCAGAATCGGGTTCCTGGGGCGTTTGGCAAGCCGTGAGCGATGCAAATTGTACGTCACATCAAGATCCGGTCATCCCGCCGACTGAACCGCCAGTTGTGTCTGTTCCTTCAGATAATATCTATCAAGCAGGATCTCAATACCTCGCTGGCGATGTTGTGACTAATCAGGGCTCGTCTTATCAATGTTTACCGTGGCCAAATAGTCTTTGGTGTGGTTCGACGCCAAGCGCTTATGAGCCGGGCGTAGGTTCTGCATGGACTCATGCGTGGATAAAGCTATAAAGTCATACTAATCATAAATGGGGTTTATTGTTTTCAAATAATAAGCCCATTTTTGTTGTTTTAAATATGAGAACCCACAAAATACCTATGACTTTATCCTGACAGTTTGCTTATATAACTGGCAGAATTGCGATCAATATTTCACGTTTTGTCTGATTTTTGTCAGATTTACATTAAGAATTTTCTCCGATGACTTTTTTGACTTGTGCATCATATGCATAACTCGTTACTTAATTTATGTCGAAAAATATTGGTAATACTGCCATCATGCATTGGTCATTATTCTCTTCATTAAAGGTTTATCTTGTGCTGAGACAGTTGTTTTTTCTCACTCTCTTTTCTGCTTTGCTTTCTACGTCTTCAGTGACAATGGCAAAATCGGTATCCGGTTCGTCATTGAATGGAATTAAAGGCGCGCTCTGTGTTGTTCGAGCCGACGACAAGCTTGTACTGGTTCATGAAATTCTCACCAACAAAATCTCCTTGCCGGGAGGTACTATTATTGAAGGTGAATCTCCAGAAATTGCCGCGCAACGAGAAACGTGGGAAGAAACGGGGCTTGCAGTAACTGTCGGTAATGAGTTGGGTAGAACCTCAACTGCGATCTTGTTCGACTGCGTATCTGATTCTGAAGTTATCGCCTTTTCTATGAATAACTCATTGGGTGGAAACGAGCTGCCTTCTTGGTTTGCGCCTCATTACGGTGTGGAAGTGGCTTCTGCCATGCTGCTTAACCCAAGTGAACTTACGGCATCTCAATATCGCTATCCGGCTCAATGGCCAGCAGTTGTTAACCTTTTTGCTAATGCAACAAACCAGCCGGTTTCTTACGTTACACAGCTAATTGAGTCTGCACCTACATTCCGTCAGATCGAGCTCTCTTGGGTGATGGAACTACAAGGTTGGATTGGTGAGCTTTCAGACAACAGTTACAAAGCCGCGTACGAGTTTGCAAGCGTAGTGATGGAGCTGACGACGCCGACTATTTTGCTGTTTTTATTCCCGTTCGTCATGATGCGCTTTGATAGTCGCTTTGTGTACCGACTGTTCTTCGCCATTACCGCGACATCTTTAATGGTTTTGGTGGCACAGCAGGGATTTTCTCTACCAAGGCCGCATGTGTACGTGCCTATGGCGGAACTTCCAAACAGTTACGGCTTTAGTTTTCCAAGCTTGCCTATTGCGGTTTGGTTCTGTGTGTTGACATTTTTGTTCCAAAGAACGCACAGCTTTGGATTTAACAGTACCACGGTGTTGATGGCCGCTATCACGCTAATAGTCATGCTGTGCAAGTTCTTCCTAGGTTCTGCGTTTATTCTTGATATGTTACTGGGTGCCTTGTTGGGCATCTTGGTTGCTTGGCACGTATTACGTTTGGAAACGAATCCAGAGGTCAATGTTGATCAACTCCTCAGCTCAAAAGGAGTGTGGTTTACGTTGACTGCAGTGACTGCCGTTATTTCGGTGATTTGGCCGTTACCTGTGTTTGGCAACTGGTTAGCGATGTTGATCACGGCTTCTGCACTCGTGCTTACGTTTAAGGAGTCTCAGGTGAGATTAAACAGTAAGCAGATGATTTTTGTCACTTTGGCGTTGATATTGACTCAGCAGGTGTATTTGTTTGCTGCGACGAGCGTCTCTTCCAGCGGTTTTTGGTCATTGGTGTTTATGACGTTCCACTATCCGATATTGATGCTGTTGTTCATCTTTATGGCAAGAAGATTGACTCATCAAAATCAGTACCAAGAAGAGCTCAAACTGTCAGAATAATAAGTACTTCGGTATCAAGTAAAAAGCCTCGCAATTCGCGAGGCTTTTTGTGTTTTAGGTGCTTAATTCTGTAAAGCTACTTTTATAAAGCGAGAGCTAAGCGTTAAGAACAAATTTCTCAATTGCTTTCGCTACGCCGTGGTCGTCGTTACTTTCAGTGATGTAATCTGCGATTCTCTTGGTTTCTTCCATCGCATTTGCCATTGCGATACCAAGACCTGCGTACTTCAGCATGTGGTGGTCATTTTCAGCATCACCCATACAGATCACTTCTTCTGGTTGAATTCCTAAGTACTCAGCAATCGCTGCAACTCCGATGCCTTTGTTACTCGCTGGGTTAAGAAACTCTAGGAAGAATGGGGCACTTTGAACAACAGTAAACTCTTCACGCATTTCAGGTGGAAGCGCAGCGATGACCTCGGTGAGTTTACTTGGCTCGGCAACCATCATTGCTTTGATGATTGGATGATCATCTTCTAGCGATTCAAAATTCATCTCTGTCACGTCTAAGCCATTAATGTTGGCTTCGATGTCAGTGTATGGGTTGTTCTCATTAGTGATCAAGCCGTGCACTTGGCTGAATGCGTGCACATAAGCGCCTAGTTCTTTCGCTTTATGAGCGACTAATTTAGCTGCCTTACCATCAATGATTTGCTGGTGGATAATTTCGTTTGTACCTACATTTTTAACCATAGAACCATTGTAGAAAAGGACAAAATCTTTATCGGAATGAATATTCAGCTCATCCAATTTTGCCTGCATGCCTTCAAGTGGGCGGCCAGAAGCCAAAACGACAGTAACGCCAGCTTCACGAGCTTTCGCTATAGCGTGTTTGTTTTCTTCTGAAATCGCTTTGTCACTGTTTAATAACGTGCCGTCCATGTCTAGGGCGATCAGTTTGTACATCTTTACTTACCTTAAAATAATGGGAACCTGAGTATGAAACTACAAAATGGGCTATTTTAACAATTAATTTTTGGTTTGAATTGACCTAGACACGCCTCTCCATTAAGGTCTTCGCCTCGAAGTTTTATGAGTTAAGTGAGTTCTGCGTTGTATAAGCTAAATGAGATGTTTGAAACCATCCAAGGGGAAGGGATCTTTACTGGTGTTCCTGCCGTTTTCGTTCGCTTGCAAGAGTGCCCAGTAGGGTGCAGTTGGTGTGATACAAAACAAACGTGGGATGCCGAAGAAAAGGATCAGCGTCCTATTGGTGATATTTTGGTGAAGACGGAAGATTCTCCGACTTGGTGCAAGGCATCGGCTGAAGACATCGTAGAACAATACAAACAGCAAGGCTTCAATGCGAAGCATATTGTTATCACTGGTGGTGAACCGTGCATTTACGATTTGCGTCCGTTGAGCAAAGCGTTTGAAGATATGGGCTGTCAGTGCCAGATTGAAACCAGTGGGACATCAGAAGTCGTCACGTCTGAAAAAACGTGGGTGACAGTGTCACCAAAAGTGGCGATGAAAGGTAAATTGCCCGTACTGAAAAGTGCTTTGGAGCGTGCTAATGAAATCAAGCACCCAGTCGGTACGCAAAAAGACATCGATCATCTTGATGAACTACTTGCAAACGCTGATATAAAGACAGAAACGGTGATCGCTTTACAACCAATCAGCCAGAAGCCTCGCGCAACTCAGTTGTGTATCGAAACGTGCATCGCGCGCAATTGGCGTCTATCTATTCAAACTCATAAATACCTAAGTATTGCTTAAGCTCGGAGAGTAAAATGAAAAAAGCTGTTGTTGTTTTCAGTGGCGGGCAAGACTCGACAACCTGTCTCGTACAAGCCCTTAAAGAGTTTGATGAAGTGCATGCAATCACTTTTGATTATGGCCAACGTCATAAACTGGAGATCGAAGTTGCGCAAAAGATCGCCAAAGACCTTGGTGTAAAAGCGCATAAAGTGATGGATGTTGGTTTACTGAATGAACTTGCTATCAGCTCTCTGACGCGTGATGACATCCCTGTTTCTCACGAATTACAAGAGAATGGCTTGCCGAACTCGTTTGTGCCTGGCCGTAATATTTTGTTCTTAACTCTTGCTGGCATTTATGCTTACCAAATCGGTGCCGATACGGTGATTACGGGCGTGTGTGAAACGGACTTTAGTGGCTACCCAGATTGCCGAGATGATTTTGTGAAATCAATGAACACGGCGCTGGTTAAAGGTATGGATCGAGCTTTGACGATCAAAACACCGCTGATGTGGCTCAATAAGGCAGAAACATGGGCGTTAGCGGATCAATACAATGCGTTGCAACTGGTTCGTGAAAACACGCTAACTTGCTACAACGGCATCATCGGTGATGGTTGTGGCGATTGCCCATCGTGTGATTTACGCAAAGCCGGGCTCGATGATTACTTGAATAACAAAGATGCAGTTATGAAATCTTTGGTTCAAAAGCAGGAATCAGAAGGTCTATAAACAGACCTTCACGAATTTGCAAATTCTGAACTCAGGTTAATTGGCTCATTGTACGCATCAACAACCGCGTTTTTGCCATTTCTCTTCGCCTGATACAAAGCTTGGTCTAATATCGAGTACAGCTCATCGAAGTTGGTGAGTGGCATTGATGTCGATAGATAGGCCAAGCTTGCCGTTACACGAAGGTCTTCATTTCTTTCCGTTTTGATTTGTTTTTCCGAAATAGTTTTATGCAAACTTTGAACTCGGAACGGTACATCAATTTCATCAACGTTTTTGAGTAAAAGAACAAATTCCTCTCCACCTAAACGCCCGATGTATTCACCTTTATTGAGTTTTACGCGGATGCTTTGACAAACGTGTTTCAAAACCAAATCGCCAGTAGGGTGGCCGTAGGTATCATTGATGGCTTTAAAGTTATCTAAGTCAATTAAAGCCAGAACATATCGCATCTCTTGATGAGTTTTCGAGGTTTGGCTTTTGATGGTCTCAATGATCGCGGTTCTATTTAAGGCGCACGTTAAACTGTCTATCCGTGCTTTGTTTCGAGTTTGTCGCTGAGCCATTATTGCCAGCACCAAAAGAAGCACTAAGCAGGCCACCACAAAATTGTACGCGCGTTTTTGATCTGTAAGCTTTTCAAACTCGCTCTGCTTTAAATTCCGCTCGTTCGCAAGTTTGATCAGTTGCAGTTCGTATTCGTACTCATTTTTGGTGAGGTCAAGAGCTTCCATTGCCTTGATGTTACTGGTGTCTCGGTTATCTAGTTCCAATGTTGAATACGCTTCATAGTGACTTAGCGCCGCTTTGTAATCCCCAAGTTCTTGGTAAGCATTGGACAGCAACAGTTGTGCTCTCGCTTGTAGCAATGGCCTTGAGTTTTCCATTGCTAGTGTGAACGCTTCTTTACCGTGCTCGATCGCCTTTTCTGGCGCGTCATTTTTCAGATAAGCAAAACCAGCGGCTAAATGCCCCTCGGTTTGCAAATGGTTGTTTTCGTATCGCTCGCCCAAACCGAGTGCTTTGTTAATGTATTTGACGGCTTGTTCAAGGTTGCCAATTTCAGCAATAGCGGAAGCAAGACCCAAATACGCCAAGCCTTGTCCATACGGATAGTGGAGCTCTTCCAAGATTTTCAATGAGTTCTGGTAGTGGTTAATGGCCTTATCGAAATCTTTCGATTTGTTATACATCCGAGCTAGGCTGTGTTCGACTTGCGCCACTTTGAGTGGGGCCTCCTCAAGTTGACGCGCAAGCAAGGATTGGATGAGGTATTGCTCCGATTGCTCAAACTGTCCTAATTCGGCCAGTAAATTGCCGACATCGTTATAAATACCAGATGGGTCGCTTTGATAAGACATATTGGCAAGCAGACGGCGGTACAAGCTCAGAGCTTTTTCGTAGTCGCCGCGATAATTGTAGTTGTTCGCTACGACTCGCAACGCCAAGTCTGCAGGGAAGACTTCTGCGTGCTTATCGTCTAAATGGCTTTCGA
The DNA here is from genome assembly GCF_900460535.1 of Vibrio parahaemolyticus. Lineage (NCBI taxonomy): Bacteria > Pseudomonadati > Pseudomonadota > Gammaproteobacteria > Vibrionales > Vibrionaceae > Vibrio > Vibrio parahaemolyticus. The sequence continues at coordinate 1,901,011 of NZ_UHIL01000001.1, read as the reverse complement.
GAGATGAGCAAAAGAAGTTTGCCTTGTGGTAACGGCCTTGCTGGTTTAGCGTGTAGCAAAGTTGGTAATTCATCAACGCTTTACCTTCCTCGTCACCATTTTGTTTCATCTTTTGCCTTAACGAGCTGAAACTGGCAACAGAAGCGTCATAACTGCCATGTTTACGTTCGTTTAAAGCGAGAATGTACTCAGATTCTAACTTCGCGAAATCATTGTTTAAGATTTGGCTACTTCCGTAATAAGGCTGCTTAATGTTGGCCATGTACTCATAAATCAACCCACTGACGTAAAGTCTCTCGCTGTCAGATACGGAAGTATGATAACGGTCTTGAAGCATGCTAAGAGCAGAAGCCGCATCGTTGTGTAACGTTGTTTGATAGACAGCGTGCCATTGCGTAAAGTTTTGGGTGTGTTCAATCTCGGTAGAGTCACTTGCGTATATTTGACTGCAAAAAAGCAGTGACGCAAGCAAAGGAGACAGCGCGCGCATAAGGAAGTAGCCTTGTGTTTTTCTTATATAATCTTTTCAGTATGTTATACCCATTATCTTATAGGCGATGTGACCACGTGAAGTGAATAAACAATACTGAATGGAAAAACTATGAAGTGGGTCGATATTTGTGTTGAGAATTAGGGGAGGGAATAGAAACCCCGGCACACGTGCCGAGGTCAACGCGATTAGTCTACGTATAGCTTCGCTAGATCTTGAGGCTCCATTTCTTTGCCTTCTAGCTGATCATTCCAGTTTGTACCAACAAGAACGCCGTCTTCAGCAAGAGTCAGAAGCCAATCTTCTACAAAGATATCTAGTGGAATTTCAAGAACAGTAAAATCTGCCCACTCTTCAACGTTGTGCGCTTCAGCATCTTCTTTTGAAGACCAGAAAGGCATTACTTCGCTATTTTCGAACTCAGTTGAATCGCAAGACAACCAACCTTCTTCATTGCGTAGACCCCAAACGAGTTGGTTTTCTTTCGTTTCTGCTACGAAAAGATCAAGGTTTGCTTGGATATCTGATGTAAGTTTGCTCATTTCAAAACTCTCATTGTTATGACGCCGCTAGATTACCACTAAAGCGCCGATTCCTAAAGCATAATACGGCTTCAAGCCACTATGAAAAGAAAAGGAGCCGAAGCTCCTTTTGTCAAATCTGAGTGCGATGTGAGAGTGTAAAAGTTTAGATTAGCTTTCTGCTTCAGGAAGCGTCGTAAAGATCGTCCACTCTTTTTTAACTTTACCCTTGTAACCAACAACAGATGCGGTCACTCGGCGGTTAAGTGCGTGACTTACCTGATCGGTGCCTTGCTCTGCTAGATGTGTGTCACCAAAACCAATGATGCGAACACGATTTGGTTCAATACCGTAACTTAATAGCGCGTCACGCACGTTTTTCGCTCGTCGTTCAGAGAGATCTTGATTGTGTTTTGAACCACCTGTTTTACTCGCGTAACCTTGTAGTTCAATCGAGGTCGTTGGGTAATCCTTCAAGAACTCGGACAACTCACGAATTTGACGACGAAATACCGGATTGATCTCATCAGAATCGTTGGCAAATAGCACACGAACCTGCATTTTCTCAGATGCTTTGATGTATTCGCCACAGCCATCATTGTCAACTTCAGAGCCAGCTGGCGTCCCCGGACATAGGTCGCGAGCGTTAATCACACCGTCGTTATCTTCGTCTTGTAAGTCAGCAATTTGTTCTGCGGTAGGGAATGCACGGTAATCGTACTCATCTTCAGCGATTGCTTGTTGCGTAACGGCGATAACGCTTAATGCCAATAGCAGTTTCATCGGTTTCATGATTAGTACTCCACCTTCTGGTTCCATTCTGTTGGTACATCAACACGCAAGGCATTCAACAGTTGACCCGTAGCATTCATCACTCGGTACTTCGCGTATTGTTCCGCGTATTTAGCGTCTAAATAGTTCTTTCTTGCTTCGAACAGTTCGTTTTCAGTATTCAAAAGGTCAAGTAGAGTACGCTTACCAATGCGATATTGCTTTTCGTAAGCAATGACCGTTTCAGAAGCTGAGTCTACGTGGTCAGCTAAAAACTCTTTTTGTTGCAGAGTTAAATCTAACGCACTCCAAGACAAGCGAAGTCCTTCTTCGACATTTCGGTATGCGCGCTCTCGTAGATCTTTCGCTTTGTTTAACTGATATGCAAAGCTTTCTGCGTTCGCAACATCACTACCACCGTTGAACAAGTTGTAACGCATTCGAAGCATTGCTGTCGTTTCATCGCTGCTGCCTTCAATACCGCCGGCATCGTTGCGCCATGTTTGTGCTGCTTCTACAGAAATGGTCGGGTAGTAAGTTCCTTTCGATTGTTTGTACTGGAACTTCGCTGAATCCACATCTGCAACCGAGATTTTGATGACAGGGTGAGATTCAAATGCCAAGTCAATCGCTTCATCGATTGTGTATGGGATGAAGTTTTGATCCGCGCGTGGGAAGATCAATCCTTGTGGCGATTGTCCGACAAGACGCGTAAACATCGTTTGGCTATCAAACAGGTTATTTTGAGCCGCAACTAAGTTACCGTGCGCTTTTGCTAAACGCGCCTCAACTTGAGTCAGGTCTGCGGTCGAGCCGATACCTGAGTTGACACGTTTTTTAATGTCTTCATAAATTTTCTTATGAACTTTCAGGTTGTTCTCTGAAAGAGAAAGAATTTCATACGCTTTAACGGAATCTAAGTACACCTTAGTCACTTCCAACGCAGTGTCTTGCGCATCCGCAAGTAGTTGGTATCGCACAGATTCTGCATCTGCAGCAGTACGGTCCATATCATTAAGAGTGGCAGAGCCATCCCAAATCAATTGCGTTAAAGTGATAGTGGCTTCTTTACGAGTCAGATCGGTTGAGTCTCGTCCTGATTCTGCAGGATTTATACCTTCGTAACCGATACCTGCGTCAAGATCGACGGAAGGGAGGTAAGCACCGCCAGATGCTTCATTCACATACTGCTTGCTAACGAATTCATTGAACGCGCTTTTAATATCGGGATTTGTTTTTAGCGTATTTTCTACGGCTTGCTCTAGTGTTTGCCCAAAAGCATGACTAGCGGCGAATACACCAATACAAAAGGCGTTGGCACGAGTCCACTTCACTGTGATTCTCCTAGATGGTTATGTAATTTCTCGAGGCGAGAGGGCTTATAAGTGGAATACCTATAAGGGCGTCAATAATTTAGCGCACAATACCACTAATAATCGACGATGTAACCAATCGCTTTGTTTAGAATGTGTTTCAAAAGTGATACGAAAATACGCCTACTCGGGGCTTAACTTCGAACTAATATCACCTTTATTTGGTTTTGTTACATTTATAGTTGCTTATACAGAGATCTAAATCACCCACCAACTGAAAATCGACAATATGGGAAAATTGTGACTTATAAGTTGAAAATAGGCATCAAATTACTGTTATTGCAGTATATATTCGGGCAATATATAGCAAATTAGTATCGTTAGTCAAAAAGTTGACAGTAATTTGGGGTGAAGTTTTATATGGATCGTACAGCGTTAGTTTCACTCGGCAATCAAGTCGTTGTAATAGGATTAGATGGGAAGCTGAGAGTACTAACGGAGGGACAACAGCCACGACCAGGAGAAGTGGTTGTGACATCAACAGATGTTGGCCCTCTGGATTTAAACGTGCAATTGACTCAAGAGCAAGGTTCTAAAGGTGTCACTGATGATGTTTTACAAATCATTAGTGCAATCGAACAAGGACAAGACCCTTCTGCTGTAGATGAAGAGTTTGCGCCAGCAGCTGGTGAGAACGGCGGCTCTAGTCTGCAAACCAGTGCGACAATTGTTCGCGATGGTACTGAACTCTTGGCATCCACCAGTTTTGAAACCATTGGTATTGAGTCTCTAGGACTATCGCAAACACAAGTTCTAGCACTGAACGATCTATTCCGAAGTAATCTTCAAACGAGTGCTGATAGCACTGATAAACCTTTGGCAACAACGCCAGTTACTCTTGATGTGATTGAAGAGGACGGTGGTTCAATCATCATTACGACGGAAGAGTTACTGTCAAATGTTGATGATGAAGGCAAAGACACATTATCTGTTGAGGACCTCATTATCGATAAAGGGAATGGTACTCTTGTCGACAATGGTGATGGCACGTGGACTTTCACTCCGCAAATCGATGATGACACAGAAGTCTCTTTCACTTTCGACATTATTGATGACGAAGACCTAGTGGTATCTGGTTCTGCAAATCTCGATATTCTGCCTATCAATGATGCGCCAAACGCAGAAAATGATGTAATTACGACAGGAGAAGACACCGCTGTTACGATTGATGTTTTAGTCAATGATAGTGATGTTGAAGGTGACGTACTCAGCATTCAATCAGCATCAGTTCCTTCAGAGCAAGGCTCAGTTGACATTGTCGACGGCAAACTGGTGTTCACGCCAGCTGAGAACTTCAACGGTGAAGCAACCATCACTTATATCGTAACTGATGGCGATTTGACGGACGAAGCGAAAGTGACTGTTACGGTTACGCCTGTAAATGACAGTCCTGTTGCCGTTGATGACACCACATCTATACAAGAAGACACCGCAGTTACCATTGATGTACTGACTAACGACACCGACGTGGATGGCGATAAGCTGAGTATTGAATCAGCCTCTGTTCCTAAAGAGCAGGGTACGGTTGAAGTGGTTGATGGCAAACTCGTCTTCACTCCGGCAGAAAACTTCAATGGTGATGCTGAAATTACTTACACTGTAACGGACGGTGAATTGACCGACGAAGCGAAAGTAACTGTTACAGTAAATCCAGTGAACGATGCACCAACCATCAAGGTTGAAGCCGTAGAAAGCATCACTGAAGATGCAGTGAGCACTGATACGGTAGTCGCAACCTTAACGGTTCGCGATACTGACACGCCTGAAGACCAATTAACCGTTTCTTTAGAAAATAACTCAAACGGCTACTTCGTGTTGGTTGGCAATGAGGTCAAGCTGACTCAAGCGGGTGTTGACGCGGTTAACAACGATGAACTCAACCTTAAAGACCTGACTATCAGCGCGTCAGTATCGGATGGTGTTAATCCAACGGCGAGCGACAGTGATAGTTTGATTGTGAATCGTGTTAACGATGCACCGACTGTTGAAAATGCCATTGCAGACCAAGTGCTAGCGGAAGATTTCGATGTATACACGATCGACTTGAATGAAGTATTCAAAGATTCTGATTCCTCGCTAGAATTCTCAGTCTCTGGCAATAACAGCATCCAAATTTCTATTGTGAATGGCGTCGCCACAATCAATCCGACTGCGGATTGGAATGGCAAAGAGACAATTACGTTTACAGCTAAAGACCCAAGCGGCGAAAGCGTTAGCCAAACGGTGGACTTTACGGTTGCGCCTGTGGCGGACATCGTGGCAGACAAAGCGACGGTTGTGGAAGACACGCCAACCATCATTAAGGTTTTAGGTAACGATACGTTCGAAGACGACGGTAAAGTGGTGTCGCTCGATATCAATAACGGCCCAGCCAACGGCACGGTCTCGGTCAATCCTGACGGCAGCGTGACTTACACACCAAATGATAACTACGTCGGTAAAGATACTTTCACTTATGTCGTGACATCAGGCGGGGTATCGGAATCCACCACAGTGCGCGTCGATGTGACGCCAGTGAATGATGCACCAGTGGCGAAAGATGACATCGCTACGACACAAGAAGACACCGCAGTTACCATTGATGTCCTGCCAAACGATTCTGATGTGGATGGCGACAAGCTGAGTATTGAATCAGCCTCTGTACCTAAAGAGCAGGGTACGGTTGAAGTGGTGAATGGCAAACTTGTTTTCACTCCGGCCGAGAACTTCAATGGCGACGCCGAAATCACTTACACCGTAACGGACGGCCAATTGACCGACGAAGCGAAAGTAACTGTTACAGTAAATCCAGTAAACGATGCGCCAACCATCAAGGTTGATGCAGTAGAGGGCATCACTGAAAACGCAGTGAGCACCGATACGTTAGTGGCGACGTTGGAAGTCGCTGATATTGATACGCCAGAAGACCAATTAACCGTTTCTCTAGAAAACAACTCAAACGGTTACTTTGTGTTGGTTGGTGATGAAGTCAAGCTGACTCAAGCGGGCGTTGACGCGGTTAACAACGACGAACTCAACCTTAAAGATCTGACTATCAGTGCGTCAGTATCGGATGGTGTTAATCCAACAGCTAACGACAGTGATAGTTTGGTTGTGAATCGTGTTAACGATGCACCGACTGTTGAAAATGCCATTGCAGACCAAGTGTTATCGGAAGATTTCGATGCATACACGATCGACTTGAATGAAGTATTCAAAGATTCTGATTCCTCGCTAGAATTCTCAGTCTCTGGCAATAACAGCATCCAAATTTCTATTGTGAATGGTGTTGCTACCATTTCACCAACAGCAGACTGGAACGGCTCAGAAACCTTAACGTTTACTGCTACCGACCCAAGTGGTGAAAGCATTAGCCAAACGGTGGACTTTACGGTTGCACCAGTAGTCGACATCAAGGCTGACAGCACAAATGTAGTCGAAGACACACCAACTATCATTAACGTCTTAGGTAACGACACGTTCGAAGGCGACGATAAAGTGGTGTCTCTGGACGCTGAGAATGGTCCTAAAAATGGTACCGTCACCGTAAACAACGATGGTACGGTGACCTACACACCAGATGATAACTACGTCGGTAAAGATACTTTCACTTATGTCGTGACATCAGGCGGTGTGTCTGAGTCCACCACCGTCACGGTCAATGTGACACCAGTAAACGACAAGCCTGAAAGTGAAGACTTTACGCATGTCGCCGATGATCAGCTTACGCAAGTTGTGTTTGATACCGATACGAAACCTCTGGGGAGCGGTGACTCTAAGGATCATATCGCGGATGTTGAAGACGACTTAAAAGGCAACGATCTACATGTCCGGATTACTGAACTGCCAACATCAGGTACGTTGTTCTTTAAAGATAGTGACGGTGAGTTGCACGAAATTAAAGAAGTAAGCGATACGCTTTATGACAAAGACAGTCTTTACTATGAAGCTGATAATGTTGGCTTCTTATTAGGTATCAAAGATCGTCCAAATACGCCTAATGGCTCAGAATCTACATCAGATTTCAATAACTGGGGATTAAGTGAGGATGGTGGACCATCACATTCCCGTATTGAGCATTTAGCAAATGGAGCCTCTATCACGATTTCCTCTGATAGCGGTGAACTTGCGCAATACAACCGTCAGGTGTCACACATCGGCAATGGTATCGCTGACAATGACGGGCAGGGTATTGAGAAGGGTGAAACGATTACGGTCGATTTGTCTAATAATCCTGTTGGCTCTGTAAACCTTGGTCTAGATGGATTAGGTGGATTGTTTGATTACGGTGATGACAACGCAGCGCTTATTACGGTTACATACTTAGATTCAAATAATGTCCAACAGACTCAAACGTTCGAGTTTTTGAAGCCTGAAGGCAACTTCATGCTATTCCAAGAAACAAGCGTTGGTTATGGGAGAGATCTAGCTCTTCCTGAAGGTTCGGTCATTACTCAGTTAGATTTTTCTACGAAAAATGAAGGTAACTGGGAGTTACGTTATGTAGAAGGTGTTCCTGCCGAAGACAGCTTTGGATATGTGGCAGTCGACTCTGAAAGTGGCGTTAGCGATCCATCTACAGTCAATATCGTTAACGAAATGCTAGATGGTAATGTTGCGGAAAATGGACCTGCTGTGCAGAGCATTACAGGTGTTACTGTTGTTGAAGGTGACAATGTCACATTTTCTGTTTCTCTAAATAATGCAACAGATCAGACCGTTAAGTATCAAGTGGATTTCTCTGCAGAGGGTTCTAGTACGAGCTCTCAAGACATTGATTTGTCGAACGCAACTTTTACTAATGGCGTGAAGTATTTGGGCGGATACCTTATTGTTCCAGCCGGTGTGAATGGCTTTGAGATTACCATTCCAAGCATTGATGATCAGTTGGTTGAATCAACAGAAAGCCTTGTGATTAAAGTCGGAGATGTATCTGGCGTTGGCTATATTGATGATAATGATGTTCCGCCAACGGTTCAAAGCAACGAAATTTCCGGATTAGAAGACGAAGCGATTGTTATCACACTAGAACATTTAGGAGTCGTTGACAGTGGGGTAAGTGTTGAGTTTGACACTTCTGCTCTAAATGGCTCACTACAAGTGAAAGGTCCTGATGGTTGGGAAGTGGTTTCTGGCAGTGTACTCGCTTCTGATATCGAAAGTGGTCTTGTTCGCTATGTTCCTGCTGAACATGAATCTGGTGCAGATGTTTTCGATAAAGACGGTGTTGGGAACGGCTTGGATACTTACGAGCAGATTCATTTCACTGTTAGTGATGGCAATTCTTCTGCTTCAGGTACGTTGAGTATCGACATAGAGCCTGTAGCGGACCCAATTAAGATTGACCTTACTTTCGGTCCAGTAACGTCTGTACCTGTGACATTAGGCGGAAGCTGGTCTACAGACGAAGAACTTAAAGATCTGCTTGAGGCAAGTAATTTACCAGGGCTTGACTTTGAACATGTGGTGACACAAGCGTTTAATAATGGTCATGCTGGTAACGACTTAATGCTAAGCGGAGACACTGAATCACCACTGAGTTTTGTAGGTGATCAACAAGCAGGTGCCAACGTTGATGCTCAAGGCAGTGATATCTTTGTGACTGGAGGAGGTAATGATTCTATCTATGGCGGTATTGGTTCATTAGATGATCAAGCTGAGACGGACACAGTTGTTTACTCTGGTAAGTTGTCTGATTACGACTTCAGCTATTACCCAGCATCTGACCACTCAGAAGTCCCGTATTGGATTGTCGAAGATAGTCGATTTATTGATACAAAAGATGTTGTTTCGAGCACTCATAAAGAGTCGGGTGACCACCTTTATGAAATTGAACAACTTATCTTCCAAGATGCCATTATCAAGCTAGATAACAACACAGGAGAGTATGTTGTACTTACAGAGCAGCAAGTCTCTTTTGAGCTGAACCTTGATCTTATCGATGTGGATGGCAGTGAGTCATTCATTAACGATAGCGTCACCTTAACGGGAATCCCTTCAGGGCTAACATTAGAGGTGAATGGCAAAACGGTTACTGAAAACAGCGATGGTTCTTACACGGTTGACCTTTCAAGTGAACCAAATCAAACCAGTCATCAACTAAGCGGTACGATTACTGTACCAGCAGATTACAATGGCTCGTTAGATTTTGATGTAACAGCGACGGCAGGAAGTGTTGAAGTTAATAACAATACTCAAATGGGAGCGGACACGGCTTCTGTTTCAGTCCGTGATTATGAGTTTGTTTCTGGTACGCATGGTGATAACAACATAGTTGGGTCCGATGATAACGACGTGATCGTTGGTGATGTTCAAGGGTTACAAATTGTCGAAGGTCAGGATTACAACATTGCCTTTATGCTCGATACGTCTGGCAGTATGGGTTACGACGTTGGCCGTGCGGTAACTGAACTAAAAACAGTGCTGAATACTCTGATCGAAAGTGCGAGTGGACCTCATTCGGGCAAAGTGAACGTTTTATTAACCACTTTTTCCACTGAGAGCAAACAGGTGCTCGAGTTGGATTTGAGCTCTGACAACGCTAAGTCTCAAGTAGAATCAATATTGGACGCAATTGTGAAGCGCGGCGACGGTAACACAAACTATGAAGCAGGCTTCCAATCAGCATTGAACTGGTTTGAGAATGCTGATAGTGGCGCAACGAATTTAAGCTATTTCATTTCTGATGGTCGTCCAAACCAAGCTACAGACAACAATGTGAATTGGTATAGCAGTAAAGAGAGTGTTGTACTTGGCGTATCAGAGCAGCAGTTAGTGACCTTGGCTGATGTCTTGCCAAGTGATTATAGATTTGGCGATACAGTTACATACAACAATAAAATAGTCATAGATTTCCGTGGAACAGTATATTCCCTTTCTACTGGTGAAGAGATGGGTAGGATGCTGAATTCTTACGAATATGACGACTTTGGGAACAACGTTCTTGAGCAAGCAAATAACGCATATAGCGCATTGGCAGAATTTAGCGAAGTACGCTCAATAGGTATTGGCGGTCATCTGAATGAAGATTCGTTGAAACACTTTGACTCTGATGGTGTTGTAAGAACTAACATCGATGTTAATCAACTTGCAGAAGTGATTCTTGGCAAAGAAGTGTCATTAATGCAAGGCAAGGATGAGATTAGTAGCCTTGATGGAAACGACATCATTTTTGGTGATGCGATTCGTTTTGATATCAATGGAGAGCAAGGTGTTTCTGCGCTACAAAACTATGTAGCTTCTCAACTGGGGAAAGATGTTGCTCTGGTAACGAAGGAGGAAGTTCATCACTACATTACTGAAAACCAAGCTGAGTTTGAGCAATCTCGTTATTATGACCAAGCGGACACCATTTATGGTGGTGCAGGAAATGACATCTTGTTTGGGCAAGGTGGAAACGACAAGCTGTTCGGTGGCGCAGATAATGACATTTTGATTGGTGGTTTAGGCAGCGACATTCTGACTGGCGGTGATGGTGAGGACATCTTCAAATGGATCGACGTGGCCAACGAACGCGACACTGTCACAGATTTTTCTAGCAGTGAAGACTCTCTAGACTTCTCCGATCTGTTTGATGATTTATCGAAAGATGAAGTAGGCGATCTGTTAAGTGATTTACAATCAGGTAATCATACAGGAGACGCTGGCGGCTATCATGTTGAAGTAAGTCAAGATGGCAGCGCAGATACGAATTTGAGTATTACTAAAGGTAGCTCAACATTAGATATCCACTTCAATAGCGCAAGCGTGGATGATATCACACAGCATTTGATTGCAAGTCTCGATTCTCAATACAAAGACATGTAGTGACAAATCAGCCTCTAATAAAAAGGTCTAGCAATTGCTAGACCTTTTTTGATGTTCTTGAATAGTTAGCTTTTTGGAAGTGTGGTGAAAATGGTCCATTCTTTTTTCACTTCACCTTTATGTCCTACTACAGTTGCGGTCACACGTCGGTTCAAAGCATGGCTTACTTCGTCTGTTCCGGTTGTTGCTAAAACCGTCTCGCCGTAGCCAACAATAGTAACTCGATCAGGAGTAATACCGTTTTGAAGCAGCGCCTTTCTTACGTTCTCTGCTCGGCGTTTGGAGAGATCTAAATTGTGCTCAGATCCACCTGTGCGGCTCGCATAACCTTGCAACTCAATGGATGTGCTTGGGTATTCTTTCAAGAAATCTGAGAGTTCTCGAATCTGCTTCGCGAAAACCGGGTTGATTTCATCTGAATCATTCGCAAATAACACTCGAATTTGCATTTGTTGTGATGAGTTTGCGTAAGATCCGCAGCCATCATTATCAATTTCTGCTCCTAATGGTGTGCCTGGACATAAATCGCGCTGGTTAATGACACCGTCGCTGTCGTCATCTTGGTGGTCGGCCCATTGATCTGCAATAGGAGTGTCGATGTAATCGTATTCGTCGCCTCGCTCACTCGAAGAGCTACATGCAGCAACAACTAATGACAGTGCAATAATAGTTATGTTTTTCATAATTAATACTCCACTTTTTCTAGCCATTCTTTCGGCATTTCGACTCTTAACGCACTCAACAATTGGCCAGTTGCGTTCATCACACGATATTTGGCATATTGCTCTGCATATTTTGAATCAAGATAATCTTTACGCGCTTCAAACAACTCGTTTTCAGTGTTCAGAACGTCTAGTAAGGTTCGTTTACCGATTCGATATTGCTTTTCATACGCGATGACCGTCTCAGCTGCCGAATCAACGTGGTCTGCTAAAAATTCTTTTTGTTGCAGCGTTAAGTCCAGAGCACTCCAAGATAAGCGAAGTCCTTCCTCAACATTACGGTACGCGCCTTCACGTAAGTCTTTCGCTTTGTTGAGTTGGTATGCGAAGTTTTCTGAATTTGCCGCATCGCTACCGCCGTTGAACAAGTTATAGCGTAAACGCAACATGGCGAGAGTTTCATCGCTTCGACCTTTTAAGCCATCCGCATCGTCTTTCCAAGTTTGAGAAGCTTCAATCGAGATCGTCGGGTAGTTAACGCCTTTCGATTGTTTGTATTGGAACTTGGCAGAGTCCACATCCGCCAATGCGATTTGAATTACGGGGTGTAATTCAAATGCCAAACCAACCGCTTCATCGACGGTGTAGGGGATAAAGTTCTGATCAGCTCTTGGAAAAATTAACCCTTGTGGCGTTTGCCCCACCAAGCGGGTAAACATTGTGTGGGAGTCGTAAAGGTTGTTTTGTGCAGCTGCCAGATTACCATGCGCTTTCGCTAAACGTGCTTCAACCTGTGTTAAGTCCGCAGTAGAGCCGATGCCGGAAGTGACGCGTTTTTTGATGTCCGTATAGATGTCTTTGTGAACGGCAAGATTGTTCTCAGACAGCTTTAAGACTTCATAAGCCTTTACCGCATCTAAGTAGACTTTAGTGACTTCTAATGCCTTGTCTGAAGCATCAGCTAACAGTTGGAATCGCACCGATTCTGCATCCGCAGCGGTACGGTCAATATCGTTTAATGTCGCGCTGCCATCCCAAATTAATTGGGTTAGGGTGATAGACGCTTCTTTTCTCGTATAGTCAGTGTTGCCTCGTCCGACTTCATCAGATGGGTCGAGGCCTTCGTAACCAATGCCCGCATCAAGATCGAGAGAAGGCAAATAGGCGCCTGTTGACGCCTCATTGATGTACCTTCGGCTCTCAAATTCATTAAATGCGCTTTTGATATCTGGGTTATTTTTTAACGTTAATGCCACGGCTTGCTCTAAAGTTTGACCGAAAACGGGTATAGACACTATTAAGCTACAGCAGCAAGCAATACTTAGTCGGTTCCATTTCACGGTGTTTCTCCTAAAAAATCGTGTTGCTTTTTGCTGTTTCATCTCACATTTGAGATAAAACATCACAAATAACAGTGTTTGAGTAAGTAAATTATCAACCTACTGTTAAACCTAGGCTTTTGTTTAGAATATCCAGAAGTTCGCCTGATTAAACCTTAGCACATGTGCAAAATGTTGCTTGGCAACCGTTTGTGTTTAAGCAAGAGAAAAGCTTGATTTCTTAATATCATAGCGTTCCACGACCTGTGCAATTCCCTGCTGCACCTGTAACCCCGCCCCTTGAGTTAATCAGCACATCGCCCCTTGCACATACAACGAAAATATGAAGATTTTGACTAAACTATAGACGTAAATATTGGGGTGACAAACTTTTGACTTAGTTCAAAGTGGGGCGAGGTAGATATGGAACGAGTAACTTTTGGCTCATTGATGAGTAATATTGTAGTTATCGGTCTCGATGGGGAAATTAGAACCCTCGAACAAGGACAGTTGCCTAAACCAGGGGAACTAATTATTAACGAAGTTTCAGACACTTCAGAACTGGTCATTGAGCAAGTGACACCGCAAGGCAGTTCCATCAATGTAACTGGTGATATTACTGCGTTGATAGAAGCTATTGCAGCGGGGCAAGACCCGACCCAACTAGGTCAAGAGTTTGAAACCGCAGCGGGCGAAGCAAATGGGTCTAGTCCTCAGACAACAGGGAATGTTGCACGAACAGGGACAGAATTGCTCGCTAGTACCAACTTTGAGACAGTTGGCACTGAAGGAGCGGGATTCTCAACCACTCAGATTCTAACTTTATTGGACATTCTCCCTCCAACTCAGGCACCAGCTCCGACAGGAATTCCGATTCCAGTAACAATTACGGTGCAAGATATTTCTAGCCCTGCAGTAGATGAAGGGCAGCAAGTCTCTTTCGACGTTACCCTTAATCAACCAACGGAAGAAGAAACTACCATAGAGTTTACCCTTAATGATGGTTCTGCTGTAGGCGGGGCAGCGAGCGATGTTGGTGCAGATTATGTAAATACAACGGTTTTAATTACATTATCCGACGGAACCACCCAAGAAATTCAGGTGAATGATGATGGATCGTTTACTGTTTCTCTTCCGATCGGGGAAGAGTCTTTTACGGTTAGCTTGGATACCATTGATGATAATTTAGCGGAAGGATCGGAAACATTCAGTTTGTCCGGTTCAACGCCAGATCAGCCTACTCCAGTTACGGGTGTTGCAACGATTACAGATGAGGCAGAACAAGGGCCAGAAGATACTGTAACCGTTAATATGACTGGCCCGAATAGCGTTTCGGAAGGTGAAACTACTTCCGAATACACCGTAACACTGAGCGAACCGGCGCCAGTCGGTAGCATCGTGACCTTAGCTTATAGCTACACTACTGCATCCGGTGATGACATCACCGAAACCACTCAAGCAGTGGTTGGTGCCGATGGTGTGTCCGCCACGTTTACCATCGATACGGTGGACGATGTTTATACCGAAGGCGATGAAGTGTTCCGCGTCAGTGTGTCGGGCATTGTAGATGGTGACAGCAATCCTATCTTCGAAGCGTTGAATCTAGACAATGCGTTTGTCGATACCACCATCAGTGATGAAACGGATCCGGGTCCAGAAGATACGGTTACCGTGACCATGACCGGTCCAGCGAATGTGGTGGAAGGCGATACCACCACGGATTACACCGTGACACTGAGCGATCCAGCGCCAGTCGGTAGCATCGTCACGCTCGCTTATAGCTACACCACCGCGTCAGGTGATGACATCACCGAAACAACTCAAGCGATTATTGGTGCGGATGGCGTAACTGCCACGTTTACCATCGATACGGTGGACGATGTGTACGCCGAAGGCGATGAAGTATTCCGCGTCAGCGTGTCGGGCATTGTAGATGGTGATAGCAATCCGATTTTTGAGGCATTAGATGTTTCAAATGCCTTTGTTGATACCACCATTAGCGATGAAACCGATCCGGGTCCAGAAGATACGGTTACGGTGACCATGACCGGTCCAGCGAATGTCGTAGAAGGTGACACCACCACGGAGTACACCGTGACGCTGAGCGATCCAGCGCCAGTGGGTAGCATTGTCACGTTAGCTTATAGCTACACCACTGCGTCAGGTGACGACATCACTGAAACCACCCAAGCAGTGGTTGGTGCCGATGGTGTGACCGCCACGTTTACCATCGATACCGTGGACGATGTTTACGCGGAAGGTGATGAAGTGTTCCGTGTCAGCGTGTCAGGCATCGTCGATAGCGACAGTAATCCAATCTTTGAAGCACTGAATTTAGACAATGCGTTCGTCGACACCACCATCAGTGATGAAACCGACCCAGGTCCAGAAGATACGGTTACGGTGACCATGACAGGTCCAGCGAATGTGGTGGAAGGCGACACCACCACAGAGTACACAGTGACGCTGAGCGATCCGGCGCCAGTCGGTAGCATCGTGACCTTAGCTTACAGCTACACCACGGCATCCGGTGACGACATCACTGAAACCACCCAAGCGATTATTGGGGCGGATGGCGTAACCGCCACGTTTACCATCGATACCGTGGACGATGTTTACGCGGAAGGCGATGAAGTGTTCCGTGTCAGCGTATCGGGTATTGTGGATAGTGACAGCAATCCTATCTTCGAAGCACTGAACCTCGATAATGCGTTCGTCGACACCACCATCAGCGATGAAACGGATCCTGGTCCGGAAGATACCGTTACGGTCACCATGACGGGTCCAGCGAATGTCGTAGAAGGTGACACCACCACAGAGTACACCGTGACGCTGAGCGAACCAGCGCCAGTGGGTAGCATCGTCACGCTTGCTTATAGCTACACCACGGCATCCGGTGACGACATCACTGAAACCACCCAAGCGATTATTGGGGTGGATGGTGTGACCGCCACGTTTACCATTGATACCGTGGATGACGTTTACGCTGAAGGCGATGAAGTGTTCCGTGTCAGCGTGTCGGGCATTGTAGATGGTGACAGCAATCCAATCTTCGAAGCACTGAATCTAGACAATGCGTTCGTCGATACCACCATCAGTGATGAAACCGACCCAGGGCCAGAAGATACGGTTACGGTCACCATGACCGGTCCAGCAAATGTCGTGGAAGGTGACACCACCACAGAGTACACCGTGACACTGAGCGATCCGGCGCCAGTCGGTAGCATCGTGACCTTAGCTTACAGCTACACCACTGCATCCGGTGATGATATCACCGAAACCACTCAAGCGATTATTGGTGCCGATGGCGTAACAGCGACGTTTACCATCGATACGGTGGACGATGTGTACGCCGAAGGCGATGAAGTATTCCGCGTCAGCGTGTCGGGTATTGTGGATAGCGACAGCAATCCAATCTTTGAAGCGTTGAACCTCGATAATGCCTTTGTCGACACCACCATCAGTGATGAAACCGACCCAGGTCCAGAAGATACGGTCACCGTGACCATGACCGGTCCAGCGAATGTTGTGGAAGGTGATACCACCACGGATTACACCGTGACACTGAGCGATCCGGCTCCAGTCGGTAGCATCGTCACGTTAGCTTATAGCTACACCACTGCATCGGGTGATGACATCACCGAAACCACCCAAGCAGTGATTGGTGCGGATGGCGTAACCGCCACGTTTACCATCGATACCGTGGACGATGTTTACGGCGAAGGCGATGAAGTGTTCCGTGTCAGCGTGTCAGGCATCGTCGATAGCGACAGTAATCCAATATTTGAAGCACTGAATTTAGACAATGCGTTCGTCGACACCACCATCAGTGATGAAACCGACCCAGGGCCAGAAGATACAGTTACCGTGACCATGACAGGTCCAGCGAATGTCGTGGAAGGTGACACCACCACAGATTACACCGTGACACTGAGCGATCCGGCGCCTGTGGGTAGCATCGTGACCTTAGCTTACAGCTACACTACGGCATCCGGTGACGACATTACTGAAACCACCCAAGCGATTATTGGGGCGGATGGTGTGACCGCCACGTTTACCATCGATACCGTGGACGATGTTTACGCGGAAGGTGATGAAGTGTTCCGTGTCAGCGTGTCAGGCATCGTCGATAGCGACAGTAATCCAATATTTGAAGCACTGAATTTAGACAATGCGTTCGTCGACACCACCATCAGTGATGAAACCGACCCAGGGCCAGAAGATACAGTTACCGTGACCATGACAGGTCCAGCGAATGTCGTGGAAGGTGACACCACCACAGATTACACCGTGACACTGAGCGATCCGGCACCTGTGGGTAGCATCGTGACCTTAGCTTACAGCTACACTACGGCATCCGGTGACGACATCACTGAAACCACTCAAGCGATTATTGGGGCGGATGGCGTAACCGCCACGTTTACCATTGATACGGTGGATGACGTTTACGCTGAAGGCGATGAAGTGTTCCGTGTCAGCGTGTCGGGCATCGTCGATAGCGATAGCAATCCGATTTTTGAGGCATTAGATGTATCAAATGCCTTTGTTGATACCACCATCAGCGATGAAACCGACCCAGGTCCAGAAGATACGGTTACCGTGACCATGACAGGTCCAGCGAATGTCGTAGAAGGTGACACCACCACAGAGTACACCGTGACACTGAGCGATCCGGCGCCTGTGGGTAGCATTGTGACCTTAGCTTACAGCTATACTACTGCATCGGGTGACGACATCACTGAAACCACTCAAGCGATTATTGGTGCGGATGGTGTGACGGCTACATTTACCATCGATACCGTGGACGATGTGTATGCCGAAGGCGATGAAGTGTTCCGTGTCAGCGTATCAGGCATTGTCGATAGCGACAGTAATCCTATATTTGAAGCACTGAATTTAGACAATGCGTTCGTCGACACCACCATCAGTGATGAAACCGACCCAGGGCCAGAAGATACAGTTACCGTGACCATGACAGGTCCAGCGAATGTCGTGGAAGGTGACACCACCACAGATTACACCGTGACACTGAGCGATCCGGCACCTGTGGGTAGCATCGTGACCTTAGCTTACAGCTACACTACGGCATCCGGTGACGACATCACTGAAACCACTCAAGCGATTATTGGGGCGGATGGCGTAACCGCCACGTTTACCATTGATACGGTGGATGACGTTTACGCTGAAGGCGATGAAGTGTTCCGTGTCAGCGTGTCGGGCATCGTCGATAGCGATAGCAATCCGATTTTTGAGGCATTAGATGTATCAAATGCCTTTGTTGATACCACCATCAGCGATGAAACCGACCCAGGTCCAGAAGATACGGTTACCGTGACCATGACAGGTCCAGCGAATGTCGTAGAAGGTGACACCACCACAGAGTACACCGTGACACTGAGCGATCCGGCGCCTGTGGGTAGCATTGTGACCTTAGCTTACAGCTATACTACTGCATCGGGTGACGACATCACTGAAACCACTCAAGCGATTATTGGTGCGGATGGTGTGACGGCTACATTTACCATCGATACCGTGGACGATGTGTATGCCGAAGGCGATGAAGTGTTCCGTGTCAGCGTATCAGGCATTGTCGATAGCGACAGTAATCCTATATTTGAAGCACTGAATTTAGACAATGCGTTCGTCGATACCACCATCAGCGATGAAACCGACCCAGGTCCAGAAGATACGGTTACCGTGACCATGACAGGTCCAGCGAATGTCGTGGAGGGTGACACCACCACAGACTACACCGTGACACTGAGCGATCCAGCGCCAGTCGGTAGCATCGTCACGCTCGCTTATAGCTACACCACTGCGTCAGGTGATGACATCACCGAAACCACTCAAGCCATTATTGGTGCCGATGGTGTGACCGCCACGTTTACCATTGATACGGTAGATGATGTTTACGCGGAAGGCGATGAAGTGTTCCGTGTTAGCGTGTCAGGCATCGTCGATAGCGACAGCAATCCAATCTTTGAAGCACTGAATTTAGACAATGCGTTCGTCGATACCACCATCAGCGATGAAACGGACCCTGGTCCAGAAGATACGGTTACGGTGACCATGACTGGTCCAGCGAATGTCGTGGAGGGTGACACCACCACAGACTACACCGTAACACTGAGCGATCCGGCTCCTGTGGGTAGCATTGTGACCTTAGCTTACAGCTATACTACTGCATCGGGTGACGACATCACTGAAACCACTCAAGCGATTATTGGTGCGGATGGTGTGACGGCTACATTTACCATCGATACCGTGGACGATGTGTATGCCGAAGGCGATGAAGTATTCCGTGTCAGCGTGTCGGGTATTGTTGATAGCGACAGCAATCCTATCTTCGAAGCGTTGAACCTCGATAATGCGTTCGTCGACACCACCATCAGCGATGAAACCGAGCCGGGTCCAGAAGATACGGTTACGGTGACCATGACTGGTCCAGCGAATGTCGTGGAGGGTGACACCACCACAGAGTACACCGTGACACTGAGCGATCCAGCGCCAGTCGGTAGCATCGTAACCTTAGCTTATAGCTACACCACTGCATCGGGTGATGACATCACTGAAACCACCCAAGCAGTGATTGGGCCGGATGGTCTTAGTGCGACGTTTACCATTGACACTGTCGATGATTCCGATGACGAGCCGGATGAAGTCTATCGAGTTAGTGTGGCTAGTATTGTCGATGGTGACGACAATCCTATTTTCGAGGCGCTTGACCTCACTAATGCGTATGTTGATACAACCATCATCGATAATGATGAGCCGAATACGCCGCCTACTGTTCGTAACTTCAACATTCTACTTGATGTAGAAGACGGTTTGTTCCCAATTCATGATGTAGATTTTGATGGAACAACAAGTGGTGGTGAGCAGCGAGTTGAAGACCTTGAAGATGATGCAGTGACAGCGAATGATGACGATATCCAAATCAAAGTTATTGACCTTCCAGATTATGGGGAACTCTACTATGTAGATGGTAACGGGCAAGAAGTTGTTATCGATGGGTCATCAATATTTGCAGAGAACACTGACGTTAAGTATCGTCTGACCGCAGATTTTTTTGAAGATCAACGTTTTGACTCAAATGATTTACTTGAAGAGTTCGACAAAGATTTTCTGGCTGATTCTGTAGATGTCAATGGTTTGAGCTTCTATGGTGGCCAAATTACTATTTCAGGCAATGATATCACCTTCGACTCTAACGCTCAGGTCAAGGTCGATTTTGCGAACCAGCAAGTTGGTTTGGTCGTTGTATCTCCTGGTGAGACTGGGAATGGGGATGAGATCAGCACTCACGAATATGTTGCAATAAAACTTGATGAAGGTCTTGAAGCTGACAAAGCGAAAATAAATCTCGCAAGTTTGAACGACCGCTTTAACAATGGTGGTGCTTGGATTACTGCATACATTTTCTTAGATGGTATTGTGGTTGATACTCAAGAAATACGGGCAGAAGACATCAGCTATAGTGGCAACCACGAAGGTACTGCAACGATAGAGCTTGCAAACGGAAGCTTCGATGAAATTCGGTTGTCGCCGGATACAGATAGCTCAAGTGATAAAGCAAGTTTTACATTGGTAGGCACAGAGATTACCAGCTTCACTCAAGTGAGTGATTCGTTTGAGTACAAAGCCATTGATTCTGATGGTTTAGAAAGTGACTCCAGTGCAACGGTAGCGGTTGAATTCGAGAACGTCACTGTAGATGCTGTCACGGCGCTTGGTTATCAAACCATGGCATTAAATTCTGAGCTGAATCTCATCATGGGTACGGATGGAGACGATATTCTGGTTGGTACCGACGGTAATGACATGATCATCGGTGGTTTAGGCAATGATATCTTAACGGGCGGTGAAGGTGATGACGTCTTCAAGTGGACAGAAATGCAGTCCGCAACTGATACCGTGACGGATTTCAGTGATGGTGATCAGCTTGATTTTACCGATGTATTTGATGATATGACGGGTACTGACATTTCCACATTGCTTGATGATCTTGGTTCTGGAGACTACCGAGGACGCGTAGATGATATAACCGTAGAAGTGACTGAAAGTGGAGGTAACTCGACATTGACGATTAATAAAGATGGTCAACATTTAGAAGTTAATTTCGATGGCGCATCGGCCGCAGATATCGCCAACAGCTTAATCAGTAATCTCGAACAGTTGAGAGAATAAGAAAAACGGAGCGAAAGCTCCGTTTTTTATGTCGTTCCGATAATCGCCAAAGAGCGATTAAAGCACTTTACAAGCAAAGCCTTTTAGGTAGAAACCTTCTGGGTATGCCGTATCGGTTGGGTGGTCTGCGGCTTGTTCAAAGCGCTCAACAAATTTCACTTGGCGGTTTGCGTCTACCGCTGCGTCAGCAATGATTTTTTGGAATAAAACTTGGTCCATTAAGCCAGAGCAAGAGTAGGTCAGTAGCGTGCCACCAGGTTTTAGAATTTGCATCGCCAACATATTGATGTCTTTATAACCACGACATGCGCCATTTAGTTGCGCTTTGCTTTCTGCAAACTTAGGTGGATCCATGATAACCACATCAAACTGAGTACCTTGGTCACGGTATTCACGAAGCAGTTTAAATACATCTGCGTTTAAGAAAACAGCGCGCTTTTTCGAGATATCAAACTCGTTCAGCTCTGCATTGTATTTTGCTGTGTCCAATGCTGGCTGAGATACATCCGCATTGATTACGCGTTTTGCGCCGCCTTTCAGTGCGTAAAGACCAAAGCCACCTGTGTAAGAGAAGCAGTTAAGAACTTCTTTATCTTTAACGTACTTCATTGCTTGTTGACGACTGTCGCGCTGGTCTAGGTAGAAGCCCGTTTTATGTCCCCCTACAATGTCGACACTGATTTTTACGCCGTTTTCTTCGATGACGACAGATTTTGGAGGCACTTCACCGTGCAATACGCCAGTGGTCTCTTTCAAACCTTCTTTCTTACGTACTGCTACGTCAGAACGTTCGTAGATATTGCAATCAGGGAAGCATTCAACCAATGCATCTACAATCGCTTGCTTGTTGTATTCTGCGCCTGCGCTGAGCAATTGACATACGAAGAAGTTTTGGTAGCGGTCAATCGTCACGCCCGGCAAGCCGTCAGATTCAGCGGCGATGAGTCGGTAACCCGTTAAACCATCACGTTCAATCACGTCTTCACGAAGAAGTTGAGCATTTTGAAAACGCTTCACGAAAAACGCTTTGTTGATTTCTTCTTTTTCAAAACTCCAAATACGAGCGCGGATTTGAGATTCTGGAGAATATGCCGCTTTTGCTAGCCATTTACCGTCGTGAGTGAACACATCAACTGTTTCGCCAAGAGCGGGGTCGCCCTCAACTTTACCGATGCCTCGAGAGAAGATCCAAGGGTGCTTGCGCTTAACCGATTTCTCACGACCTTTAACCAAATAGATAGCAGCTGTCATTTCATTTGCTCTTGTTGAATTTTGAAAGGGGCGTATTGTCCGGGATGTTGAGGGCAAAAGCAATATCCCTCAACAATCCAGTCATTTGCTAAACGGTCGGTATCGTTGGCACAGCTGTTAGCAGGCATAAAAAAGGGCCACTTGCGTGACCCTGATTAACTGATATTTGGTTATGCTCTCAAACCAGTGAGGAGAGATTCCATCGTATCGCTTTGCTTACGCAACTGTTCGACGTTTTGCGAGGTCGTGCTGATCATATTGCACACATTATCTGCTTGAACTCGGATTTCTTCGACACTTGCGGCGATGTTATCTGCAACGACACCTTGTTCCTCAGCCGCAGTCGCAATTTGAATACTGCTGTCTGAGATGGTTTGGTTTTTATCAGCAAGCGAGCCAATCTCTTGGTTTACTTCTGCCATCAGGTTTTGACCTTCGTTGGCATTGTTTACCGTAACTTCCATGAGTTTGGTAAGGGATTGACTGTTACGTTGTAATGATTCAATCATCGCTTGAATCTCAACGGTTGCTTGCTGAGTACGCCCCGCAAGAGCTCGAACCTCATCCGCAACAACCGCAAAGCCACGACCTTGTTCACCTGCACGCGCCGCTTCAATTGCAGCGTTCAAGGCGAGTAGGTTGGTTTGTTCTGAGATACCGTTGATTGTTGTTACCACTTCATCAATTTGCGCTGCGTTTGCATCTAGCTCTTCAACCGCTTGAGAAGCAGATTGAATCTCATTTGACAGATTTGAAATCGAGTGAAGCGTGTTTTCGACTTTCACTTGGCCTGACTGAGCCACACTACGTGCATCATCCGTCTGTGTGCTTGAGTCGTGAGCCAGTGTCGCAACTTCACGAATCGTTGACGCCATCTGCTCCGTGGCACTTGCAAGAGAGTTGAGGTGTTCTTGTTGCGTCGCGGAAATTTCAGAACTGTGGTGAATCGATTGATTCAAGTCCGAGCTGATTTGCTGCATAAGAGCGACAGACTCTTGGATGGATTGAACCATTTTTTGTTCACGCTCCGCGACTTTATCAATCGTGATGGCGATTTCACTGAACTCATCACGAACAGGGAAGAAATTCATCCGCGCGGTTAGGTCGCCATCAGCAAGCGTGTTTAGCGCCTTGTTCATGGTGAACATTGCGCCACCGATGAACGTCATGATGTAGTAAACACCCAGAGCGAGAACAAACAAGCTCACGCAGATGATGCTCACTTGAGTCATTGATAGGGCAGTCCACAGAGAAAGCTTATGATTCGCAACCAAACTGAATGCGCCATTCAATACCGATACAGATTGCGGTCCTGTACCAATAGAGACTGTCTCTGAACCCGCAATAAGGTTTGCTACTTGAGCTTGAGAAAGATTGCCAGCCTCTATCAACCCTTTCATGAGCATCAACTCTTCCTGATACATACCTGAGATCAGAGAATTAGCCGCGCTATTGAGGACGAGAGTAAGAATGACTAGAGCAAGAAGAGGGAGAATGAAGAGCAAGTAGAACTTTTCTTGAATCTTTAAGTGAATGAGATACTTATCAATCCAGCGGAAAGGAATTTCTTTCATAATTATTATAACCATACGAAAACCCACTATCCTTAGTGGGGTGAATAAGACAAAACGAATATATCACTCAATAATCAGATGCGGTACAAAGATGAACGTAAAGTGTGAGAGATTTATAGTTAAAGGTCACGTTCAAGGGGTTGGCTTTCGTTACCATACTTCGCACCAAGGTTTAAAGCTTGGTTTAACGGGCTACGCGAAGAACTTGAACAATGGCGATGTAGAAGTGATGGCTTGTGGGCCTAAAGAGAAAATTGACCAGTTTTGTGAATGGTTACAAGAAGGTCCGCGGACGGCGACAGTAGAAAGCGTTACGCGAGAGAGCGTATCGTACAAACCATTCCGCGGATTTAAAATTCTATAATATTACAGGCACTTAGCTGGTTTAGGTAAACCTGCTAGCTTTGTTGCTTGTTTTGCTGGGCCTTTTTTGAACAGCTTGAACAAATATTTGCTGTTGCCTTTTTCTGGGCCGTGCGCCTTTTCCATTGCTTTGACAAGCATTCGCACTGCTGGAGAGGTATTAAACTCTTCATAAAAGTCGCGCACAAAATGCACAACTTCTAAATGAGCATCAGTAAGTTCGATGTCTTCTTCTTTTGCTAAAAGCTCAATCATGCCTTCTTCCCACTGAGTATGATCCAGTAGATAGCCTTGAGCATCAGTTTCAATTTCTTTGCCGTTGTAAACGAACATAACGTCTTATCCGTTAAGTGAACATGGATGTTTATAGATTAGCGCACACGTTAGGAAGTTCTCAACAAAAGAATCCTGAAGTCGTACTGAGCGAAGCAAAAGCATACAAAGTAGCAGGGCTTTAATGAATACTGATGATGTGTCCAAAACTCACTACTATGCAGAAAAATAATAAATTATTCAGCTTGTTAAAAATTTACCGGGGGTAATACCAAGACATTTGCATTTATATTCGGATTTATTCATTTTTATTATCGTTTTTTGATAGTCAGCTGTCTAATTAATGAAATTTTGTTTAAGGATGAATCGGTTACGACGTTGTGTTTATTCCTTTGGGTCGATATTCTCTGGGTTTGATAACCGACCTGTGCTCAGGTTAGAAACAAAACTCATGACAAGGAGTCAGTCATGTCGACACAACGTTACATTGAGATTAATGACAACGTAAAATCCACTTGGTCTATTGAGCGTATTTGGAAGCTTGCAGAATCCTTACCCGTAGAAGAAATTTCTATTGATGACATTAAAGGTCCGAATGAGGTGACCTGGTTTAGTGATGAAGGGCCGCAGCCAACCTGCCGTGAAATAGCGAAACATTGCCAACGCATCAACAATGCCGATGTATCGTATCCCGTGATCTTAACTAGTGACTACCGAGTCTTTGATGGTATGCACCGAATCGCCAAGCAAATCATGTTAGGAGAGGAAACGATCAAAGTGAGACGCTTTAGAGAAAATCCAGAAGCAGACGAAGTTATCGAGTTGTCTGTAGAGCAGGCGTAATACACTGAATTGCACACAAAGAAAAAGCCCGAAGGAAACACCTTCGGGCTTTTTAATTCTACTTAACGAGAAACGATTAATCGTCGTTCATGATGCCTAGAATGCTTAGTAGGCTAGTGAACAAGTTAAGGATGTTTAGGTACATCGAAATTGTTGCACTGATGTAGTTTGTTTCTTCGCCACGAACGATACGACTTGTATCGAATAGGATGAAACCAGAGAACACGAGTGCAGAAACACTGCTGATTACTAGGTGAGCCATTGTTGAACCAACGAAGATGTTAATCAGCGCTGCAACGATCACAATGATCAAACCTGCCATCAGGAAGTTGCGCATGAAAGAGAAATCTTTCTTGCTTGAAATGGTGTAAGCCGATAGGCCAAGGAACACCATACCAGTCAAACCTAGAGCTTGAGCAATGATAGTAGGACCGTTTGGAATTGATGCGTAGTAGTTAAGCATTGGACCTAAAGCACCACCCATTAGAGTCGTGAAAACGAATGTCCAAACGATACCTGATGATGAGTTGATTGCCTTTGGCATAACAAAGAACAAAATACCAATCGCTGCAAGCTGCATCACAATCGCCATGATTGGTGAAATTTGCATTGCCATAGTCGCGACTGCTGCGATAGCACTGGTCATCAGTGTCATCGACAGTAGGAAGTAAGTGTTTTTCAGTACTTTGTTAGTTTCAAGTGTATTAGGAACACTTGTTGAACGAGTAAACATTGGACTGTTCATAATTATCCTCAATAAGGGAGTTTACTATTGGTACATTTATGGGGCTGAAAGTTCAAAAAATCAAGCCCTTTCCATGCATATCCTAGATAAAATGATAATGGAAATAAGATGTTATGTATGTGGCAACTTGTAACACAATATTACCACCAAGAATTTTTGCGTTGGTGCTCACAACGATTGGTGATGTAAATGACAAAAAGCACTGACTTCGTTCGAAATCAGTGCTTTTAAAGCGTTATCTGCGTTGATGATTAATGATGCAGGATTTGCGCTAAGAAGTTTTGCGTGCGATCCGATTGAGGATTCTCAAAGAAGTCGACCGGGTTGTTCTCTTCTATG
The DNA here is from genome assembly GCF_900460535.1 of Vibrio parahaemolyticus. Taxonomy (NCBI): domain Bacteria; kingdom Pseudomonadati; phylum Pseudomonadota; class Gammaproteobacteria; order Vibrionales; family Vibrionaceae; genus Vibrio; species Vibrio parahaemolyticus. The sequence continues at coordinate 1,874,515 of NZ_UHIL01000001.1, read as the reverse complement.
ATTTCTCCTGCGTCCATAAATATCACGCGATCGGCGACTTCTTTAGCAAAGCCCATTTCATGGGTTACACACAGCATGGTCATGCCTTCTTCCGCCAATTCGACCATAACGTCCAACACTTCACGCACCATTTCAGGGTCGAGCGCGGAGGTTGGCTCATCAAACAGCATGACTTTAGGACTCATACACAATGAGCGGGCAATCGCTACACGCTGTTGCTGACCACCAGATAACTGACCTGGGTATTTATCGGCTTGGTCTGGGATTTTAACGCGTTTGAGATATTTCATCGCAACCGCTTCTGCTTCCTCTTTCGGCATCTTTTTCACCCAAATAGGTGCAAGTGTGCAGTTTTCCAAAACCGTTAAGTGTGGAAAGAGGTTAAAGTGTTGGAAGCACATTCCGACTTCACGTCGCACGGCTTCGATGTTTTTCAAGTCTTCCGTAAGCTCTGTTCCAGAAACAAAAATGCTGCCTGCTTGATGCTCTTCAAGGCGATTGATACAGCGAATCATGGTCGATTTCCCTGAACCTGAAGGGCCACAGATAACGATTTTTTCGCCTTTCTTTACATTTAAGTTGATGTTTTTTAGTACGTGAAACTCACCATACCATTTGTTCATGTCCTTCAACTGGATCATATAGTCTTGTTGTTGCGTCATAATACGTCCTTGATCTTGATGAGTTATCGTTTGTGACCGGTATGAAGTTTGTTTTCGAGCCATATTGAGTAACGTGACATACCAAAACAAAATACCCAGAACACTAACGCGACAAATACATAACTTTCGGTAGCAAAGCCGAGCCATTCGGGGTCGGTGTTTGCTGCTTGTCCAATACCGAGCACATCGAACATACCGATGATCAGTACCAGACTGGTATCTTTAAATAGGCCAATGAATGTGTTTACGATGGAAGGAATGGTGATCTTAAGTGCCTGTGGCAAAATGATCAGGCCTGTTTTCTTCCAGTAGCTCAAACCTAACGCATCGGCAGCTTCATATTGTCCTTTTGGAATGGCTTGCAAACCACCACGTACCACTTCTGCCATGTAAGCCGCGCTGAACATGATCACACCAATTAAGGCACGAATAAGTTTATCTGTTTCGGAACCTTCAGCTAAGAACAGCGGTAACATAACGGACGCCATGAATAGTACGGTAATCAGTGGAACGCCACGCCATACTTCAATGTAAATCGTACAGATGCTGCGTATGATGGGCATATCAGAGCGTCGACCTAGAGCCAGTGCGACACCGATCGGTAATGAAACCACAATACCAACAAGCGCGATGATCAGTGTGACCAGCAATCCGCCCCATTTGTGCGTTTCAACTACTTCCAAGCCAAACACACCACCGTAGAGAAGCGCAGCAACGATAAACGGATAGATGTTGACAAAGAACAGCCAAATCCATAAGCGTTTTGGTGTTTTTTCATAGGCAAGAAGCACAGTGAAAATCGCGAGCGTGATGTAAAACAGGCGAGGACGCCAAAGTTCTGCTTCTGGGTAGAAGCCGTACATGAACTGCTCCCAGCGAACACTGATGAACACCCAGCATGCACCTTCTCGGCTACAGTCATCACGCGTTGAGCCTATCCAGTCAGCATTAATGAATGCCCAATCGACAATGTGCCAAAGCGCATTAAAAACGATATAAGCAAGAATAAGCGTGACAATGGAGTTGACTGGGCCATTAAACAAATTCTTGCGTAACCACCCAACCACGCCTACGGTATTTGATGGTGGCGGGAGATCGGGCTGAAATTGATGTGTACTCATATTATCTCTCCACCAGCGCAACTTTTCGGTTGTACAAGTTCATCAACGCAGACGTGAGCAAGCTCAACGTTAGATAAACGCCCATTGTCATCGCGATGATCTCAATGGCTTGTCCTGTCTGGTTCAAGGTTGTACCAGCAAACACAGAAACCAGATCCGGATAACCAATAGCCATTGCCAACGAAGAGTTCTTCGTTAAGTTCAAGTATTGGCTTGTGAGTGGAGGAATGATGATTCTCAAAGCTTGAGGGATAACAACCAGCTTGAGCGTTTTAGCACGAGGCAAACCAAGTGACATCGCGGCCTCTGTTTGACCATGACTCACCGCGTTGATACCGGAGCGTACGATTTCCGCAATAAAGGCGGCGGTGTAAACACTTAACGCCAATAGCAAAGCTGCTAGCTCAGGAATAATGCTGATCCCACCTTTGAAGTTGAAACCTTTCAGTTCTGGGTATTCCAAAGAGATTGGCATACCAGAAACGAAGTAAACCAGCAGAGGCAAGCCAACGAGAAGCCCTAAACCAATTCGTCCCATCGGGGTTTGTTGGCCTGTTAGGCGTTGTTTGTTTCTAGCCCAAATAGAGATAGAGATCGTAGCGATAAGCCCGATAACAAACGCAGCAATTACCACGCCACTGCCTTCATTAAACACTGGCGCAGGGAAATAAAGCCCACGCACGTTTAAGAAGATAGCTTCGCCAAGGCTCAAACTTTGTCTTGCCGATGGTAATGCTTGCAGTACTGCGAAATACCAGAAAAAGATTTGCAGAAGAAGGGGGATATTTCGAAACGTCTCAATGTAAACCGCGGCTAAACGGCTAACTAACCAGTTTGTTGAGAGACGCGCTACACCCATCGTAAAACCAATCGCGGTGGCGAGAATAATACCCAGCACAGAGACTAATGCTGTATTCAAAAGACCCACGATAAACGTTCTGCCGTAAGAATACGTTTCGTTATACTCAATGAGAGTTAACCCGATACCAAAACCAGCTTCTTGGTTCAGAAAACCAAAGCCTGTTGCGATGCCCCGAGCATCGAGGTTATTTAACGCATTGTTGATGATGGTATAAAAGAAAAATACCAGTGCAGCTATAGCAATGATCTGGAAAATAGCAGAACGAAAGGCAGGATTATAAATCAAGCTCTTGCTTCCGCTCGGTTTGGACATCGTACTTGGCGATGTATCTTTAGTCGGTTTCATACAGCGATAACCTCAAACCTTAGTTATAGATATCACTCTGTATAAATAAGTGGTTGTCCCTAAAGGCTTAACCTAGTGTTAGCTTGCAATAGATTTGTAGCGCGAGTTACTCGCCCAAACCCATATCATACTGACCAAGGCTTATTCCAGCCAATGAGCGATCCTTACTCATCCAGATTGATATATTCAAGAAAAAGGGCGGCATGAACCGCCCTGATTAACTCGTTTCTAACGGATTGGTGGCGCGTACATGAAGCCGCCGGCATTCCAAAGTGCGTTAACACCACGAGCGATCTCTAAAGGCGAACCTTTACCGACTGTGCGCTCAAAGCTTTCGCCGTAGTTACCCACTTGTTTGACGACTTGGTAACCCCAATCATCACGAATACCGAGGCCTTTACCTTTCGGACCATCAACACCCAAAATACGTTTGATGTTTGGATCTTGAGATTTCAACATCTCATCCGCATTCTTAGAGGTAATGCCGTATTCTTCCGCATTCACCATTGCTGCTAACGTCCACTTAGCGATGTTGAACCACTGATCGTCGCCTTGACGAACCACAGGGCCAAGTGGCTCTTTAGAAATGATTTCAGGAAGAACCGCCGCAGAAGAAGGATCTTTCAGATTCAAACGAAGTGCGTACAGACCAGATTGGTCAGTCGTTAGCACGTCACAGCGTCCGGCATCGAAACCTTTTGAGGTTTGCGCCGCCGTATCAAACACCACAGGTTTGTACGACATGCCGCTGTTGCGGAAGTAATCCGCTAAGTTGAGTTCGGTTGTTGTACCTGACTGTACGCAAACTGACGCACCATCAAGCTCTTTAGCGCTAGAAATGCCAAGATCTTTCTTGACCATGAAACCTTGACCGTCATAGTAGTTAACGCCAACAAAGTTTAGGCCTAGCGCAGTATCTCGGTGTAATGTCCAGGTAGTGTTACGAGAAAGCACATCGATTTCACCCGATTGAAGTGCAGTGAAACGTTCTTTCGCGGTTAGGGGTACATATTTAACTTTCGTTTTATCCCCAAGAACGGCTGCAGCCAGTGCTTGGCAATATTCTACGTCGATACCTTCCCATTCACCTTTTGAGTTCGGGTTTGAGAAACCAGGTAGACCGGTACTTACGCCACAAGTAAGGAAACCTTGTTTTGTGACTTTGTCCAGAGTCGTGTCTGCTGCTTGTGCTGATGTCGCCATCATGGCAGTAGAAGCCGCTACGACGGAAGCAAGAATTGTTAGTTTGTTTGCCATTTGTATCCTTCCTGTATGATCCATGTTTAATCAGGAGTGACCTGAAATAACTTGTCCAATTTATTAGTATTTATTGTCCTACGTGATTGATTTTCGAAGAAACGGCAATCGATAAATCAACCAGTTATAAGCGTAGGAAAGGATCTGTTAATTCTCAAATATATAATTTAAATAGAGTTTTGAGAGAACTTCCAAAGCTCCTTGAGAATTAGAATGACGAAATGTTAATTGTTTGTAAATAGTGCAAAACTCGGTCAATTTGGTGCATCAGAACAATCAATAGAAGAGTGAATAAAATGAGAGAATAAAAAGTTGTTATTAAATCTATCATTAGCCTAGCTCGACTGAGTTACGCAAAAATTTGAACAAAAATTATTTGTGATGTCGAAACAGGGTGATGTGTTTGCCCCATTTTTGGTAGCATGAGTAGCAATAGCAAATAAGAGTAATCATGGATTGAAATGCGATATTTTCCTCTGTTCTTAGATTTAGTGAATAAACCAGTACTTGTTGTTGGTGGTGGAGAAGTGGCGAGCCGTAAAGTGGAAGCGCTACTCAAGGCTGGGGCGAATGTCACCATTGTTTCTCCAACTTTGGTTGAGTTCTTATCAAGGCTTGCCGATGAGCACCAAATCCATTGGGTACAGCGCTTTTATTCAAGTGACCTTGTCACAAAACGTTTTGTGCAAGTGTGGGCCACCACTGATAACCCAGAGTTGAATCACCAGGTGTATAAAAATGCCAAAGAGCTTGGCATTTTGGTCAACGTCGTAGACGACAAACCGTACTGTGACTTCATCACACCTTCAATGATCAACCGTGGCAGAATCCAGATTGCAATTTCAAGTGGTGGAGCGTCTCCGGTACTGATTCGCAATATTCGTGAAAAGCTTGAAGCGATTCTTCCTCAGAACATGGGTTTGATGGCCGAGTTTGCCAACTCGAAACGTAATTCGATCAAAGAAGCGTTACCAAGTGTCGATTTACGCCGTAAGTTCTGGGAGCAATTTTTCTCTAACCCTGATGTTGAAAACGCGCGTAATAACCGCGAGCTTGAAACCATCTATCAGGCAACGATGGCAAACCCATTGGATGAGAAGGGCAGCTGTACTTGGATTCATCTCGGAAAAGACGTCGAAATGCTGCCAATCAAAGCTGTTCGCTACATGCAGCAAGCCGAACTTGCGCTGTACTCGACTAAGTGTGAATCAGATGCAATGGAGTTGGTAAGAAGAGATGCCGAACGTGAGGCCTTTTCAAATGCGGCAGAACTGTCTGATAAGTTAACCAAAGCGAAAAAAGACAACTTACGTGTGTGCGTGTTCATTCCTCAAGGCACAAGCGAATTCATGTTGCTGCAAGGGCAAGATCTTGTGATTTAGTTTGTGAAGCTTTAGCAAAAACAACGCTCTCCCAAATACTTACAATAAAAAAGCGCCGACGAAAAATACGTCGGCGCTTTTATTTTGCTTCTTCTAACTGGTATCGAATACCAATTAGCAAAACATATTAATCACGGAAGTTGTTAAACTGGAACGGTTGGCCTAGCTCTGCTTCACGGATTGCAGCGATAGTTGCTTGCAGGTCATCACGTTTCTTACCAGTTACACGTACTTTGTCGCCCTGGATAGACGCTTGTACTTTTAGCTTCGCATCTTTGATTAGCTTAACCAGTTTTTTCGCTGTCGGTGTATCGATACCTTGGCGGAACAGGATGTTTTGATGCCAGTTTTTACCCGTTACTTCTGGGTTTTGAGCGTCCATTGCATTTGCATCAACATTACGTTTTGCCAAGTGGCCACGTAGGATGTCGCGCATTTGCTTAAGCTGGAAGTCACCTTCCGCAGACACTTTTACGTTTTCTTCTACTAGCTCAAAGCTCGCATTTACGTTGCGGAAATCGAAACGAGTAGACAGTTCACGGTTAGCGTTATCAACGGCGTTACGTAGTTCAACGGTATCGATTTCTGAAACAATATCAAACGATGGCATGAAGATTCCTTGATTATCTTGTTATATGGATGAATTACTTAGTGGATTTTACAGCTTCTGCCAGCATATCTAGCATAGTTACTGTATCGTCCCAACCTAAACAAGGGTCAGTAATTGATTGACCGTAAGTTAGGTTGTTAATGTCAGTCATTGGCTGGTTGCCTTCCATAATGAAGCTTTCCGCCATGATACCCGCAATGCGAGTGCTGCCTGACTTAATTTGAGTACAAATGTCGCTCGCAACATCAAGCTGTTTTCGGTGCTGCTTCTGACAGTTTGCATGGCTGAAGTCTACAATAAGACGCTCAGGTAAACCAAACTCAGCAAGTGAATCACACGCTTGCTTCACAGACGCTTCGTCAAAGTTTGGACCTTTTTCGCCGCCACGCAAAATAATATGACCGAATGGGTTGCCACTTGTGCGGTACACCGTCATACGACCATTCTTATCTGGCGAGTAGAAGTAGTGTGAAGCTTGGGAGGCACGAATCGCGTCAATCGCGATTTTCACATTACCGTTTGTGCCATTTTTAAAGCCAACAGGGCAAGATAGCGCTGATGCCATTTCACGGTGAATTTGAGATTCTGTCGTACGTGCGCCAATTGCGCCCCAAGTGATCAAATCCGCAATGTATTGGCCAGTGATCATATCAAGAAACTCAGTAGCAGTCGCAAGACCAAGCTTGTTGATATCCAGTAGCAGTTTACGAGCTTTGTGAAGGCCAGCTTCAAGCGCGTAAGAACCGTCTAGGTTAGGGTCGGTGATAAGACCTTTCCAACCAACTACTGTACGAGGCTTTTCAAAGTAAGTACGCATAACGATAAATAGCTCGTCTTTGTACTTATCTTGGATTTCACTCAGGCGTTTCGCGTAATCAATTGCGGCTTCAGTATCGTGAACAGAACATGGACCAACGATAGCAAGAAGGCGATCGTCTTCACCTGTTAAAATGTTTTCAATCTGACGACGAGATTGAGCGATGCGATCTGCAACGTCATCCGTGATCGGATGTACACTACCTAGCTCCGCTGGGGTAGGCATTGGACCCAAAGGTTGGGTTCTCAATTCATCTGTTTTTATAGGCATGTTATAGCTTTATTCTCTATTGCGAAGGGGTAAAGATAACGGAATTACAGGCAGGAATAAACCGTTTCACCGGAATCTTCCCCAGGAAATACCGAATTGTATACAAAGGTGTTGGTATTCATTTAAATGACTTATGTATAAATGACAAAACTTGATCATTAAATCAATATATATACATTTGAATTTATAACCTTTTCTTCTATCTCACCTTCGGTCAAGCGAGTTTAGTGCGGACGAATCTCATGCTTCTCTATTCGAGCTAGGTGACACTGTCACTGGAAGTGTGCTCAATAACTGTCTAGATCTAGCTTTTGTTAACATTTCTTTGACATCCATTTCGTTCGTTGATTAACTGGTCAGAGTAGTTTGGTAAGGAGACCAACATGTTATCAGCAGTACGTCGCGCAAATTTGTATCTCAATCTCTTTGGCTTTTCGAAAGTGCCTCTGATTTGGCTGTGTCACCCAAAAATTATCGCCATTGATAGTAAGCACGTTGAAGTGCGCATTCCACTTCGACGACGAACAAAGAATCACCTAAACAGTATGTATTTTGGTGCATTAGCCGTTGGTGCTGATGTGGCTGGTGGTTTTCTTGCGATGAGCAAAGCTCAGGAAAAAGGCGAGGCGATTTCTTTAGCATTTAAAGGAGTGAAAGCGGAGTTTTTAAAACGTCCAGAAGCGGATGTTCATTTCGTTTGTAATGACGGCCATGTCATTGATGAGATGCTAGACCATACCATTGCCACTGGTGAACGTGTTAATCGTGATGTGAAGATCATTGCACTGTGTCCGAGCCTACATGGGCAGGAGCCGATGGCAGAGTTTGCGCTTACTCTATCCATAAAAAAAGCAGCTCAACATACAAAGAAGGCTGCTTAATAGTTTGAATCCGTTTTTTAATTGAGCTCGATTTTCTCGATAGAGACTATTTTCGAGCGGTTTAGCACGACTTTCCAACGGTAGTAAACGGGCGCATCAGTGTGGTTGTCTTCTTTGACGATCACATTGAGTAAATGACGTTTCTCTACAGACTCTTTGGTCACTTGCCCTTCATTTAGACGATAAACGCGGTTTGAGCTCTTATCCATTAGGCGGATGATCGGGCGCAAACTGATGTTCAACGTTTCTCGAGTCTGTTCGTAACCACTTAAAAAGAGCGACGTCGCCATTTCTGTTTTTTCATGGTAGTGAAGAATTTGTTCTTCTCTTTGAACGACGCGTTTTTTACGAATCTGTTGAATCTTGTCTGGCAAGCTCGATAGCGTTTTATAATCAAGCCATTCTAATTTTTTACCGACGACTTTCTTCGTCGTCGGGTCGATGTACTTTTTACGCCACTTAGGTTTGCCTTTACGAATCCAACGCCACATCGCATCACGCAGATCATCTTTAAAAATCTCGCGTAAAGCATAGATAAAAGACATCGCTATAATGAAAGACGCTGAGATCTCGCCAAGGTAGTCTCGGGCTAGAATAACGGTCGATGTCACTACGACCATAACCAAGCCCGTCGCAATCCCTTTAATCGCTCGCTTGATGTTGTTACCCATGGAGATAGTTTGCTCACGCAAAACAATAGGGTGTTCAATCAGACGTCTTAACAAACGCATTTTGTTTGAAAGACGCGTCACGTCTTCAACCACGCGTGGAGAGTTGTATTTGTTTAGCTTGCGATGCGCTTGTTCTTTCTCACACAGAGTAATCAAACGCTGTTTAATGGTGCTGTAATCGCCTTCTCGAGGAAGATGAGCAACGAGAGACAAAAACTTTTGCTCGGTATACCACGACAAATAGTTATCAATATTAACGTAGTAACGCTTTAAGTTTTCTTCATAAGGGATAGAGCGTCTCAAGCGTTTTAAGATCTCAAGCGTCAACTCAATGACTTCGTCCACTTCATCTTCTGTAACGGAGTTGCTCTCGTGCTTATTCAAACTCGCCACTGCTTTATCTAATGCGATAACGTACTGGTAGGCGAATAAACTCAAACTTACGCGGTATTGCTGATTAGAAAGACGTCCGCGCTTCGCTAATCGGCTGTGAACAAGCGGCAATAGAATTTCTGTACTGTAATAAGCACGTTGCTGAGTGATAGAAGTGTAATAAAATTCGGATTCACTGATGATGTCGGCGTTTAAACCAAGCTCACCAGGCACAAAGAAGTAAATATCTAGGTCGACACTTTTGCTTTCTGCGAGCGCGTGGCTAATTTTTAATGTTACTGAGTCTTGTTTATCGACGGTGACCAAAGAAAGCTCCTGACTTTGCTAAAGCACTCTTGCCTTACGTAATGTAGTTGAGCGTGTAAGGTCGAGATTGCTAAGAGAGTGACTGGGGCAAATAGCCGAGCAGACAGCATAACAGAGAGGTTTGCTTTTCTCTCTGATTTTCTTGTTAGTTTAGGTATAATTCCGTGTAAATTTTAAGAGAGACAATATCAATGATTAAAATTGGTCAAATTAACAGCTTAGAAGTCATTAAAAAGGCTGATTTTGGCGTATTTCTGGATGGTGACGATTACGGCTCTGTTCTGCTGCCTAACAAACATGTACCTGAAGGCACTGAACTTGGCGATCACATCGAAGTATTTTTGTACTTTGACTCAGAAAGCCAACTTGCTGCGACCATTGACAAGCCAATCGCTCAAGTAGGCGAGTGGGGCTTGATGAAAATCGAAGGCATCAATCAAACGGGTGCATTCGTAAACTGGGGCATTAAAGAGAAAGACCTTCTTATCCCATTTAGTGAGCAACGAGCTCGCTTTACTGCGGGTCAAAACATTCTGGTTTATGTTTACACCGATAAAGCGTCGGGACGTATTGTTGGTACGACGAAGTTCAACAAGTGGCTTGATAAAACGCCAGCAAACTACGAAGTAAACGAAGAAGTTGATCTGATTATCGCGGAACGCAGTCAACTTGGTTACAAAGCGATTGTAAACGGCAAACACTGGGGCATGATTTTCCCTTCTGATGTATTTGGTAAGCTGTTTATCGGTAAAAAACTGAAAGGTTACATCAAGCAAGTCCGTGAAGATGGCAAAATTGACTTATCTCTACAAAAAGTCGGTGTGGCGAAGATGGATGATCTTTCAAGCAAGATTATTGATCTCTTGGAGAAGAAGGGCGGTTTCCTTCCTCTGAACGATAAGTCTTCGCCAGAAGCGATTTTTGATGCTTTCCGTACAAGTAAAGGCACGTACAAAAAGACCATCGGCGGTTTGTACAAGCAAGGTAAGATTGTGATTGAGAAAGACGGTATCCGTCTCGCTTAACTTATCTGCTTAAACGCTAGAAAGCAGCCAAAAAAACGGCCCAAACTCTTCCATTTTTTGGGCCTAGGGGAAACGGCTCTACAGAGCCTGCGCTAAACTTTCGTCAACCATTTATTGGGTGGCTAACGTAGAGAGAAATGCCGTATCAAAGCGTTACTTTGATATCTTCAGTTTAGTACAGCGAGCTTGAATCGCTAGCAGCCCTACGAGCTTTCATACTTACGAACTAAAAAGCCATCGCAAATACGATGGCTTTTCATTTATTTATGGTTCGTCATTTCTTTAAAATAAGTTCTTATCTCGTACTAACTCACGAGGAAGACCATTTTTAATGCGGTTACTGACCCACTTACCTAAACCGATAATCGCACCTTGGTACTTAACTAGCACTTCGCCTTTACCCGTTTTCAATCCTTCTGGAATGATTTGAGGACGAACATCACGGCCCATGTACCATTCACGTGCTTCTTCAATCGTTAGCTCAATAGCGTTGCTTTCAGCACCCGTCGCCAGCGCGGTAGCGACTTGGTGTTGCCAACGGTAGCCATTTTTATGTGCTTCAGCGATTTTAATGCCCATGCGAGAAAAACGTAATTCGCCAATCATAGGCTCAAGCGCATCTGGGAATAGCCAAACGTCTTTATCTCGGAGCCAAACCGTACTTTCGGAAGGTAACTCAATATCTAATGCGTTGTGTAGTTGCTTTGAAATCTCTTCTGATTCTTTCTTCGACGCTTTTACGAACGGGAATTTGCCCATGCGCTTTTTCACTTGTGGCGCCTCTACAGAATGGTGTTTGCGAATACGCGCAACAAAGAAGCCTTCACAGTCATAAACCTGAGGGAAGATGTGTAAGAAGCCTTCTTCTGTTAATGCGGCGTTTGCATTTTCAAATAATCCATCCAGGCTCTCAAACTCAACCGCGTCACCAAAGGTTTCTTTTAAGTGATGGCAAACTTGCTGGTTTTCCTCGGTACTTAACGTACACGTTGAGTAAACTAGCACGCCACCTGGCTTAAGTGCGTGGAATGCGCTTTCAATGAGATCTTTTTGCGTATCTGCGATTTCTAGAACGGACGCTTGTGTCCAGTTCTTCATGGCATCTTCATCTTTACGAACTGTGCCTTCGCCAGAACAAGGGGCATCAAGCAATACCGCATCAAATTGTTCAGGTAACCAACCACCAAAAACGCGGCCATCAAAGTTGCTCAAAGCGGCATTGCGTACACCACAGCGTTCGATGTTGGCATGCAGAACTTTTACGCGGCTTGCAGCGTACTCGTTCGCGACAAGTACACCTTCATTTTTCATTAATGCGGCGATCTGCGTGGTTTTTGAACCTGGTGCAGCAGCGGTGTCTAGTACCGCATCGTAAGATTCGTCATTCATGAATAGGGCAGATACTGGCATCATCGAGCTGGCTTCTTGAATGTAGAATAAGCCAGACATGTGTTCTGCTGTGTTGCCTAATGGTACAACCGACTCGTCGGCTTCAATCCAAAAACCAGTCTCACACCAAGGGACGGGTGACAATGTCCATCCTTTGTCTTCCGCGCGCTTAACAAAGTCTTCCACACTCATTTTGAGCGTGTTTACACGGATACTTTTGCGAAGAGGCCTTTGACATGCAGAGATGAAATCTTCCATGTTGAGGTTCGCAGGAAGGATAGTTTGGATTTTTTCCAGAAACGCGTCTGGGATGTAAACATTAGGATGCAATGTGGAATCTCGTTTGCAGAATTTGCCGCAAATAATATACGAAAGCGACGCAGAAACGAATAGTGACAAGGTTAACGACCATAAAAAAGAGCAGCGATTGCTGCTCTTTACATCGAATCAATATCCCGCCTTAGGGCTTAGGAATTGGCGTTCTCCATTGAACCCAACTTTCATCGGCACGTGGGTAAAGATAGAAAGAGTGACCACGTTTTGCTGCTGGTGGAATTTGTGATTGCTCTGGCGTTGAAAATGCAATGCCACCACGCACCAGGCTATCAATCGTACCTGCTTTGATGTTCGCACCAGTAATACCGATAGACACATCCACACCCGACACATTCCAGAACACGCTGTTTTGACGCACTAAATACGCGTATTCAGGTTTGATTTTGATGGTGGAAACCACGCGATCAGCGAACTCGCCCAAGCGAACATCGGTAACTTGACCAACTTCCATTTGACGGTAGAGAACAGGAGTACCGACTTGAACCGAACCGCGTTGCTCACTTTGCAGGGTAAACATGACGCCTTCTACACGGTCAAACCCTTTTTCTAATGGGAAATCGAACTTCGCCTTACCATTACCCGGTTCAACGCTGATAGATTTTGAAACCAGCGCACCTAAGTTCTTCACGCCGCCAAGGCCAATTTCAGGTTCAGTTAGCCAAAAATGCGTGCCTTCTACCGCGATATTTTCCACGTATTCCGGCAAAATTCGGGCGGTGACTTCAACCAGATTGCGACGGAAGTTAGGTACGACAAGCGTCACTTCACCTACCTTCACGCCTTGGTATTCAATCGGCATACCTTTAAGCACTTCTTGCGTGCCGTCGGTTTCTAGCGAAATGACTCGACCAAATTTGCGCGCTTTTTGCTGATCAGCGTAAAGCTTCCAACGTTCTCCGACTTTGTTTTCCACGCCAGGCACGGAATCAAAGGCAATTCCACCTTCAATTAGAGATTTTAGTGGATGTGCTTTAACGCTAACGCCAGAAAGTGAGGCATCAATTTCGATACCTGAACGATTCCAAAAAACGGTTTGTGGGGTGACCAGATAAGCAAAGCGATTTTCAATCGTTGCTTTAATCAATACGCCACCATCGACAAGATGAAAGTCCGAGACGTTACCGACCGGCAGATTTCGATAGAGTAGAGGGCTGCCTTTCGAAATTGGTGGTAGCTCTGAAGCAAACAGCATTAATGTTTTCGAGCCAGTTTTGTTGTACTGCGCGAGTTCTGCTAACGATTCGTTCTGGAACAGTTGGTATTCTTTCTGAATTGACTCAGAACCTTCACTGACGAAACTGATAGAACCGGTCAGTAGTTGTTTTGCTGGCGGAACAGTGACGCTCAACCCAGACTCAGTAAGCTCTGCAGAAGCGCTACCAGTCACGTAAAAACGGTTATTTGACTTAATAAGATGCTTGTATTCGTGATCAATCAGCACATCCATAAAGACTTCGTGCTTCGCTTGTTTTTTCTTATCAACTAAACCAACGTTGATGATGGAACCGACCACAATACCTTTATAGAGCACGTTCGCGCCACTATCTAAACCAAATGAATTGTCAGAAATTAGGCGAATCGCGATAGACTTTTCTTGCTGTTGATTAAATACGTTTTTGCGAATTGCAGTGAAGCGGCGAGAGCGTTCGCCGTCGCCAGGAACGATAGTGAGGAAGTTTCCTCTAACTAGGTTTGCAATGTTTTCGACACCAGACAATGACACTTTCGCTTCTTCCAAAACAAAGCGAGTGCCTGTGGTAAGCATGTCACTGAAAGCAGGCTGAATTGCTGCTGACGCCAAAATGACTTCTCGTCCTTCAGAAAGGCTTAAGTCGGTGACCTGACCAATTTCAATGCCACGGTACATGATTGGTGCGCCTTCGCTGCTGACTTTATTGTCGTCAGGTAGAGCAATTTTGATCGCAATGCCTCGACCTGCTGTTTTCAAGTCTTTATATAAGCGGAACTCGGTATTTTCTTCCACTGGTTCGCCATCGTCCGGGGAGTCAACCGCGATAGCGCCACCAAGTAGGGCACTCATGCTTTCTAAGCGTACGTCAACGCCTTCAAAACCTATACTTGCGCCAATGCCGCTGACGTTCCAAAAGCGGCTGCGGTCATTGATGATGTGTCGATATTGCTCTTGGATATTAGCTTGAATAGTAATGGATTTTGCATCTTCATCCAGTTGGTAGCTGTAGACCGCACCGATAGGAATTTTCTTATAGACAATCTGAGAGCCAATCGACACGCCGCCTAAGTCTCGGCTTTTAAGCTTGATGTTCAAACCTTGTGAAACACGTAGGTCCGTTGGCGCCGAATCGAGAGCGTGGAATGTGGTCTCAAATTCTTGACCGTCTCCCGGTTGGATAGAGATGTAGTTACCAGAAACAAGCGCATCCAAGCCCGACACACCAGTTAAACTCGCGGTTGGTTTAACAAGCCAAAAACGCGTTTTATCGTTTAGTAACTTCGTTGCTTCAGGGTAGATGTCTGCATCCACGTAAATGCTGCCGAGATCTTCGGACAAATTAATGTCACGGACCATACCGACTTCCAAACCTTGGTAACGGATAGTTGTACGTCCCGCCACCAAACCAGCAGCGTCGGAGAAGTAAATCTGTACTCGTTGCCCCGCATCATGGATGGACTTCACCACAAGCCAGCCGGCGAGCACCATCGTCAAAATTGGCAGTAGCCAAAGTGGAGATATGCCTTTGCTCCTCTTAACATCAGGCACATACGATGTTTGAGAATTGTTCTGATCACTCATTAATTGACTCTTTTTCTGATTGTTTTGGGGCTTCATCCCAGATTAGCCTTGGGTCAATACTCTCTGCGGCTAACATTGTCAGCACAACGACTAAACCAAACGCGACCGCGCCGTAACCTGGTGTAAAGTCGAGTATTTGACCGCGATCGACCAAGGTCATCATGATAGAAATAACAAACAAGTCCATGACAGACCATTTACCGATCCACTTTACTGCAAAGTAAACCATCATTCGTTGTCTTCGAAACACCGAACGCTTGAATTTGATGCACAGCATAATATAGGCAAGGCCGAGGATCTTAACGACTGGCACAACGATACTGGCAACAAAAATAATAATGGCGATACCATACATTCCGCTTCTGACCAAAGACGCAACACCAGAGAAAATCGTATCTTCAAGGCGTTGACCGTTGGTTATCAAAATCGAAATAGGAATAAGGTTAGCAGGAAAAATCGCGATAGTAGCCGCGACTAGGTAAGCCCATGTTTTTTGAATCGAGTTTGGCTTACGATGATAGAGCTCATGATGACAACGTCGGCAACGCTCACCATCAGGTTGAGAGAGATGACACTCGTGACAATGCACATCTTTGTGTTCGAAAGAGTACGTGTTTTCTGGTTTCCAAGCTTCCCAATAACGACGAACGCTGATGCGTGATACCAGAAGAACAGTAAATATTTGCAGCAAGACCAAGCCAATCAATCCGGGGCCAACAAAAATATCTGAATAGTCTTGAAGCTTAAAACAAGAGATCGCAATGCTGACCAAAAACACATCCAGCATTACCCAATGTTTCAAATGTTGAATCAGCCACAGTGAGACGCGCAGCCCCTTAAACCATCTTTGATGCAATGAGATATGTGCAGTCACGACCGAGACACATACGGTCAATGGGGCAAGTGAGCTACAAAATAGAATTAACAATGAAAGAAGAACAAAGCCTTCTTCCATCAAGGTTATCATCCCAGAGGGTAAGGTTGCCGGAATCATCACACCAAAAAGCCTGATGCTAATGAAGTTAAAGAAGTGCGACGGAATAAATAGCAAGATACAGGTTATCGCGACCGCTAAATTACCAGAAAGGCTAGGGCTGCCTCCGCGATATAATTGCGTACCACAGCGTGGGCAATGTGCATTTTTACCGTTAGGTAAATCGACAATATCGACAGGGAGTTCGCAACCTTGGCATAAACGCACACTATTAGGTTGCATGGCATGCTTAGACAGAGAGGTCATAAAGACCTCTCTAATAAGAAGGGTTTAAGCTTGGGACTGAATGCCCCCGTACAAGGTTTGATATAAGCCTTCTTGCTCAACGAGCTCACCATGGGTTCCTGTTTGTGTCACTTTCCCATCTTCAAGCACATAGATCAAATCTGCTTGTTTTACTGCCGATAGACGGTGCGCGACGATTAAGGTTGTTCGACCACGTAGGAATTCTGTTAGCGCTTTATGTAGTGCAGCTTCTGTTGCAGTATCGAGCGCAGACGTGGCTTCATCTAAAATAACAAATTGAGGATTGCTTAACACCATACGTGCAATCGCTAGGCGTTGGCGTTGTCCGCCGGATAAACGAATCCCGTTGCGGCCAATTTGCGTATCCAAACCGTGGTTAAGTTGAGAAATCACATCTTGTAATTGAGCAACTTCGAGCGCTCTCCACAAAGACATTTCATCAAAGTGACCACCGAGCGTCAGATTATGCCTCAAGGTGTCGTTAAATAGTATAGGTTGCTGTAATACCACGGCAATTTTGTCGCGGATCACTTCAAAGCCAATATCTTCTGTTAACTCATCATTAAAACGAATGCTACCTGCGTTCTGTCGGTAAACACCAATTAGCAGTTGAATCAGTGTTGATTTACCACCGCCGCTCGCGCCCACTAACGCAACTTTTTTGCCCGCTGGAATATGTAACGACAGGTCATCCAACACTTTGTTCTCATTATGATATGAGAAATCCACATGCTCGATTTTTACATCGACTTCGCGTGTTTCGTTGAAAGGATTCACCTTCGAGACAGGTCTATCTTCTTCTTCCAACTCTAGAAGGTCGTTAATACGTTTCAATGCAGCTTTTGCGCTATACCAAGAGAATTGTATTCCAAGAAGCTCTTGAACAGGGGACAACATAAACCATAGATAACCAAATACAGCGAAAATTTGGCCAATTGTTAGGTCACTAAACATCACCATTAACATGGCAACCGCACGGAATAATTCAAAACCGATTAAGAAGAGCAAGAAAGAAACTCGACCAGCCGCTTCTGATTGCCAGGCGTATTTGTCAGCATCGACGCGGACTTGATTGGCGCTCTCTTTTAGCTGCTGAAGAAATTCGCGCTCTTTATTGGCAGCGCGCAGCTGGTAAATACCATCCAACGTTTCTACCAGTCGGTTTTGGAAAATTTCGAACGAGTGGTTTTCTTTACGCTTGAGATGCTTGACCATACTGCCAAGTTTGCGAGAGAAATAAATGACAATAGGGTTTACGAGCAGAATAAATAAGCCCAGACGCCAATCTAGCCAAAGCAGAACGATAGCGGTGCCGATGACGGTCAAAAAGCTGATAACAAACTTTGCGAGTGTCGAACCAACAAATTGATCGATGGTTTCTATATCAGTAATAAGGTGGGCGTTAATTCCTCCACTGCCTTTGGTTTCGTACTGACGAATACTGATTCGACCCAATTTGTCGATCATTTTACTGCGCATCTCAAACGTAATGGTTTTCGATACCAGTGTGAATTGACGACTTTGAACAATGTTCAACGCTTGGCTGGCTGCGCGCATGAGCACAACTAAAAAAAGCGTGAAAAAGATATATCCAGTTGGGGTATGCCACGCTTCAGGAAGCACAGCGTTCATGGCAGAAAGACCAGAGGCAGGTTTGTCCAATAGCACTTCATCAACCATTAATGGCATAAGAAGAGGGATTGGAACACTAATCAAGGTCGCCACAATAGCAATCAAGTTCGCTAAAATCAGCTTGGACTTGTGCTTTTTAACTTGTGTTATCAACCAAGAACGGCTAATAGTGTCATTTTTCGGAATCATTGTAATTGAGAATAAGTCCTATTTTAAAGTAGGTCAGCATTTTAGCGCCATACGAAGAGAATGGAAGCTTTAATAATAAGTAGGAAGTTAATATGAACATAGAACAATACCAACGACTCACCAAACAAGCAGTAGCCCTAATTGAATCTGAGCCAGACTTTATCGCTAACTTGGCGAACCTGAGCTCTTTACTATTTATGGAGCTTGAAGACCTCAACTGGGCAGGCTTCTACCTAACAAAAGGGGATGAGCTTGTATTAGGCCCATTCCAAGGTAAACCAGCTTGCGTTCGTATCCCAATGGGACGAGGCGTTTGTGGTACAGCTGCAAAAACAAATACTACTCAAAGAGTATACGACGTTCACGAATTTGAAGGTCATATCGCATGTGATGCCGCGAGTAATTCTGAAATTGTGATTCCGTTTTCAATCAATGGAAAAGTTGCTGGCGTATTGGATATCGATAGCCCAAGTATCGGTCGATTCAATGAAACAGACGAGGAAGGTCTCACTCATTTTATGTCAGAAGTAGAAAAGCTGCTTAATTCACACGCGAACGACGCATAAATTAGCCCACGAGTGTGGTTTTTCCTTGGCATGTCACTATAATACGAGAATATTTTTCTTAATGCTTCGCGGAAATCCGCTCAAATCAGGAACCCTCATGACTGAAAAGTTAAAAAACAGCAAAGAAGTTATCGCATATATTGCTGAATGTTTCCCTAAGTGCTTTACTTTAGAAGGTGAAGCAAAACCTCTGAAAATTGGTATTTTTCAAGATCTTGCGGAACGTCTAAATGAAGACGAAAAAGTAAGCAAAACTCAGCTTCGTGCAGCGTTAAGACAGTACACTTCATCATGGCGTTACCTACACGGTGTAAAACCAGGTGCGGTACGTGTTGACCTAGATGGCAACCCTTGTGGTGAACTAGAAGAAGAACACGTAGAACACGCTAAAGCGACACTTGCTGAAAGCAAAGCGAAAGTTCAAGCTCGTCGTAAAGAACAAGCACAGAAAGCTCGTGAAGAGGGTAAGGCGAAAGCAAAACCAGCGGCTAATAAAAAGCCTCAACAGCCTCGCCGTACTAACAAACCAAAAGTACAAAAACCAACTAAGCCTGTAGAAACGCGCGCTCTAAATGCTGATGAAATCACAGTAGGCAATGCAGTAAACGTGAACATGGGCAAAGGAAACATGGCAGCGACCATTGTTGAAATCAATAAGGATGATGTACGTGTTCAACTTGCTAACGGCCTACAAATGGTTGTAAAAGCGGAGCACTTGCGCGCATAAGGGAGATACTCCTACGCATGAATTGCCGTTCAAAAGTGACCCTGATTGCTGCTAGCTTATGGCTAGCAGCATCAGCTCAGGCTCTCGAAGCCAAACTACATAAAGATGACTTGCCGGTTCTCGCTCCTGAAGTTCAGCACGAAACAGCCAGCAAACGAGTCACCTCTCGATTTACCCGCTCTCATTATAAGCATTTCAATCTAAACGATGATTTCTCTAAAGCGATCTTTGAACGCTATGTAGAAATGCTTGATTACAATAGAAATATTTTCACTCAAGCGGATATCGATTCCTTCAAAGATTGGTCAATTGAACTTGATGACCAGCTTAAAGCTGGTAACAACAAGATTGCTTTTGATGTTTACAATCTTTCTATGCAAAAACGTTTTGAACGTTTCGCCTACGCGATGACTTTGCTCGACAAAGAGATCAAGTTTGATAACGCAGACGAGATTGAACTAGATCGATCAGAAGCCGCATGGCCAAAGGATGAAGCTGAGCTTAATGAGTTGTGGCGTAAACGCGTGAAATATGACGCTTTGAATCTAAAACTGACGGGCAAAGAATGGCCTGAAATTAAAGAAGTTTTAGAGAAGCGTTATAACAACGCGATGAAGCGTATCACACAGACCAACAATGAAGACGCGTTCCAGCTTTATATGAACGCCTTCGCAAGACAGGTCGATCCTCATACTAGTTACCTTTCTCCTCGTAACGCAGAGCAATTCCAATCAGAAATGAACCTGTCTCTTGAAGGGATTGGTGCCGTTTTGCAAATGACAGATGACTACACTGTTATTCGTTCACTGGTAGTTGGTGGCCCTGCGTCTAAGAGTAAGCAACTTGGTGAAGGGGACCGCATCATTGGTGTTGGTCAAGACGGTGAAGAAATTGTCGATGTGATTGGCTGGCGTCTGGATGATGTAGTTCAATTAATCAAAGGCCCTAAAGGAACAAAGGTTAATCTACAAATCTTACCAGAAGGTAATGACGCAAAGAGTTACATTGTCACAATTGTGCGCGACAAAGTTCGTTTAGAAGACCGAGCGGTTAAGTCTGAGATCATTGAGAAAGACGGCAAGAAGATTGGTGTTCTTGAAGTACCAAGTTTCTACGTCGGTCTTTCACAAGACACAGACAAGCTACTTAATGACCTAAAAGCGAAAAACGTTGACGGTATCATCGTTGATTTACGTAACAACGGTGGTGGTGCTCTTACTGAAGCAACAGCACTTACTGGCCTCTTCATTAAAGAAGGCCCAGTCGTACAAGTGCGCGACAGCTATGGCCGCATCAAAGTTAATGCTGATACCGACGGACTGGTAAGTTACGATGGTCCTTTGACGGTATTAATCAACCGCTACAGTGCATCGGCATCTGAAATTTTCGCAGCTGCAATGCAAGACTACAACCGCGCCGTCATTCTTGGCGAAAACTCGTTTGGTAAAGGTACGGTTCAGCAGCATCGTTCATTGAATCATATCTACGATCTTTTCGATAAAGAGCTCGGTTATGTTCAATATACGATTCAAAAGTTCTACCGCATCGATGGCGGCAGTACTCAGAACCGTGGTGTAGCGCCAGACATTGCGTACCCAACACCAATTGATCCGAGTGAAACCGGTGAAAGTGTTGAAGACAATGCTCTGCCTTGGGATAGCATCGATAAGGCGACTTATCAGACATTTCCAGATAACGACAAGTTGATTGCAAACTTGACAGAACTTCACAATAAGCGAATCGCTGATGAGATGGAATTCCGTTTCATAAACGAAGACATTGAGAAGTATCGTAAAGAAAAAGACGACAACATGTTGTCTCTAAACGAGAAAGTCCGCAAAGACGAGTCAGATAAAGCAGAAGCATTACGTTTGAAACGTATTAATGAACGTCAAACGGCCTTGGGTAAGAAAACATTCAAATCTTTGGATGATGTGCCTAAAGACTACGAAGCACCTGATGTTTATTTAGATGAATCTGTTGCGATTATGGTTGATATGCTTAAAGCACCAAAACAGTCATAAGCACTGGCAATTCAGTACAAAAAGGGCGAGTCCTAAGGGTTCGCTCTTTTTTTATGCCTTTTAACCTGCAAAGTTGACGGCACAAAGTCGGTTGTGCGCTTATTTTACTGCAATAATTTACGTGATATAGATCAAATATTTCGCGAAATAGAGCACCAATGCCTAAGCTAAAAGAAAACGATAAGGATGCCGATATGAAATGGTTCTTTATTTTGCTTAGCTTTTGCTGCTTAAGCGTGTTCGCTGGAGAAAACACAAAGGAAGACGATCTTAGTCACTTTGATACGCCGTTTCTGATTGGGGATTGGTATTTAATGAATCCGAGGCCCGACGAATCGGCGGAAAACTTCCGAGCGATCAAACTTTCTTTAGGCTCTGATTACACATTCTCCATAGATATTCAGAAAAAAGATTATTCTGTCGATCACTGGGAAGGTATGTATAACGCCAATGAAGACACAATTGTTCTTGGATTGAATACCGATGAGCCCCAAATTTACGCTTACCGAAACAATCACAATACCTTGGATTTAAACGGTGTCACTTTTACTAAAGGGTTATCGAACGCTTTAGCCGGTATTTGGTCAAGCTCTCATGTCTCTGGCGATGGATTGATGGCAAATAACATTAACCACATGGATCTGATTTTGCAGCCTGACTTCGTGTTCTTGTTCCGTGTCTCAAACGAAGCAGGTGAAGAGTCCGTTAAACAAGGCGTGTTTTACACTGAAGACGAGTATTTAGTTCTTTTGTATGAAAACGGCGAGCAGGGCACAACGTACAAACTTAAAGAAAATGAGCTCACCATCCAAGATAGTAGTGGTGATATGTATGCCGTACTCAACCGAGTCACACAATGAGTCATTCATATTGTTGATTCTATAAATGAGTATTCATACGGCAAACTTGTAATGTTGAGTAAATGTTAATCAGAAAGCGGAGCTAACCATCAAAAAGCTCCGTTTTTTTATAGAAAGACTTGTATTCTGATACCACAACCCATACAAATAGCTTATATCGTGATACCAGTTAAAGGGTTTGAGACCTGTAAACTGGTATTTTTGTAGTTCGACATACAAGGATTTATGGACATGTCTCAAGCTCCCCAGGCGAAATATCGTAAAGATTATCAAGCGCCATCCCACACAATTACTGAGATTGATCTTACGTTTGATCTTTACGACAACGACACCATCGTTACTGCACTATCAAAAGTAGTTCAAAAGGGTGAATCAACGACTCTAGAACTGGATGGTGAAGGGTTAGAGCTTCGTTCAGTTAAGGTGAACGGCGAAGATTGGGCGCATCATGAAGTAAAAGAGGCGTCCCTAGTACTGTCTGACTTACCTGCTGAGTTCGAACTTGAAATCATCACTAAAATTGATCCTGAAGCCAACACCGCACTTGAAGGTCTGTACAAATCTGGTGGTGCATTCTGTACACAGTGTGAAGCAGAAGGCTTCCGCCGCATCACGTATTACTTAGATCGCCCAGACGTACTGGCAAAATACACAACCAAAGTCATTGCAGATAAAGCAACATATCCATACTTGCTCAGCAATGGTAACCGTATTGCACAAGGCGAAGCAGAGAACGGTCGTCATTGGGTGCAATGGCAAGATCCACATCCAAAACCAGCTTATCTATTTGCGCTTGTCGCTGGTGATTTTGATGTTCTTCGCGATAAATACACCACAATGTCTGGTCGCAACGTTGACCTAGAAATCTTTGTCGATAAAGGCAACTTAGACCGAGCGGGTCACGCGATGACATCGCTAATCAACTCAATGAAGTGGGACGAAGAACGCTTTGGTCTAGAATACGACCTCGATATTTACATGATCGTGGCGGTTGATTTCTTCAACATGGGCGCTATGGAGAACAAAGGCCTAAATATCTTTAACTCTAAGTTTGTTCTGGCGAATGACCAAACGGCGACAGACCGAGATTACTTGGGTATTGAAGCTGTGATTGGCCATGAATACTTCCATAACTGGACAGGCAACCGCGTGACTTGCCGTGATTGGTTCCAGCTGAGCCTAAAAGAAGGTTTGACGGTGTTCCGTGATCAAGAGTTTTCTTCTGACTTAGGTTCACGTGCGGTAAATCGAATCGACAACGTGCGCATTATTCGTGGCCCTCAGTTTGCTGAAGATGCAAGCCCAATGTCACACCCAATTCGTCCTGACAAAGTTATTGAAATGAATAACTTTTATACACTGACCGTTTATGAGAAGGGCAGTGAAGTGATTCGTATGTACCACACTTTGCTTGGCGAGGAAGGCTTCCAAAAAGGTATGAAGCTTTACTTTGAGCGTCACGACGGTACAGCGGCAACATGTGAAGACTTCGTTTCTGCAATGGAAGATGCAACGGGCGTTGACCTTAAGCAATTCCGTCTATGGTATAGCCAATCTGGTACACCAACACTTCGTGTAAACAGCGAATACAACGCTGAAGCCAAAACTTACGCGCTAACAGTTGAGCAATTTACTGAAGCAACGCAAGACCAAGCAGAAAAACAAGCACTGCACATTCCATTCGATATCGAGCTGTATGATTCGAAAGGTCAGATTATCCCACTGATCATTAACGGCGAATCAGTTCACAATGTTTTGGACATCAAGCAAGATAAACAAACATTTGTGTTCGAGAATGTCGCAGAACAACCAGTGCCTTCATTGTTACGCGAGTTCTCTGCGCCAGTTAAATTGAAATACGATTACAGCGACGCAGAACTGATCTTCCTAATGAAGCACGCAACCAACGATTTTGCTCGTTGGGATGCAAGCCAAATGCTATTAGCGAAGTACATTCGACAAAATGTCAACAATGTCCAAACGGGCAGTGAGGTTCAACTTTCAGAAGATCTTATCGATGCATTCCGCGGCGTATTATTGGATGAAAACTTAGAGCCTGCATTTATCGCTCAAGTCTTCTCATTGCCATCTATCAATGAAATCACAGGCTGGTACAAACAGATTGATGTAGATGCAGTTGATACGGTTTTAAATAGCATTACAGTGTCACTTTCTGCCGCATTGGAAGACGAACTAAGTGCCACTTACCACACGCTAAAACAAGCCGAATACACCATCGACCATGCAGCAATCGGCAAACGTGCGTTGCGTAATCAATGTCTTCAGTTCTTAGCTCATACAGACAAAGGTAACACGTTAGTTAAAGCGCAGTATGAAGCTGCCAATAACATGACCGATACCATTGCAGCTATGAGTGCAGCGAATAGTTCTCAACTGGAATGTCGTGAAGAGCTGATGGCTGATTACAGCGATAAGTGGAAACATGACGGTTTAGTTATGGATAAATGGTTTGCACTGCAGGGGACTAACCCAGCAGAAGATGCACTTGAAAAAGTGAAAGCAACCATGAATCACGAAGCGTTCAGCTTGAAGAACCCGAACCGCACGCGCAGCTTAATTGGCTCGTTCTTGGCTGCAAACCCAGTTCGTTTCCACGACAAATCGGGTTCTGGTTACCAATTTGCCGGTGAAATTCTTCGTCAGTTGAACGACTCCAACCCTCAAGTTGCATCTCGCATGATTGATCCTCTGCTGAAGTTCCGTAAATACGATGAAGCTCGCCAAGCGATGATTCGTGCAGAACTTGAAAAACTAAAAGCAATGGACAACCTTGCCAAAGACCTGTTTGAAAAAGTGACTAAAGCACTAGACGAATAGTCGCCAAAATAATAGGGTGGTCGCAATGACCACCCTAATTGTATCTACTGCAACGTTTCTAGTTCATGAAGCACTATTACTTTACGCTGAATATTCCTTATCAAACATTTCTGTCCCATTACTCGGGAGCCGCAAGTTCCGTTCAAGTCATAACAAACAACGGCTTAAGGCTACAACTTCCTGCAGCTAAATTTAGACCATTTCTTAGCCAATTAGGAGTAAGAGGGCGATTTAGGCTAACAACTGACCAAAATAACAAGTTTCTAAAGTTAGAAACTCTGTGATGCTTTGTATTTGCAGAGAGTTAAATAGGAATCTTAGTCACAGAATCAGACATTTCACCTCCTACCACAGCGAATAGTTGTTAAACATTTGTAATTATGCTTTTACAATGAGTGCATGCATTACCTATGCTTAGTTTCTAGGGTAACAACCCTGTTACTAAGTCCCCCTACAAAACAACAATTCTAATGTGGAGTGTGAATATGACCGCGCGTGAAAATGTAGTGCCGGTTCTGCTTGAAAAGGTTTACCAACTGATTCAAGACAAACTCGAGCTTTCTCACCAAACGCTTGTAACCAAACTTGCTCAACACTTATTTAGTAACATTGCTGATGATGACTTGATTCAGCGAAACGAATCCGACCTCTATGGTGCTGTTGTCAGCCTCTGGCACCACATAAACGAAAAAAAACCAGAAGATATCTCGGTCCGCGTGTTTAACCCGACCGTAAGTCGTCAAGGCTGGCAATCCACACACACAATCGTAGAAGTTGTTGTTCCAGATAGTCCATTCTTAGTGGATTCAATCAAGATGGCGCTAGCGCGCTTAGATCTTGTTTGCCATTTAATGCTCAATAATCCAACTCAGCTAGAGCGTGATAAAAAAGGCCAAGTAACAGAAGTGAACGGTGAGGGTGGTGTTCTTCAATCACTATTCCACATCGAAGTTGACCGCCTAACAAGTAAAGAAGAGATGCAAGCTCTTAAAGAAGAGTTATTGAACATCCTGTCTGATACACGCTTAGTCGTTAATGACTGGCAGCCAATGGTCGACAAACTCAAGATCGTTACAGATGATCTTGAAAAAAACAAAGATCGTGTTTCGATGAAAACCGATCGTTTGGATGAAACCATCGCATTTTTACGTTGGCTCGGTGATCATAACTTTACCTTTATGGGTTACAAAGATTATGACTTAGCGGAAATAAACGGTGATACGGAACTACGACCAGCAAAAGAAAAAGGCCTAGGCCTGTTTGCTGATGAAAAGCGCATTCGCAGCGTTAAATTGTCTGAATTGTCTGATTCTGCAAGACTAGAAGCGAAAAAACCTTATGCTTTGATCATTACGAAAGGCAATCAAGCGTCTCGTATCCACCGTCCTGCTTACACTGACTACATCGGCATCAAAAAGTTTGATGAAAATGGCAAAGTAATTGGCGAGCACCGCTTCACTGGTTTGTACACATCCGCGGTATATAACCAAGCTGTTCACAGCATTCCTCTAATTCGAGAAAAAGTAGATCGTATCTTGGAAGCAAGTGGTTACCGCCGCGGCTCATACTCCTACAAAGCTCTGCATAATATTCTTGAAAATTACCCACGTGATGAACTGCTACAAGCGAACGAAGAAGATTTGCTTGAAGTCGGCATGGGCGTAGTACAAATGCAAGACCGTGATTTACTACGTTTGTTCGTACGTAAAGACCCGTTCGGTCGTTTCTTCAGCTGCATGGTGTACGTAACGAAAGACCGTTACAACACGGAACTCCGCCGCCAAACTCAACGCATTCTCAAGCAGTATTTTGGCTGTGAACAAGAAGTTGAATTTACGACGTTCTTCTCTGAAAGCCCATTGGCAAGAACGCATTACATTGTTCGTGTAGACAATAACAACATTGATGTAGACGTGAAAAAAATCGAGCAGAATTTAATGGAAGTTTCTACCTCTTGGGACGACAGATTAAAAGAGTCGATCATTGCTAACTTTGGTGAAAGCAAAGGTCTACCACTATCGAAAGAGTACATGAGCGCGTTCCCTCGTTCATACAAAGAAGACATGATGCCTGGTTCTGCTGTGGCAGACATTGAGCGCCTTGAAGCACTGAGTGACGACAACAAACTTGGCATGCTTTTCTACCGTCCGCAGGAAGTTGCAACGGATTCGAAAGCGGTTCGCTTAAAACTTTACCATCGTGACGAGCCAATCCATCTATCAGACGTAATGCCAATGTTGGAAAACTTGGGTCTACGCGTGATTGGTGAATCTCCTTACGAGATCGAGAAAAACAATGGCCAGACGTTCTGGATCCTAGATTTCTCGATGCTGCATAAGAGCGAAAAAACAGTTGATCTTCGCGAAGCTCGTGATCGTTTCCAACAAGCATTTGCAGCGATTTGGGCTGGGGATCTAGAAAGTGATGGTTTCAACCGTTTGGTACTGGGTGCTTCGTTATCTGGTCGTGAAATCTCGATTCTACGTGCTTACGCGCGCTACATGCGTCAAGTTGGTTTCCCATTCAGCCAACAATACATTGAAGATACACTAAACCATTACCCTGATTTAGCTACTGGCTTGGTTAACCTATTTGCTAAACGTTTCGATCCAAAACATAAAGGCAGCGAAAAAGGCCAAAGTGATCTGATTAAGAAGCTGACTGAACAACTGGATCGTGTAGAAAGCCTAGATGATGATCGTATTATTCGTCGTTACATGGATATGATCATGGCAACGTTGCGTACTAACTACTACCAGTTGGACGAAAACAAGCAGTCGAAGCCTTGGCTATCTTTGAAGATGAAACCAAGCGAAATCCCAGAGATTCCTCAGCCAGTTCCTGCTTTTGAGATTTTCGTCTACGCGCCAGACATTGAGGGTGTTCACCTTCGTGGCGGTAAAGTTGCACGTGGTGGCTTACGTTGGTCAGATCGTCAAGAAGATTTCCGTACAGAAATTCTTGGTCTTGTAAAAGCTCAGCAAGTTAAGAACACCGTTATTGTTCCAGTTGGGGCGAAAGGTGGTTTCGTTTGTAAGCGTCAGCCGTCTCTGACCACTCGTGATGAAATCTTTGCAGAAGGTCAACGCTGCTATAAACAGTTCATTCGCGCATTGCTTGATGTTTCTGACAACATCATTGAAGGCGAGGTGATTCCACCACAAAACGTAATTCGTCACGATGAAGACGACCCATACCTAGTGGTTGCTGCCGACAAAGGCACGGCGACATTCTCTGACTTGGCGAACTCAGTCTCAGCAGAATACAACTTCTGGCTTGGCGATGCGTTTGCTTCTGGTGGTTCAAACGGTTACGACCACAAAGCAATGGGTATCACTGCAAAAGGTGGTTGGGAATCAGTTAAACGTCATTTCCGTGAAATGGGCATCAACTGTCAAACGACTGACTTTACCGCAATCGGTGTAGGCGATATGGCTGGTGATGTGTTTGGTAACGGTATGCTGCTATCTAAGCACATTCGTTTACAAGCTGCGTTTAACCACATGCACATCTTTATTGATCCGAACCCAGATTCAGCTACCAGCTGGGAAGAGCGTAACCGCTTGTTTAATCTTCCAAGATCAAGTTGGGAAGATTACAACGCAGAGTTGATCTCGCAAGGTGGTGGCGTGTTCTCACGTCGTGCGAAATCGATCCAACTAACGCCTGAAATCCAAAAAATGTTGGGCACCAAGAAGGCATCCGTAGCACCAAACGATCTGATTAAAATGATCCTAAAAATGAAAGTGGATCTACTTTGGAACGGTGGTATCGGTACTTACGTTAAAGCTTCGACTGAAACACATACAGACGTTGGTGATCGCGCAAATGACCTGCTTCGTATTGATGGTCGTGAGCTGCGTGCAAAAGTGGTTGGTGAAGGTGGTAACTTAGGTATGACTCAGCTTGGTCGTATCGAGTACGCACTAAACGGTGGTCGAGTTAACACCGACTTTGTTGACAACGTGGGCGGTGTAGACTGCTCGGATAACGAAGTAAACATCAAGATCTTCTTGAACGGACTGGTTTCAAATGGCGATCTTACCGTTAAACAACGCAACCAAATTCTTGAATCTATGGAAGAAGAGGTCGGTGAAATCGTTCTGGATGATGCATACCGTCAATCTGAGTCCATTTCAGTGACAGAGCAACAAGGCGTTGGCATCGTTAAAGAACAGATTCGTTTCATCCACACAATGGAGAAAGCAGGGTACTTGGACCGTGCACTTGAGTACATTCCTGATGATGAAACGTTGCTGGAACGCGAAAAACAGGGTCTAGGTCTTACTCGTCCAGAGCTATCGGTGCTTGTCGCTTACGGCAAAATGGTTCTGAAACAGCAGCTCGTGACGGATGACATTGCAAATGATGAATTCCATGCAAAACAACTGGTTGAGTACTTCCCAAGTGAGTTACGCCGTAACTATAAAGATCAAATGGTTAACCATCCGTTACGTGCAGAAATTATCGCGACTGCGCTAGCAAACCAAATGGTTAACGAAATGGGCTGTAACTTCGTCACTCGTCTTCAAGAAGAAACGGGCGCAAGTGTTGTTGATATTGCAAACGCTTACAGTGCAGCTCGTGAAATATTTGATCTTGCTGAAATTCTTAAGCAAACTCGCGCGTTAGACAACGTTGCAACGGCAGATGCGCAGTACGAGATCATGTTCTACGTACGCCGCGCACTACGTCGTATTGCTCGTTGGTTACTGCGTAATCGCAGCGGTAAATCTACCGTTGGTGAGTTGATTGCAATCTACAAACAAGATGTGAATGTCATTACTGAAACTCTTGATAGCATGCTGGTTGAATCTGAAGTGGAAGAGCACAATGAGTTGGCTCAAAAATGGATGGAGCGTGGGGTAGAAGAAAAACTCGCCCATCAAGTAGCACGTCTATCGAGCCTTCAATCGGCACTGGATATTTCATCGGTTGCAAGTGAAACCGGCAAAACGGTTGAACAAGCATCGAAGCTATACTTCAACCTTGGCGATCGCTTGTCGTTGCACTGGTTCTTGAAACAAATCAATAGCCAAGCTGTCGACAACAACTGGCAAGCTCTAGCTCGCGCAGCATTCCGTGAAGACCTAGATTGGCAACAACGTCAGTTGACAGCGCAAGTTCTCAACTGTGCGTGTGCAAACGAAGATCTTGATGTAATGCAAGCGCTTGAAGAGTGGATGGAAGCAAACGAACAATCACTTCATCGTTGGGAAAGCATCCTTAATGAGTTCAAAGTCGGTTCTGTACATGAATTTGCCAAATTCTCGGTAGCTCTTCGTGAACTGGTACTGCTTAATTTGAATTGCTCTTCAAACGAGTAGGTGAGTTAACTTATTAGAAAAAGCCTCGTAAATGCGAGGCTTTTTTGTATCCGCAAACACCAAATTCCGGTCATTAACGTGACATTGTAACTAAATTTTAAAACTTAACTTCTGCTGAAATCGATTGCTTTTCCATTAGAAACTGAATATTTCAATGCAGCAAAAAAACGCTAATTCTTTGTTTTTATGAAAAAACTTCTAAATCAAGATGCAATTTTACTTAATTCGTTCATTTTCATTGAATTACAATAAAAAACAGTAAATAATATTGACCCGTTTACACGGGGCTTTTTTCTTTCGGAGGCACAATGCTTTACCGTCTAGCCAGAACTGGCTTTTTCCAACTTGATGCCGAAAAGGCACATGATCTTGCAATCAAGAACTTCCAACGCTTTAACGGCACACCACTCGATCTTTTCTATCGTCAACAATTACCTAACCGTCCAGTAGAATGCATGGGGTTAACATTCCGTAACCCAGTGGGTCTTGCTGCTGGTTTAGATAAAAACGGGGAATGTATTGAAGCATTCGATGCGATGGGATTTGGCTTTGTTGAAGTTGGCACAGTGACTCCTCGTCCTCAACCAGGTAATGACAAACCGCGTTTGTTCCGTTTGGTTGAAGCAGAAGGCATCATCAATCGAATGGGCTTTAACAACTTAGGTGTGGATCATCTGGTTGAGAATGTGAAAAAAGCAAAGTTCAACTGTGTTCTTGGTATCAACATTGGTAAAAACAAAGATACACCAATCGAGAACGGGGCAGAGGACTACTTGATTTGTATGGAGAAAGTGTACGAATACGCTGGTTACATCGCTGTAAACATTTCTTCTCCAAACACTCCGGGGCTTCGCTCTCTACAATACGGTGAAGCACTCGACGAGTTACTATCAGAGCTTAAAGCGAAACAATCAGAGCTTGCAGAAAAACACGGCAAGTACGTTCCACTAGCACTTAAGATTGCCCCTGATTTGAACGATGATGAAATCACTCAGATTTGTGAATCACTACTGAAAAACAATATCGATGGTGTTATTGCAACAAACACTACACTGGATCGAACAGTAGTTGAAGGTATGAAACACGCAAATGAAGCAGGTGGTTTAAGCGGTCGTCCGGTGCAATCTCGTTCAACAGAAGTTGTTCGCAAATTGCACGAAGCATTGGGTGACAAACTTCCTATCATTGGTGTTGGCGGCATTGACTCTTATGTTGCTGCAAAAGAGAAAATGATGGCAGGCGCTCAACTCGTACAAGTTTATACTGGCTTTATCTACCATGGTCCTGGCCTAGTACGCGATATTGTTAAAAATCTGTAGCACTCATCAAATAAATCGCTGAGAATTCAACGCTTATTTCAGAAAAAAGAGGAACTCGTTTCCTCTTTTTTTTTGTCCGTTCGTTTGTAAAATTTAGAAAATCATGAGTAGGTAATTAAGCGTCTTACCTCTTTACCATTGATTCACTAGTCAAGAGAGAACGGAATAATGCTTAAACCCAGCGACAAATGGAATTGGTATTTTGACGAGCACAAAGCTTGCTTAATGCTGGATCTGGGGGAGGAAATGATTTTCCAAACCAATCTATCCCGTAAGCTGTTGGTCAACTGTGCCTTCTCAAAAAACGAATTTACAGTCGACGATGCGAGTGCGTTTCAAACGTTTAATGAACGCATTCGTTGTCTCGATATCAATGAGTACCGTCAGGCCGAGCTAACACTTTACTGTGTAGCTGCGAAACGCTTCCATAAACCAGTCCAGCCTAAGAGTTGGTTCTTCGATGCTCAATCAACAGGGCACGAACCAGAAGAAGGGGACATGGTGTTTTTATCTAACCGCTATTCTGAAGGTGTTTTCATCGTTTTAGAACCTGGCGAAGCTTCAAGCTTATGCGCGTATGTCGGTCAAGAA
The DNA here is from genome assembly GCF_900460535.1 of Vibrio parahaemolyticus. Taxonomy (NCBI): domain Bacteria; kingdom Pseudomonadati; phylum Pseudomonadota; class Gammaproteobacteria; order Vibrionales; family Vibrionaceae; genus Vibrio; species Vibrio parahaemolyticus. The sequence continues at coordinate 1,842,102 of NZ_UHIL01000001.1, read as the reverse complement.
GAGTTCATTCTTGATGGCCATAAAACGCTGCAGTTTGGACAACCAATAAAAGTTATGCACGACAGAATGGTTTGTGCGAATCATTTATTTGTCATGGCTCCAATGGCTATGGTGGGTTAAACCTCTTTAAGTTTTCTTTATTTCGTTCCTTTGTTTGCCTTAATCGACCGCCTCAGGTCGATTTTTTTTATCCTTCTCCTTTCAAATACCTTTATTAATCGGCTGAAATCACTGCGTTGTTAAGCACATAACTATGAAGCTGGTCACTTTTATTCCACTTTTTTAATCTTAGCGATCACTAATATTAGGCAACTTATCGCCTAACATTCCCCCATTTCTTCCCCAATACATGCAATTGGTAAGTAAATTACAACATAATTTTACTATTGGTATATACCAAATTTAAGATAAATAAGTATTCACTTCTTCTTTAAGGTAAGGTTTTTGGTTAGCTAAAAGAATGGGAAAAGAAATGCTCAGCTCGAAATGTAGGAAGTTTCAGATCAAGTGATTGGTGATTGTTTGCTCTGGTGAAACTAAAAACGCCTTTAAAAACGAGGCATTGATCGTAAAGTCAGGTATAATTAAGGCCATTTTTTATTAACGAAAGAACACTATGAATCAATATCTCGCGGTAACTTCAAACGGCATGGAAAACCTGCTTGTTGAAGAACTGACTAAACTAGGCATTGAAAACGCGAAACCAGTACAGGCGGGCGTAAAATTTAAAGCCACGAATGAGCAAATCTATCGTTGTTGTTTGTGGAGCCGCTTGGCATCACGATTTGTACGTGTTTTATCTGAATTCACTTGTAACGACGACATGGATCTATACCTATCTACTTCGTCAATTAACTGGGTGAATCAATTCCACAGTTCTAAGCGTTTCGTTGTGGACTTTAACGGTACCAACCGCGAGATCCGCAACAGTCAGTACGGCGCGATGAAAGTAAAAGATGGCATCGTTGATTGCTTTGAGAAGAAAGGCTTACCTCGACCAAACATCAGTAAAGAACGTCCTGATATTCGCGTTCATGTTCGCCTTCACAAAGATAAAGCTATCTTAGGTGTTGATATGGTAGGCAGTGGCCTTCATCAACGTGGCTACCGTCCGGAATCTGGCCGTGCACCACTTCGTGAAACATTAGCAGCGGCGATCATTATGCGTTGTGGTTGGGACGGTCATCAGCCACTTCTCGATCCAATGTGTGGTTCTGGTACGTTACTGATTGAAGCGGCAATGATGGCTGCAAATATGGCTCCTGGTGTAAAACGAAAGCAATGGTGCTTTGAATCACTTGAAGACTTTGAGCCAGATACATGGGCTGAAATCAAATCAGAAGCAAACGTTCAGGCTAGACGCGGCGTCAAGAAAGTTGACGCTAAGTTTTTTGGCTTCGATAACGACCCGAAAGTTCTGAAAGTTGCACAAGAGAACGCTCGCAGAGCAGGGGTTGAGGAACTGATTGAGTTTGCTCAAGGCGATGCGGCAACTATTACGCGACCTGCAGGTTTTGAAAATGGTGTGATTGTATCTAACCCACCTTACGGCGAACGTTTGGGTACAGAGCCAGGTCTGATTGCGCTTTACACCGCGTTTGGTGGCCAATTGAAAGCAGAATTTGGTGGCTGCAAAGCGTCTATTTTCTCTAGTTCAGATGAGTTGCTGAGCTGTCTTCGCATGCGTGCAGATAAGCAATTCAAATTAAACAATGGTGCGTTACCGTGTCACCAAAAAAACTACAGCATCGCAGAACGTAGTGCCGATGAAGTAAAAGGTGCAGATACCAATACTCAAATCGCTCCTGATTTTTCAAACCGTTTGAAGAAAAACATTGGCAAAATTGGCAAATGGGCTCGTAAAGAGAAATTAGATTGCTACCGCATCTATGACGCAGACCTTCCTGAATATAACGTAGCGATTGACGTATATGGCGATCAAATCGTGATTCAAGAATACGCAGCACCTAAAAATATCCCTGAAGAGAAAGCGAAACGCCGTTTGACGGATATCATTCGCGCAACGATTCAAGTGACAGGCGTAGAAGCGAACAAAGTTGTCCTTAAAGTTCGTGAAAAGCAGAAAGGTCGCAGCCAATATCAAAAGTTGGGTCAGGTATCTGAAACGTTAGAGGTGAACGAGTACGGCGTGAAGCTGATCGTGAATTTGCACGACTATCTTGATACGGGACTATTCCTAGATCATAAGATCACACGTCGTCGCTTAGGCGAAATGGCTCAAGGCAAAGATTTCTTGAACCTATTTGCTTACACAGGTAGTGCAACAGTACACGCGGCAGTTGGCGGAGCTCGTTCAACAACGACAGTAGACATGTCAAACACTTACCTGAACTGGGCAAAAGACAATATGCAGTTGAATGGTTGTATTGGACGCCAACATCGCTTTGAGCAAGCTGATTGTCTGCAGTGGCTTGAAAATGCAAAAGGCGAATACGACCTTATCTTTATTGATCCACCGACGTTTTCAAACTCAAAACGTATGGAAACGTCATTCGACGTGCAACGTGACCATATCAAGCTAATGACGAACTTGAAACGTTTGTTACGAGCAGGCGGTACGATTGTGTTCTCGAACAATAAACGTCACTTTAAGATGGATGAAGAAGGGTTGGCTGAGCTAGGACTAAAAGCTCAGAATATTTCATCGCAAACTTTGCCTTTGGATTTTTCTCGAAACAAACACATCCATAACTGCTGGTTAGTGACACACGCAGAGTAAAGAAACGATTGAGTATAAGGACGTATAAGTGCTGACATTGTATAGCACAGAGGGGTGCCATCTTTGTGAGATGGCATTTGCTCTAGTAAGCCAGGTCGGCCTGGCGGAACAAACAGATATTATCGATATCGCATTCGATGATGATCTGTTTTCTCGTTACGGCGTAACGATTCCCGTATTAAAATATCAAGATTCTGAGTTGAACTGGCCGTTCGATTTAGATGAACTCAAAAATTGGTTGGAAAATAATGGCATTACTTACCATTCATAACGCGCAACTTGCTTTCGGTGATCATCCGCTATTAGACCGCGCAGAGTTTGCTTTGCAGGAAAATGAGCGTGTTTGTTTAGTAGGGAGAAACGGTGCCGGTAAGTCAACGTTGATGAAAGTACTTGCTGGCGACATCTTACTGGACGACGGCAAAATTCAAATAACACAAGACGTTGTTGTTTCTCGTTTGGAGCAAGATCCACCGCGTAACCAAGAAGGTACTGTTTATGAGTATGTCTCTGGTGGCTTAGCGGAAATTGGCGAACAGCTTAAGATCTACCATGATCTTCTTGATCTTGTTGCGCAAGACCCAAGCGAAAAGAACATCAACCGCTTAGCAAAAATTCAAGAACAATTGGATCATTCAAATGCGTGGCGTTTTGATGACCGAGTTAAAAACGTACTTAGTGCCCTAAAGTTAAGTCCAGACACCTTACTTCGTGACTTATCTGGCGGCTGGCAACGCAAGGCGGCATTAGCTCGCGCTCTAGTTTGTGACCCTGATGTATTACTACTTGACGAACCAACCAACCATTTGGACGTCACAACCATCGAATGGCTAGAGAACTTCCTGAAAGATTTCAAAGGTTCAATTATCTTCATTTCCCACGACCGCGCATTCATCAAATCTATGGCGACACGTATTGTCGACTTAGACCGCGGGCAACTTTCCTCTTTCCCTGGTGATTACGACAATTACTTGCTTGAGAAAGAAGAGATGCTTCGTGTTGAAGAGATGCAAAACGCTGAGTTCGACAAGAAACTGGCTCAAGAAGAAGTGTGGATTCGACAAGGTATTAAAGCGCGTCGTACTCGTAATGAAGGACGAGTACGCGCACTTAAGAAACTTCGTGAAGAGCGTCGCGACCGCAGAGAAGTGCAGGGTAAAGTTAATCTCAATATCGATGATGCGTCACGCTCAGGCAAAATCGTCTTTGAAGCAGAGAATGTGTCTTTTGCTTACGACGGTAAGCAAATTGTTGATAACTTCAGCTTCAACATCATGCGCGGCGATCGTATTGCCCTTATTGGTCCAAATGGTTGTGGTAAAAGTACCGTACTGAAGTTATTGCTTGGGCAACTAGAAGCTCAATCGGGTCGCTTACATTGTGGTACCAAGCTTGAAGTCGCTTACTTCGATCAATACCGTGAGATCCTCGATCCTGAGAAAACTGTTATCGACAACTTAGCGGACGGTAAGCAGGAAGTAATGGTAGGTGGTCGTCAGCGTCACGCTTTAAGCTATCTTCAAGATTTTCTGTTTGCACCAAAGCGCGCTCGCACGCCAGTTAAAGCCTTATCTGGCGGAGAAAAAAACCGATTGTTGCTCGCTCGTATCTTACTGAAACCTAATAACTTACTTATTCTTGATGAGCCAACCAACGATTTGGATATAGAAACGTTGGAACTTTTAGAAGAAATGCTTGCCAATTATCAGGGTACGTTGCTGTTAGTAAGTCACGACCGTGAGTTTGTTGATAATACAGTAACGACTAGCTGGATTTTTGAAGGTGATGGTGTAATCGAAGAGTTCGTGGGTGGTTATCACGATGCGAAGCAGCAACGTGATCAAGCACTTGCAGTTCGTTTTTCGACGGAAAAACCAGCGAAAAAAGAGAAAGTGGTTGAGGAAACTCCCAAAACAACTCAACCTAAGAACAACTCTAAGAAGTTATCGTATAAGCTGCAAAGAGAATTAGAAGCTCTTCCAGCTAAGCTAGAACAGTTAGAATCGGATATTGAAACTCTGCAAGAACAAGTGAATGACCCTGAGTTTTTCGCTAAGCCAGTCGAGCAGACTCAACCGGTATTGGAACAACTTGCTGCTTTAGAGCAGGAGTTAGAAATCGCATTCGAGAGATGGGAAGAACTCGAAGCAATGCAACAGGATAGTTAAGAATTCAATGAATTGTAGTAACAAATTCAAGTTAACCGCTGTCGCTTTGATGGTGGGTACCGCAATGAACGCAAACGCAGCATTGTATCAAGTCCTTGAAGTATCGCCAGAAGTGAACGGCGATGTTGTTGATTATCAAACCGCTTATGGTGTTGCCATTCAACAGGGTGATGTAATCGATGCGTCAACAGACTCTCCATTTGCCCTAGGTTGCTTTGATGCGACGGCAAACTGCACTCCAGAGCAATTTAAGCTTGCTATTGAAACTCGTACGACACCAATATCTGCAAGCCAAGAAGTTGATGGTAATAGCTACCGCGAAGAAATCCCTTTTGCGATGGATGCAGGGTTTTACTACATCCAAGAGTATAAGGACTTTGAGCGCTACTGTTTTAACCAACTTCGCTATTCTACCTGTGAATCATGGGCTTCAGTAAACTGGACTCCATGGAGTAAAGAGCTAAGTAGAGATTTCACCCCAAATGCTAAAGCATTTGTCGAAAATGACGGTAGCGCTTACGTAAACGAATACAACAATATCATCAATAGCCTAACAGCTGACGGTAAGGCTGTCGGTAACCAGAGTATCAAAGAAGACTCATCTTCTTTAAAAACGCGCAATACCATCGTAGCTCCCGTTCTTCCAAATATTGTTACTGGAGATAGCGAAGCGAGTGTAGTAGAAAGCCACGCATGGAATACGGATGGTGTATTTACGGTTGGAAGCGTATCCAGAACTGCAAGTAATACTAATGGCACTCACCATACCTCCAAAGCCGCTATTTGGGATCAAACTAAAGTTATCAGTGAAGTTCCTTGGCAAAGTGGGACGTCAAAAGACGGCGAAAGACTTGCTCAAGGGAGCATGCGTGATCTCGTAGTAGATGGTACGACCGTGTATGGTGTTGGTTACAACACATATGCCAATGATAATTATCTAAACGCGACCGTATTTGTTGGCAAGTTAGAATCGGAAACCTCCATTGCCAACGTCACCTGGGAAAGCAAAGTGGTTGCAGGAGCGAGACAAAAAGAGGGCGATGAAACAGTTCACCTCAACTCCCGACTTACTGATGTAAACTCAAACTTCGTAGCTATCGGTGAAGCAAAACGTTCCGGTGGGTATTTGATGCCAACGGGTTCTGCGCCAAATCGTTTGTTTATTGTTGATGATGTTCGCTCTGCATCTCTCAGTGCTATTTACCCAACGACGGGCATCTTCTTCAACGGTGCGGGCGGTAAAATGGGTGGTATCAACGCTTACAACGAAATTGTGGGTCAGTTAGATGCGGAATCTACCCGTGAAGATGATGGCAAACCTCGTCGTAAGCGTGGTTTCATTTATCCATACATCCAAGATGATGCAAACAATGTGAGAGCTGAAACACTGTTTGATGGTAAAGCGTGGTTCCTAGATACATTGACAAACGGTGGCGAATATTCAGAGGCAAATAACGCATTCCGTATTATTGATGCAACAGATATTAATGATGCAGGTGTAATATCGGCTACTGCTATGAAATGTGCAGGCGGGTATAACTCTACAGCGCATAACGCTTCTTGTAATGGTACTGAAGAAATTGTTGCAGTGAAATTAATGCCAATTCCTAACCAAACGAAAGAAGATATCGTAGCGCGAAGCGTGGAATCAGACAGCGCTGAACGTCAAGGCGCAGGCCTTGGTTGGTTAGCTTTGACCATGCTTGGTTTGTTTGGGTTCCGTAGAAAATAGTCAGTAATTTTTAATTCAAGCAGAGGCTCACAGAATTGAGTCTCTGCTTTTTTTATGCCTTGAGAAATCGCGCAATTTGATCGATTCTTATAAGTGGAGTCATAAAAACTCCACCAAAGTTTCACAATAACAGCTGTACGTTAGTAAATGGACCTGTATGAGGAATTAACTATGAAGAGACAAAAGCGTGATCGCCTAGAACGAGCTCAATCTCAAGGCTATAAAGCTGGGTTGAATGGAAGGTCTCAAGAGGCTTGCCCGTATCAACAAGTAGACGCTCGGTCGTATTGGTTAGGTGGTTGGCGTGATGCCAGAGATGAAAAACAATCTGGTCTCTATAAATAACTCTCCACATACAACAGAAGGATTCGAAAGGGCTCGTAGAGAGCCTTTTCTCGTAGATAGGGGCCTTAAAAATTTATAGAGAAGGGTAATTAGAAGCTCGAAGTATCTTGGAATAAGCCAACTTTAAGATCCTTCGCAACATAAATTTCTTTGCCGTCAACGCATACGCGGCCGTCTGCTAAACCCATCACTAGTTTACGGTTCACAACGCGCTTCATATGAATTTCGTACGTTACTTTCTTAGCAGTTGGCAGAATTTGGCCAGTAAACTTCACTTCACCAACGCCAAGAGCTCGACCTTTGCCTTTGCCGCCGACCCAACCTAAGAAGAAGCCCACTAGCTGCCACATGGCATCTAGACCGAGACAGCCTGGCATTACTGGGTCACCAGGGAAGTGACAATCAAAGAACCAAAGATCTGGAGTAATATCCAACTCTGCAAGAATTAAACCTTTACCAAAATCACCTTCTGTTTCAGACATTTTAGTAACTCGGTCCATCATTAGCATGTTTGGTGCAGGAAGTTGTGGGTAACCCGGACCAAAAAGCTCGCCTTGGCTAGAAGCAAGAAGATCATCACGGTTGTAAGAATCACGTTTGTTTTGCATTATCAATTACTCCAATTTTTGACAGATGCATGTTAGTGAACACGTGTACGCTAAACAACTCCGATCAGTACTAGACAAACCAGTTTTTGATGCGCTGCACAATTCCTTCTGGATGCTCATGTCTTTCAAAATTTTCAATACGTTCGGCGATCTTGCCGATGACGCTATCATCTTCGCCTCTGAATGATTTGCCCATTAGAATTGGTATTGCTTCATCAACGGTAGAAACCGACCAAATATGGAACTCACCATTCTTAATGCTTTCTATGACATCTTTATGTAAAGCGAGGTGCTTCAAGTTCGATTTAGGCATAATAACGCCTTGATGACCAGTGAAGCCTTGGTGTTTACAAACTTGATAAAAACCTTCGATCTTCTCATTTAAACCGCCTACTGCTTGTACTCGACCAAATTGGTCCACCGCGCCAGTCACCGCGATTTGTTGATTAACCGGTGATTCAGACAGTGCACTTACCAAACAACATAACTCTGCCAATGAAGCACTATCACCATCCACTTCACTATAGGACTGCTCGAAAACAATAGACGCAGAGTAAGGCAGTGGCTCATCCAAATTCAAAGCAGAGCTTAGAAATGCTTGCATGATCATCATGCCTTTCGCATGAAGATTACCTCCAAGTTCAGCTTTGCGCTCAACATCGGAAATGTCACCATCTCCAAAGTGAATAACACATGAAATTCGCGCTGGCTCGCCATAAGAGACAGGATGCCCGGCCATATCAATAACCGTGAGTCCGTTAATTTGGCCGACTTGTTCGCCAGTAGTCTCAATGATGACCTGGCCGTCAAGAATGTCATAAACTGCACGTTGAGGAAGGTAAGACTCTCGATAATATTTATCGTCGATGGCTTTATCTATCGCCACATAATCAATGATATTTTGATCGCTAAACTGAGCAGCTAGGCTAAGTAGTTGGCAATGCCACATCACACCTAAAGGCAAATAATGTTGGTCCTCAGTTAAACGCATGCCTGCTAATAGTAACCGTTGAAAAGCACCTTCATCCAACGATGGGAAGCCGTACTCCGAACAAATCCAATTCACCAAACCTACATACAACTCTAAGTTACTTGCAGATAAGTGGATATCTTCTTCAACCTCGGTATACATCGTTAGGCCGGTTGAAAAATCTTCGTCAACATACTCAAGGTCGGCCAGTTGATTACGATCGCCAGTAACAATAATCTTAACGTCAAAATTTTTTTCATCGGCCGTTAAAATAGGTAGTCGAGTAGGGCTTACATTCAAGGGTTTTACTGGCTTTCCTTGAATGGCAGACTTAATGCTCGGCCAATATCCGGGATTCGCCAAAATGAGATTCGCTGGTAAAATCAAATACCCGCCGTTAGCCTTGGAAAGTAATCCAGCTTCAACTACAACATCGCCTTTTAAATCAACACTGTAGCGATCAAACAAGAGCTTTGCGTCCAAAGACTCTGTCATTATTGTAGGCTCTAAACCATCAGTGACCACGTCACAAACAAACTTACGATAAACCGTATTATCTGCACAGTTTATTACCAAAACTCGAGTCAAGCCTTTGATTTTCTTGAATCGTTCAACAGTAGCGAGGAGTCTTGGTTGAAGTTCTACGAACTTCTTCTTAGGTAGAGAGGAGGCAGATTTTAAAATGTCTTCGTACTGTTCGAACGAAGGAGTCACGTCTTTCCAATTAAGTTGATTCATTTAATTTCATCATTATTCAATATTGCGGTCATTATAACGAAAGGGCTCTGAACTCCCTAGTGCCAATTGGTGTAGTTGTAAATGCAAATAACTCGTTGAGTATCATTTGGACAAATGAGTGATCAACATCGATACTTCAAAGAGTTTTCATTGATGAATAACTATAACTGGGTTACGCTGTCACCAGGTTAGCTTTATGAGTCAGAAAGAATGAAATATCAGCAACTTGAAAATTTAGAGTGTGGATGGAAGTGGAAGTATCTAATCAAAAAATGGAAAGATGGTGAAGCGATTACCAGACATATTGATACAAGTGAAGCTGATGCAGCTGTCGCCGAGTTACGACGCATAGAGCACGAACCTACATTAGTGCTAGCTTGGATTGAAAAACACATGTCTGAAGAGCTAGAGAACAAACTCAAGCAGGCAATTCGCGCAAAACGAAAGCGCCACTTCAACGCAGAACAAGTTCACACCAAAAAGAAATCGATCGATCTTGATTACCGTGTTTGGGAAAAATTATCTAATCGAGCTAATGAACTGGGGTGTACGCTGTCTGATGCCATTGAATATCTACTTTCAGAAGCCTCAAGAAGTGAAAAAGCAAGCCAGAAAGTTACGTCCATCAAAGAAGACTTGAGTAAGCTACTATCCAGCTAAGGAGTGTTAGATGCTATATGTGATATTAATTGCTGCAATCGTCATATTCTGGTTGATCGCCGTGGATAGACCCGTGTTAAAAGTGAGTTTTGATGACGGCCACTTGAGCAAGGTAAAAGGGCATATACCTCCATCTTTTAAACATAACTTACAAGATATTGGCGAACATGACCCATTTACTGGTGAACTCAAAGTGTACAACCAACGCTCCGGAATGAGGTTGGTCTTTTCTAAAGACGTACCAAAGAAAGTTCAACAACGAATTCGAAATGTTTTTCCTCATCAAGGTTTCAAAGCTAATAAAGGCAAGAAACAAGCTTAGCCGACATATCAATTACTTATCTACGTTAAACGGGACGCAAAATTGTGTCCCGTTTTAGCATTTGACGCATAAAAAATTACAATCAGTCCATTTATCAAAAATGGATTTAAGAATGCGATACGTTGTCACTTTATTTTTATTATTGTTACCCACAGCGTCAACATTGGCCGATGACTCAGAAACAAATCCAGTGGCTAAGAAAATCAAATCGACTCTACAAAAGAAAGTCGATAAGCAGTTCGACCAATATGATGGTTATTGCGATTTAATGATTGAAATGGAACATAAAGGAAAAGTAGCAATAGTAAAACGAGTTACTGGAAGCGGAGATACAAAAGTTTGCCGTTTTGCTCGTTCAAACTTAAAAACCGGTAAGCGATATCGTTACAAATATCCTGAAAAATATATCCGCATACATATAACAACTGGTTCGTGAACCTTCAGTTTAAAGTAAGCAAGACCGAGTTACCGCAAATCAATTGGTTTTCTATAATCCGTAACCCTGCGAACTGGTTCGAAACGTCATTAATGACGATTTACACAGCGAGTAGGGCGCCTATACTTTTGGCGGATCGATTGACCTCGACAGGCTTCAAATGAAAGCCACCAAAGCAGAAGCCTAAAAAAGCCGAACCCTTAGCGATGGGGTTCGGCTTTTTTGTGTGGCAATGGTGTGCGAAAAATTTGGGCGGAGTGGATATGTACAATAAATCATACTAATGTGGAGCTTCCTAGACATTTCAATTATTGGAGAACCACAAATGAGAGACAAACAACACTACCTCACAAGAAGACAAATTTATAAAGTTGATACGGATTTGGCATTTTCATTAGATGTATTCGGGGATTTCCTAGCAGAACGAAAAGGTTATAAATCACTAGATGGCATGGATGCCGTTTATTTCTATCTTGTCCATAAATTCCATTGGCTTCCTTCGGTAGTTAAAAGTATGACAGTTGATGACCTACGTTTTGTTCTATCAGAAGAAATGCATGGCTGGGTGATGCCTAAGGATGCTGCAGAAGTGTGCGCGAACTGAAAGTGAACATAAAAGCCCTCTATTTTTGAGGGCTTTTATGTATGCAAAAGGACAAACTGTATTGCTGGTAACGCATTGAATATTTATACTTTTAAAAAAGAATATGGGAGATTCGATGAAACTTTTTACCACAAGTAGCATACAACTAAGGGATTTTTTTCATGGTGGTAGGCTGCTGATATCTAACAAGCAAGGTTTCCTTTTTTATCAGCAACTTAGGAGTGAATATCCGAAATTGGACAACCATCAGCTATTTGAAATTCTTAATGAGGTGGCAGATGAAGAAAATCTCGAAGATTGTGCAAATCTATTGCAAGCGCATATATTGCAAACAGCCGAGTTGGAGCAAAACAAGTGTTAGACGTAAGAGATTTGTTAGAGTTTATTGGTGAGGACATCAAGACTTGTCGTCCAGTTTATCAGCTACGCAATCCCAAAGAGCCACACACATTGCAGAAATTGAAGGCTGCGGGTTATGTGGAGCGAAAGATAAAAACAACCGAAGGTAGAGAGGTAAAAGCGTGGATAACCGCAAACTAGCAATTAGTTTACTGAATGACTTAGGTTTTGAACATAAAATAATTGTGGGTCCGATAATTCCACCACTAGGTGACATTTATCATTACTGGGCATCTGCTAAAACTCAAAAAGTTATACCTAGCAAAGAAATTATAGAGCCGAAGACATTTAAAGAGTGTTATGGTCGCACTAAAAAAGAGGCTGAAGATAGGCAGTACGCAAAAATTCTAGAGTGGGCAAAATCTCAAAAAGGCGGAGTATAATCCGCCTAAATTTTCCATTTTCTACCTCTAAATTTACTAGGTATCCATTCTGCGGCGTTCATTCTACGGCCGCCACGAAACGGCAGCACGTTTTCTTTAGCGGGGTAAATCTTGGGATATTCGAAGTGTCCGTACATTTCCACAAACTGACGATGTTCGTCACGCCAGAACACAAAGCTTTCCAATTCTTTAGGGCTAAACTCACGACCAGACGGTGTGATAAACACAGCTCGTTTTTCACAGATACGAAACCCAGACCAACGCAAATCATTAGGCAAATAACCAAGCGCTTTAATCAACAGTAGTTTTTCTGCCATTGGATTGATAGGAACGAAACATGACAACGCTCGCATATTGAATAACTGACTAAAATTATTTTTCTTGTTGTTTTGGGCGTTACCGAACGCAACATTATGTGGCGGTCAGGCTTATAGTGGTTTTTCGTTGATTGCACAAAACGAACGTCACGAATAGTACAAGTAACTTGCGTTATGGAAATCGACAAAATAAAAAATTACGGCTTGGTTATCAGACACTTATGAAAGCCTTAATCAAAGAGTTAGCCTTTGTTAACAAACTACCCCTTGGTGCGCATTATGTATATTATGTTAAATTAAGTATAACCATACGTCAGATTCTTTCTACTTTGCTCTCCTATCTCTTTCAGATTTTAAATTTGAGCTAACTTTAGATAGCTGATTAAACATAATCAGTATTTACCATAAAATACTTAATATAGATCTTAATAATCTATCGATTGTTAAGATCCATATTAATGACTACGCCGTTTCTATTAATGATTGTATAGCTTCATAGATATCTTGCCTGCGAACTGGCTTTGATACAAAACTATCCATGCCAGCGTCTAAGCACTTATCTTTATCACTTTCTAGCGCGTGCGCTGTTAAAGCGACGATTGGAATTGTAATTCCTTTCTTTCTAATCAGCCTAGTTGCTGTTATTCCATCCATTACTGGCATCGAGACATCCATCAAGATCATATCAATTCGGTTATCGTTTTCTTCAAGAAATGTAAGCGCCTCTGCGCCATGGCTTGTAATATGCACATTATGGCCAAGCTTGTTAAGAATCAATTTAATGACAAGTTGATTTGATTGAGTGTCTTCGACGATAAGCAAGTTTAGAGCTTTGTTTGGTCTATTATGCTCAATTTTTACAGGACGGCTTTGGTTGTAACGTGTTAGAACTGGAATTCGAATGGTGAAGTCAGAACCCTCATTCTCGCGGCTTTTTACACAGATTTCACCTCTCATCATTTCAACTAAGTGCTTGGTAATAGCAAGCCCTAAACCTGTACCACCAAACCTTCGAGTAATTGAGCGATCACCTTGATGGAATGCCGTAAACAAATGGGCTTGTTTTGCTCTCGAGATTCCAATTCCGGTGTCAGATATAGAAACTACAATTTCGTCATTTTCTTCAGCGACAGAAACAGACACACTTCCTGAGTCCGTAAACTTAATGGCATTCCCAATCAAATTAAAGAGAATTTGTGACAGCCTCGTCGAATCAATCCAATACTGTTTGTCTGATGAGATCTGACAATCAAAGTTAAAAGAAAGATGCTTAGTTATAGCTACTTGTTTTTGCTGAGAAATTACAAAAGTTACAGTGTCATTTAAATGTATCCACTGTTCGTTTAATTGGAAGCTACCGGATTCAATTTTTGAAAGATCGAGAATGTCGCTAATGATGGCTAGAAGAAGCTCAGCGGAGCATTCCATTTGATTGAGGGCATCAAATTGTTCATCTGATAAGGTAGATTGTCTCAGGATGTCTAGCATTCCTAAAACTGAGTTAAGAGGCGTTCTGATCTCGTGGCTCATCATTGCCAAAAACTCAGATTTTGACTGGTTGGCTAGTTCTGCTTCTTCACGAGCTCTTGCAAGTTGAGTCGTTCTTACCTCAACAATACGTTGTAACTTTTCCTTTGTTTCTATGTCGATAACAGCACGTTCTATAAGGGGTCTAAAGCGCCTTAGAGTCTCTTTGTTTTCAATACTAAAATGCTCTTTTTGAGCTCCAATTAATAGTATGATGCTTTGTGTTACTTCCGAACGAATGCCCGTTAAAATTACGGAGTTAACATGTGTTTTAACAAAGCTATTTAAGTTCTCAAACTCTAACAATTTCGTTGGCTCGAATAATAGAATACACTCGCCGTTTAATGCGCGCTCCATTGTGTTACCGTGTAACCACTCTACCTTATCAAACACGCTATTGGTTGAGATTAACGTCTTGAACGGATAACGGCTGTCATCGCGCGTGATGACAATAAAGTCTTCAAAACTGATGTACTTTTTTAGAACGCTGTTTAGCCCCGAAAAAATTTCATTACGATTTTTTGCCTCGCTCATTGCAGAGATTGCTGAAAGAATCGCTTTGTTTTCATCGGCAAGCAATTTTTCCCGTTGTTTGGTCTGCTTTAGCTCAACTAACGCTTCTTGTAATGCTTCTTGTTGGTATGTGTCTAAATATTTATCTTTCATAAGGTTTATGGAAAATCGCTGATGAGATCATCAAGTTTCCATGTCCATTTTCGCCGCCGATAAATCTTCCCTGCTCACCAAAGGTAAATGGGCATATAAATGGCAAGTGTTCCAGTTCCTGATTAATTTGTTCGCAAACGCTATTCATGTCTTGCATTAAGTGCAACATTGGTCCTGCACAAAATATATTTATGACACCAATTTTTCGAGATTCTTCTAATTTTTGGTTAAATGCAGCATTCACGACTTTTGCCGCTCGAGCGATTAAATGCTCCCTACTCCCTTTCATCAAAGTAAGCTCTTCCCCTACCGAAATTTGGGTAAATAGCTCAATCCCCCCATCTTCGGTCTCACGTATTGGATGGGAAAGCTTGTAATAAGGTCTATCGTACAAATGTCCGGCAACTCTTCCCAAGGGATAAGCGCTGGAGTTGGTAAAGAGTAGGTTTTCTTTGCTAGTTAGGTTTTCTTGATGACGAGTCCACTTTCGATAAGTATCTAGTGCTGATTCACCATCTATTTCCAGTAAACACCGTCCTTTTGCTTTGGAAACAATGCCTTTGATGTTGGTTGGTGTGTGACCTGCACTAAAAGCAATATCAACGGGATTAGAGGAGTAAAATAGTGTGAGGCTAATCCCTTGCTTTTCATGGCCTTGCGCTGTAATCACTGACCATTTTCCCTCAATGTGGTTATCTGCTGCAGAACCGCCAATGATAGGAACAAGTGTGCCGAAGCGTTCGTCGATCAATTCGATAATCTTTTCTTCTTTCCCAGGAGTTGCATGAAGAAGAATTAAGTTCGGTACTTCGCCAATTCGATTAGCATTTTGAAGAGCCATATCTAGAGCGATGGAGACACACTCATTTTCTTCACAATTAGAAATACCGGTTCCATAAGCATGTGGGCCTGAGTCATAGATAGCCATAGCCGCTATGACAGGCCCAACGTGAAAACCCTGATCGGTCATAATGGCTTGGCATGAACTTGAACCGTGGAATGGAACACCAGGGAAATATCTAAGAAAGGCAGAGCGAATGGCTCTGAAGTCGTATTCTTCTGTGTAATAACAGATGATATAAGACAAGTGTTCTTGCCTCAGGTCTGAGCGAAGCCTCTCTACTGCTAAATATTCGTCGGTAATATGGGTAAATACTGATTGGCACTGCATACGCTTTTATTATTGTTTGTCACGTTACTGTTATACCATTACGACAAATTATCGTTAGGCTAGAAGGTTCGAATTTCACAAAGAAGATGCCATTATCTCGTGTCAGATCTAATTTATAAATGCACTAAGACAATATTTTGGTTTATTTTGAGCTTAATCGTTTTGGTTGCAGATATAGCATTCCATTCAGCTCTATAATGATTGTCGCTTATACTATCAAACACACCAGATTGATTCAGATCAATTTTTAGACCTGTACTTTCAGTTGTTTCAATCAAAATCCCACTCGAATCACGATTAATCGTGATTTTATCTTCACCAATTGTTACATCACATCGCTCTTTTTGTGAACAGTCAACGCTTGTGCTGGTCTCGTGCGTAAAGGTTCTCCAGAAAAACGCACCAACTAAAAGACTGAGCATGATTAAGATTTGTGCAAGTCTCGCCTTTGTTAACTTTTGTGCAGGCATAATTACTAATATCCTTGTTACAAACTTCAAACTTTTTAAATAAAAAATGATTTCCAGAGCTCCAGTAAGGTTACTACTCTGTCATTGAATTGTTAATTCAAGTATAGTGTCACGCTGAAAATGCCACTTTTTATTAAAGTCAGCAATAGAAATAAGGTGATGATAACACTTGAGTTCTAGAGTTTACTTGGGTGGTGTTACGACGCAAGTCGTGTTGGAAGTAAAGTGTAGTTAATTAGAAATTGGAAGCATGCAAATGAGCCAAGTAAAGCAGCTTGAACAAAACTACAACTATACAGTCGTTCGCCAATTTACCCTTGTGACCATTTTATGGGGCATAGTTGGTATGGCTGTTGGTGTTTTGATTGCCGCTCAATTAGTTTGGCCACAGCTAAACTTTGATACGCCGTGGTTGACGTACAGTCGTTTACGTCCACTGCATACTAATGCGGTAATTTTTGCGTTTGGTACTAGTGCCCTGTTTGCAACATCTTATTATGTTGTTCAGCGTACATGTCAAACACGTCTTTTTGGTGGCCCACTCGTTGCCTTCACCTTCTGGGGTTGGCAAGCAATTATCCTAGCCGCAGCGATTTCTCTACCTCTAGGTTTTACCTCAGGTAAAGAGTATGCTGAACTAGAATGGCCTATTGATATCGCTATTGCGATTGTATGGGTTTCATATGCAGTGGTGTTCTTTGGAACGTTAGTGAAACGAAACACTTCCCACATTTATGTGGCGAACTGGTTTTTCGGTGCATTTATCATCACAGTAGCAGTACTTCACATCGTGAACAGCATGGCTATCCCTGTATCACTGGGTAAATCTTACTCGATTTATTCCGGTGCGGTGGATGCAATGGTGCAATGGTGGTACGGACACAACGCGGTAGGTTTCCTACTCACCGCTGGTTTCCTAGGTATGATGTACTACTTTGTACCTAAACAAGCTGAACGTCCTGTTTATTCTTACCGTCTGTCTATCGTTCACTTCTGGGCATTGATCTCTCTATATATTTGGGCAGGTCCTCACCACCTTCACTATACTGCGCTACCAGACTGGACACAGTCTCTGGGTATGGTGATGTCTCTTGTTCTATTTGCTCCTTCATGGGGTGGTATGATCAACGGTATTATGACGTTGTCTGGTGCTTGGCATAAGCTTCGTTACGACCCTATTCTACGATTCCTAATCGTTTCATTGTCTTTCTATGGTATGTCTACTTTCGAAGGTCCGATGATGTCGATTAAGACAGTAAACGCACTATCTCACTACACAGACTGGACCATTGGTCACGTTCACTCTGGTGCGCTAGGTTGGGTTGCAATGGTTTCAATCGGCTCAGTTTACCACTTAGTCCCTCGCCTGTTTGGCCAAGAGCGCATGTACTCTGTGGGTCTGGTCAACGTCCACTTCTGGTTAGCAACAATTGGTACGGTTCTTTATATCGTAGCAATGTGGATCTCTGGCGTGATGCAAGGCTTGATGTGGCGTGCAGTTAACTCTGACGGCACCCTGACTTACAGCTTCGTAGAGTCAGTTGAAGCATCTTACCCATTCTACTTTGTACGTTTCCTAGGAGGTTTCATCTTCCTATCAGGTATGTTCTTAATGGCATACAACACGTACAAAACGGTAAGTGCGCCAAAAGAAAGCCTCAAGGCTATCCCTCATCCGGCATAAGGAGATTTAAGAATGAGTAATAATTCTAATAATCGCCATGAAATTCTAGAACGTAATGTCGGTTTGTTGGCTATTTTTATTGTTTTTGCAATCAGTTGGGGTGCTCTTGTTGAAATCACTCCTTTGATTTTCCAAAAGCAAACCACAGAAAGTGTAGAAAACTTACGAGTCTACACTCCTCTGGAAATGGAAGGTCGTGACATCTATATCCGTGAAGGTTGTAACGTTTGTCACAGTCAAATGGTTCGTCCTTTCCGCTCTGAAACGGAACGCTACGGCCACTACTCTGTGGCAGGTGAAAGTGTGTGGGAACATCCATTCCTTTGGGGGTCTAAGCGTACAGGTCCTGATTTGGCTCGTGTCGGTGGTCGTTATTCTGATGAGTGGCACCGAGTACACCTACTTGACCCTCGCGAACTAGTTCCTGAATCAAACATGCCTGGTTTCCCTTGGCTTGCTGAGAACGTATTAGATGGCAAGCTGACTCAGAAGAAACTTGAAGTGTTCCGCGATCAGTTTGGTGTTCCATACGAAGATGAAACAATCGCGAATGCGGCTAAAGAAGTAGAAGGTAAAACAGAGATGGATGCAATCATCGCTTACCTTCAGTCTCTTGGTCATGCAATGAAGTAAGGGGATCATATGGATTTCGGTACAATTCATAGTATTTATACCGTAGTGCTCTTCGCGAGTTTTATCGGCATCGTATGGTGGGCATTTAGCAAGAAGCGTAAAGCACGCTTCGAAGAAGATGCCAACTTGGTGTTTGCTGACGAAGAACAAACGACCCCAAATAACCAAGGAGTGAAGAAGTAATGACTACATTCTGGAGTCTCTGGATTATCGTGATTACTATCGGTACGCTAGTAGGCTGTGCGATCCTCCTGACTTGGTGCGCCAAAGATAAAATGGGCGTCGAGGAAGGGGAAGACATGGGCCACGAGTACGATGGTATTCGCGAGCTAAACAACCCTCTACCGAAATGGTGGACTTACCTTTTCGTAAGCACGTTTGTGTTTGCTGCAGTTTATCTAGCCCTGTTCCCAGGTCTAGGTAGCTTTAAAGGCTTTTTAAACTGGCAAAGTTCGGCTCAAACCGTTCGTTCGCTTGAAGAGTCAAAAGAAGCTATTGCACAGGCACAAGAAAATAAACAACTCAACCAATACGCAAAAGAACTGGATGATGCGGATGCCTACTTCGGCGAAGCATTCCGTAAACTTGCTCATAATGCGAATGGTCTACGCCCTGTTCCTGAGATCGCGCAAGACCCAGAAGCATTAAAAGTTGGTCAACGTTTGTTCTTGCAAAACTGTTCACAATGTCACGGCTCAGATGCTCGCGGTCAAAAAGGTTTCCCTAACCTAACTGATGACGCATGGCTATATGGCGGTGAGCCAGCAGCAATCGTAACAACCATCATGCATGGCCGTATTGGTCAAATGCCAGCATGGAAAGATGCGCTTGGTGAGCAAGGTGTCCAAGAAGTAGTAAGTTACACATTAAGCCTATCGGGTCGTAAAGTTAACGCTCGTGAAGCTGCAGCAGGTAAAGCTCGCTTTGTTGTGTGTGCAGCGTGTCATGGTACAGATGGTAAAGGTAACCCAGCAGTTGGTGCCCCTGACCTAACTGACCAAGACTGGCTATTTGGTGACTCGCGTGCTGCCGTAACTGAAACCGTAATGAATGGCCGCTCTGGTGTTATGCCAGCATGGAAGGACATTCTAGGTGAGGATAAGGTTCAACTTGTTGCCTCTTATGTCTGGAGTTTAAGCAACTCAGACAATAAGTAACATTTCAATAACAGCCCCTTTCACAGGGGCTGTCTTTCCTTTAAATTTAATGCCTTACATTTTTTCATTTAGCTGTTGAGAACTTTTTTATGGTAAAGCCTTGGTATAAACAATTCTGGCCGTGGTTCCTAATCATCCTTCCTCTTACGGTAGTCGTTTGGACAATCGCCACGGTAGTCGTCTTTTCAAACAACTCTGTTTCTCTTGTTGCTGAGGATTACTATAAAAAAGGCAAAGGCATAAATATCGACATCAGTAAAATGAACGTCGCTCGTGACCTTGGTCTTAATGCGAACATTTCTTCTCTAAATAACAATATCGTAATTGGCTTTACGAAAGGAGCGCTAACGCACTACCCAGCGCTTACAGCAACGTTTACTCACCGTACATTACCCGATCGTGATTTTACGAAGCTAGTTACCGCAGATGCATCTGGCAACTATCGTTTTACCACTGAAGACGCTATACAAGGCCCGTGGTTTGTTGAACTTCAACCACACGATAAGCAATGGATGATTCAAGGCAAAGTCGAATTTCCAGCAGTTTCTGTCTCATTAATGAAGTAATTTTATGTGCAAATCCTGTTACCACTGTGGTGAAGATGTACCAGCAAACACGGATTTTAAAGTAGAAATACTTGGCGAAGTTCGTGAGATGTGCTGCCCGGGGTGTGAAACTGTCGCACAAACTATCGTAGATAGCGGTCTTGTTTCTTACTACCAGTACCGAACCGCACCCGCTGAAAAAGCAGACCTCGTTCCAGAACAACTTCAAGCTCTGATCCACTATGACAATGAAGACGTTCAATCAGAATTTGTACGTAACCATGACAATGTATCTGAAGTAACATTATCTCTCGAAGGTGTATCCTGCGCCGCTTGTGCATGGCTTATTGAAAAGCAAGTATCCAGCGCTAAAGGTTTAGTCTCCATACGGGTAAATACGACAACAAACCGAGCTTTGCTGGCGTGGGACAAAACTCAAGTTAAGTTAAGTGAACTGCTTTCAGTTATTCATAAGCTTGGTTATAAAGCCGCGCCATTTGAAGCAGACAAACAAGAAGCATCTTATCACCGAATGATGAAGCAGTACCTTTACCGATTGGGTATTGCTGGCTTAGCGACGATGCAAGTAATGATGCTTGCTGTGGCGTTGTATTTAGAAGTGTTTGGCGATTTGGAACCTGAATTTAAAAACTACTTCCGATGGGTAAGTTTGATTTTCGCTACACCAGTTCTTCTTTACTCTGCCCTACCATTTTACCTTAATGCTTGGCGAAGCATTAAAGGGCGAACTCTAGGCATGGACGTCCCAGTTTCGATCGCTTTGATTTTCGCTTATGTTGCGAGTTTAGTTGCGACAGTAACTGAGCAAGGCGAAGTATTCTTTGAATCTATCTCGATGTTTACCTTCTTTTTGTTAGTGGGTCGATTCTTAGAAATGCGCGCTCGCCGCAAAGCTGCTGCTGCTAGCGGTAACTTGCTCAAGCTTATCCCTGCCATTGCAACAACACTAGACGGCGAACAAATTCCAGTTAAAACGCTGAAGATTGGTGATCGCATTCGCGTTCTCCCTGGCGAACATATCCCTGCTGATGGCAAAGTTATTTCTGGCCGTATTCATATTGATGAATCAATGCTGACTGGTGAGTCTATTCATGTCGTAAAAAAAGAAGGTGATGCTGTTTATGCAGGTACATTAAACGGAGATGAATCATTTGAGTTGGAAGTCACCAATTCAAAAGCAGACTCGATGATTTCAAATATTGTGCGCCTTCAAGATGAAGCACAGCATTCGAAGCCAAAAATTGCAGAAGTTGCTGACGTCGTAGCACGCTACTTTGTTGGTGTAATTCTTATCATCTCAGCTGGAACCTGGTTTTATTGGCACCAAACCAAACCAGATGATGCTTTTTGGATTATGCTTTCGGTTCTCGTCGCTACATGCCCTTGTGCATTATCCCTTGCTACACCGACCGCACTAACTTGTGCGACTTCACGAATGGGCAATTTTGGCATTCTGTTGCGAAAAGGCCATGTATTCGAAACGCTTTGCAAAGTTAATCATCTCGTCGTCGACAAGACAGGAACCTTAACGAAAGGTGACATCGAGATTAGCCGTACAAGCACATTCAACGAGCTTTCTGAAGCGGAAAGTCTGGCCCTTGCATCTGCTCTTGAAGCTCATGCAAACCACCCTATTGCGCGTTCATTTACCGGTTTCAGTAATGACGAGATTATTGTAACAGATGTTAAAAACGTGATTGGCTCAGGAATCGAAGGGATTTGGAATGGTAAGACGGTAAAAATTGGCAGCTCCTCGTTTGTGCTAGATTCGAGCATAAAAGAAAGCAATGCCATTTACTTGTCAATAAACAACGAACACGCTGCAACTTTTTATTATCACGATCCTATTCGCAAAGAAAGTCAGGCGTTTATTCAACGTTTTGCTGAAGCTGGCATCAAAACAACCTTACTTACTGGTGATTCTATTCAAAACGCACAGCCTGTTGCTAACGAAATTGGTATCGAGCATGTGATCGCATCTGCAAAACCAGAAGACAAACTCGCGTATCTTAAGAGCCTTGATAGCAGTGATATCACCATGATGGTTGGTGATGGCATAAACGACGCACCTACTCTAGCGGGAGCCCATTTATCCGTGGCTATGGGCGGTGGTACTGACGTTGCAAAGGCATCAGCAGATATGACGCTTCTTGGAGATAACTTAGAAAAGTTATTGGAAGCTCGCCTATTGGCTCTTCGTACAAGAAAGATTATCCGTGAAAACTTAGCTTGGTCATTAGGCTACAACTTGTTAATTTTGCCGTTAGCGGTTGCAGGATTAGTTGCGCCTTATATCGCAGTTGTTGGGATGTCAGCAAGTTCAATCATTGTTGTATCTAACTCACTGCGACTTCTAAAAGAGAAGTAAACAAGAGAACACTTATGGAAAGCCTTTATATTTTAATTCCAATCGCGATTGTTCTTGTTTGCGTTGCTGTCGCTATTTTTCTTTGGGCGGTTCGAAGCGACCAGTTTGAAGATCTTGAGCGACAAGGACACAACATTTTATTAGATGAAGAAGAACAATCAGACAATAAGAAACCGTAGTATGTTTTATGAATCCTGATTTTTTAGGTGCTTTGCTTATCGGCCTTGTCGGGGCCGGCCATTGTATGGGGATGTGTGGTGGTATCGCATCCCTACTTTCCTTAGGTAGTTCAAGCTCAAAATCCTCCCCAACCATACCTTTATTCTACAACCTTGGACGACTCAGCAGTTACGCCTTAATAGGCGCACTTGTCGGAGGTGCAATATCAGGGTTATCGGAACTCAGCGGCTTAGCTCAATCTCTTGCGTGGCTGCGTTTTGTTGCCGCAATCTTCATGATTTTGGTTGCGTTATATATTGCGAAATGGTGGCAAGGTTTACTCATCGTAGAAAAGATTGGCCAGCACCTTTGGAAGTTTATCTCTCCAGCTGGAAAAAGCCTTTTACCACTTAAAAAGCCAATACACGCACTGCCCTTTGGTTTTGTCTGGGGGTGGTTACCATGCGGGTTAGTTTATTCGGCATTAACATGGTCGGCGGTGTCCGGTAGCGCAGTAAATGGCGGCCTAATCATGCTAGCTTTTGGTTTGGGAACGCTGCCATCCATGCTCGCTGTTGGTTACGGAGCTAGCCATTTTCAGAAACTGCAAAAATCATTAATATTTAGAAACATCTCAGCATTAATCTTAATTGTCTATGGCGCGTATACTGCCGCGGGTGCCATGCAGATGCTTGGTTTCATATAACGCAAAACTCTATACCACCGATATTTTTGCTATCCTTTAGGATTAAGCGGTGCTAAAATATTGATGTATATCAAATAGTGAAAGGTTGTTATGATTTCTGAAAAACCTGCAACAAAGCGTATCCAATCAGGCGGTTGCGCGATTCATTGCCAAGATTGTAGCATTAGCCAACTGTGTATCCCATTCACTCTGAATGAATCTGAACTTGACCAGTTGGACCAAATCATCGAGCGTAAAAAGCCTATCCAAAAAGGACAAGAGCTATTTAAAGCAGGTGATGAGCTTAAATCTTTGTACGCTATCCGTTCTGGCACGATTAAGAGCTACACAATCACAGAACAAGGTGATGAGCAAATCACAGCATTTCACTTAGCTGGTGACTTAGTTGGTTTTGACGCTATTACCGGTGACTGCCACCCTAGTTTCGCTCAAGCTCTTGAAACATCAATGGTTTGTGAAATCCCTTACGAGATCCTTGACGACCTATCAGGCAAAATGCCTAAACTTCGTCAGCAAATCATGCGTTTAATGAGTAACGAAATTAAAGGCGACCAGGAAATGATTCTTCTGCTTTCTAAGAAGAATGCTGAGGAGCGTCTAGCTGCTTTCTTGTACAACCTGTCAACTCGCTTCTCTCAACGTGGCTTCAGCCCAAGAGAATTTCGTTTGACCATGACTCGTGGCGATATTGGTAACTACTTAGGCCTAACGGTTGAAACCATCAGCCGCCTATTAGGTCGTTTCCAAAAATCTGAAATTCTGAGTGTTAAAGGTAAGTACATCACCATATTAGATCATGATGCGCTAATGGAACTTGCCGGTGTAACAAAAGAGTAATCTCGCTTACTTATTGATGTAGCTCGAAAATGAGCTACATCATGTTTCTCATAAAATCCCTTCGAAAGTCCTCAAAAAGTTCCCCAAACTAAGCTACAGTAAAAATATACGAAGAGTCTCCAATTTACTGATTTAACTTGTTTTCAGTATTTGGTTTCGCAACATAAGTGGGCTTAGTTATGAGTATATACAGTAAGATTCTTGTTGTTGCTGACATCAATAATGATGAACAGCCTGCACTCGCTAGAGCGGTTCAATTAGCTCAAAAGAGTGTATCCAGAAGCCGAATCACCTTCTTCTTATCCATCTACGATTTTTCCTATGACATGACCTCAATGCTGTCAGTCGATGAAAGAGATGCGATGCGTCGCGGCGTTATCCATCAACGTGAGCAGTGGATGCGTAAGATTGCTCAACCGTACTTAAACGATAGCTTCGATTTTGATGTTTGCGTTGTGTGGCACAACCGTCCTTACGAAGCAATCATTGCTGAAGTATATGCTGGTGGGCACGATCTTCTAATCAAAGGGACACGTAAACACGATGTTTTAGAGTCTGTGATTTTCACGCCGACAGACTGGCATTTATTACGTAAATGCCCTATCCCTGTACTTTTGATCAAGAACTCGGATTGGCCGGAGCAAGCTAATATTCTCGCTTCTGTACACGTGGGGTCAGAAAACCCAACTCACATTGATTTGAACGACGCGATGGTTGAACGCCTCAAAGAGATGTCAAACCGTCTCGATGCTGAACCGTATCTCGTCAACGCTTATCCTGTTACACCGGCTAACATTACGATTGAGTTGCCTGAATTTGACCCAACGACCTACACGGATGCGGTTCGTGGCCACCATCTCACCGCAATGAAAGCATTGAGACAAAAACATGGCATCGACGAAGAACAAACCATCATAGAACAAGGTTTACCAGAAGACGTCATTCCTGCAGCAGCGGAGCGATTAAATGCAGCAATGGTGATTTTGGGTACGACTGGTCGTACGGGTCTTTCAGCGGTCTTTATCGGTAACACGGCAGAGCATGTGATCGATAAGATTAACTGTGATGTACTGGCATTAAAACCAAAAGGTTATATCAGCCCTCTCGATCCAAATACCGCAACGTAGAGCAAATAATAAAATATAAAAACGCCCCTCTTTTGGGGCGTTTTATTTTCGGTTTCAGCAAGTACAAAATAGGAGGCATTGTTGCCTCCTATTTACTAGATGTTCGTTACATCGATGAATAGAGATTCATCGATGTTAGTTGAAGAAACGACTGCTTCACTAAACTCATACTCTTCGCGGCTACCGTCACGATCTAGCGGCAAGTTTACAAAATCAAACAACTCACGGTCTGCCAATTGGCTTGGGCTTACGTTTTGGATTGATTTGAAAATCGCTTCTACGCGTCCTGGCGTCTTCTTATCCCAATCAATCAGCATTGCTTTGATTGCTTGGCGCTGCAAGTTCTCTTGAGAACCACATAGGTTACAAGGAATAATTGGGAAATCTTTGTGCTCTGCGTATTTGATCAGGTCTTTTTCGCGGCAGTAAGTCAGCGGACGAATAACCACGTTACGACCATCATCAGAGCGTAGTTTTGGTGGCATTGCCTTCAAACGAGAACCATGGAACATGTTCAAGAACATCGTTTCTACGATGTCATCCATATGATGACCAAGTGCAAGTTTTGTTGCGCCGATTTTCTCAGCAAATGAGTAAAGCGTACCACGACGTAGACGAGAACATAGACCACACGTTGTCTTACCTTCTGGCACTTTTTCTTTAACTACTGAGTATGTGTCTTTATCTACGATGTAGTAAGGAATATTCAGCGTCTCAAAATACTCAGGCAAAATATGCTCTGGGAAACCAGGTTGTTTTTGGTCTAGGTTAACAGCAACCACTTCAAATTTGATTGGTGCCGCTTTTTGTAGATTCAACAGGATATCGAGCATCGCAAATGAGTCTTTACCACCGCTTATGCATGCCATGACAACATCGCCTTCTTCGATCATGTTGTAATCTGTAATGGCATTTCCAACATTTCTTCTCAAACGTTTTTGAAGCTTGTTGAATTCAAGGGTTTCTTTTCTTGTATCTTTCTGGTTCATTGCGGGCTCTCACATCGCCGATAAAATCGACAGTAGGACTTCCTAACATGGGTTTCTTTGGGGCGTGGATTATACGGGCTTTTGCAGCAGGATTAAATGTTTGTATTGAAGGATAAGAAAATAAGTACGCTGATTTATCATCATGGAATAGGAAAAGAACCGCGAATGCGGCTCTTTAGTGGAGATAGTGCTATTTCTTTGCTTGGGGCAAATAAGGAAGCACTCTCATCGTTGGTTCCGGTAACGTTATTGTTCCACCTTCGCCAATTTCACTCAAAGCAACCTGCACTTTACCGTTAACAATCGCCTTCTCTTGTCCATTTGAAAAAACGATCTTACCGTTAAGTTCGTTGGCAAACTCCATTGTGACGCCTTGTACTTCAGGTGTGAACCATCCAGCAAACATCCCCCCTAAATCCTCTAACATGCTCTGCATTTGAGGCATTAATGGCTTCAGTTGCTCGTAAGAAACGCTACCCTGTAACGGTTCTTTCGTCATAACAACTAAAGAATAGTCACATCGGCTATCTTTAGGGGTGTGTACGAATACCAAAGGATTTGCGGATTTTAGATTTTTGTCGATCGGTAATGGCAGTTCTTTCGACGCTGGAATCACAAACTCTTCGTAGTGTTCTTCCTTTTCCATCCATGCTTTTTCAATCGTACACAGCTGCTTAGTTCTGGCATCGACGAAGAACACACCGACTTTAACGTCATCATGCCCTTCTTTAGTGTTATTTTTTAACTGAGTATACAGTTTGGAATACGTAAACATATACTCTTGAGCATGCGTTATCGGTGACGAGAGCAAGAGTGCTGCACTTCCTAAAATTAAGCTTAACTTTTTCATTCGATTATTATTTTATTGAGTCCAGTAGGCGTTATTGTGACGAATCATCGAGCGTAAGTCATTAACGTATGCAATGCCTCTCTCTGAGTAAGACAACAGTCCATGAGTGAGTTCTGATGCTGTCGCCACGGATAACAAGTTTTTGTGCTTATCTGCCAACATAGCTCGAATATCACGTAAGTCAGCGTAAGCTGGATTGCGATTCACATTCATAAAGTAGCCATGAATTGACTGCTGAACTGAATCGAATTTTTGAACTTCGTGAGTTTTTCCTGCAGCACGCTGAGCAGGCACAATTCCGCAACCCTGTTTATAACACCATTGGCCGAACAAGTTGTTTGCTTGAGTAGCAAAACGAGAGGTACCCCACGCGGATTCATTGGCAGCTTGAGTTAGCACTAATGCTTCTGGTAAAACATTGACTCGCTTTAACATTTCAGTCAGCCAAGCTTCATCAACATGACCATCATGAAGAGGAAAACCATATAACTGCGCTAATCTTTCTGCGTAAGCTTCTTCGTCCGGCGACACTTCTCCAATCTCAAGAGAGCTTAGAAAAGCACGTTCTTTTTCAATCCTGTGATTTTCTAGTGCGATTTTAGGCCGTAAGAAATCGAAAAATGCCGCCTTTTTTTCTTTGGCGTCTTTGATAGAGTTAAAGTCTGGAATGTCCTCAATGTAGGGCAAGTGCGACAAATCAGGATGTTTCACCGGACCTTGAACAACATTAGGATCATTCACGCTTTTGAACTGGTGGTCGTAATGCAAATATGGACCTACCGAAATAAAAGTGGCGGCTATACAGGCAGCCGCCACTCGTAAAGTCATTAATTTTAAAGATTTAGGCATTAAACACCTGAGATTTACCATCGTGATCGTTATCATTTTTTTGTGTTGCTACGATCTTAAGTTTGATGCCAAACATTTCTCGATAAAGGATGCCCTTCAAATGGAAGAAGAATGGCAAGACAAAAATAAAGCCAATACCGTAGAACATAGCCGCAACAATAAACATCAACATAACGCCCATGTAAAGCCCTGCCACAACAAAAATCTTCTTGTTGATCGCACGTAGTGATAATAATAACGATTGCATAGGTGGCACTCTTTTCTCGCAAATCAGTAAGATAGAGTGACTAAACGCCATTGCTAAATATAATGAAAGCGGTGGAAGGATCATTCCCGCGACACCTTGCAACGTTAAACTGAACAGCGTTGCAATAATAACAGGAACGGTAAATTGCAGACCTTTACCGACATGACGAACTTTGGTTTTTAACCCTGCTACATGACTCATCGCCATCAAACTGATCCCAGCATAAATTGGTGCGCTGATCACTTCATAACTAAAGTTAGCGATATAAATAGCAGAAACGATATTAGCGGTGAATGCTTCCGGATTTTCTATCGCATCGAGAATGACACTTGGGTCGCCCAATTGAAGTTGAAGTGCAATGTAGAAAATCCCCAATTGGACAAAAAGCAAAAGAATAATCGCTGGTGAGAACGATAAAAAGTGTTGAATGGTTGCGCGCCAAGCTTCACTAAATACAGCACTCGCTTTTAGTTCGTAGTCGCCAGACAAAGCTCGCTCTACACTCCCCCCAAGATTGAAATCTTTTTCAAAATCGTTATTCATATATTATCCAAGATTAACTTGTGAATTTTTTACTGGTATACCAGTCAATTAAAGTGGCCAACATTATAAAGAAATCTTTCCACGTCTAAAATCAGAACTGACGTTCTATCCTTGCAATATCTACTATTTGGTTGATAATTGACCACTCACAAAACTATGAAATTGAAAGCAATTGTTGCTAATGACAAAGCCCTACCAAACTGTGTTTAAAAGGCAAATAACCTCTTAAAAACAGTATGGTAAGGAATGATTACTTTTGCCTGCAAAATTTTTTCTGTTTCAAGATAAGAAAATGCTTTAATTTCACAATTTTGGTGATTATGATGCGCGCCTCAAAAGTGAATGACTTATGTCACACTAATTGGCGTAAACCCAATTTTAACGTGGGAGAAATACAGACGTTGAACGCTAAACAGCAAGCAGGAAAGCCAGTTATTCGTTTATCTGGTATCAGCAAAAGTTTCGATGGAAAGGAAATCATCGGTAATTTAAATCTTGATGTTAATCATGGTGAGTTTCTGACGATTCTTGGTCCATCTGGTTGTGGTAAAACGACGGTTTTACGCATGATCGCTGGTTTTGAAACGGCAGATAACGGTCAAATCGTATTAGATGACCAAGATGTAACGCAAGTTCCTGCAGAGCATAGGCACGTCAACACGGTATTCCAGAGTTACGCATTATTCCCTCACATGACCGTATTCGATAATGTGGCATTTGGCCTACGCATGCAAAAAACGCCTGCGGCAGAAATCGAACCACGCGTAATGGAAGCGCTACGTATGGTCCGTCTAGAAAAAATGGCGCAGCGTAAGCCGCACCAACTTTCTGGTGGTCAGCAACAACGTATCGCGATCGCGCGTGCGGTTGTAAATAAGCCAAAAGTACTGCTACTTGATGAATCGCTTTCTGCTCTTGATTACAAACTTCGTAAACAAATGCAGATTGAGTTGAAACAACTTCAGCGTCAACTTGGTATTACCTTTATCTTTGTTACTCACGATCAGGAAGAAGCTCTATCGATGTCTGACCGCATTATCGTTATGCGCGATGGTGTTATCGAACAAGATGGCTCACCACGTGAAATTTACGAAGAACCTAAAAACTTGTTTGTTGCTCGCTTTATCGGCGAGATTAATGTCTTCAACGCAACAATGCTTGAACGCATTGATGAAAAACGCATCCGTGCGGAAATCGAAGGTGTTGAGTCTGTCGTTTACTACGACAAAGAAGCACAAGCAGGTGACAAACTACAAGTGCTGCTTCGCCCTGAAGACTTACGTATCGAAGAGATCAAAGAGTCTGAAGAAAAAGGCATTGTTGGTCACGTCACTGAACGTACCTATAAAGGTATGACGCTAGACTCTGTTGTCCAACTGGACTCAGGCATGCGTGTGATGGTTAGCGAGTTCTTTAACGAAGATGATCCAGATGTGGACCACTCTCTCGGCCAAAAAGTCGCTATCACTTGGGTTGAGAGCTGGGAGGTAGTACTCAATGATAAGCAAGAAGATTAATCTTCAGAACGCAATCATTACCCTAATTGTTGGTTGGCTAACACTTTTCGTGTTGGTTCCAAACCTAATGATTATCGGTACAAGTTTTTTAACGCGTGATGAAGCGAACTTAATTGAACTGACTTTTACTTTCGACAACTACCTTCGTTTACTTGATCCATTGTACGCAAAAGTGCTGATGCACTCTTTCTACATGGCAATCATTGCGACGTTGTTGTGTTTAATCATCGGCTACCCATTTGCCTACATCGTGGCGAAAATGCCTGAGAAATGGCGCCCGTTTATGCTGTTTCTTGTGATTGTACCATTTTGGACAAACTCACTTATCCGTACTTACGGTTTGAAGATTGTTCTTGGCACACAGGGCATCTTGAACAAGTCATTAATGGCAATGGATATTATCGATAAGCCATTGCGTCTTATGTATACCGAAACAGCGGTAATGATTGGTCTTGTCTACATTTTGCTTCCGTTTATGATTCTGCCTCTGTATTCGGCAATCGAGAAGCTAGACAACACCTACATTGAGGCTGCAAAAGACTTAGGCGCAAGCAAACTGCAAACCATCACAAAAGTGATCTTGCCGTTAACGATGCCTGGCATTATTGGTGGCTGTTTGTTGGTACTTCTTCCTGCGTTAGGTATGTTCTACATCTCCGACCTTCTAGGCGGAGCGAAGAACCTATTAATTGGTAACGTAATTAAGAGCCAAGTATTAAACGCTCGTGATTGGCCATTCGGTGCGGCAACCAGTATCGCACTTACTATTGCAATGGCAATCATGCTGTACGCCTACTACAGAGCAGGCAAACTATTGAATAAGAAGGTGGAGCTAGACTAATGGGACGTACAGTTAGATTTAGCTTTATGGCGCTGGTATATGCATTTTTGTATCTACCAATCATCGTATTGATCGTGAACTCATTTAATGCCAACAAATTTGGTATGAAATGGGGCGGGTTTACAACCAAGTGGTACGAAACCCTAGTGAACAATGACAGCCTTATGCAAGCAGCGTGGCATTCACTTAATGTCGCGGTGTTTTCTGCAACAGCTGCTACTATTATTGGTAGTTTGACGGCCGTTGCCCTATTCCGTTACTCCTTTAAAGGTAAAGGTGCGGTAAACGGCATGCTGTTTGTTGTAATGATGTCACCAGACATCGTGATGGCAATTTCATTGTTGGCGCTGTTTTTAGTTTTAGGCGCGCAGCTTGGTTTCTTTACTCTATTGATTGCGCACATCACATTCTGTTTACCATTTGTCGTGGTAACCGTTTACAGCCGCTTGAACGGCTTTGATGTGAAAATGTTGGAAGCTGCAAAAGACCTTGGTGCAAGTGAATGGGTTATCTTAAAACAGATCATCCTTCCTCTTGCGAAGCCAGCGGTTGCTGCAGGTTGGTTACTAAGCTTTACTCTGTCTTTAGACGACGTAATTATCAGCTCGTTTGTAACAGGCCCAACATACGAAATCCTACCATTGAAAATTTACTCGATGGTTAAGGTGGGCATTTCACCGGAAGTGAATGCCCTAGCAACGGTCATGTTGATTGTATCTTTGGTTCTTGTAGTAATTTCTCAGTTGCTAGCAAGAGAAAAAGTAAAGTAAAATCCGCATCCGTTAACATCACGAAACAGAATGGTTACATGCCATTCTGTTTTTCTATCTACCGTCCAAAATGATTTGGACAACGTTTGGTTTGGAGCTAACGTCAATGAAAAAATGGGCTACTCTATTAGCTGGTAGTGCATGTGCGCTTTCTCTGTTCTCAGGTTCAGCGGCAGCGGACGATAAAGAATTGGTATTTATGAACTGGGGTCCTTACATCAATAGTAATATCCTAGAGCAATTTACTAAAGAAACAGGTATCAAAGTGATCTACTCGACTTACGAGTCGAACGAAACTTTGTACGCAAAGCTAAAAACTCATAACCAAGGTTATGACCTAGTCGTACCTTCAACTTACTTCGTAGCAAAAATGCGCGATGAAGGTATGCTACAAAAGATCGATAAGACTAAGCTGAAAAACTTCGGCAACCTAGATAAGAACTACCTAGATAAGCCTTACGATCCAAATAACGACTACTCTATTCCACACGTTGTTGCGATTACAGGTCTAGCAGTTAACGCTGATATGTACGATCCAAACGACTTCCAAAGCTGGGCAGACCTATGGAAGCCTGAGCTTGAAGGTCAAGTAATGCTAATGGACGATACTCGTGAAGTATTCCACATTGCCCTACGTAAATTGGGTTACTCAGGTAACTCTACAGATCCAAAGCAAATCGACGAAGCATACGCTGAATTGCAAAAGCTGATGCCAAACGTTCTAGTATTTAACTCTGATAACCCGGGTGCACCATACATGTCTGGCGAAGTTGGCGTTGGTATGCTTTGGAACGGCAGTGCGGCTGCGGCGCAAAACGAAGGTCTAAACCTTAAGCTAGTCTTCCCTAAAGAAGGCGGTATTGGCTGGGTTGATAACTTCGCAATCTCTTCTGGCGCGAAAAACGTAGAAGCAGCGCACAAAATGATCGACTTCCTACTACGCCCTGAAATCGCAGAGCAAATTTCTCGTGACACTGGCTACCTAACCGCCGTTACAGAATCAAACTCGAAGTTTAAAGACGTAGCACCGCTGTTCCCTTCTCAAGAAGATCTTGACCGTGTTGAATGGCAAGACTCGGTTGGTGATATGACAGTGAAATATGAAGACTACTTCTTGAAGCTGAAAGCGGGTCAATAATCTGATCTTGCCTACTAAGGCATCGACTAACTGAAAATAGGCAGCGATACGCTGCCTATTTTTGTAATTGACTGATATAATTATGCGTTGCTAGGTTTATTTAGCTCAGTTTCACAGAATTATCGCTTCTCTAAAAAAGGCTCGGTATAAATTGATTTAAATAAACGGGATTGTGCTTATTGCGATTTGGCTCAACTTAATAACTGCGACTAGTATTGATTTGTCCAATCGCTAAACAAAACGGAAAACAAATGAAAAGTAAATTCTACGCAAGCGCTCTATGTGCAGCGACGCTAATCGCTACCCCTGCAATGGCGGCTGATCAAGAACTGTATTTCTACAACTGGTCGGAATACATTCCAAACGAAGTTCTTGAAGACTTTACAAAAGAAACTGGCATCAAAGTTATCTACTCTACATACGAATCTAACGAAAGTATGTACGCGAAGCTAAAAACGCAAGGTTCTGGTTACGATTTGGTAGTACCGTCTACCTACTTCGTTTCTAAAATGCGTAAAGAAGGTATGCTGCAAGAGATCGACAAAAAGAAACTTTCTCACTTTAGCGATCTTGACACCAACTTCCTAGATAAACCATTTGATCCAAACAACAACTACTCTATCCCTTACATTTGGGGTGCGACGGGCATTGGTATCAACGCAGATATGCTAGATAAATCGTCTGTTTCTAAATGGGACGATTTCTGGGATAGCAAGTGGGAAGGCCAACTAATGCTGATGGATGACTCTCGTGAAGTCTTCCACATTGCATTAACAAAGCTTGGTTACTCACCAAATACAACGAACCCAGATGAAATCAAAGCAGCTTATGAAGAGCTGAAAAAGCTAATGCCAAACGTATTGGTATTCAACTCTGATTTCCCAGCAAACCCTTACCTTGCAGGTGAAGTGTCTCTTGGTATGCTTTGGAACGGCTCTGCTTACATGGCTCGTCAAGAAGGTGCGAATATCGACATCATCTGGCCTGAAAAAGGCACCATTTTCTGGATGGACAGCCTAGCAATTCCAGCTGGCGCGAAAAACGTAGATGCTGCTCATAAGATGATCGACTTCCTACTACGCCCTGAGAACGCCGCTAAGATTGCACTAGAGATTGGTTACCCTACTCCAGTTAAGACGGCACATGAGCTGCTACCAAAAGAGTTTGCTAACGACCCAAGCATCTTCCCTCCGCAAGAAGTAATGGACAGCGGTACATGGCAAGATGAAGTTGGCGAAGCGAGCGTAATGTACGATGAGTACTTCCAAAAGCTAAAAGTAAACAACTAATTCGTTAGTTTTAAAGATGTGAAAAAGCGGCTCATGAGCCGCTTTTTTTGTATCTGATAGTTGGGTTTAAGTTTTTATGCTTTCGTGTCCAAAGCAAGAATTTCATCAACAAGCTTCGGTACTTCAACGCTTGCTTTACCATAGCGTTTTTCTTCAAATTCACTTTCAACCGCACTTGGCTCAAGGTTAATTTCTATAGTATGAGCGCCATGCATTTTAGCATCATGCACAAACCCAGCGGCCGGATAGACGACGCCCGAAGTACCGATAGAGACAAACAAATCAGCTTCTTCCAGTGCTGCGTATATCTCTCCCATTCTCAGTGGCATTTCGCCAAACCACACAATGTGTGGGCGCATTTGTGATGGAATTTGACAACAATGGCAAAGCTCACCAGTTTTTATATCTTCGGTATGTTCAATAACTTGGTTAGATTCACTACATCGAGCCTTAAGTAACTCACCGTGCATGTGAATCACATTTTGGCTGCCACCTCTTTCATGCAGGTTATCAATATTCTGCGTAATGACCGTCACCTTTCCCTCTAATTCCGCTTCAAGACGGCCAAGAGCAAGATGCGCAGCATTCGGTTTGATCGCTTCATCCTGAAGCTTTTGACGGCGTTGATTATAAAAACTCTGAACAAGGTCTGGATCTCGAGCAAAACCTTCAGGTGTTGCTACATCTTCAATTCGGTGATTCTCCCACAGGCCATCTTGGGCTCGAAATGTTTGAATACCAGATTCAGCCGAGATACCTGCTCCAGTAAGTACTACAATATTTCTATAAGGGAAATTCATAACTTATCCTTGTTGTTCTTTTTCATTAGCTTAACACTGAAAGAATAGCAACTGTAGTAATATGGATTAGACCATGGTCGTAATGGTCACTATTAGAATTACATTTTGAGAGGAATCGCAATGAGACAAGTATCTCTGG
Source organism: Vibrio parahaemolyticus (assembly GCF_900460535.1). Lineage (NCBI taxonomy): Bacteria > Pseudomonadati > Pseudomonadota > Gammaproteobacteria > Vibrionales > Vibrionaceae > Vibrio > Vibrio parahaemolyticus. The sequence goes on along the minus strand of NZ_UHIL01000001.1, from coordinate 1,806,637 downwards.
CGCTTATATTACTTACGACTTTAGCAGGCTGTCAGCTGACAAATGTGGAAGGTGAAATTGACGACGTAAAAGTAAAAGTCAGCACAAATGATGACAATCATGGGCCGCATGGCAATGGTAGCTTTTGCCCTCCTGGTCAAGCTAAAAAAGGCAACTGTTAAAACGGCTTGTATATCGGTTTGAAGCAAATAGTTTAAAAAAGAGCGGCATCAAACCGCTCTTTTTTCGATTAAATTAGTCTTCGTTAGTAGATGATATTTTATGAATCGCTAAATCCGCACCATTAAACTCGTCTTCTTCTGAAAGCCTTAAACCTGTTAGAGCGTTGATTGCGCCATAGACCACAAGAGCACCTAAAACCGCAATGGAAATGCCAAGAAATGTCCCTAAAACTTGAACCGCGAAACTAACACCGCCCATTCCACCAAATCCACTTTGACCAAAAACTCCTGTAGCGATCCCGCCCCAAGCACCACATACTCCATGCAAAGGCCACACACCCAGTACGTCATCGATTTTGGTTCGGTTTTGCAGGTATGTAAACAGATACACAAACAAAACCCCGGCAACGGCACCTGTCACTAATGCACCAAGCGGATGCATTAAATCTGACCCCGCGCAAACCGCAACCAAACCGGCCAAAGGGCCATTGTGAATAAAGCCAGGGTCATTTTTACCCGCAAGTAATGAAGCTACGATACCTCCAACCATTGCCATCAACGAGTTCATCGCCACTAAGCCACTGATTCCAGAAAGAGTTTGAGCGGACATAACGTTGAAACCAAACCAACCAACACAGAGAATCCAAGCCCCAAGTGCCAAAAATGGGATATTAGATGGAGCGAAGTTCGTATGCTTTCCTGCGCGGATACGACCTCTACGCATCCCTAAAAAAGTAACAGCCACCAGCGCAATCCATCCACCAACGCCGTGCACAACAACCGAACCTGCAAAATCGTGAAAGCCATAACCAAAGGTGCTTTCAAACCAAGCTTGAACACCAAAGTTTCCGTTCCAGATCATTCCTTCAAATAGTGGGTATACGACGCCGACAGTGAAAAATGTTGCGATTAGAATCGGATAAAAACGAGCTCGCTCCGCGATACCACCAGAAACAATAGCAGGAATCGCCGCAGCGAAGGTCAGTAAGAAAAAGAACTTAACCAACTCGTAGCCATTATCTTGAGATAAGGTTTGAGCATCAGAAAAGAACGTGCCGCCATAAGCAACCCAATAACCAATAAAAAAGTAAGCAATCGCAGAAATACCAAAATCGGCAATAATTTTAACGAGTGCGTTTACTTGGTTCTTTTGGCGCACGGTTCCCACTTCAAGAAAAGCAAAACCAGCATGCATCAAAAAAACCATGATGGCACCCAATAATAGAAAAAGTGTATCGGAACTTTGTGTGAGAGTTTGTACAACGCCATGTACCTGATCAGCAGTTACACTCATTATGTTTATCTCCGTTATTTGTAGCGCACTCATCCTGTGCATCAAAGTTAAACTCATCACCAATTTGGTGAATGAAATTCACAAAGCGTCTAACACAGCAATTACCGTTCCATAATTTACTCTTCTAACAATTAGGTTTTAATTCATTGTTTTATAAAGCCTTAAATGAAATCAAAAACATTTATTTGTATTGATTTTATCTATTCAAATGCACCAATGTAGGGTCTACGCACCATTATAATGCGCACAACATGTACGCGTTTAATTAGTAAACTCTGACCATAAACGCAAAAAAGCCACCTCATAAGAGATGGCTCAAAACAAACTACCCGCGGAGATCTAAAAAGGACGCCATTCACTTTCTGACTTAAATGCCACTCCAGAAAAACCTTTATTCTCGATTAGTTCCGCCAGTTTTTCATCAACACATAACAACCACTCGATAGCATCCAATTGAAATATAGTTTTCTGCGTTTCAATGTCTTTCTTAAGGACAACTCGATCAATTGAATCAATCTCTCCATCAAACTCACTAAATATTGAATGATTTCTGTCCAGTAAGTCGCAAATCGCAAGAACATTTAAAAAACAGTATTCACCAAAATTTTTACCGTGGTAATTAACCTCAATCGGTAGGAATTCAACTTCACTCGTTTGTGTGTGCTCAGAAATTAAATCAGCTAACCGTCGACTCACGATTAATAAAGGACCACTAAGAAAACTATCCGCAGGCTTGTCATCTGATATGACATCAATAGTAACGTTTGGCCATTTGTCTCCTAGGACAACGCCTCCCGTCAGATTCAACCCTCTTAATACACTAGGCTCCGTTACTTTGCCTTGAGTAAAATCGGAATCTCTCTCTACCTTGTTGGTCCAAATTTTAAGTGTCATTACTACTTCCTACTTTTCCAGTGCGGATCATCCAATTGCAATCGAACTTCATTCTTTTCCAGAGCATTCCTAATTCTACTTTCTGTTTTTCCAATTTCATCTACAAGAGTCATATCATCGATAAAACCACGATCATACTTAGTTTGCAACGTTCTCATTTCTCGTCGAACTAAAGCATCAGCTGAACCTTCGTGCCTTGCACTTAGATGTCTACCCACGTGTAAAGGAAGACCTGTTTCGACAGATGTTTCAATATTAGTCGGAAGTGCAATCCCGTTTGTACCTCTGTTAATGTTGTAACCAAGTTCGGCAGCTCTATGCATTACAGGATATTCCTGAGCAATATTGATACTAATTTGATGGTGTCCAGCATGGTTTGCAGGTACCCCGCCAACTATTTCGTTATTTAACTTAAGCCCACAATCTCTGTCTAAAGAACCGCCATTAGGATTCGCAACACTCCCACTTTGGCTTTTATTCAAGGGGATGATTTGGACAATTTCTTCTATGCCTACAACATATTGAACTTTGCGTTTAATACCATCTGAATAATTGATATGGCGATAAAAAGTAATCTCGTTTTTCTTGCAATCAATATGGTCTAAATCGTATTCATATCGAATATTGTTTTTACCATTGGGTTTGCGGATTTTGACTTGCGAGCGAACACCATCTTCTCCGACGGATGACTCTTTTGCCGCCTCTAAAATCTGATCGCAAACCTCTTGGGGAACGTTGTTTTGCGCCTGATAATCAGCCAGCATTTGCTGTAAGCGTTTTAGCCCTTCTTCACAAAGGAAACCTGTTGGGTCAATCCACTGGATAGGATTGACTGCATATTGGTAATGGTTAATGCCACCAGCAATAGATATCGGGTCTTGTTGGATAAAACGTCCTAGCTTAGGGTCGTAATACCGAGCGAGGTTGTAATGTAAGTTGGTTTCTTGGTCGAAATACTGTCCCTGAAAGCGAAGTGGATTTCTCACCTCTTCAACGTCTATAGAAGCAAATCCATGGACATCATAACTTGCACTCCAAACGATATTTCCGGCACTGTCTTTTAGTCGTTCCGGTTTACCAACCTGATCACATTCATACAAATAAATTGAGCCATTTTCTAACACAGCCAATGGGATGTAGGTTTCTGGTTGATATAAGTACCAACGAAAGCCATCGGCAGTGCGTTCTCCGAGTAAACGCTCACCTTCCCAAAGAAACTCCGTGATACCATGTTGAGTAATTTTCTTTGTTCTACGGCCTAATGCATCATATTCATAGTGACTAATACTCGAATCACCATGTACTTCTACCAGTTGATTTAATGCGTCAAACACACGTTTTTGAACCGTGCCATCGCCTTCTCGTTTAACTTGATTACCTTGTTGGTCGTATTTGTAATGAACACCTGCATAAGCTTCAATGCGGTCACTCATTACCTTAGAATCAGCCAAAGCGGGATTTCCAAAGCTATCTGATTCAAATGTTGAAGTCGAACTGGCTTCACTAACCTTTGTAACGTGCCCGAGGGTATCGTACTGATAGTGAGTTGCCCCTGCAGTATTATCTAAAATTGAAGAGATTCGGTTCTGTGCATTGTATATGTATTTTTTTTCTCTACCTGACCATTGCTGCTCGACTAATCGACCGACACCGTCATAAAGTTTGCTCTCTCTGAAACTCTCAGTTTCAGTGACAGAAAGCCTCCCCATAACATCATATTGGAACTCAATTTTTGGTAATGAGTCATCGCTAAACCGGATTTCGGAAAGCCTACCATTGGTGTCGTATGAAAAGTTAAGTGACGTCTTGTCAGGTAAGGTTTGCGAAACACGCTGTCCGACTCGGTTAAACTCTTCACCGATTTCAAATTGACCTTGAATACGCTTAGTTAAATGTCCAAATGAGGAATATTGATACTGTAGAGTTTGATGACGATTAGAGGCTAAAGTCAGTCTTCCACCTAACGTATAGTTAAAGTGATTCTCAACAATATTTTTTCCATTTCCCGCTTTAATATGCTGAAGAAAGCCAGCATCGTCATAGCTGTATAAAACGGTCCTATCTGCAACATCTTTTCGGATGATTCTTCCCATAGAGTCGTATTTGAATTGGCTGTGTAGCCCATCAAATCCAACGGTACCTGATAGTAAACCTTCACTGTCGTACAAAAACTCAAACGCTAGACCATCACTTCGAACTAATTTCGTTAGGTTACGTTGTTGATCGTACTCGTAGGAAATATGGCTGCCATCAGGGAAGATTACCGCTTCTTGTTGAGCCAAAGCTCCCCATTGATAAGACGTGACACCTTCTGGTGTGTGTATCTGTGCAACACGACTAAACTCGTCATAAGCGTACTCTTCACTGTAACCGACTTTGTCTTCGTCGTTGAAATATCTTATCGATGTGCGGCGTCCGTAATCATCATAGGAAATCTGGGCAACACATCCATCGGGATACGCAATCCCATTAACTAAATCGGTAGCGCCATAACTGTAGCGAAGTAAAGTGCCATCTACTTCATGAGCGACTAATCTTTGTTGTTTATCCCACCACCAACGGCTCTTCTTACCATCTTCAGACTCTCTCTTTACGACTTGACCATGTTTATCGTATTCATACTCCGTTACGCAACCTAGAGCATCGATATCCCACACTCGTTGGCCAAGACTGTTGTAATAGGCCTTTTCAAGATCACCATCAGGAGATACCGTTTTTACAAGCTTACCTAAGCTGTCATAACCATATTGAATTTGAGCACCGGAAGAGTGCAGTTTGGAAATTAATTGGCCTTGCTGATTGTACTGGTACTGTGTTGTCGAGTTATCTGGGAATACCGCTTTCTCTTTACGCCCTAAATGATCATAGTGCCATTGCCACGTTCTTCCTGTCGGGCTCGATTTTTCGAGCAGATGACCTTGCTCATCATGAATGAAAGTCCACTCATTATCTAAAGAGTCAGAATAAGAGGACTTTGCACCCTCATAATGGAATCGATAATCATAAATACCTGAGTCACCAAAGTTTCTAATGCACTTAGCACTCGAGCCTTCTCCCGACCATTCAAAGTGATGCGTAAACCCTGTTGGTCGAACACGTTTGGCTATCAAATGTTGGTCTTGATACTCATATCGCTCAGTCAAACCCAAATCATTCGTCGCACCAACAAGATCGTCTTGCTCGTCATAGATATATGTTGTTAATACTTGTTCTGTCTTTGCGTTCAGCAATTCAACAAGGCGCCCTTGTTTATCATATTGACACTCAAGAACTGGTCGCTTGTTATGTGCAACTTCTACTAGGCGGTGGTTTCTTGAATAACGAAGTTGGAACGTCGAAAAGATTCCATTGCGGATTTGTTTTAATAGCCAAATGTCTTCTACCAACTCAAAACGATATTGATCACCACTAGAGAGAGTGACAATTCGTGTATTTGGATTTAGGAAATGACAGCTTGCTCCGACATAGACTTGATAACTTGTTGAACCATGCTCAACTGGTTCAAATTCAATCTCGTCAGCAGAATCACTTACAAATTCCCATGAGGTGACGTTGTGCTTTTCATCTGTGACTTCTTTCAGTTCAAATTGAAAAGCATGTCGCCAACCGTAACCAAGACCTTGATTTCGGGAAGCTTTGGATGAGCGATACGTTCTTGACCAAACGAAGCCATTGGGAAGCTCTACATCATTGAGTGTTAATATTTCTTCGCCCGTTACTAGAGAAACCGGATCTCCCGCTTTTTCATGACATTCGCTGCCCGTCTGTAAAGGCTTTGCAGAGGCTGAATTCTTAGCTTGGGTTTTAGAAGATGTATGTGCTTTGTTCTGCTTAGACTTTGCTTTTACTTGCTTAGGTACCGGTGTTGGTTCACTGGATATTGTCGCGTTTTTCTTTGTTTTAGGGAAACTAGCGACATAAAGAGAACCATTCACAAGTGCTTTTGCAAATACAGCCGCATAAAGCTCTGGTGTCAGTTCTTCATCCGGTACGTTTGGGGGAAACTGACCAAGTAGATGATACAACTCTTCAACACGGCTTGAGCTAAGCGGTACGAAGTCATCTAGAAACGCCTTCGCACTCTGTTCTGAGTCAAACTTTTTGTGTTCACCTTTTGGGATTGGCTGACTGGAAAAATGAAAGCTTTGACCAAGGCAGTTGGTGAGAGGGATAACAAATTGAGGAATCATAGTTGTAACGAGTGTGTCCTTTCCTATTGCCTACCACTGACTTCACAAGTTTGCTTTGTTTTCATCTAGCAGGTACTGAGAATACAAAGCAAACGTGTGAAAGCCGGATCCTTTTCAGAATTCGACTATTCCTTGACTTGAATGCACTAAGGCGAATTTGATGCTCTTTAAAAAAGAATTGCTGAGCGTCGCGTACTCTAGCGGCTAAAAATGCCTTGAGTAAATGAACAATAGTGTGAGTGAGACTGAGGTCTCAGCGATTTGCCTTTTAGAGAGCAATTTCTTTTGTTAATTTGATTCGCTCCCCAGATAACAAAATTCACCAAGAAGATTCACAATAGTCGCATGACTGAGATACCGTGTCTCACACAAGAGAAGTTGACTCAAACTATAGAACGTTATGCTCATGTCCAGCGTGTCACGACAAGCTTCTGGCTCTCCATTGCATAACCGAAGCAATAAAAAAGCCGCCCTAAATAAGGCGGCTTTGATGTTGTTGAGGTTCAATTATAGATTTGGACCTGTAGAGGGAGTATGAGGTTGATTGTTACGCAGTTGCTGCATGCCTTGGAACATACGGATGAACCAGACAAGAATAGCTAACGCAGCGAATACCATTCCGACCCAAGGGATGAAGTAAGCGATGTCTTCGATCAACGTACTTTTCACCCAATAGTCACTCACCCCGACTAGCACACCGTTAGAGGTCGCTACGGTGACAATCAGCACAACAAAAAACGTCAGGTAGAGGAAGAAGGTACGAATCAGACCGTAGTAATGAGAAATCACTACGTCGCTGTCTTCCCCCTTATCCAAACGGTAACCCGCATAGATAATTGCGATAACGCCTGAGATCAAAAACGTAAACGGGGTAAAACAACTCAGGATATACGCAATCCAAATCCCGTTATGATGTTTGTTCATTCGCTTTCGCTCCTTTCTCTGTCGTTGGTTTTGATTCTGCTTCGCCCATCGCTTCTTTAGACTTCACTTCTTCATACCAAAGATCGTGATGCTCTTTCGCCCATGTTTCATCGACTTCACCAGTCACCATGCCTTCTAACGCACCTTCCATACCGAATAGACCGATATAGATGTGGAAAATAAAGCCACAGATCAGAATCAGGGCTGAAATGGCATGAACTAGGTTAGAAAGTTCCATATCTCGGCGAGTTTGCCCAAAGATTGGGAAATCCAAAACTAAACCACTTACCGCGACAATAGCGCCAAAGAAAATCAACAACCAGTAGATGGCTTTCTCACCGCCGTTTGAGAACCCTGCTGATGGATGCGTTCCTTTGTGTTTGCCGACCATGCCACCCATTTTCATGAACCAACGAATATCCGTCATGTTTGGAATCGACTTGCGCCACCATTTCAAGAGTACAAACATCAGCAAAATGAAGAACAGTGGTCCCATGTAGTTGTGGTATTGCTTCGCCAGCATGACGATAAAACCCCAAAACTCGGTAGGAACATACGGTTTTAAAAAGTGCTTACCGTAAACCAGCATCAAACCACTGAATGCAAGCGTTAAGAATGTAAACGCCATACTCCAGTGGAGAGCGCGATCCAAGCGAGACCAGCGCTTCATCTTTTTGCCTGTACGAGGCTTACTCAGCATCAAAGGGCCAACAAATACGTAAGCCATGATAACCATCGCGATACTGCCGAAAATCGCGACAGCACCAGCAGGAGACATCCATTTCTCTTTTAGAATGTACCAAGTCTCACCAGGTTTACTGATTAATACGCCATGTTCTGGCGATTTAGACGTGGTATAACCTTCTTGCCCCTCTCTGACTTCACGCCAATAATCTGCACCTGCAAGTTGCGTTATCTCCTGTTGAACCACTTTAGAAGATTGCCCCTCTGCTGAAGCAGGCATTGCGAAAGTCAGCAGCAATGCCGTCATCATTGACAGCATTGCTAGAGACGCACGTTTAAGAGTGTTTAACATGTGCCTCTCCTTACTTAGCTTTTCGTCGCATCGTAAGAAAGATCGTTTCCGTCTGTCCAACCTGCGTTTTTCGCGCCGCGCTCTACCACACGTTGGCGGAAAATATCAGAGACTTTCTCTGCGTCACCCGCAAGTAGTGCTTTTGTTGAACATAGCGATGCACACATCGGTAGTTTGCCTTCTGCGATACGGTTCGCACCGTATTTTTGGCGTTCTTCTTCTGAACCAGGTTCAGTGTTTGGACCGCCTGCGCAGAATGTACATTTGTCCATTTTGCCACGTTCACCGAACGCTTCTTGTTTCGGGAACTGCGGAGCACCAAACGGACAAGCAAACAAGCAGTAACCACAGCCGATGCACAGATCTTTATTGTGAAGTACGATGCCGTCTTCTGTATGCTCGAAACAGTCAGCAGGACAAACCGCCATACAAGGCGCATCTGTACAGTGCATACAAGCAACAGAGATCGAGTTTTCACCCGGTTCACCGTCATTAAGTGTCACAACGCGACGACGTTGGATGCCCCATTCAAGCGCATCGTCGTTTTCGTTCTTACATGCAGTAACACAGCCGTTACACTCGATACAGCGTTTGGTGTCACATAGGAATTTCATTCGTGCCATTGTCAGACTCCTTACGCTTTACGAATGTTACATAGGGTTACTTTAGTTTCCTGCATCAAAGTAACAGGGTCGTAACCGTAAGTGGTTGCCGTGTTGGCGGCTTCACCAACAACATAAGGTTGCGTGCCTTCTGGGTATTTAGGACGTAGGTCTTCACCTTCGAACTTACCGCCAAAGTGGAACGGAATGAATGCCAAGCCAGGTTTCACACGACGTGTAACCATCGCTTTCACCTTGATTCGTCCCTTCTCTGCACCTTCAACCCAAACATCATCACCATCTCTAAAGCCAAGATCGTTCGCGTCTTTCGGGTTTACTTCAACAAACATTTCTTGTTGAAGCTCGGCAAGCCAAGGGTTTGAACGCGTCTCTTCACCACCACCTTCGTATTCAACCAGACGGCCCGAAGTCAGAACGATTGGGTACTCGCCCGATTTGTCTTGCTCTTGAATGGATTTATACAACGTAGGAACACGGAAGATTGCATCTTTGTCGTCCCAGGTTGGGTAATCCGTTACAAGGTCACGACGTGGTGTGTACAGTGGTTCACGATGCAGTGGTACGCGGTCTGGGAACGTCCAAACAATCGCACGCGCTTTCGCGTTACCAAATGGGATACAACCGTGCTTGATCGCGACACGCTGAATACCGCCAGAAAGGTCAGTCTTCCAGTTTTTACCCTCTGCTGCCGCTTTCTCTTCAGCAGTTAGATCGTCCCACCAACCAAGTTGTTTCAACAACTTGTCAGTGAATTCTGGGTAACCGTCTTTGATTTCACAGCCTTTCGAGTAGCTGTCTTCTGCAAGAAGGCTCTTGCCTTCGAATTCCACACCAAAGCGCGTACGGAAGTTACCGCCACCTTCTGCAACCGTCTTAGACGTATCGTACAGAATGTGTGTGCCTGGGTGTTTCATTTCCGGTGTACCCCAACATGGCCAAGGTAGACCGTAGGTTTCACCGTTTACAGGGCCACCTTCCGCTTCCAATGTGGTTTTGTGGAACGTATGCCAGTTTTGTTGGTGCGCTTTCAAACGCTCTGGGCTTTGGCCTGTGTAACCAATCGTCCACATGCCTTTGTTGAATTCACGCGTTAGGTCTTCAATCACCGGCTGGTTGTTTTCAACACGGATGTTTTTGAACAGAAGATCTGAATAGCCCAGTTTCTTCGAAAGCAGGTACATGATTTCGTGGTCTGGTTTTGATTCGAACAAAGGTTCAATCACCTGATCACGCCATTGTAGAGAGCGGTTAGAAGCGGTAACACTGCCGTATGTTTCAAACTGCGTTGTTGCAGGAAGCAGGTAAACGCCGTCGGTACGGTCGTTCATTACCGCAGCAACAGTTGGGTATGGGTCCACAATCACCATCATGTCCAACTTCTGCATCGCTTTTTTCATCTCAACACCACGTGTTTGAGAGTTCACTGCGTGACCCCAGTAGAACATTGCACGGATGTTTTCGCGTTGACGAATGTTGTCTTTGTTTTCCAGTACGCCATCCACCCAACGAGATACAGGAATACCTGCACTGTTCATTGGTTTTTGACCACCGTAAGCGTTGTCATCGAAACGACCTTTAATCCATTCGTAATCGATTTCCCACACTTTTGACCAGTGACGCCAAGCACCTTCAGAAAGGCCGTAGTAGCCCGGTAGCGTGTCAGAAAGTACGCCAAGGTCGGTTGCGCCTTGTACGTTATCGTGACCACGGAAGATGTTTGCACCGCCGCCTGATTTACCAATGTTACCAAGCGCTAACTCAAGCACACAGTAAGCACGTGTGTTGTTGTTACCAGTAGTATGCTGAGTACCACCCATACACCAAACAATACAGCCTGGGCGATTTTCAGAAAGCAGTTTTGCTGTTTGGTAAACGTCGTCTTCGCTTACGCCTGTTACGCGCTCAACTTCTGCTGGCGTCCACTTCGCCACTTCAGCACGGATTTCATCCATACCGAATACACGTTGACGGATGAACTCTTTATCTTCCCATTGGTTTTCGAAGATGTGCCACAACACACCCCAAATGAATGCAACGTCAGAACCAGGACGAAGTGAGACATAGTGATCCGATTTTGCTGCCGTACGTGTACGACGAGGATCCGCTACGACGATCTTACAGTTGTTCTTCTCTTTCGCGATCAGAATGTGCTGCATCGCTACTGGGTGTGCTTCAGCTGGGTTTGAACCAATGAACAGCATCGACTTACAGTTGTGCATGTCATTGAAAGAGTTGGTCATCGCACCGTAACCCCAAGTGTTTGCTACACCCGCCACGGTTGTTGAGTGACAAATACGCGCTTGGTGGTCAACGTTGTTAGTGCCCCAAAGTGATGCCATTTTGCGGAACAAGTAAGCTTGTTCGTTGCTGTGCTTTGCGCTTCCCAAGAAGTAAACCGAATCAGGGCCGGACTCTTTGCGGATGTCCATCACCTTGTTACCGATTTCTTCGATCGCTTGATCCCAAGAAAGCTTTTTCCACTTACCGTTTTCAAGCTTCATTGGGTATTTAAGACGGCGCTCACCGTGACCATGTTCACGCAGTGCTGCGCCTTTTGCACAGTGACCACCGGCATTAAATGGGTGGTCGAATGCAGGCTCTTGACCCGTCCAAACACCATTTTGAACTTCTGCATAAATACCACAACCCACTGAACAGTGAGAACAGATAGTACGTTTCACTTCTGTTTTCGCTTCTGGATCGACTGATTTTGCTTGCGCTTTTTTCATCATTCCCGGTGCGAATAGACTAGCACCAACCACTGCGCCACCAGCGGCAAGCGAAGTGTTTTTCATGAATGCACGACGAGATACGCCAAGCTGGTTCGTTTCTTTGCTCACACTGTCGGAGCGTTTGACAAGTTTCATCCGTTATCTCCTAAAGTGTGTCGTAGTAATCGCGAATGTGTTGAGTTTCACGATACCCTTTCTTCTTCACGTCTTTTTCAGAAGGCTCAACCGTTTCTGAAGCAACGGCCACTTTTGTGGTTCCCGCAACAACAGCACCAGCAACGGCAGCGGTTGTGAAGCCTTTTAGGAGATCCCTACGGCTTGTGTTTATTTCTTTATTATCTTTCATCATTGCTTCCTTACCTTACGGTAGATCTTTGGAGACTCATGCCTCTCTATCGATATGACCAAGTACTGCTCGATTACTCGTAATCAGTGACGTTTTTCACATCAATTTTTAATTTGCTCTTACTGCTTTTGGTGTTCACGCTAAAGCGCACTTGCTCTAACGTTAAAAACGCATCGCAAAGCTGCGCAGCTGGCTTGTAGAAGTTCACGCTTTCTGCGTTCTCTAGTTGGCGCGTAAAAGATTGGAACCAAGGGGCAATGTGTTTGTTAAACACCGCTTGTTGAAGTTCTTCCTCTTCACCCGTCAGCATTGCCATCACTTCGCACAGTGCAGAAATATGGTCTTCAGGCTCTTTCACGTTCTCTTCTCGTTCGATGCCTAAAAGTTCCAAATCGCGACGAATTTCCGCTAACGGTTTTTCCATCATCGAGCCCGTACGATGCCAAGACCCGAATGGCACAACTTCACCACGTCCAATGCCAATAAACAGATCTTGATATTCTTCTTCTAACGCTTCTCGCTGCGCTTCGTTCGCGGCTTGTTGCAGTGCGAGCCAAGCTTTTTGCATCGCGCTCTCAGACGGTTCAATTTCTAGCGATTTCAAGAACGCCAGCATTTCCTCACTTGGCGCACTACGAAAAAGCGCGGATAGAACGAGATAAATGTCCGTTCTCAGTGTTTGTTCTTGTTGTGTATCCACTGCGAGCTCCTAGTATTTCAATTGATTCATTGGATCAGCAGCCATCGACTCAAACATGTCGATCACACGACAGTCTTCACACATGGCGATGCGATTAATGGCGGCTTCATCAGAGAAATGAGAATGACCACGAAGCTTGTTTTGCAGCATGTCGATCATCGATTGCGGAGCAAAAGGCTTGTGACAGCGAATGCACTCGGCTGCCTTTTCTTCATGAATCACAACCGCTTTCTGGCGTTCTTCTTTCACCCAGTTCATACGAGGAGTAAGCGTCAGCACTTTCTCTGGACACGCTTTCTCGCACAGCCCACATTGAATGCAGTCTTGCTCGACGAATTTAAGCGACGGAGATTGGCCGTCCGTATGCAATGCACGTGTTGGACACACCGCCACACAGCTCATGCACAACGTACAATCTTTACTTTCACAAGAAACCGTGCCGTAAGGTGCGTTCGCTGGCAGTTCAACAATGTTCTCAACTGGAATACGTGATGCTGACAACGCATCCAACGCCGTAAATAGACGCTGACGTTTGTTACCTTGCAAATCACCTAATGCCAAATCAAAAGACTCGGTACAAAGTGTCGGAGCACCTTCACGTAATGACTCTAGATACAAAATGTCGATGGTTTCTTTGGCGATACCAAGTTGGTCGAGCAGCTCTTGAGCAATACCTACTTCGCTATTAAGCACACGAATAATGGTTTGAGGCATAAAACGCGAAGCCGCAAATAGCACCTGAGTAGCACCGTTCACAAGCGCGGCGAACCAAGTATCTATACCAACCGAAGGCAGTTCTTCCACCACAATTGGAATCACATTATCTGGCAGTGCTTTTAGTGCCATCACGTTGTAACTCTCGTGGCGAGAACTACAAATCAATACGATAGGATCTAAACCACCCGCTTGCTCATAGTTGGCTAGCGTACGTTCAATAAACTTTTGCGTATCTTCGGGGTTTGGCAATGCGTAATGAATAGCTTCTGTCGGACACGCTGTAGCACAAGTACCCACGCCTTGACATAGGTATGGGTTGATCTCGATGCGATGGCCCGTTTTGTCGCTGCCTTCACTCGATAGTGCCCCTGCCGGACAAGCATCCACACAACGTTCGCAACCTTTTACGCCACGAGAGCTGTGTGCACATAGATCGGTATCTAAACGGAAGAATTTCGGTTTATCGAACGTCCCCATCAAGGTTGGAATTTCTTCCAACGCTTCAGCCAGTTTCGGATAGCCACGACCAACTGGGTAGTAGCCCGGTACTGGTACTTCTTCCGACATGCAGCTGTTTAGGCAAAGATCGAGTACGATATCGAAACGATCGCTATTGATCGCGACCTTGGCAAGATTGTTGGTCGAACCATGATTTTCAATCAGAACTTCAAACGTACCTAAGAACCCTGAAACCTGAACCGAATTGGCGTAGTAAAGCTCGGGATTTGTTCCCTTTTCGCCATCGGTAGAAAGCAGCGTTAGGCTGTTCATTTGCGACAATTGCGCTGCCGCACTTTCGATGATTGCCGTTGGACCCACAATCAAAGTATTACCGCCGCTTTCATAGCTTACGGTTGGTGGAATAAGATTGGTCAACTCTACGGTATTTTCGAAAGCGTACAGCCTCGCTTTACCGTTATTGGAAGTTGCTTGTTCTAATAATTGTTTCAGCATTGCTCAATTCCATTTATGAACATGGATAGTCTTTTCCATCTCTTAGTGTAGTTAGCGCCGGAGATTCTGCTGATTAACTTATCAATGAGCATTCTTATTCCGCCATCTATAGGCGATGAATACTACGCAGTGCGTCCGTGCTAACTTCAACCAGATTGGTATTGAGCAACAAATAGCAAATGTCATGCCAATAAAATATCAATTAAAATTCAATCACTTAGATATTTTACCGACAAATAGTAGGGATAAAAAAACCGGTTGAGACATTTTGTCCCAGCCGGTTCATTGAGTGTTTAGTCAAAATGTACCTATTCTTTGTGTGGTATATTTTGTCTCACCTCGTTAGGCGGTGACTCCTCAGCAAAAGTATCACTTTTACCAGATACTGTATTTATATACAGTTCATTTTCATCTTGGGTAATTCCGGCACTTTTTTCAGCGTTTAGTTCTGAGTCTTCAACCACCTCAGATGCGATATCGTCAGCGTTAAGTTCAGATCCTTGCGTCGTTTCAGCGTCTGGTTCTTCTTCCACTTTTTCTTTAACCCAATCACGCAGCGTCTCTGCGACGTCTTTAGAAAGTGACTTTAAGTTACTGTAATCATCATCGTAATCGTCTAGGCCATCACGCACGTTAAATTCTTCGGACAAGAACATTTTGCGCAGCGCGGCTTTCTTAACGCTTTCTGAAGCTTCAGAAACCAGCAGTTGCGCCACAGACATTTCTTCGGGCTTTTCAGTCTCTACACTCGCGGTAATGTCTGGAGACTGACTAACCTCGTTGACGTTCAAAACGTCTGAGCTTTCGTCAGCGTTTGAAAGCGCTGTGACACAATCTTCGGATTGCTCCGTCTCTGCTATCGGCGTGATCTCTTCATCATGTTGGGAAGATTTTTCTAATTTACGTTTCGACCAACGGCTTAAAAAACTAGTTGCCATTTGCTCTGCCCGCTCCTTTGCGTTTCTTACGTCTTACTTCTAACAACTCACCGTGGCGACCGATGAAGGCTTCCATCCAAGCCTGAACGGCTAACGGCATATCGTTGGATAGTACAAGGTTGTCGCCATCCATATATTGCGCCGCGACAGATTGTGAAGCCGTTAGTAGCTGTATCGCTGGTTTTTCACCAGACTCGACGTTATCCATCACTAAAAAAAGTTTAGGTTGCTGAGAGCTTAAGTTAAA
This sequence comes from Vibrio parahaemolyticus, assembly GCF_900460535.1. Taxonomy (NCBI): domain Bacteria; kingdom Pseudomonadati; phylum Pseudomonadota; class Gammaproteobacteria; order Vibrionales; family Vibrionaceae; genus Vibrio; species Vibrio parahaemolyticus. The sequence goes on along the minus strand of NZ_UHIL01000001.1, from coordinate 1,790,881 downwards.
GCGGTAGTCTGTACGCTCGTCTTTGTGCAATTGCAACAGACAAACATCTGGAGTCTCTTCTGTCGGATTTAGCGCAAATCCCGTCAACTGCCATTGGGTTGTCACCCAAATCCCTGTACTGATCTCATGCTCAACAAGCTCTACGCCAATTGGCCATGCGTCTTCAGTCTTCTCGTAATTGTTCTCGAAATCTTTCTTATCCGACATAACTCACCCAGTTTTTCTATTTTGGTCTGAAAACTCACAGGACATTTTGACCTTGGCTTTCAACCATTTCATCGCTACAAAGCAATAACCGCGCCAAATCAATCCTATACACAGCGCTATACTCAAGTACCAAAGTAGTTGAAACTCAAATTTATTGATGTGTCATTACTGCGATATCGCAGTTTTAATGCATTGTTGACATAAAACCTCGCAATTTTTATGGGAACCGCTATTTTGGAACGAGATTTGCTTTGCTAACCACTTCGCAAGCTAAATGCGTAGCAACCTAACGCTCTTAATCACTAGGACACGACTGTGCTGAAACCAAATATTATTAAAACCAGTGAAAATCCCCTGCAAACCATAGAAGTCGATGTGTACGACGAGTACGGCGAAAAGCTCACGAAGCAAATCGCTTGCGAGCGTCCTCTTACGGTCATGCTGAACTGGAAAGAAGTGGTCACGCTCATGACGCTAGGTTCGCGTCCAGAAGCGCTGGTACTGGGTTATTTAAAAAACCAAAGCTTCCTGTCTGATCCAGCAGCGATTGAATCCGTCATTATTGACTGGGAAACGCATTCCGCAGCGGTGATTACTAAAGAAAATACCGAACATTTAGAAGGCGCTCTGAAAAAGAAAACCGTCACATCTGGCTGTGGTCAAGGCACCATGTATGGCAACGTGATGAAACAACTTGAGAACTACCAAGTGCCTCAAGTTCCGCTTAAGCAATCAGAAATCTACTCCGCACTTGAAGCGTTGACTCATTACAACGACACCTACAAAAAAGCGGGCGCGGTGCATGGCTGTGCGGTTTGCAAAGGCAATGAGGTATTGTCATTTGTGGAAGATGTCGGCCGTCACAACGCAGTGGATACGCTTGCAGGTGAGATGTGGCTCAAAGAAGAGACCGGCGAAGATAAAATTTTCTACACAACAGGTCGCCTTACATCAGAGATGGTGATTAAAGTAGCTCAAATGGGCATTCCTGTTCTACTTTCTCGCTCTGGCGTTACTCAAATGGGGTTAGATCTAGCGAAGCAATTTGGCATTACGACCATTGCGCGTGCGAAAGGTTTGCGATTCCAAGTATTTACCGGAGCGGACAAGATTGAGTTTGATGTGAAAGGCGAAAGCGCATCTCGTTAACGAGAACATATTACAAAACCGCCGATTAGTGTAAACTTATAACGATTGGGGTAAGTAAATCATCACGTTATGAAGGCTTAACTAAGCGATATAAGCCAGAAATAGCAACGTTTGTTGTAACAATAACAACACTTGTTTTAATTGATGCTAACTACAGCTCATTCACAAAGGATGTGAACTATGGACAATGACCAACTGTGGAATTTTTTGCTCACGCCCAGTGGCATTATGCTCTCAATGATCATTACATTTGGTGTCGTCGGCATATATGCGTATCTAACCGGTCAGTTTAAGGATTAAGACCAATTAAAAAAGCCTCGCTAAATAGCGAGGCTTTTACTTTTCAAGCGCTGTATGAGTAATTACGCGTCAACGCCACGAGATTTCAAGAACTCAGAGTAAGTACCTTTGAAGTCTGAAATCTTGCCATCGCGAATTTCGATAATACGCGTTGCTAGCGAGTCTACGAACACACGGTCATGAGATACGAAGAACAACGTGCCTTTGTATTGCTCAAGCGCGGTGTTCAAAGATTCGATCGATTCCATGTCCATGTGGTTGGTTGGTTCGTCCATTAGCAACATGTTTGGCTTGTGCATCATCAGCTTGCCAAGCAGCATACGACCTTGCTCACCACCAGACAGTACTTTTACTGACTTCTTAATGTCGTCTTGACCAAACAGCATACGACCTAGGAAACCACGAACTACTTGCTCGTCGTCGCCCTCTTGACGCCATTGACCCATCCAATCCGTTAAGTTCATGTCTTCTGCAAACTCATGCGCGTGGTCTTGTGCGTAGTAACCGATGTTTGCATTTTCAGACCATTTGAACTCACCCGCACGAGGTTCAAGCACACCAGCAAGCGTGTTTAGAAGAGTTGTTTTACCCACACCGTTCTCACCGATGATCGCAACGCGCTCCCCCACTTCAAAAATTGCATTGAAGTCTGAGAACAAGTCCTCTTCAAAACCTTGGCTTAGGTTTTCAACAATCAGAGCGTTACGGAACAGTTCTTTCGACTGTTCGAAACGAATGAATGGGTTTTGACGGCTAGACGCTTTAACTTCGTCCAGTTTGATCTTGTCAATCTGCTTCGCGCGAGACGTAGCTTGTTTTGCTTTCGATGCGTTTGCAGAGAAACGCGCCACGAAAGTTTGTAGCTCAGCGATTTGAGCTTTCTTCTTCGCGTTGTCGCTAAGTAGACGTTCGCGAGCTTGAGAAGCCGCGGTCATGTACTCGTCGTAGTTACCAGGGTAAACACGTAGTTCACCGTAATCCAAGTCAGCCATGTGCGTACATACTGAGTTTAGGAAGTGACGGTCGTGCGAGATGATGATCATCGTGCAGTTACGCGCGTTTAGCGTGTCTTCCAACCAACGGATTGTATCCATGTCCAAGTTGTTGGTTGGTTCGTCAAGTAGCATGATGTCTGGGTCAGCAAACAGGATTTGCGCTAGAAGCACACGCAGTTTCCAACCTGGAGCCACTTCGCTCATCAAACCGAAGTGTTGTTCCATTGGAATACCTACAGCAAGAAGCAGTTCGCCCGCTTTTGCTTCTGCCATGTAGCCGTCCATTTCCGCGAATTGAACTTCAAGGTCAGCTACTTTCATGCCGTCTTCTTCGCTCATTTCTGGCAAAGAGTAAATACGGTCACGCTCTTGCTTCACTTCCCAAAGCTCTTTGTGACCCATGATTACCGTGTCGATAACCGTGAACTCTTCGTACGCGAATTGATCCTGGTTTAGCTTTGCAACGCGCTCGTTTGGATCGTAGCTTACGTTACCGCCTGTTGGCTCAAGCTCACCGCTTAAGATCTTCATAAAGGTTGATTTACCACAACCGTTAGCCCCGATTAAGCCGTAGCGGTTACCTTCGCCAAACTTAACTGAGATGTTTTCAAATAACGGCTTAGCGCCAAATTGTTGAGTGATATTCGCTGTGGAGATCAAAACCTTTACCTTAGCAATTTAAGTGTATTGAGAAAAAACCGGGCAACGGTACTGCTTCAAGCTACATACTTCAAGTTTTGTTTTTATTAATTAATGGGAAATATGTTTCGTTACCTGTGTTTTTCTGTACGAAAAGGCGAAAAATCCATGTCATTTGTCGTACTTAAAGTCGCAACGAAGGATAAGATGAGTAGATAAGAAAAAGGCCAGTTTTCACTGACCTTTTTTGATGGAATTGGCGTTAGTTGACGTTACGCGATGTTCGTCACTTCCAGCAGTAGCTCGGCTTTCTTCGGTAAATAGATGCTGAATGTACTTCCTTTACCCCACTCCGATTCGGCTTTCAGCTCGCCACCGGTTTGACTAAGAATACTCTGCGAAACCGACAAGCCTAATCCTGTGCCGTCGCGTTTCGTCGTGTAAAACGGTGAGAAAATTCGATTTAAGTTTTCTGGTTTGATACCACAACCATCGTCGATAACATGAATCGCCGCGCCCTTTATTTCACCTTCTTCAATCCAATCTTCACTCATTACGATCAGTTTTCCTTTACCGTTCATCGCGTGAATGGCATTCATTTGCAGGTTAACCAAAATTTGTAGCAAGTGATGGCGATTAATTTCAACTGGCGTATGCGCTTGTAAATCGGTAACAAATTCGACGTCGCGCTTCTTAGTACCGGTTTTGACCAATGTGATGCTCTCATCAATGATCGGGTTGACATGTTGCCAAGTGATTTCATCTTGAACACCGCCTTGGCGACTGTATTGCAATAAACTGCGAGTGATATTGCGGATACGGTCAATTTGCGCGTGAATTGCATCAATTTCTTCTTGAACTCGACTCGCATCTTCACCCAACTCAAAGTGAATCAACTCAACGTTACCAAGAATTACCGCAGTTGGATTATTGATTTCGTGTGCAATCCCGGCGGTCAGCTCACCGAGCGCCGCTAGTTTTTCATGCACTACCAATTTATCGCGGGTTTGGTTGAGCAACTGAATGTGAAGTTCGAGTTCCTCAGTTTTTTCTCGCAAGCTAGCCGTTCGCTCTTGAACTTTACACTCCAACTGCGCCGCAGCATTTTTGAGTTCGATTTTGCGGTCTTCTAAGGCGTCAAGCATATTGTCGAACTGTCTAGCCAACTGCGCCAACTCATGATGATCATCCAACCCCAGTGGACCAATACGTTTCTCTTTGCCAAGTTGAACGAGCTTAACGACTTTATGAATGCGCTCAATTGGTCGGAACAAATCACGCGAACCGCGATAGACCATCACGCCAGAGACCAGTAATAGCATTAAGGTAATAAGGCTGATTTCGGCGATGTTGGTCATGTACGCTTTCACAAATGGCCACATCAGGTAGCCGGTATAAAGCATGCCAATGACGTTATCGTACTGGTCTTTGATTGGTTGATAAGCGGTGATGTACCACGCGTCGTACACATACGCGCGGTCGACCCATTGCTGACCTTTAGAGAGCACTTGGTTATACACTTCTGCACTCACTCGCGTACCAATAGCGCGCCCTAGCCTATGATCGCTGTCTAGTGGAACATTGGTGCTCACACGTAAATCATCAAGAAACACGGTCAACGTACCCACAGGACGAAGGCGGTCATTATCACTGAGATAAATGAGATCGCGGATTTGATCCACCAGCACAGTACTGTTGTTGAGGAGCAAACCACCATCAAGGAAGCCGATCAAATCGTTCACTTGGCTGTATACCGGAATAACGGTACGGCTCACCAAGCCGCGCGCTTCCATTCCACCATCAGCCAGAATGGGCACTTCGGCCCGTTTGGCGAGTTCCGGATCGAGCTGTTCGAGTTCTTCCCGATTGAGTACATCAAAAAACGATTCGCGCTTGGTGAGATCCATAAAACGGAATTTGTTTTCCATCGAATTAACGCGTTGGAAAGAGAGAAAGTCTAGGGAGTAACGTTTTTTCTGTTCAGTAACCCACTTTTGTAGCTCGTCTTGTGGTGTCCCTTGATTTATTCGGGTTCGAAAGTCGTAGGAGTCAGCAAACGCTCGCACGTAATTGGCTTGCTTTTGTTGTAACAACGTCACGCTGTTATTTGCCACACCCAAACGCTCTGACACATCCAGCAGCGCGTTTTGCCACGTGTAATGGATAGACCAATAAATCGTAATACCGATCAGCGCTATCAACGTAAGGAAGATCGGTGCAGAGGTTAAAATCAATAAGCGATAACGCACCATGGTTTTAAAACGGTGCGTCCATTTCGACAATCCTTTGTGCTGCTGCCAGTTAGTCGGCATATCCCTCATCCTCAGAATCCCATTCTTTGTATTTGCGTTCTAACGTCTTGCGGGCAACGCCTAAGTCGCGCGCCGCTGCCGATTTATTGCCTTCATGCAAATTAACGACTTGTTTGATATGCGCTTTCTCGACTTCTTTTAAAGTCCAATTGTTTGGGTAGCCTTCGCCAGTAAATTCTTTGCCTTCTCTAAAAGTTGGTAACTCGGCGGAGTGAGAAACGGTAATCGAAACATTAGGCAGAGAATGACCACCGTTCAGCTCTCGCCAGTAATGCGCTGGTGGCTTACCAAGCAAAATGCAGCGCTCGATGAGGTTCTTCAGCTCACGAATGTTGCCCGGCCAATCGTATTCACTCATGGCTTCCATGTCTTCGTGCGCCCATTTTGGCGCAGGCATACCGAGCTCGCGCGTCAGCATGTTGCTGAAAAATGGCACTAACTCAAATAAGTCGGTTTTGCGCTCTCGCAGCGGACACACTTCAATTTTCAGAACGTTTAAACGGTAATATAGGTCACTGCGGAAATTGCCTTGGTTGACCTCTTCTTGCAGATTACGGTTGGTTGCCGCCACGATACGGACATCAATGCTGATCTCTCTTTCTGAACCGACAGGACGAATTGTACGCTGCTCTAACACGCGCAATAATGATGCCTGCATGGAAAGCGGCATTTCCCCAATTTCATCAAGGAATAAAGTGCCGCCATTCGCTACGCGGAACAAACCTTCGCGTGACTTTTTCGCTCCAGTAAACGCACCTGATGTGTGACCAAATAACTCACTTTCAAGTAGCTCTGGCGCAATCGCCCCACAGTTGATAGGCACAAATGGGCCCGTTCGCCCACTTGCTTGGTGAAGGCCTCGCGCGACCAACTCTTTGCCCGTGCCAGATTCGCCTTCAACCAATACTGAGGCTCGTGATGGAGCAAACTGTGTGATAAGTTGTTTGAGCTGACGCGTTTTTTCTGAACCACCAATGATCTCGGAAGTATTGTGACGCTGATAATCACGCTTCATGGCGTACTGCATGCGCTCGTTCAAACGGCGATCCATACAGCGGCTGACCGCTTTTAACATCTGCTCAAGGTTGAATGGTTTGAGGATAAAGTCGGAAGCACCGAGCTGCAGCGCTCGAATGGCAATTTCTAGATCCGCATAACCCGTCATGAAAATCACATCGGCGCGTTTTTCATCATCTTCAAACGCTTCTTCCCACTCAATCCCAGAACGCCCCGGCAGATTAATATCCAGCAAAATCAAATCATAATGGCGAGAATTGCGCAGTTGTTCTGCTTCTTCGATGCTGCCAGCGGTGTCGACATGTGAGAAAAGCTTTCCCAATGCCTTTTTTAAAATGGCTTGCATGCCCAATTCATCATCAACGACCAATACGGAAAAGGCGTTATATTGTTGGTTTGTACTAATATGGGATTGAGTAGACATATTTACCCCAGATGGATTCGGATGGGACAGAGTGTACCAAGTTTGAAACGATATACCCTACAAAAAGTGCGACATTTTGTACCAACGCAAACTTTTGTGCAAATAACTCCATGAATCCGCGCATAAATCAAACATTTTTGGCTTGTAAAATGTTGGCATCTTGTTTGCTATAAGGGGTATCCAAGTGATCTCAGGATGTTGGAGAACTTGCTATTCCAACACCCTAAGGCAACTTGTGATTTGAGCAATCAAGATCGCTCCGGAGACTTCGCTGTCACCTAGACGGATAGAAGCCAAAGAATCATTGGAAAGGAAACACATAAAAATGAAAAAAATTGCGCTAACATTGGCCGCAACGTCAATCACGCTTGTAAGCTACTCTGCATTTTCTGCTCAAGACGCTGAACACGTCCGCCTAGCAACTACAACCAGTACTTACCACTCGGGCTTGCTTGACTACCTACTTCCACAATTTGAAAAAGACACTGGCTACAAAGTCGATGTTATTGCTGCAGGTACTGGCAAAGCGCTAAAAATGGGCGAAAACGGTGACGTAGATTTGGTGATGACTCACGCACCAAAAGCCGAAGGCACATTCGTTGAGAAAGGCTACGGCGTTCTACCTCGTAAGCTGATGTACAACGACTTTGTGATTGTTGGCCCTAAAGCAGACCCAGCAAAAATCAAAGATGACGAAAGCGTGTTAGACGTGTTCAAAGAGATCGCGAACAAAAACGCAACGTTCATCTCTCGCGGCGATGATTCTGGTACGCACAAAAAAGAAATGGGCTTTTGGGCTCAAACTAAAATCGAACCAAACTTTGGAGGCTACCGCAGCGTAGGTCAAGGTATGGGCCCAACTCTGAACATGGCGTCTGAAATGCAAGGCTACACAATGTCAGACCGCGGTACATGGTTGGCTTACCAAAACAAGTTGGATCTAGAAATTCTGTTCCAAGGCGATGAAAAACTGTTTAACCCGTACCAAGTTATTCTTGTTAACCCTGAGCGTTACCCAACAATCAACTACCAAGGCGCGAAAGCTTTCAGTGATTGGTTGGTGAACCCTCGCGGTCAGGAACTTATCAATGGTTTCCGCCTGAACGGTAAACAACTGTTTGTTGCGAATGCTGAGAGCAAATAACGCAATATGAATCTTGCTGATACAACACTGGAAGCGCTTCGCTTACTGGTGAATTTTGATGCAGACCTATGGGAGATCGTTGCGGTCTCCTTTAGTGTTTCTATCACGGCAATATCCTTAGTGGTCTTGCCGGCTATTTTGATGTCCTTTGTACTGGCGTATACCGACTTTCGCGGTAAATGGTTTTTGCTGTCGATCGTGAATACGCTACAAGCGGTTCCTACCGTCGTGATTGGCCTTTTACTGTATATGTTGCTATCACGCGCTGGCCCTTGGGGAGACTGGCAAATGCTGTTCACTCAGAAGGCGATGATCTTCGGCCAAATGGTGATCTGCTTCCCTGTTTTGGTATCGATGATGCATGGTGCATTGCAATCTAGCGACCGTCGCGCAGTGGAAACCGCCATCACCCTAGGCGTCTCCATTCCGCGCGTGGCTGCTACGATGATTTGGGAAACCCGCTTTCCTCTACTCGCAGCTATCATTGCAGGATTCTCACGTATCGTAACCGAGGTGGGCTGCTCAATGATGGTAGGCGGAAACATTATGGGCGTAACGCGCAATATTCCGACCGCTATCGCAATGGAAAGCAGCAAAGGTGCTTTTGCGCAAGGAGTTGCATTAGGAATTGTATTACTATCTTTAGCGTTGGCACTAAACTTCTTCTTATCAAGCATGAGAGGCAAAGGCTACCTCAGAACATAGAACATGAAGCAAACAAACGACTCACCATTAACCCCATGTAGAGGCGCATTATGACTATAAAAATCACCGCCGAGCAGTTATCCATGCGCTTTAAAGAGCGTGTGCTTTTTCACATCCCTGAGTTAGCCATCGGCCCAAATGATGCCATTTATCTCAAGGGTGACAATGGTGTGGGCAAAACTACCCTACTCAAAATCCTTGCTGGCTTGCTAAAACCTTCTACTGGCGATGTTGTTGCACCAAAAGATACGTGGCTGAAAAGACTGACGCGCCGCAACGGCCGTGTCGATGTGATTTATCTCCATCAATCTCCTTACCTTTTTGACGGCACTGTTTATGAGAACGTAGTCTATGGAGTGAAATATCAACAAGACACACCAAAAGATAAGCGAGCTCAAGTTATTCACGCACTACGCATGGTAGGTTTAGAAACATTAGCGGACGAACATATCTCCGTGTTGTCCGGCGGTGAAAAGCAGCGTGTTGCCATGGCAAGAGCTTGGATCTTAAAACCGTCGATTTTATTGATGGACGAGCCAAGTGCGTCTTTAGACCAAGAGTCCATTGAACGATTGGTGGTGATGGCGAAAGATCTTTTGGATCGTGGTTCCAGTATCGTGGTGACAAGCCATCAAACCAACGCACTGACCGACTTATGTAAAAAACAGTGGTGGATTAAAGACAAGACTTTGATAGAGTCTCCTCTGTTGTATGTCATACCAAAAGAAACATCCCAAGAGAATGCATATGCTTCAACCAACACAAACTAGTTGGGTCATTTTGGCTGGTGGCCAAGCCAGCCGTATGGGTGGAAAAGATAAAGGTCTGATTGAATTAAATCAGAAGCCACTCATCGAACACGTTATTGAACGTTTATCTCCACAAACACCACGCATTTTAATTAATGCCAATCGCAACCAAGATGCGTACAGCAAATTTGGTTTCGTATTTAGTGATCAATTCAAAGATTTCCCTGGACCTATGGGCGGTATTCACGCGGGTTTGATGCATGCGGAAACTGACTGGGTCGGATTTGTACCTTGCGATAGCCCTCAAATTAACACCGACCTTGTCGAGCGTTTCTGCCAGGCCGTCAAAGAAGACAGTGATATTTTAGTCGCGCATGATGGTGACCATCAGCAACCTGTTTTCACGCTCTACCACAAACGCGTACTGCCAAAACTCACCGCATTTTTAGAACGTGGCGACCGCAAAATCATTCTGCTCTACAAAGAGTGCAACACCAGTTACGTTGACTTTAGCGACTCACCAAACTGTTTCGTCAACTTGAACACTCCGGAAGAACTGGCGCAATTTGGACAATTAGAATCATGAAACACACGCTAAACATTCCTATTCTTGGTTTTGCAGCTTATTCAGGCACAGGCAAAACCACGCTACTTGAAGCCCTATTGCCAAAGCTGACTGAAGCAGGTTTACGCATTGGCATGCTAAAACATGCACACCACAACTTCGATGTCGATAAGCCGGGTAAAGACAGCTACCGTTTACGCAAAGCTGGCGCGTCTCAAATGCTGATTGCTTCTCGCAACCGTTTTGCGTTAATGACAGAAACGCCAGAAGCCGAAGCGGAGTTTGAATACCTCTTAACTCGTTTTGATGAAGACAAGCTCGATGTGGTTTTGGTTGAAGGCTGTAAAAACATCGCGTTTCCTAAAATTGAATTGCACCGTGAAGAAGTGGGTAAACCTTGGCTTTACCCTCACGATGAAAACATCATTGCTATCGCTTCCGACAGTGCGGGGTTAGATTCTGAGCTCCCTCAAATGAACATCAATGATTTGGATGCCATCGCTCAATTTGTTCTTCAATACGTTCAAGATGCAAAAGCACCAAAATCTAAAGAGAAAGACGTCGCATGTTGCGACACACTTTCTCCGGCTTTCCTTTCTGTGGTTCAAGGCCAAGAAAAAATCCTTTCTTTGGTGAACACGGTTTCGGAAATAGAAGCATGCAAGATTGAAAACGCCTATGGCCGCGTTCTTGCGGAACATATCATTTCACCAGTAAACGTGCCGCAGTACACCAACTCCGCGATGGACGGTTATGCCATCCGCAGTGATGATGTTGACCGCGATAGCTACCAAGTGGTTGCTGAAGTGATGGCGGGCCATGCTTACGATCAGCCTCTTCAAGTTGGTCAAGCGGTGAAGATCATGACTGGCGCACCAACACCACTTAACGGCGACACAGTGGTCATGCGTGAGCAAGCCTCTCAAGAAGGTGACAAGGTCACCTTTAACGGTGCGCATATCAAAGCAGGCCAAAACGTTCGTCAAGCAGGTGAAGATCTCGCTATCGGCAGTGACGTCTTTACCGCAGGCACTCGCCTAGCCTCTCCAGAAATGGGCATGACCGCTTCGCTTGGTTTTGGTGAAGCGAATGTGTTCCGCAAATTGAAAGTTGCCGTGTTCTCCACCGGTGACGAAGTACAAGCGCCGGGAACAGAGCAAAAAGCGAATTCTATCTACGATTCCAACCGTTTTACCATCATGGGCATGCTTGAAAAGCTCGGCTGCGAGATCTTGGACTTCGGTATTCTGGAAGACAATGAACAGTTAATGATCGAAGCGTTGGAAAACGCATCGGCGCAAGCAGACGTGGTTATGACTTCTGGTGGCGTATCCGTTGGTGATGCGGATTACATCAAACTTGCCTTGGATAAACTTGGTCAAATCGATTTTTGGCGAATCAACATGCGTCCGGGACGTCCATTAGCGTTTGGTCAAATCAACAACAAGCCGTTCTTTGGTCTGCCGGGCAACCCTGTTGCCGTGATGGTCTCTTTCATTAACTTTGTCGAGCCTGCACTGCGTAAGATGCAAGGCGAACAAGGCTGGAAGCCTCTGAAAGTGAATGCCATCGCGACTGAGAATCTTCGCTCTCGCCAAGGTCGTACCGAGTTTAGTCGAGGAATCTATGAACTGGATGACACTGGCCGTTTAACCGTTCGTACAACAGGCAAGCAAGGCTCTGGTATTTTGCGCTCAATGAGTGAGGCGAACTGTTTGATCGAAATCTCCCCAGCTGTTGATACAGTAAAAGCGGGAGAAAGCGTGACAATTATCCCACTTCAAGGCAGAATCTAGCCCAAACTAGAAATTCAAAGGTCAGCGAGTCTGGCCTTTTTGTTTAATACAGAAACCTTTTCAGAGAGACAGCTATGGCTCGCACCATTCTTTACACTTACAAAGACCAAGACAAAGAACTGACGTTCTCATACCAGCAGCACCGCAACATTCAAGAAGCGGTTGCCGAAGCAGAAGGTATCGATATCACTGAGTTCCTAAAGATGGAGCAACAAATCGAAGCAGTGTCTGACACTAAAGCGGTGCGCAACTACCGCGATAACTACTTCAGAAAATTAGGCTTTAGTAAAATCACCCTAGCTCAAAAAGAAAACCTAGGCGTAGGCAAAAAGAACAAATAAGCTTAGCTGCAAACAGAAAACTCGCGATTCGTCGCGAGTTTTTTTATACATGCTATTTTTGTTCGTGCTCTATACCCGAGCATACCGAAATTACTTAGGTATATGAGTTACTTCGATATATAAGTAAAAAGCCCCGTTTTACCTTGATGGTCTAAACGGGGCTTTAAATTTCGTCTTACTTTATATCGAGTAAGGTTTCAGTCACTACTTGATGTTTAGGAACGCAGCGCCACGTACACCACCTGAATCACCGTGTTTTGCTTTGATGATCTTCGGACACTTCGCGACAGAAAGCAGGTACTTAGGAATACGTTTTGGCATCTCTTCGTAAATCAATTCGAAGTTGGAAAGACCACCACCCAGCACAACAACATGTGGGTCAGTCGCTGTAAAGATGTTTGCAAAACAGATTGCCAGCAACTCCATAAAACGCTCAACGTGCTCAACAGCTTTCGCCTCACCTTCTGCGTGCGCTTTAATGATGTCGATCGCTTTCTTCTCTTCACCGTAGTAATGGGCATAAAGAAGTTCGAAGCCTCGGCCAGAAAGGTAACTGTCTAAACAACCCTTCTTGTCACAGCCACACCCCAACAAAGGTGCGTTTTCGCCTAAGTGGAACCAAGCATCGATAGGTAAACGAGTATGACCCACCTCACCTGCTACGTGGTTACGGCCAGAGAAAACTTTACCATCGTAGATAAAACCGCCACCAAAACCAGTGCCTAGGATCAAACCAAGTACAGAAGGCTCATCTTGAAGCTCTTCGTCCCATGCTTCTGATAGCGCAAAACAGTTCGCATCGTTTTCAATCTTTACGCTGCGACCAATTTTCGCTTCAAGATCCGCGCGCAGTGGTTTGCCTTTCGCCGCAGGAACGTTAACTGTTAATACCGTTGCATCGTCTGCGTCTTCCATGCCAGGTAGACCAAGACCAATGGTGCCTTCGCAACCAAACTCTGCATCGTATTTGTTAACCAATTCCGCAATGGTATCAACCAGCAGCTCGTAGTTGTCTGTTGGTGTAGGTACACGTTCCGTCGCTACACGCTCAAGCTTCTCGTTAAATGCACCAAATTCAATTTTAGTGCCGCCGACATCAAAGCCGTAATACATGTATTTCTCTCCTAAAAAAATGCTTAAACGACTCCAAAAATGGCTGGAGTCAAAAGTATAAACTAGTGGCATTATCCATATCTGTACGCCTGCAAACCGTGACCGAATGCAGATTTATCCCCTCGCTGAAGTCAGTTGAACAACATGCCATCAACAAAAGTTCATTCCTTAGAGTCAGCTCTCGGTTTTCACCCACTCTTTGAAACGTTTCAAATGCGGTCGATTAGGATCGTTTTTGACTCGGGTCTTGGTCAGCATGTAGGTTTCTCTGAAGGCTTCAAACCACAATTGAAGGCATTCCGATGCTTTGTTCTCACCGGCTTGTTTCAAAACTAAAGTCGCGACTTCAGCTGTCGAAAGATGCTGCTCGTTCTCAGAACGGCGCATGATGTATTCTGATAAACACTCCGGCTCGATAGATAAGACTGGTAGAGACTGTAAAAACTCAGAGCGACGGAAGATTTTTCGCGCCTCACGCCAACTACCATCGATAAAAATCAACAACCACTTTTTGCTATTACCATCAGTGCGATGTAAGTGCTCAGTGTGTAATCCATCTAGCAATCGCTCAGGTTGATCAACGTAATCGGCAGGAAAAACAATGACAGGCAGGTAGTCTTCGTTGGACAAAAGATCAAGCATCTCTTGTGAAGGTTCAGTGCGATTCCATTGATACACGTAAGTCTCTTTCACCGTATCAGCAATCAAACGGCCTGTATTGCTTGGCTTAAACACTTCGTTCTCAGACACAATCAGCATGCACGCGACATTGCTATCGATATCAGGTTGCAATTCACATAAACAATGCTGCTCTGAAACCTGACAGAATGGGCAGCGCTGAACTTTGCATCCACGAGCATTGAAAGGCTTCGTTGAGATGGATTGACGATACTGATATAAACGATGGAAAGCGTGGATTCTCATGAAGGAAATGCCAAATAAAAACGAGAGCGCGATTCTACTGGTATAACCGCTCGCTCACAAGGCGGCAGCGTTATTACTCTAAAGACCAAACATTGAAAGAATCTCACGTTAGTTAAGGTCTATTGCGATAAATGCGGAGAAGAAGGAAAGATCAGTGACTGAAAACACGTTTACCGACCCATCTTGGTTGCGACTTAGCTGTTTTATTGGCGTATTGTTGCTGTGTACTCTTTGGGAAAACAAGCTCCCAAGAAAGACGCTCACCGTCAAACGTTCCTTTCGCTGGTTAAACAACCTCTCTTTGGTCGCCCTAAATAGCGCGATCATTGCATTAGTGATGCCTATTGCTGCGTTTCAAGCTGCGACCATTGCTCATGATCAGCAATGGGGACTATTCAATCTTCTATCCCTGCCCGGTTGGTTAAACGTGTTGCTTGCTGTGATTGTTCTCGATCTCATCATCTATGTTCAGCACTTGGTTTTTCATCGCGTTAAACCATTATGGAAAATTCATCGTATGCACCATGCCGATTTGGATATCGATGTCACAACTGGCGCGCGTTTTCATCCAATTGAAATCATCATATCGATGGTCGTCAAAATCGCCTCGGTATTCATTCTTGGTGTTTCACCTCTCGCGATTGTGGTGTTTGAGATCATTCTAAATGCGAGTGCGATGTTCAATCACAGTAACGCAAAGCTTGCGTTATCTATCGATAAGAAACTGCGAAAAGTCATTGTGACACCAGACATGCACCGCGTGCACCATTCGGTGATTGTGAAGGAAACCCATTCGAACTTTGGTTTTTTCCTTTCCGTTTGGGATAGATGGTTTGGAACGTATCGCGCACAACCAGCGCTTGGACATAACGATGTCGTGATTGGCGTGCCTGAGATCAGGGAAGCGAGCGAGCAAAGATTGGATAAGCTGCTGACACAGCCTTTTCGTTATCGCGAAGGCAAGGGCAAGAACGATGATTAAAAGAAAAACGTAGATGGAGTAACCAACAAAAACAAATCACAGAGTTCATTATAGAGTTTTGGAGACCCCATCCACCGAAAAGACTTGCCGAATTAACTTTCGACTAATTGGCGTTTTTTATTTAATTGCGTAATGCCAACAACCAAGCCTATGACACCAAAAACAGCACAAATTAACGCGCTAGTGTTGACGTGTTGCTGCGTTTCGAAGGAGCTGTACACAAAAGCGAGACTGAAGAAAATGGTGCCAAAACTCAAACCTGTTAACGCACTAAAACCGGCAAAACTCGCCAAGTCTTTAAAATCGTTCATAACGAATCCCTGTTGATAATCCTTAAATGTGTGAGTAGATAAAGTTAACGAAATATCTGACGCGATTGCTGGTGCTTTCGCGCATTCCAAAGCCAGATGGAAACGCCCAACGAAAAGCCCAAGAACAGCGTTTTCATTTGCAGAGCCACATTGTTGTCCAATATTTCTAATGTATAGTGAGCGTGTGAACTAAAAATAACGTTTGTCATCAAAATCAATAGCATCAACACCAAGCCCACTCTGCGATGTTTCACTAATAAGTACACCGCTAACAAATCTAAAAGACCTAATGCGCTCCAATAAATGTTTAGCCAACGCGGAGCAAAATCGTAAGGCAAAAAGCCATCAACGATGTTGTCATACAGGTGAACCACGCCACCTATCGTCATAAAAAGGCATAAGAGAAACACTACGAATTTATCCATTATCGTTTCCTTATCTGAAAGAATGCGCAAAGCATATAGAAGTCAATTAAACATTTGTAATCTCATAGCCATTTTTGAGATCGACAGTGCCTTTAAACCGTACACGAGGCGTGCGAAAGAAGAGTAACGACTGCTCTTCCTTATCTATTCGCTCCTGATAGAAGCATAGTGTTTGCTTTGGCACTTCGCTCAAATCCGCTAGTTTTCCCTCGAGATTAGGTGAGAAAGGTTGTTGGGCTCGCGATGATAAAGATATGTCACACTCAACACTCCTTCGCGATCTCAGATACAAAAACAAATTTTTTCGACGGCGGAAAGATACAATCGTCCGAACATCTAAAGCCTCGTAGCCAGAATCCGTCGTCGAGATCCCGTAGATACAAACCACGAGGATAAGCTTTGTCATTCGAAAGCGGGGAAGACACCACAGTAAGGTACTCTCCCTTCGCCAAGTCAATTTCTTGTAAACGGAGGTATGGCGCAACAACTAAAGGGCAAGGTGATAGATTTTGTGTCGACGCCGCTTCAATCATTTCTCCAAGGGTCGCGCCAAAATAAAGCCCGAAGTCAAACGGTGTTTTTATCGTTAAAAAGAACGATTGAATCTCATCTGCGCACTCGACTTTGTCATCATCGAATAGTTGTTGGGCGAAGGCATTCAATTGAACACCTTTTTTACTCAAGTGCTTTAACAAGTTCTTCTTTGTTAAACCTCCAACTTGCAACCTCACTTACACCACCCCTTGGTCTATCAGTTTTCGAACTTTTTCCAGTGCATGCTGAAAAACAGTATGCGCCTGTGAGGAAATATCGCTCCCTATATCGTGCCAAAAAAACGCAAAATCATGTCCGCCATCGTCTTGCGTATGAAACGTCCATGAATCCTCTAGGTCCGCACACTCACACAAAACAAAATGCCATGCTTGATTTTGAAAGCCACTGTCCCATGAGCATAAATACCGAGCGGAGATAACGTGCGTAATCCCAGATTCTTCAGCCAGCTCCCGTTTTGCAGCCGTGATGTAACTTTCATCAAACGTCTCAACCGTTCCCTTGACTAGCTGAATACCCGCTAAGGGATGCTGAAAAAGTAGGATCTCTTGGTTTTGCTTACGCAGAACAACGGGGCAAACTTTATCGATCATAAAACCACTCCTCATTATTTAAGCAGAAAGCTTTGGCTTGCTCTGGATACAAAGGAATCGTATGAAGTTGCTCTAAACGCACCCACTTTAAATGATACTGGTTAACGTCTGACTGTCTGGTTTGTTCCGGCCCTACCCCCAGCTTCACTTTTGAGTTCCCTACATAAGAAAGAAAATAGGTTTCTAAGCGACCTTGGTTTTCGAGCTCAAAAACCTTTTGGATCCGATTGAGTTCCAATGAGGTTTCTTCCAGCGCTTCTCTTTTCGCAGCTTCAACAGGCTGCTCTCCAACTTCAACACTACCGCCGGGGAAAACCCAATAATGTCTATCGTTTTGAAAACGCTGGATAAGCAAAAGTTCTTGCTGATGATTAACCAGTATAAGGCTGGCTCTTTGTAATAGTTGCATGATTCATTCCTTTGAATTCGGACAACATTCTAGCCATCTTGTTTTACCGACATAGCATTAACACCACGTAGTGATAACTCAGCCCTTAAGAAATGAGCAAGATGCGATATAACTCACTTTTGCGATTTGAATAGCAATGAGAAGGTGCGTAGAAGCAACAAAAAAGCAGAACCGAAGTTCTGCTTATAGAAAATAAAAACATGTCACTTAGGCGGACTGATGTAGCTCGTATTTATGCAACATCGCTTGTTGATGCCCTGCAATTTCTGCCACTTGTTCGGAGCTTTCAACCATGGATTCAAGTTGTAGCTTTGTACGCTCTCCAAGCTCGGAAATATTATTGATGGATTGAGACACGTCCGCCGTCGCACGTTCTTGCTCTTCCGTGGCAACAGAGATCTGCTCAACACGCTCTTGAATATGCTTAACCGCGAGGTTGATGTCAGAGAACGTCGATTTCACTTCATTGCTGGAATGCAGCGCGTGGGTCATTTCTTCTCGCGAATCGTTTACCGCTTGGCGAGAACGCTCTGCCGCAGTAATAAGCTCACTCATCATTTCACGAATATTGGTCGTTTGCTGGGAGGTATCCTTTGCCAGTTTTCGGACTTCATCCGCGACAACCGCAAACCCGCGCCCTTGTTCACCTGCGCGAGCAGCTTCGATAGCTGCATTCAGCGCAAGTAAATTGGTGTTTTCCGCGATACCACTGATCATGTCGACCATTTCACGAATCTGCTTAACACGCTGGTCTAGCTCTAACATCGATTGTTCATTCACATCCAAAGAGCTTTCTAATGATTCCAACCGCTTGCGGTTTTGCTCGACAACTTGGACACCTTTTTCGGTATGTCGTGTAGCAAGTAATGAATCTTCTGACGAAGCATTCGTTACTGTGGCAATTTCACGTATGGACGCCTCTAGCTGAGTAATCGTAGTCACCATGCTCGCTAACGCTTCGTTTTGCGTTGTTAGACCGTCATTGGTTTGCTCAGCTGCATCGTGGCTGATTTCTGCGGTTTGATAAAGCGTCTCACAATTACGTGTAACCGTTTGGATAGAGTCGTGTGTTGAATCGATCACCTGATTCAATTTGCGTGCGACCTCTTTTAGCTCAAAGGGGCCCATCTCATCTGCTTTGGCACGAAAATCGTGGTCAGTTAATGCGGATAAACGTACCAGCACATTCTTCAGTCCTCGGTTTGTCCACGTTTTTAGCCCGAACCAAGAGACCAAAATAACCAGAGAGATAACACACGCCGCGACAAGAACCATCATGCTGACGTTGCCTATGGTGTTATTGACCGTGGCTTCGCGTTCATCAATCAAGTTCGATGCCGACTGCGAAATGCTATCCAAGAGCCTCATGGTTTCGTCAGCGAATAACGACGCTTGATGAAACTCACGCTGCTGTTGTTCGCTTTGGACCAACTTGGCAAGAATGAGTTGCAAAATGCCCTCTTCGTCAAAGCCTGATTTCACCATCTCATAAGGCGCTGTCAAGCTGGCGTAGTCACTGACTTCAGAGTGTAGGGCTTTGAAATCTTCGTAAGCAAGGTTAATCCCCGCAATTCGATTTCGCATCTCCCGATATTCTTTCTCCGCTTTAGGTAAATCGGTATGCATCATCATTACAAGGAAAGTGCTTTCCATCGAACTCGCAGATGCAATAAAACGGTTTGCCGCGTCACTCGACTCAGGATCATCCAGGTTTAAAAATGAGCTAATTCTGTTCATCTCTGGGCCGATGGAACTCAGTCCATAGCGAAAACCACCAACATTCGCGTCGATGTGCCCTTGCATCTGAATCACCGCGGATTGCTTGAGTAAAATGGAGTTTGTGATTTGGTGCAACGTCTCCACTTTATCTTTTAACTCATTGGAAAGCTGTGGAGCGACTTCGGATGTTTTCTCGATCAGACCTTCTGTCTGTTTCGCCAGCGCTTCAATTTGCGCTTCTACAAGCGGCAACTCTTTCGCTTCCGTTACCTGCATTCCATAGTTGAGCAGTTTCACCATTTCCAACACATTTCTGGTCAGAGTCGCATTGGCCATCGCAATCGGTAATGCTTTTTGAGACAAATCTTCAAATTGTTCTCCAACCTGCCCCATTCCTTTGAAACTTGAGACAGAAAGGGCTATAACAAGTGCGATGATAGTTAAAAATGTTGCGCTGATAGTCTGAATCAGTGAAAGCGATGTGCGTGAGCGTTTGCGCGTTGCCATAATCAATTTTTATCTTTCTTGAGGTTGAGTCGGCTTTGTCGTGAATCCGTCACACATGTGAGACAAAACCGTGATTTTCAGCCCATACTATGGATTGGTTATGACATTAATATTTCAGTTATGAGTCATACAGATGACAGGTGAAGATTTGCGTCGTATATATTTTCCTTTGATAATCAGTGCTCTACTTTCAGCTTGTTCGTCTGGCCCAGAGCTGAGTGAGCAGGTTGAAGTAACTGTACCCACCAATCAGTTATTGTCTAATAACCCTGACTTGTTTCAGTTTTACAACGAGTGGCACGGCACGCCCTATCGACTTGGTGGAACACAAAAATCTGGAATCGACTGTTCGGCTTTCGTTCAAAGAGCCTTTGTCGAAGCGTATCAACTCGCCCTACCAAGGACGACAAAGCAGCAATCCACACAAGGCGTTGAGCTGAGTTGGACGGATGCCAAACAAGGAGATTTGGTGTTTTTTAAAACTCGACGAAGCACCTACCACGTTGGAATCTACTTGGGGAACAAGCAGTTTATGCACGCATCAACGTCTAAAGGGGTAATTATCTCGAGAATCGACAACCCTTACTGGGCGTCCAAGTTTTGGCAAGTAAGAAGAGTTACCTTGTAACCCTTCTTATTGTTGGAATAGTGTTTAGCTGAATATTAGGGGGCATACTCGGCATTTGAACATTAGTCGTAAGTGGCGACTGCGGTATCAAATAGGTTTTTCACTAACGCAATGTATTCATCTAGAAAAGCAATCTGTTCGTTCGTTGCTTTCTTGCTCCACACACCCGCTAGCACTTCACCAAGGTCTTCTACAACGGCATCTGCTTCTTTTAGCAGTTTAAAACGTACGCTTGAGTGAAGCTCAGGGTTTTGCTCAAAGATCGCCATGATGTTTGAAGCAACCATGTCAGTAACCACATCTTCGATGCTTTCGGAACCTGTATCGCCAATTTCCGTTGTGAAAATATCTAGATTAAGCGACAAATGCTCAATGAGAGCGAGATACCCATCGGTTTCTACAACCACTGTTTTTCTCCGTTTATTGCAAGCCTTCGTAGCTGAAAGCGAATTAGTTTCAATAGTAAGACATGCCGAGAAAATTTCATTAACTTATTTCATATTAATAAACATTCATGCACTAACTGGATGTTTTTCAACCAATTAGGTTAATCGCATTCATGCAAACAAGTTTGGTTTCGCCCATTTTCTTTTGCACGGTATAACGCCGCGTCAGCACTCTTTAACCATTGAGTATGACTTTCAAAATAAGGCTTATACTCGCAAACACCAATACTTATCGTGTAATTAATCAAAAAATCTTCTACTTTCACGATCTCTTGCTCAATTCTCTTACGTAATCGCTCAGCAAAATAGCACGCTTGCTCTTGGTTGGTATGCGGCAATAGCACAGTAAACTCTTCGCCACCGAAGCGGCCACAAATGTCACTGCTGCGCGCGGTTTTACGAAGTAAAGCAGAAGTACGACGAATTACCTCGTCACCCGTTGGGTGGCCATAGGTGTCGTTTACTTTTTTAAAGTGGTCAATATCGAAGATAACCAGAGAACATGGTCCGTCGATCACTTTGAGGTGCGCAAACTCATCTTTTAATGATTGCTCCCAAAATGCTCGATTAAACAAACCTGTTAAACCATCTTTTCTGCTGATCTCAGACAAATGCTGATTGGTTTCTCGCAAATGGATTCGGTTTCTCGCCGTTTCGGAAACATCGTTCACTTGAATCGCAATATGGCTTACTTCGCCAGAAAGTGAACGCAATGGCGTGATAACGATGTCTTGAAACATAAAGTCACAGCTGTTGGAAACCGGTGAAAAGTTGTTGAATTTAAAAAGGTATGGTCGGTTTTCCCAACTGGAGAAGGAACGAGTCTCAAGATCAGCAGAGGCCTTTAGTTTCGTTTCCAACCACGTTCGTGGTAGTTCGTCGAAATGATCGAACAAGCATTGACCTAAAATATCTTGAGACAGCACACCGCTGTAAGACTGCATAAAGCTGTTCCAGACACACACGTTATATTCTGGATCAAGAACAATGAGCCCAGAATCCATGGTATCTAAAATTTGTGTGACCCAATGAAAGTCTGCTATGTCCAGCGTGATATCGGACATCAGATTAACTCCATGATTTCATAAATAATTTCTACTGATGGTTTGTCTATTAGAAATAATACTTCACACTCAAAATCGAGCGCTTCCGCCATGTAGGTATATTCGATGGTAAAGAGTTCGCCTGATTCTCCTTGTTCTTCATTGTAAGGAGTGATTGTATCGACGATGCCCGGCTGACGAAGTGAAAACTGCTTATCAAGTTGGTTCCCTAAAGAGGTTAGGAATGACGAAACCAGCAAGTTAGAGACATTTAAAATAATTTCATTATGAGGCGTAAATTCGAGCAGATACCCCAACCTTTCGCCAATTTGATTGATATCTTTCCCACGTAGGCAAACCAACGCCTCTCCGTGTATGCCGCCGCCAACAAAGCGCTGCGAAACCGCTACAGAGCTATCTCGCCCAATCACGTCCACCAGCGTCATATGCAATTCACCATAGGACAATGGCCCAACATGAGGAACTGGCAACTGGATAAACTCATGCAAGTGATCAGCCATAATGGCCGCCCCTTTGCCTAGCGCAATGTTGGCAATTTCACGAAACTTGGCAAGGGATGAAAGCTCTTCTTGGCTTTGTGCAGAATTAAGCTCCATTGATGTTCGCTGTGCATAATGCAACCCAAGACGCTCGTACAGCGGGATGACTTGTTCTTCTGACAACGGCTTTGCGATAAAATCCATTGCCCCTAACTCTAGGCAGCGCTGCTTTGCTTCTTGTTGTACATCACCCGACACGATCACGATCTGAGTTGGATAATGGCTTACGGGTAAAGACTCAAGAACCTCGAAACCGTCCATAATGGGCATCGTTAAATCGAGGAACAAAACGTCAATATTTTGTTCGGCTAAGATTTTCAGCGCCTCATTCCCGTCTTGGGCTTCGATAAGGTGCAATGAGGTATCTTGTACGATGGTTCGAGCGATAAGCTTACGAGCAACCGCCGAGTCATCACATATCAGTATTTTCATGCCACCAATGGAACTAAAGTCAAAAAAATAATCATACCTGTTGTAAACAAATTGCTCCATATGTTAAGCCGACAAATCATAGGCTTATAGGAGATTTGATTCACACTTATAAAAAATAGGTGTTTTTAATCAAAGTTTTCTTGCCGAAGTATGCTCAACTCCGCGCCAATCTCTTGTCGTTTATCCTAAACTATTGGTGGTCAAATAGATTCGCGAGGTTTTGTATGTGGCAAGCAATATCGCAACAACTTTCTGATACTTTACTGTTTGAATATCAGATCACCGAAAAAGTTCGACTATCCGGCGGAGACATTAGCGAAAGCTATATGATAAACGACGGTGAGCAACGCTATTTTGTCAAAATCAACGACCGAGAATTCTTGCACAAGTTTGAAGTTGAGGCCGAGAGCCTGCACTTGTTACGCGAAACTTCGACAATATTTGTCCCTGAAGTGGTATTGGTCGGTAAGACCAAAAACAACGCTTTCATTATTTTAAACTACCTTCCTACCAAACCCTTAGATGACCCTGAAAACAGCTTCAAATTTGGTCAACAATTAGCTCAACTGCATCAATGGGGAGAACAGAAAGAGTTTGGTTTCGATACCGACAATTATCTCGGTTCCACCCTGCAGCCGAATCAATGGCACAAAAAATGGTGCATGTTCTTCGCTGAGCAACGTATTGGTTGGCAACTGCAGTTATTAAAAGAGAAAGGCGTGACGCTAGTTGATATCGACGACTTTATTGACGTTGTAAAACAGCTTCTTGCGAACCATACGCCAGAACCGTCTCTTCTACATGGTGATTTATGGAATGGTAATGTCGCTCTCACCGCGTTTGGCCCGATTTGTTTCGATCCTGCATGCTATTGGGGGGACCGAGAATGCGACATCGCGATGACTGAATTGTTTGGAGGGTTCCAACCTGAGTTCTATCAAGGGTATGAATCGGTGATGCCATTGCTGCCTGGCTATCATGAACGAAAAGATATCTACAACCTCTATCACATCCTCAATCATTGTAATTTGTTCGGTGGGCATTATTTGGAGCAAGCTCAGCTCACTATCAATAAAATTATTTCTTACTGATTTGGAAGGCACAAGCCACTGCTTTGTGTCAATTTTCGAGGCACATCACTCAAGCTACAGACCCCAGATTCAAGGTTGAGTTTGGGGTCAAGTTTTGTACTTATTTCGAATCAATTAGCAACAAGTCCACCTAATATCTAAGTAACTTATCTTTAGATTGTGCCTGAGACGTTGGCATAAATGGCGTTTACGCGATTTGTGAATGGTCAGGCAAAGTAAGTGAAAGGGCTGTACTTCCTTAAATATTGAGTTTTAAAAGCCCTGCAATACTAGGAGTTGTTGTATGAAAAATTATACTGAAAGGCATGTTAAGTGCCCGCATTGTGGGCACTCAATAGGCATAACATTGGATGCCAGTAATGGGGATCAAGAGTTTTATGATGATTGCCCGGCTTGTTGCCATGCGATTCATTTAAATATGCGCGTGGACGAACTTCAAGATAAAGTCGAGTTGTTTATTGATGACAACTACGAGTAGCCACCCTCGGTATTGTTTTAAATCCATTTAAAATAGAAAAAGGAGCCTCTTTGCTCCTTTTTCTTCATCTATATGAGGCCAATATATAAGGCCAAATCTGCGTTCCAGCTACAACTGTTTAGCCGCCAAAACGCGCTCAACAGTATCAACGATAGCTTGAGTTTGAGGATCGAATTCAATGTTCACCTTGTCACCCACCTGTCGACTGCCAAACAAGGTTCTTTGTAAAGTTTCAGGAATCAAATGCACAGAGAAACGGTTTGCTTCAACTTCTCCAATGGTTAGCGAGCAGCCGTCGATACCGATGTAACCTTTCGCAAGAACATATTTCATCGACTCTTGTGGTAACTCAAACCAAATTGTGCGGTTGTTCGGCGTATCAATCACATCCACAATATTTGCCATTAAGCTAATGTGACCAGACATACTGTGCCCACCGATTTCGTCACCAAATTTAGCAGCGCGCTCAACGTTAACGGCGCTTCCTTCTTCGAGAAGCCCCAAGTTGGTCAACGCAAGCGTGGCTTGCATCAAGTCAAAGCTGACTCGATTTCCATCGATGTTCGTCACAGTTAAACAGCAACCATTATGCGCAACAGACGCACCAATTTCTAACCCTTCAATTAACGCGCCATCGAGTTCAATGACGTGAGTTTGAAAACGCTCTTTCTTATCAATCTGAACAACCTTCGCTGTTCCTTGCACTATTCCTGTAAACATGTCTTTTACCTACTGATGCAATATAAACGTTGGCTATCCGCACAGACACTGAAGTCCCGCGACATTTTGCCTTCTATACCTAAACAATCATTCGAAGAAAGCCAAAATGAGAATCGCTTAGGTATAGCATATGCACATACAATTGTTTATCATTTGCGCGGAGTTTCTCCGAGGCATTTTTTCACCTTATCGTGACTAAAATCAACCATCAGATCAGTTCATCACATCTTTTGTCCTCGAGCACTCCCTTTCTTTCAATCTTATTGTTCCGCTCTGGAGTATTTTTCGTGCATCGCTATAAAGAAGAAGCATCGAGTCTAATTAAATTGGCTACCCCTGTATTGATCGCGTCTGTCGCTCAAACGGGCATGGGTTTTGTCGATACCGTAATGGCAGGTGGCGTTAGCGCAACTGACATGGCTGCGGTATCTGTCGCTTCAAGCATTTGGCTGCCATCTATTTTGTTTGGTATTGGCCTGCTTATGGCTTTGGTTCCTGTTGTGGCGCAGCTTAACGGATCTGCGCGTCGCGAAAAGATCCCATTTGAAATTCAGCAAGGTGTTGTCCTTGCGTTGTTAATCAGTATCCCGATCATTGGTGTGTTACTGCAAACACAGTTCATTCTACAATTGATGGACGTAGAAGCTGTGATGGCAGATAAAACCGTCGGCTACATTCATGCTGTGATTTTCGCTGTGCCAGCTTTTCTTCTCTTCCAAACTCTGCGCAGCTTCACTGATGGTATGTCATTAACCAAACCAGCGATGGTGATTGGATTTATTGGTTTGCTGCTGAACATCCCGCTTAACTGGATTTTCGTTTACGGTAAATTTGGCGCGCCTGAGTTGGGTGGCGTAGGTTGTGGCGTAGCAACCACCATCGTCTATTGGGTTATGTTCGCGTTGCTGTTGGCGTATGTGATGACGTCATCACGACTAAAAAGCATCAATGTGTTTGGCGAATACCATAAACCACAATGGAAAGCGCAAGTTCGCCTGTTCAAACTGGGTTTCCCTGTTGCAGCGGCACTATTCTTTGAAGTGACACTGTTTGCTGTAGTGGCGCTGTTGGTATCACCACTTGGCCCAATCATCGTTGCGGCGCACCAAGTTGCGATTAACTTCTCTTCGTTGGTATTTATGTTGCCAATGAGTGTAGGTGCTGCGGTAAGTATTCGTGTTGGTCACCGTTTGGGCGAAGAAAATGTCGACGGTGCACGCGTTGCATCTCGCGTCGGTATTATGGTTGGTCTTGCTTTAGCAACGATTACAGCGATCATCACAGTACTGTCTCGAGAACTGATTGCTGAGCTTTACACCAATAACCCTGAAGTAATCACACTAGCGATGCAGTTATTGCTGTTTGCCGCCGTTTACCAATGCACTGACGCCGTTCAAGTAATCGCAGCCGGTGCACTTCGTGGCTACAAAGACATGCGCGCGATCTTCAACCGTACATTCATCGCGTATTGGATTCTTGGCCTTCCTACTGGTTACATTCTTGGTCGTACAGATTGGATTGTTGAACCAATGGGCGCACAAGGTTTCTGGCTTGGCTTTATCATCGGCCTGACCGCAGCTGCGTTAATGCTTGGTGTTCGCCTTCGTTGGATGCACCGTCAAGAGCCCGATGTACAACTTAACTTTTCTCTGCAGTAATTCTGCTCACCATTGGTGACGGTTTACAACAGAACGTAAAAGCCAGCATTCGCTGGCTTTTTTGATCTTCATGGCAAGTTGTTAGGTATACTTTTTGACAACGTATTAATTGAGTAACACAAGCAAACAGATAAGGAAGTTCGTGAAAATCCTATTCTTCGCATTACTCGCTTTGCTCAGCGGTTGCAACGGTTGGACGAATCCAGAGCGCGCAATCTTTGAAAAGTACCATCAACGTTTAGCGAACGTACTCGACGTTCCCCCGAGAGAGCTGGACGAGGTTTCCGCTATCACGATTCCTGATAAAAGGGCTTTGTATCAAGAGCTGCCAAGATTGTCGCTAGGGTTACTAGAGAGTTACCAGCTGCGCCAATGCGGCCTGTTCAACCTGATTGCGGAAAAGAACTCCCAATTGGGCAAAGTACAAGACCCTTTCCATGACCTGGATTACCAGACCACTTTGCTCAACACGCTCAATGGTTGTTTGACTGAATACCCCTTGAGCGAAGACGAACGCACGACATTAACTCGCCTGTATGAACAAAAATGGCAGCATCTTCCCGTTCATCTTGATAACGTTCTCCTCACAAGCGAAACCATGCGCAAGCAACTCACCGCTTCAAGTTGGTTATCAGCCAAAAGCCGCAATCAAACTGCTCATGTCAGTAAAACCTTTCATGCGTTAAATGCCATGTATGAGACGCCTAAAGGGGTCATTTCGCGCTTACCCTCTTTCTCCTTCGTGCAATATCAAGAGGAAATGGAAAAGTCTCGCTTGATGGGTAAGGTTTACTTCACCTTGAACAGCACTTCTGAGTGGCTTGATGTCACCACAAAATTGCTAGAAGAAAATCAGGAGCGCATTGTGTGTGGAAAGAATCGAGACGCCACACCATTTCGCTATTTGAAAAATGTTTTCCAGTCAATTTATGTTGAAGAAGTACAGCCATACCTCGCCTTTGTCGACAGTACATATCAGCAGTTGAATGATGGTGCAATACTCATTGAGCAGAGAATGGAACTTCATGGGGAAAGTTATGGCGTGATAAAAGCGCATGAGCAATTTAGAACAAAGACCCTCGAACATGTTAAGTTCTGGCAGGGTCTTTTTAAACGTTGTGGCGTGGTAGTTGGAAACTCACCTACTCCTTGAATCGTTCTCTCAAAAAGCGAGCAAATCTTGGTTTCCCCGTATGGGTAAATCCGTTGTATCTAAACGTAATGGTAGAACCGATTTTCGGCGGATGGCGACGAACTTCATCCGTAAAACCGCTGCCGATGTAAAACTCTGTACCATCTGGCAAACGCACGAGCATTGCGCCCATCATCCCAAGCAAACGCCCCGTTCCCGGTTTGTAGCCAACCACTTGAGCTTCCGTGTCGGCGTAGCGCTTTAGCTTAAGTAAGTCGCTTCCTCTGCCCGCTTGGTAACGGCTCGACACTTTACGCAGCATCACGCCTTCGCCATCGGACAAGGAAATTTTATCCAGTTGAGCAAACAAATGTTGCTCATTTTGGATGGCTCGGTGCTCAACGTATTTGATGTGGTGCTCATCAATATCAAACACTAAATCCTGAATGTTGTAATAACGTTCTCGGTAATCTCCTGCGGAATACGGCATGTCAAACACCATAAAATCGATTTCGCGCCACGCGCTATCAATTGGTGTTTTATCAAGAACGGTTTGCTGAACAATGTGAAAATTTCCGCGTCCGGCCCAAAGTTCACCATCCAATGGATAGTTCGGGAGTGACTCAGTGAACCACTCGGGCGCATAAATTCGGTTTCCGTTGCGGGTCACGAGGTGTTGACCTGTCCAGTAGGCTCGAATTCCATCGAGTTTCTCACTGTACCAATACTCAGAAACATCTATTCCATCTTGATAGGTTTCAGCAAGAGAGACGGGCGGAGCTATAGGTGTATTCGCTTGGGGCTGCGCAGATGCCATAACGGCAAGGGCAATCAATGTCATTTTTAATGGCATGGGGGAACCTTGTACAAAAAAGCATCTTTATTGAAACGTAACTCCACCGATTTACCTATTTGTCAGTGTTAATTATTCGACTCAGAACAATCAACATAAGTAATGATTTGCAATGTAAATCATAAAGTTTAGACAGGTATTGCATTTGTTTTTTCAGCTCACGTTAATGGCACGGTTATAAAGCCAAACTCTCCTCTTCAATTTTCAATCTGCATCTAAATCATCGTTCATTTTTGATTCTCAAATTGAGAACTGGGCGTTTCTCAATTTGAACATCACACTGCAATCACTTTAATTGATTGAAATTATTGAATTTAAATTTTGGCACGCTCCCTGCTCTACGAGATTAGGAAAGAACCTAAATGGAGATAGGATCATGGAACTACGCAAACTTGAAATCACCCAAGACAAACTAGCGATTGAGATTTTTGGTGACTTGGATGCAAACGGCTGTCGTCAAGCCCAACATCACATTGATGAAGTAATTCACAACAATCATCACAAAGAAGTCGAAATCAACCTCCAGCACGTCCAATTTC
Organism: Vibrio parahaemolyticus; assembly: GCF_900460535.1. Classification (NCBI taxonomy): domain Bacteria; kingdom Pseudomonadati; phylum Pseudomonadota; class Gammaproteobacteria; order Vibrionales; family Vibrionaceae; genus Vibrio; species Vibrio parahaemolyticus. The sequence continues at coordinate 1,761,423 of NZ_UHIL01000001.1, read as the reverse complement.
TTGATTCCTCAGGGATTGGTGCCATTGTTTACTTATATAAGCGCCTAGTTGAACGTGAACGAAGCATGAGTATTGAAAACGTATCAGGTCAGCCATTAGAAATCATGAGCTTGCTACGTATCAACCATGCCATTCCCGTCAACTCAAAAGGACACTAAAAATACCGGTTTAAACGGAGGTTGGCATGGTAAATCTAATACGACGAAGTGTAGTTAGCGGTCTCGTTGTCGGCATGTTTGGTTGTTCGTCATTTGATTATCCCGATCATGGTCAGGGTGGATTGGCGGAAAGCTATCAAGATATTTCGATTGAGAACTATCAGTTCTCGCCTGTTATGCCAGATGAACCATTGGGCCCAGAGCATGGATTGCGATTCGATTGGCAGTTGACCAAGCTTCATCTCGACGCTTTGATTCAAGAAGGCGCTCGTTGGTGCTTCCCTGCTGCAGTGGTGCAAGCACTCGAGAAGCAAAATCGCATTGCTCGTGAACTAGAAGGCGGTTTACTGCTTGATGCCGCCAATGACCTGGTCATCCAGCGTCGTCGATTAAACCAGCTTGAGCAGCAACTCGACTACGTACTTACACAAACCACTTGCACGCCGCCGGATGACATCGATGCACTAAGGAATGACTTAAACATCGTCGCCGATATTTATGCGCTGCTCAACGTCGACAATCAGTTTGCCATTGATTCTGCGGAGATCAATCCGAAGTACATGGGACACTTGGCAGAAGCCGCTTATATTCTGCGCGACCACCCTGCTCTGTCTCTGGTTGTCACTGGCCATGCGGACGTAACGGGTACGCCTGAGCACAATAAAAAACTAGCACAGGAACGAGCCGAGCAAGTTAAACGATACTTAAGTGTGTTCGGTGTAGCGTCAGACCGTGTGCAAACCAAATCTGTTGGCGACACATTGCCTTTGTATGAGGGACAAACGCCAGCCGTGCGCCTAACCAACCGTCGTGTGAGCATCGAAGTTCTCAGCGCAAACTCTGATAGCAATGCGCCAAGTAATCACAATTTACCTAACAAAGGCAACATGCCAACGAGCGCAAGCGGTTCGATAGGAGGCGCGTTATGAGCATTTTCAAAACGTTTTTTGCCTTGTTCATGATGTGCGTGCTCGCTTGGGTAACCCCTCTGCATGCCGCAGAGAACGACACAGTAAAAGTTGGTGACTTAGTACAGATCAACCTGCCCGGCGAAGCATCGCTAAACCAAGGTTTTCAAGTGGACCGCCGCGGACGAATCAACTTACCGGAAATCGGTCCGGTGTTTGTTGCTGGTTATAACGAGCAGCAATTGCAAGATGTCATTATTGAAACGCTGAAAACCGTCTATCGAGACGTGAATAACGCTCGCGTGTTCATTAAACAGCAACAACTGCTTGTCTCCGTGCAAGGCTACGTTGTTAAGCCGGGTGAATACACGTTGCCCGCAGGTTCTAACATCCAAATGTTTGTTTACGAAGCTGGCGGACTCCGCGCTGGCGCGCAGCTCGACAAAATGATCGTCAAACGTGGCGATCAGAACATCGAGTTCGATTACAAACGCTTTTTGGATACAGGCGACAACAGCCAGCTACCCAAGCTGGAATCGTTAGACGTGTTATTTGTGCCTGCTTCCCCATTGGTCGGCAACATTGAGCAAGAGTTCGATGCAGCCAAACTCGCCAACTCTGGTGACAGTGCCGACTCCGCCCGCGCAATCAAAGTGTTCGGTGAAGTGAACGCCCCGGGCTCATTTACTTACAAGCCAAACACCACACTTGTCGATGTGGTCATGCGCGCTGGCGGTGTTACTCGCTACGCGAGCGTTGAGCAAATTCGCGTGATTACGAACAACACACCAACCATGTTCAACTTGAAAACCTACCTAGATACTGGCGATCAAAGCTTGCTGCCTGAGATATTGCCTGGCGCAACCATCTTTGTTCCTAAGCAGGAAGAAGAGATAAAAGCTGGCGCGAACGTAGTTTATATCATGGGTGAAGTTGCGCACCCGGGAGCTTACGAAGGTAAACAAGGCGCGAGCTTTATGGACATTCTGGCAAACGCGGGAGGCCCAACTCGTTACGCAGAATCACGCCAAATACGAGTGATAAAAGCCGACGGTCAGGTGATCAAATTCGACTTAACGGCGCATACTGAAGGGCTCTCTTCCGTAGCTCCACCAAAAGTGAGCGCCGGCGACGCGATATTCGTACCGGAAAAAACCGACTTTAATGAAAAGTCATGGTTAAAAGTCGCACCAAGTCGCGCCGTTGCCGTAATGGGTGAAGTCGTTCGTCCAGGCCGAATCGAATGGTCGGATGAAATGGACCTCATTGATTTGCTGGCTCACGTTGGCGGCCCGACTCGCCGTGCCGACACCTCCAAAATTGAAGTGGCCAACAACGGTCAAATGACGAATTTCGATTTAGACCAGTACATTTTAGATGGTTCGCCAGCGTCTAACTTGCCACGCGTTTCTGCCGGCACGGTCGTGCGCGTTCATGCACTGCCAGACGACCCTTCCGACAACAAATCTCAATGGGTCAGCCAAAGCTCAGACGCGTCCATTTACGTGTTTGGTCAAATCAACGCACCTGGTCGCTATCGCTTCACGGACGAAATGCACTTTCTCGATATTCTTTCGGCCGCCGACGGCCCGACGATGGATGCCGATATCCACAATATTCGCGTGACTCATCGCGGCTTAGGCTACGCAAAAGTGAGCAAACTAAATCTGTCGATGTATTTCGAAACGGGAGATGAATCTATCCTGCCAGACGTGCGCCCTGGCGACACTATTTACATTCCGGAGAAAAACAAAAACTGGCTCGACCGTTCTAAAGAATCCACCGTGCGCGTACTGGGTGAAGTACGAGATCCGGGACGCTACGTGTTCAACGACAACATGACGGTTTTAGACTTATTAGCAGAAGCTGGTGGCCCAACAAACAGCGCTTACCTTGAGAAAATTAGCATCGTCAATATGTCGTGCTGCCAAGGCCAAGCGAGAACGTTCGACCTCGTAAACTTCAGCAAAACCGCCAACATTTACGATTTGCCTGTCATTCGAGCTGGGGATACGATTTACATTCCTCATAAAGATGAAAGCTTTGCAGAAAAAGCGCGCGCTGGTTTGAGAGACATTCTTCAAATCACCACCACCATCGTGTTAATAGGAGCGCTGTAATGACCATTCCTGCGACTCATGCTGAAATCGAGCAAATCTATCTGCAAAGTGAACAAAAGGGGCACAGATCGATTTGTGTGGTGGGCTGTAAATCTGAAGAAGGCGTTACGTCTGTTGCCTCTTCTCTTGCCGAGCGCCTTATCTTGGCAGGTTACAACACGTTATATGTAGACTTGAACTTATTCAAACCCGCGTATCACACGGTGCACGAGTTTGATGATGACGCAAATGTCGGTCATTTAATTACGCGCAAAGATGCGCACCAAACGCTGGTGGGATTGCCTGCCCCGTCGTTGGCAAGCACCAAACTGGCGTATCGAGATCCAACCGCACTGAGGAAAAACATCGAGACATGGTTATCTCAGTATGATCGCATTGTCATCGACACCTCTCCGTTGCTCAGTGTGAATAAGAGTAACATTCCACCGCAAGTCATCGCGGGAGTTTGTGATGCAACGCTTCTGGTTGCTCATTACGGGTCTACGACGACAACGCAACTTGAGCAAGCCAAAAAGCTGCTTGAAACAAGCGATGCCAATCTGATTGGCTCGGTGCTAAACATGAAACACACTCCGAGCCTAAAAGACGAGCTGATTCGCCAAGTCGAAAAGCTGCGTTTTCTACCGAAAAAATGGAAAGACAAACTGGCCCAGCAGATTAAAAAAAGTGAACTGTTTATGTTATAGGGAGCGCTTATTATGAATTCCAATACGGCACAACACATTGAACAAGAGTTGGTTGATGAGCTCATTCTCCAGCAAATGATTAAAGACACCTGCGCGGAGATCATTCCCACGTTGATTGAACACTATATCGAAGAGTCTCGCGAACGGATGCAAAAAATTGAGCGGGCGTTGGGTGAGCATGACCTAGAAAAACTCGAGTTTGAAGTCCATACACTTGGCAGTTCTGCACTGGCATTAGGCAATCGCCCATTGTCTCGTCAAGCCAGAAGCATCGAGAAACATTGTGTCGAAGGTAAAACCCAACAAGCATTGGAACTGTGTGCAGCATTGCCTTTACTGGCTAAACGTTCGTTTGAAGCGCTCAACCTGCGCAAGGCTCAAGGTTTTGAGTAACAAGAAGAAAACCCGCAAAACCATATGAACCATCGCACTTATTAAAGTGCGATTTGGTCTTCATCTTTTAAAATTCATACCGCGCTTAATCAATTAAAAAGTAAAGAATTTTCGCAATATCCCTGCCCTGTGCTAATACTTAACTATAACTTTTCTCAAATTGAGAATCTTCTAGCGACTTGAGGATGCTTATCTATTTTTTCTTTCTCATCAATCTCCAAGTGAGCTGGCAGAATCATAACAATGAATCAGATTAAGTTGGGATAGGACTATGAGACCAAGGGTGTTACTGGTAGAAGACTCTACCTCATTAGCCATACTTTATAAGCAATATGTGAAAGATGAGCCTTACGACATTTTCCATGTCGAGACAGGTCGTGATGCCATTCAATTCATTGAACGCAGCAAGCCTCAACTGATCATTTTGGATTTAAAACTTCCAGACATGTCGGGGGAAGACGTGTTGGATTGGATCAATCAAAATGATATTCCCACTTCGGTCATCATCGCCACCGCACACGGCAGCGTCGACTTAGCTGTAAACTTGATTCAAAAAGGCGCTGAAGACTTCTTAGAAAAACCCATCAATGCCGACCGTCTTAAAACCTCTGTGGCACTGCATCTAAAGCGAGCCAAATTGGAAGACTTGGTAGAAAACATTCAGTCTACCTTCGATCGCCACAACTATCATGGCTTCATTGGTTCAAGCCTACCGATGCAAGCGGTATACAAAACGATAGATGCCGTCGCACCAACCTCGGCCAGCGTCTTTATCGTCGGTGAAAGTGGCACGGGTAAAGAAGTGTGCGCCGAAGCCGTTCATCGCCAAAGTGATCGCAGAGATAAACCTTTCATCGCCATCAACTGTGGTGCGATACCACGAGATTTGATGGAAAGTGAGATTTTCGGTCACGTTAAAGGGGCGTTTACTGGCGCAACCACAGACAGAAAAGGCGCAGCAACATTAGCCCACGGTGGGACGCTATTTCTCGACGAGCTGTGTGAAATGGAACTGGAAATGCAGAAAAAGCTACTGCGCTTCTTACAAACGGGCACTTACACCCCACTTGGCGGCACAAAAGAGATGAAAGTCGATGTACGTATCATTTGCGCCACCAACCGAGATCCACTTACAGAGGTGGAAGAAGGACGCTTTCGCGAAGACTTGTATTACCGTGTTCACGTTGTGCCGATTGATATGCCACCTTTGAGAGAAAGAGGAAGTGACATTGTCACGTTAGCCAAACATTTTCTCACAACTTATGCCAAAGAGGACAAGAAAAAATTCTCTAACATTGATACCGAAGCGCAGCACGTGATCAAACATTACGAATGGCCTGGCAACGTAAGGCAGCTACAAAACATCATTCGTAATATCGTGGTACTCAACAATGATGAAAAAGTCACGGTGGCTCACCTGCCCGCTCAGTTAACTCAAAAGAAAACGCAGGCAAGAACCGTAACCCCTGTGCACGTCGAATCATCAAGCCCGAGCAACAATCTCAACGGACATAATGCTCCAGCGATGCAAACACCACCCATTGAACCAGTGCAACCTGTTCAAGAGGTGCCTGCTCAACAAACACAGCCTACTGTCGGCGTTGAAACACCGAGTCATTCCTTATCGCCGTACTTTAATGCAGACGGAAGTATCCGACCAATGTGGCAAGTCGAACGTGAAGCGATTCAAAACGCGATCGCTTATTGTGATGGTAACGTGCTCAATGCCGCGGTGATGCTGGAGCTAAGCCCTTCAACGGTCTATCGTAAAAAACAAGCGTGGGAAGCGGATGAAGTTAATCTCGAACAATCCTGATTTACCCATGGTGGGCGAAGTTTGGATTTTTGTTGATAGCCGCATTTTTGGCGGCATCGAAAGCCACATATTAGAGCTGGCAAAAGGCATTCTCGCGTTCGGGCACGCCGTGCGTATTGTGTTGCCAACGGAGTACACACCTCAAGCGCAGCTTGTAGAGAAAGCGCAAGCGGCAAACATTCCCACCAGCTATTTGCCGCAAATATCTGGCGTTCCTTTGAATACAATTGCGATCAAGCACCTCACCAGTGCTGTCGCGCATCACCAACCGAGTGTACTGCACACTCACGGCTACAAGGCGAGCATACTGGCTCGCACCGCCAAACTGCTCACTCGCACTTTTCCGCGTTTGGTTTCAACTTATCATGCCGGTGAGTCGTCATCGGGCAAACTGTGGCTTTACGACGGGCTGGACAGATGCTCAGGCTATCTCTCGGATCACTGCTTTGCAGTAAGCAAAAGTATTCAAGATAAAGTGCTCTGCCCCTCGCAACTGCTCAACAACTTTGTCGCGCTACCAAGCATGAACAGCCACTATCAAGAGATCTCGTTTGTTGGTCGCTTAAGCCATGAAAAAGGCGCAGATCAATTTATCGAGTTAGCGAAAGCCTGCCCCGATTATCGCTTCTCTATCTATGGCGATGGGCCTGAGCGACAAACCTTAGAGACAACCGCACCAGCGAATGTCATTTTTCATGGTCATCAAACCGATATGAACGCGGTATGGGAAAATATCAGCGTATTGATCATCTCTTCTCGCTTCGAAGGACTACCCATGGCGGCACTTGAGGCAATGGCACGCGGCATTGTGGTGATCAGTCTAAAGGTCGGACGTTTACCCGACATCATTCAAACAGGCAACAATGGCTTTATTGCCGATGATGTCCCCGCTCTCGCACTCAATCTGCAACACTGGATGGCGATGGAGAAAAGCCAACAAGAACGAATCCGTAAAAACGCACGCCAAACGATCGTAGAGCAGTTCTCAACAGAGAGCGTTATTCCCGTATTGCTAACGCAATATCAAATTGAGATGGATAACTAACCCATATTGGTTCTCAAATTGAGAATTTGTCTCGCTGCCTCTTTGTTTTCATTTCCTCATCTATACATTTCAATCACTTAAACCAATAGCATATTTTGGCATCTCGGTTGCAGTAGTCGAATTAGATTAACGATAAGACCGAGGTGACTTATGACTACTCCAAAACGCATTCTTTACGTTCATTATGGTGATAACTGGATTCGCGGCAGTGAAGTGGTACTACTCGATCTTATCTTGGGTATCGACCGAGACAAGTTCGAGCCAATTGTCTGGTCGAACTGCCAACCTCTGATTGAGAAATGCCAAGATCTTGGTATCAAAGCAGAGCACTCTACGTTCAATCTCGTCGGTGGCTGGTGTGCGCCGCGTTGGGACATCACGGGTTGGAATAACCTGATCAAACAAGGGTCAGCGCTCATCGAGAAGCACAATATCGACCTCGTTCATGTCAACAGCGGTGGCCCTTGCCAGTGGATGTCCTTAGCCGCGCGCATGAATCATGTACCTCTAGTCACGCAATTGCATTGTCACTACACGCTGCGCGATCGTTTTTCGCTTGGCTTGCACCTTTCGCCGAAACTGATCTGTGTGAGCAAAGATGTAGGCCGTGAAATTCTGCGCGATGGTTATCCAGAAGAGCAACTGCACGTAGTGCACAACGGCGTCTCTTTGGATGACTCTGAAGCGCCTATCGACATCAAAGCGCGCTTGGGGATTCCTTCCAATGCGTTCACCTTCCTTTCGGTTGGTTCGCTGATCAAACGCAAAGGGTTTGACCGCCTCATTCATGCTATGCGAATGCACAACTACCATCAAACCAATCCACATCTCGTGATTGTCGGCGACGGTGAAGAGCGCGAAAACTTGAAGCAATTAGTTACCGACCTTGGTATGCAAGACCGCGTGCACTTCGTCGGAGAACAGACCAATGCAGGCGCTTGGATGTCGGGCAATGCTGACGCTTTCATTAGCGGCGCATACGAAGAGGCTTTTGGTCTAGTCGTAGGAGAAGCGGCATTAGCAAAACTGCCAATCGTAGCACCTAAAACTGGAGGTATTCCCGAATTGTTCGAGCACAACCATAGCGCCCTTCTTTATCCAAACCAGGGGATGGCGGGACTGCTGAATGCGATTCAATTGGTCATGCAAGATGCCGACTTGCGAGAAAAACTGGCTGAAAATGCCTACCTACATGCTAGCCAAAACTTGACCACGACCGCTTCCGTCAAAGCGATTGAAGCAATTTATGAAACCGAGCTGGAAAACAAAACTGTTGTACCGATGCCAATGGCGCAGTGCATGAAACCCATTTCCCGCTGGTTGAGCATCAACTGAGGAACAGATCATGAAACGTGTATTGATGTTCGATGCGATTCCAATGCAAGGTGGTTCCAAAATCGCCAATGCGGAGCTACTCAAACAGTGCAATAAGCTCAACGTTGTTGGTTATTTGGTGACAACAAAACCTGAGCATTGGACGCCACTTTTGCAAGACACGCCGCGCATCCAGATTCTCAACATAAAAGCGGCGCCGTTTTGCTCCACTCATGGCCTTATCTATTGGTTGATGAACGCGTTTTACCTGATTCAACTGCTCAAGGTTTGCATGAAGCTGCCAAAAATAGATTGGTATCTGGGGCTTTCTTGCCCAAGCAATGACATGCCTTTGTACCTGATGAGATTGTTCAGCCGCAAGCCAGTGGTACAAATGATTCACGGACCTGTTGGCGTCGCAAGATCGTCCGGCTACTGCTTAGTAAAAGCCAGCGCTATCTACTATCTGTCAAACACTCGCGAATCCTTGATTAACGCGTTGCAAGCCTATTTAAAAACACCAAAACCTGCGACGGAAAGATATTGGAGCACATTGAACGCCTCCACATTTGTGAACGGCCTTTCTCGCGAACGCTGGCCGAAACAAGCTAATCCAATCTCCAATCGCGTGTTTTGGGCAGCGAGTTTGTTGAAATGGAAAAACGTGGATTTACTGCTGGATGCCCTAACGTTAGAAAACACCACCACCATTCAATCCACCATTTGTTACATCAAACCGAATGTACCAGGCGTTGAATATTCCACTCCAGATTTTAATACCAAAGGGGTCGATTGGTATGAATCTCCAAACAACCTCAACGAATTGCGTGCACAGTGTGGTGTTTTTGTTTCCACCAGCGTGAACGAACCTTTCGGGCTTTCCATTTTAGAAGCACTGGCGTCCGGTATGTGTGTGGTTATCCCTCACGATGATAGCTATTGGGATCGCGTATTGACTCATGGAAAGAACTGCATCAAATACACACCGAATAATGCGGCTTCTCTGCACAACGCGATTCGTCTGCTTAATGAGTCACCGTGGATGAAGGTCACAATGGGACTTGAAGCCTTAAATGTCGCACAGCTATACAGCGCTGAACGCTGCTACATGCCAATCGCTCAATATTTATGTTCAGAGCATGCACCAACCAGTCATCACGGTGCCAAAGCGCGAAACAACGTCAAAGGATATGACCATGTCTAAAGCAATGACCAACATGTCACTTTTCGCGATTGCGTTAGTGATCAACAAAAGCATCAGCTTACTCATGTTGCCTGTGCTCCCACACTTTTTGACGCCAGAGCAAATGGGCAAACTCGAGCTACTGACCACTTTTGGCGTAGTGACAACCTTGTTGGTCAGCTTTGCTTTGCACGAAGCACTCTATCGTTTTGTCGGCGTGGAGAAAGACGCACAAAAAAGAACCGTTTCTCTCAACCAACTTTATTCATTGTCGGTGCTGATCGCCAGCGCGGTGGCTGCGATTCTCCTGTTACTGATTGCGTTACTCCCTATTCCTGAACCTTTTACGCGCATCGAATTTGCTGTTGTTACGCTTGCCATTGTTCTGGAGGGCAGCATTGCGATTGGCACGGCTTGGCTGCGCACTCAAGATGACAAAGCCAAAACACTGCTTCAAGTGATGGTGACGACGACTCTACTGCAAGTCACGTTTATCGTCGCGGCGCTTGCGCTGCACCCACATGTCATCTCGGTGCTGATTGGCGGTCTTATCGCTGCGGTCATGCAATTTGTTTGGTTACACATCATCAACCGTTACACCCTTGCTCTGCCTCAGATTGCCTTAGCCAAGCAGTATTTGAATTACTGCCTACCAGTAATGTTGTCTGCGCTTGTCGCGTTTTGTTTGAATGGCGCCGAGCGCTGGTTCATCGGTGCAAATGCTTCGTTGGCGACGTTAGGCATTTATGCGATTGCGGTTAAGTTCGCAGTGGGTATGTGTATTTTGGTGCAGCCATTTGGCATGTGGTGGATGCCACGACGCTTTGCATACCTCGAAAATGGTCGAGATAATGAAGCCGTGCGTGTTTCCCATTTAGGGATGATTTATGTTTCTGCGCTCAGCGTGGTTGTAGCGACACTAGCAATGGTCATGATCACGAACTTCTTGCCAGAGACCTACCATGAAGCGGTACTTTACACTCTGTTCTTGCTACCGATTGCGATGCTCAAGGAATGGAGCGAATTATTAAACATCGCCATTCTTTTCAAACGCAGAACCCGATGGTTGCTTGGTATTAATGTGGTTTCTGCCTTCGTTGCGATTGGGTTGCTGTTTGGGTTGTCTTCTCTCGGTATTTTTGGCGTGTTCATTGCGTTGTACTACGCGCAGCTTTGTAAACTCGGCTTAACTTACGCGGTTGGCCAACAGTGTATGACTCTACCATTCCATTTGAGTTTGATGGTTTTACTGCAAATTATCTCAGGTGTGGCACTGTTCCTGCTTCACTCTTCACAATCGATAGGAATCGCCATCGCAATTTGCATTTTGACATGCAGCCTGCTGGCAGGACTCACCGTTCGTTACATGAGTAAAGAAGCCCGCAGCGCATTAAGTCAGCAATTCATTCGATGGCGCGGACAAGTGAAGAGATATTCGATATGAGCCCAACCGATGTGAGAACAAAACAGTCCATTGCAGCGCTGGCGATCACCGTCGTGATTGCGCTGCTTTGGATCGTGATGCCTCACCCCATTTTGATTGTGGCAGTGTGCTTTGCACCGTTGGCATTGCTGTTCGTCCTCAATCAAACCTTTTGGCTCGTGACACTGTTCGTTATCTTCTCTTTTTTCCGTATTCACGAAGCGTTTCCTGCCATTTACAGCTTTAAAATTCCATTGCTTTTATCCCTTGGCGCGTTAGCTGCGCTAGCTTTTCATCTACTGCTAAGTCGTCAACTTACGGCATTCTGGCACCCTTCACTCAAGTGGCTGTGCATTTTCTGGGGGCTGGTTATCATCGGGATTGTGTTCGCCTCTAGCCGAGATATTGCCATCACGGTATTTAAAAATACGTATTGGAAAATCATTGTGATGACCTTGGCGATCACTTGGCTGATCACCAAACCTCAGCAGCTTGCTCAAATGTCCAAAGCGATCATCGTCGCCGGCATGTTGATTGGGTTAGTCGCGCTTAACAACGCAGCGAACGGCATTGATTTAGTCGAAGGCACTCGCGTGTCGATTGGGCGTTCCATTGGTTCAGTGCTGGGCGACCCTAACGATTTGGCACTCGTGTTGATGTTTCCTCTCGCCTTTACCGTTAGTCAATTGATGGAAAAGCGCTCGCCAACCCTATTACGACTCTTCGCGCTTATCACCTGCTTTATCCTGTTTTTCGCAGTGATACAAACACAAAGCCGTGGCGGTTTGTTGGGGTCGCTCTCCGTGTTTGCTTACTTCGCCTTTAAACACATCAAAAGCAAAACCTTGGTTTTGGTTCTTGGGGCGGTTGCGGCTTTAGCCTTATATGCTTTTGCTGGGATTTCGGGGCGTGAATCCGGCGGCGCAGCAGAAGATGGTATCGACGCATCAGCGATGGGTCGTTTGTACGCATGGGAAGCGGCTTTCAAAATGGCACTCCACCACCCGTTTACCGGAGTAGGACTGGATAACTTCTACTTCAACTACTATTTCTACAGCCCACATTGGGATGGCATCAACCACGCGGTGCACAGTACATGGTTTGGCGTGTTAGCGGAAACCGGATTTGTCGGGCTAGCGGTATTCATCACGCTGATCGTCTCGTTGATTCGCACCTCTTTAAAATCCATTTCGCTGCTCACACCCGATTCCGATTACGCATTGACTGTTGGCGCAAACGCGGTATTGAGCGGCCTTATCGGCACCATTGTCTCGGGTACGTTTCTTACTCAAGGCTTTACGTGGCCGATCTACATCCTTGCCGCGCTCACCGTGGTGGTTAGTCGTATCGTTCAATCTGATTGTCAAAATGAGAAATCCTAATCCTTTTATTTTGACAACAATGCAACTAGCTGTTTTTAAAGGCTTAAATCCTTGGCACGCATTGTGATTACTCCTTCTATCAGAAACCAAATCTTAAGAACTCAAGGAGAAACACATGACGGATATCGTAGTATTTGGCGAAGACTTCGGCGGCCTACCATCATCAACGCAGCACATCGTTCAGCGACTTGCCACCAACCATCGCATTCTTTGGGTTAATTCCATCGGTTTAAGACAACCAAAACCGACGAGTAAAGACATTCAACGTTTAGTGAGCAAGATTTCCCGCGTTTTCGGCGATACTGGCTCAGATAAGCCAACCATGCATTGTGATGCGGTAGACAACATTTTCACGGTAAATTTGCTGACAATACCGGCTCCCCACTCTGCTTTTTCAAGAAAAGTGGCAGCGAAGATGATGCAGCACCAACTAGAAAAACACTTAAAAGCGTTGAACTTCGACAACCCATTGTTTTGGACATCCCTACCAACCGCCGCTGATGTGTGTAATGCCATGAATAAGCGCGGGCTGATTTACTACTGCGGCGACGATTTTGGCGCGTTAGCGGGCGTTGATCATCAAACCGTTTTGGAGCATGAACGCACACTGGTTGATAACGCCGATTTTATTCTTGCTGCAAGCGACAAGCTGGCCGCTAGATTTCCGGATAATAAAACCACAACGCTGCCACACGGGGTCGATTTCAGCCTATTTTCAACGCCTGCTGAAAAGGCAAGCGACTTGCCGAACAATGGCCGTAAAATATTGGGTTTTTATGGCAGTTTGTCTGACTGGCTAGACTATCGTTTGATCGACCAAGTCGCCCAACACGCACCGGATTGGGATTTGGTTTTTATTGGACCGAATGAGTTTGCCCACAATCCATTACCACAGAGAGACAACGTTCATTACTTAGGGCCTCGCGCGCATCATTTATTGCCAAGCTATTCCCAACACTGGGACGCAAGTTGGCTACCGTTTGTCGACAACGAACAAATCAAAGCGTGTAACCCGCTCAAACTTTTGGAGTATTTGGCAACGGGAACGCCCGTTATTAGCACACCATTTCCGGCTCTGATGCCTTACAAACACATGTTACACATCGTCGCCGACGTCGAAGACGTGTGTACCAGCCTAAGTCACCTGCTGCCACCACCAAACGGCTCTACATCTTATGTCCAACAACAAAGCTGGGAAGCAAGAGCAGACCAAGTTGAGAAATTAGTGAGGGCACTATGAGCGATTTACGAGAAAACATCAGCGTATTACTGCATGGCGCGTGGCGACGTCGCTATATGATTGTCATTCCGATGCTTGTACTACCTATCCTTGGTTTTGGCGTAAGCAAGCTCGTTCCAACAACGTACGTCGCACACACCAGCATGTTGATTCAAGAAACGGCAAAGATGAATCCGTTTCTGCAAGATATTGCCGTATCAACCATGCTTAAAGACCGTTTGAGTGCGTTGAGTACTTTGCTGAAAAGCCGTCACGTGCTCTACTCTGTCGCAAAAGAGCAAGGGCTGATTGACGATGACATGGGCGCGAAAGAACAAGAATTCATCATCAAAGATCTCGCTTCGCGCTTATCGGTTCAACAACTGGGTAAAGACTTTATCCAAATTCAGCTAAGAAGCGGTAAAGCACAAGGAATGGAGTCAATGTTAACATCGGTGAGTAACCGATTTGTTGAGCAACTTTTGGCACCGGAACGCTCATCGATTAAGGATTCTAGTCATTTCTTGACCATTCATATCAATAAGCGAAGAGAAGAGCTCGACAAAGCCGAGCACGCTTTTGCCGAGTACAAAAACACCTACTCACACGCAACTCCAGAAATGCAGGCCCAAAGCTTGACCCGCCTAGCCAGCTTAAAGCAAACCTTGGCGGAGAAAGAAGCCGAGCTTGCCGGTGTGACTCGCAGTTTGGGGAGCTTGGACCAACAGCTTTCCAAAACCAATCCCGTCATCGGTAAGATTGAAGAACAAATTATCGAGATCCGAAGCGAGCTTACTCTGCTCCGCGCCAAATACACCGAAGCGCACAGCCTAGTACAAGGAAAATTGCGCGAATTAAAACGCTTAGAGCAAGAACGAACAGTTCTGCTCAGTTCAAAACAGCCAGAGCTGAACAGTAACCAATTGTGGGACATTGCGAGTAACGCCACGGTAAGTAGCCTTGGAGAAGCGCAGCCATTGCTCGTGTCTCAACTGCATCAACTGCAAATCATGCGTAGCCGTTTTGAATCACTCACCGAAGAAACCGTCAGTTTGCAAAAGATGATTCAAGAGTTAGAAAGCAATGCCCATCGCTTTGGTAGCACCGCGACAGAAATCAACCGTTTAGCACGTGATGTCGCCGTAAAGCGTGAAATGTACGACGACCTCGTCGAGCGTTACGAAATGGCGCAATTGACAGGATCGCTTGGTGTGTTTGAAGAAAACAAACGCGTGAAGATCATTGATGCGCCATTCACTCCGACAATTCCGTCTAATCTACCAAGTATTGTATTTATCATTCTAGGCTTTATCGGTGGTGCCGGCCTTGGCGTTGGTCTAGCCACCATACTTGAACTGGCAGATAACTCGGTGCGTTCTCGCCGAGCATTAGAAAAACACCTGGGCGTTCCGGTGATCACCACCTTGCCTAAAGTGACGTTCGCCAGTTAACTCTCCTACTAACCATAACGATAAAGCACTCGTTGACCCGAGTGCTTTTTCTTTGCTACGCCACGTTAATTTACCACATGGTTTTGTCTTCTCATTAATATGAATCTCAAATTGAGAATGTTGATTTTCAGATTTGACATTCATACCTAACCAATTGTTTTTATTTAAAATAAATAATGGCACGTAGCGTGCAATACGTTGTTCAGAGTAGATACACACTACTGAGGGCGTAAAGATGGAACGCAGAGAAGATAAAAACACCAAACGGAATCATAAAAAAGTGGTGTTGCATGTGGTGCAACACTTGGCACCGGGTGGATTAGAAACGCTAGTGCTGGATATGCTTCGCTTCGCAGAACCTCGTCACGATGTGTTTGTGGTGAGCTTAGAAGGCGCCAAATCCCAATCCTTAGCGAAATGGGCTAAGTTGACCGAATACAAAAGCCAGCTTCATTTTCTCAATAAACAGCCGGGGTTCAGCGTTAAAACCTTAGGCACACTTACGGCGATGATCAAAGGCATGAAGCCAGATGTTGTACACACACATCATATTGGTCCTTTGCTTTACGGTGGCATTGCCTCACGTTTGGCTGGCGTTCCTGTCATCATTCACACCGAACATGATGCTTGGCATTTGAACAATAAAAAAGCAGCGCGCTTACAGTCTGTGCTGCTAAAAACCGTTCGCCCACATATGGTTGCCGATGCGCACTTTGTTTCCGATCAAATCACAACCAAACTCAACTATCGCGATGTGTGCACCATTCACAATGGTATTGATTGCCAAAAGTTTCAGTGCGGTGATCGCCAAGCTAAAAGAAATCACTTTGGACTACCTGAGGATAAAACCGTAATTGGCGTAGCAGGCCGATTAGAAACCGTGAAAGGACATAAAGTGCTGATAGAGGCCTTCTCTCACCTTGAATCTCATACCCACCTTGCGATTGCAGGTGACGGTAGCCAACGCGAGCAACTTGAACATTTGGTACGCACACTCAAACTTGAGCAACGCGTCACCTTTCTCGGTTTAGTCGACGACATGCCAAGCTTCTACCAAAGCTTAGACTTGTTTTGTTTACCGTCTCTGCAAGAAGGGTTTCCGCTTTCAACACTCGAAGCGCAAGCGTGTGACATCCCTTGCGTCGCGACGGATGTTGGCGGCGTGAAAGAAACACTGTGCCCGAAAAGCAGCGCTTTGGTAGAACCTAACCGCGTATTTTCACTCGCGGAGGCTCTATCTAAACAATTGGATTCAAACATCCATTCGCCTCGTGCTTACATTCTTCAACATTTCGATATTCGTGACATGGTTGGTCGCTACACTCGTTTGGCTAAGGAGTCGACTTATGAATGATCTCATTTGGATTGCTGGTTTTGGTTTGTCTGCGTTTTTGATCATCTACCATCATGTGGGTTATCCGTTACTACTGAAATGGCTGCCACTCAAACCAAAATCTAACGACGAAGGCGAACACTTTGCAGAGCGTCATTACAAAGCCTCGGCCAGTGATAACAAACTTCCTTCCGTGACCATCATCATCCCCGCTTACAACGAAGAGCAGTGGATTGCTGAGAAAATTCGCAACTTGGCGAGTTTGGACTACCCAAGGGATAAGCTGAAAGTGGTAATCGCGTGTGATGGTTGTACCGATAAAACTGCAGAAATCGCACAAGATACCATCCAAGAAGCGATTTGCTCTGATACCTTGTTTATTGTGAACGACCACTCTATCAATCGTGGCAAAGTCGCGTTGATTAATGAAGAGATGAAACACGTCACTTCCGACATCACGGCGCTGAGTGATACATCTGCTCTGGTTTCTTGCGACTCTCTCCTTTTGGCAAGTCAGCATTATCAAAATGAGAAAGTGGGCGTCGTTAACGCGACATACCAAATTATGCGCACAAGCAATCAAGGCGAAGCCGCTTACTGGCAGTACCAGTCTCGCGTTAAACACCAAGAATCCTTACTTGGTTCAACGATTGGTTCTCACGGCGCGTTTTACACGTTCAGGACTACGCTGTTTGAGCCACTCGAAGCTGGCACCATCAATGACGATTTCATTCTCCCTATGAGAATCGTTTTGCGAGGCTTCACTTCGGTTTACGAACCTAAGATGCTCGCGCTTGAACTGGAACAAAGCTCAGACGACGCGGACTTTAAGCGCCGCCTACGAATCTCAGCCGGAAACATGCAGCAGCTGATGCAATTGAAAAAATTGTTGCTGCCTCGCTATCGTGGCACCGCCTTTGCATTTCTATCAGGAAAGGTTCTGCGTTTAGCAACGCCGTATTTGATGATTGTGTGCTTAGTGTGCTCATTGTTACTTGCTCAACATCCGGTGTTTCTATTGTTGCTGTTGGCGCAGGTAGGCATTTACGGTATTGCGTTAATGACTTATCTGATACCAGCCCTTAACACAGTGAAACCTTTCAAACTGATTAGCTATATCGTCGTTGGCCATATCGCAAACTTTGTCGGCGGTATGAAGTACCTACTAGGCATGGAAAACGGGCGTTGGAAACGCGTCAACCAATAAGGAAAGCATCATGAAAAACTCACGTTACGACTCAAATGTATTCCACGCGAAAAGAACGTTTGATGTACTGGTTGCGCTGTTGATTCTGCTAATAACCGCGCCACTGTTTCCGTTCATTGCTCTTGCCATCAAGGTCAGCTCAAAAGGCCCAGTGATTTATCGTCAACTGCGTGTTGGTCGCTGCACACCAGAGAAGATGGATCTGTTTCAAATCATGAAGTTTCGCACGATGTACATCGATGCAGAACAACGCTCAGGTGCCGTTTGGGCAACCGAAAATGATCCACGCATTACCCCGGTCGGCCGATTTTTACGTAAGACTCGTCTCGATGAGTTACCGCAGCTATTCAATGTATTGAAAGGTGAAATGTCTATGATTGGCCCTCGCCCTGAGCGACCTGCCTTTTACCAAAAGTTGGAAGATGAAATTCCATATTTTGTAGAGCGTACATACGGAGTACTGCCAGGTATTACAGGCTTGGCGCAAGTAAACCAAGGTTACGATGCTTGCATTGAAGACGTGAGAAGAAAAGTTGGTTTTGACCACAGCTATGCACTAAGCCTCGGCTCGTTTTACTCGTGGATCACGATGGATCTTTCTATCATGAGTAAAACGCTTATCGTAATGATTGATGGACGCGGCCAGTAATGCTTCGAGTCTATTTTGTTACTCTTGCCACTGGCGACGCATCTTCTCGATTGTCGCTGGTGGCACATTGTGAATGCTCTGATATTCGCCCGAACACACCATCACTTCCACCTCGATAGATTTCTTTCGGCAGTAATCTAAATACCGCTTCATTTCCCAATGTCGTACAAAGGTATTACTCACAATCACGATTTTCCCTTTGTTCAACCATTTTCGCGTTTGTTCAAAACACCATTCGTGCGCTTGCGGAAGCAAAGACGGATTGAAGTGGTACTCGCCTTTCTCATTCTCAAAATACATGTCGGCTTCGAAATGCTTCGCATCGAAATCTTTCACCAATTGTTTCGCCAAGGTTGTTTTTCCTGAGCCAGGAAGGCCACGAATGAGAATAAGTTTAGCAAGCGACATAATGCAGTTGAGTGATGAAAAAGAAGCCCAAACTGTAACGGAATTTCTTAAAAAGAAAAGCAGAAATAAAAATGCCGAGCAATGAATGCTCGGCATTGAGTATTAATTTATCAACATCGATTAGCGGTAAGCGGAAAGCTCGGTACGTAAACCTTTCACCAAACTCACACACATCAACAGTAGAACAAAGGTAAATGGCAAGCCGGTCGCAACCACACCAGACTGTAGCGCTTGCAAGGCTTCTTTACCGCCAACCCAGAGCATAACCGCGGCAATTGAACCCTCGATACACGCCCAGAAAATTCGCTGTGGAACGGGAGCATCAATCTTACCGCCCGCAGTGATACTGTCGATAACCAATGAGCCAGAGTCAGATGAGGTGATAAAGAACACCAAAATCAAAACAATCGACAGAATAGAAATCACTGAGCTGTATGGTAATACATCGTAAACATGAAATAGTGTCAGTGAAATATCCGTTAAACCATTCGCACCCAATTCACCAACTTTGTTCACGACCTGATCAAGCGCAATACCACCAAATACTGACATCCAAACCAATGTTACCAACGTCGGAATCACGATGACTGCGAACAAAAATTCTCGAACGGTACGGCCTTTCGATACGCGAGCGATAAACATACCCACAAACGGAGACCAAGATACCCACCACGCCCAGTAGAACACTGTCCAACCGTGCATCCACGTTTCGTCTTCACGACCATGCGGGTAACTCAACGGAATGATGTTTTGGATGTATGCCATTGTCGTGTCGACTAATGAACCCATCGCAGTATCAAAGGTAATGAACGTAATAAAAATAAGCAGAGCAAACGCAACGATCATATTGACGTTACTTAGGAGTTTGACACCACCGTCAATACCACGAACAACAGAAAGCACAGCAATAAAGGTTACAAACGCAATCACCACCATTTGTGTACCGATGCCGCCGTTTAAACCAAATACATGGTTAATACCACTGGTTGCCTGCTGAGCACCCAAACCAAGAGAAGTAGCAAGACCGAACAACGTCGAAAGTACAGCAAGGATATCGATAACGTGGCCTAACCAGCCCCATGCACGGTCACCAAAAATTGGGTAAAACGCCGCACGCAATGAAAGTGGTAAACCTTTATTAAAGGCGAAAAAAGCAAGCGCCAACGCAACAAGGGCGTAAATACTCCAACCGTGAACACCCCAGTGAAACATGGTCGCGCCCATCGCGAGTGATTTAGCATCGGCTGAATACGCTTCTGCGTTTAGCGGCGTACCCCACCAATCCGTGAAATAGGCCGTTGGCTCAGCCACACTCCAAAATAAGAGGCCAATACCCATACCTGCAGCAAACAGCATTGATAGCCATGAAACGGTTGAATGATCCGGCGTCGCCTCTTTACCGCCTAAACGAATCTTACCTAATGGCGAGAAAAGCAGAGCAACAGCGAACAATAAGAAAAAATTGGTAGACCACATAAAGAATGCATCAAACTGTTCAATAATTCCGTTTTTGATCCCGTTTAATGCGTCACGTGCGGTGACTGGCTCGACAAGAAGAAGTGAAATAAGACAGAAAACAACGAGACCAGCACTGATGCCGAATACGGGATTGTGTATATCGAAGCCCCATTTTTGAACGTTGTCTTGGCCAACCTGGTAGTCTGTTGTGTCGATACTATATTTTTTAAATGCATTATCCATAAATACAAATTTAACGTAATTTGAAACGCTTCTCAGGGGAGAAGAACTCCAATACCGCCCTCCATTAATTTGAACTCTAAACTTTAAAAACGATGCGAAGTTTATCACCAATCACAGATTTATGCAAAAATAACACTTTTATTGCATATTTACTGCAAATGAACGCAAAACAAGTGTCTTCAACTCACAGAAATAAGCTACGACATCTAACTATTTTTCGAAATTGGAATACGCAGAGGAAAACCGTCAATCAACAAGGTCAAACGGTATTCAGTACAAAAGAAATGGCCTCGCACATAAGGGCGAGACCATTTTGAGGTTGGTGGAGTTTTTCAACCAACTGTGAAGAGTGAGTTGGATAAAGAAGATCGGGAAGTTTGCGGTTTACAAGAAATGGAAAGTCACGTTGCCCGTAAAGCTGCTTAGGTTATCGCTGTCCCCATTGATATCCACGCCAAATGATTGGTAACTTGCACCAACAGAGATATTGTCTAACAAGAAATATTCCGCGCCGACGCCATACATGTAAGACACGCCATCATCTTTGCTGACCGAGCTTAATCCGCCATTGTAATCGACATTGAATGCATTAATGCCGCCTTTGGCATACACATGTAGCGGACCAAAATCGATGCTTGGTTTCGCCGCTAAGTAGAACGAAGTGAAATCCGCATCCCCTTTGTTGCCACCGAAAGACAAGTCGACTTTACCGTGGTTGAAATAGCCGACTTCGATACCGATTAATGGCAGAATCCCCGTTCCGACATGCACGCCATACGTTGTGTCGTTTTCGCCATCAATATCTGATTGACCAATTTGGCCGCCTGCATAAATCCATGAGTCAGCAAGCACTGATGTTGAACACAACGCCAAAGCCAATAACGAGAGTTTTGTTTTCATAGTTATACCTTCCTGTTCGATTCCTGAACGGAACATTACGCATACATGCGCACCTACTCGTCACTATATATTGGAAGGTATGGCGAATTTAAGATCAAAAAGTGAATAATTTATGTTCAGATTTTGTTTGTGTGATATCAATTCAGGTGAATAGTAGAATTAAGAGCAGTTAGGATTATCAATAGACAAAAAAACACCGGCGCAATGCCGGTGTTCAGAATTTGCATCATCTTGAACGGATGATTATAGGAAGTGCAATGTCGCGTTAACAGAGAACGTACCGATGTCGTCTTTGCCCGCAGTGTAGTTCATGTAGCTAGCACCAACAGACATTGGACCAAAAATGAAGTACTCAGCGCCTACACCGTACATTAGATCGAAATCATCATCGTCTTTGCCGCCTTTTACTTTCTTATCCCACTGGTGGATACCACCTTTCGCGTAAACGTGCAGTGGGCCAAAATCGATGCTTGGCTTAAGTGCAGCGTAGTAAGAAGTCAGCTTAGTATCTTGGCCGTTTACGTTGAACTCACCGTGTTGAGTTACACCCGCTTCAATACCGATGATAGGTAGAATACCTGTACCTACGTGCACAGAGTAAGACGTATCTGTCTCGCCTTTATAGTCAGATTGACCAACAGTTGCACCGCCGTAAATCCAAGAATCTGCCATTGCCGCAGAAGATGCGCCAAGTAGCGCCACTGCTAATAGAGTTTTTTTCATCATCTACCTTTACTCTTTATTATTCCCCACGTCTTGCAAATCAGACGTTGGTACTGCAAATACAAGGGAGGCGAACCATTGCCTCCCGAGAACTAAAAACAACACGTGACAAGTTACTAGCAATTACTGTACCAGTAACTTCTTCATCGTTTACAACAAACCACAGCGCCATTTTACTTGTTGATTAACAAGCATCAATCGCGTTTTTGATTCGTTTATCAGAAACTGGATATGGTGTGCCTAATTGTTGAGCAAAGTAGCTCACTCGAAGCTCCTCAATCATCCAGCGGATTTCTTTCACATTTTCTGGAATCACCATCCCTTTCGGGATCTTATTCAGCAACTCTTTGTAATCCTTGGTGACAGATTCCACTTTAAGCATGTGCAAACGGTCTTTGTTCGGATCGATCGGCAATTTCTCCATGCGGCGCTCAATTGCACGCATGTAGCGAAGAATATCAGGCAGACGTTTCCAGCCACATTCCGTCGCAAAGCCTTTAAAAATCAAACTTTCGATTTGCGCTTTGATGTCCGACAACGCAAACGCCATGGTGAAATCGATCTTGCCTTTCAGCTTTTTGTTGATGTTGAAAGCCGTCGTCAGAATGGTTTCTACCTGTTTGGCAATTTCTACCACGGTATCACCCAGTTCAGCGCGAACGTGTTCTTTCAACGCTTCAAACTTCTCAGGCTCCCAAACCAAACCGCCCTGCTCTTCAATAAGCTTATCGACACCACAGGCAATACAGTCATCAATCAGATCAAGCACTTTGCCGTAAGGGTTAAAGTACAGACCCAGCTTCGATTTGTTCGGCAAGTTTGCGTGCAAATATTTAATTGGCGACGGTACGTTCAACAAAATTAAGCGGCGCTGACCAGCGCGCATTGCGGTGATCTGCTCAAATTCGGTTTCGTAGAGTTTGATCTCAACGCTGTCTTTGGTATCAACAAGCGCCGGATATGCTTTTACATCGTAGCCGCCTCGTTTTTGTTGATACACTTTCGGTAGTTCGCCAAAGCTCCACGTATGCAGGCCTTGTTGTTCGATATCGTCATCCGCGACTTTGGAAAGCGTTTCTTGAACTTTGTCTTTCAAGCTTTCTTTCAGTTCATGAAGATCTTTGTTTTCCTTCAGCTTGCGATTTCGGTGATCAACTGCGCGGAACGTGACTTTCAAGTGTTCAGGCACCTGTTCTAAGTTCCAATCTTCACGCAGCACTTCTACGCCCGTCATACGGCGCAGTTCTTTTTCTAGCGAGTCCAGCAGCGGCGCTTCCATTGGTGTTACGCGTGCTAAAAACGCATCCGCATAGTTCGGTGCCGGCACAAAGTTCTTACGAATTGTCTTCGGCAGAGACTTAATCAAACTCACCACAAGCTCATGGCGTAAACCCGGGATCTGCCAGTCAAAACCTGCTGGTTCGACTTGGTTTAAAATCGGCAATGGCAAGTGTACGGTTACACCGTCACTATCATCACCCGGTTCAAACTGGTAACTCAACTTGAGCTTCAAACCATTCTGATGCCAGAAGTTCGGGTAATCCAAATCGGTGACATGACTAGCATCACCCTTGAACAGCATCTCTTTTTCAAAGTTCAGCAGTTCCGGATTTTCTTTCGATGCCTTTTTCCACCATGTATCGAAATGCTTACCAGACACCACTTCGGTACCAACGCGTTGGTCATAGAAATCAAACAGCTCATCATCATCCACCAAGATGTCACGACGACGAGATTTGTGTTCAAGCTCTTCCACTTCTTGCAAAAGCTTACGGTTTTGCTTGAAGAACGCGTGTTTGGTTTCCCACTCACCTTCAACCAATGCACTACGAATGAAGATTTCGCGGCTAACGGTAGGATCGATACTGCCGTAGTTCACCAAACGTTTCGGTACGATTGGCACACCGTAAAGCATGACTTTTTCGTGCGCCATCACCGCCGCGCGTTTCTTCGACCAATGCGGTTCGCTGTAACTGCGCTTGATAAGGTGCTTGGCTAATGGCTCGATCCACTCCGGTTGAATCTTGGCGATGATACGACCCCAAAGTTTCGAGGTTTCCACCAGCTCAGCCGACATGATCCACTTAGGTTGCTTCTTAAACAGCCCCGATGCCGGGAAGATATGAAAACGAGCGTTACGCGCGCCTTGGTATTCATTCTTCTCTTGGTCTTTCATACCAATGTGCGACAACAAACCAACCAGAATCGCACTGTGTACGCCATGGTAAGACGCAGGCTCATCGTTAAGTTTGAATTCCATTTCACGCATCGACTGGTGAATCTGGAAGTACACATCTTGCCACTCACGTACGCGCAAGTAGTTCAAGTAATCTTGCTTACATTGTTTGCGGAATTGGTTACCCGTCAACGCTTTCTGCTGCTTCTGGATGTAATCCCACAAGTTCACAAATGTCAGGAAATCCGACTCTTCATGGAAGAAACGACGATGTTTATCATCTGACGATTGTTGTTTGTCTGAAGGACGCTCGCGCGGATCTTGAATCGACAATGCCGCTGCGATGATCATCACTTCTTTTAGTGCACCATATTTTGGAGCTTCCAAAACCATGCGCGCGAGACGCGGGTCGATAGGCAAGCGAGCCAATTGGCGACCAATGCTGGTTAAGCGTTTTTTCGCGTCCTTCGCTTCGGCGTTAATCGCACCAAGCTCTTCCAACAAGCGAACACCGTCTTGGATGTTGCGTTTATCCGGCGCTTCCACAAATGGGAACGCTTGAATATCACCCAAACCCAGTGCCGTCATCTGCAAGATAACCGATGCTAGGTTAGTACGCAGGATCTCAGGATCGGTAAACTCCGGACGTGACTCAAAATCTTCCTCTGAGTACAGACGAATACAGATACCCTCTTCCACACGACCACAACGACCTTTACGTTGGTTCGCGCTCGCCTGAGAAATTGGCTCAATTGGAAGGCGCTGTACTTTAGTACGGTAACTGTAACGGCTAATACGCGCCGTACCCGGATCGATCACGTACTTGATGCCCGGAACCGTCAACGAGGTTTCTGCTACGTTGGTTGCCAGTACAATTCGACGACCAGCATGCGGTTGGAAGATTTTGTTCTGTTCACCCGCCGACAAGCGCGCGTAAAGCGGCACAATTTCCGTGCTCTTCAGGTTACGTTTAGACAGTGCATCAGCGGTATCACGGATTTCACGCTCACCGTTCATGAAGATCAGGATGTCACCTAAACCTTCATCACACAGTTCGTCTACCGCTTCGAAAATACCTTCAAGCTGGTCACGATCGTTGTCGTCATCACCACTTAGTGGGCGGTAACGCGTTTCTACTGGGTAAGTACGACCTGACACTTCAATAATTGGTGCATTGTTGAAGTGTTTTGAAAAACGCTCTGGGTCGATGGTTGCCGACGTGATGATCACTTTCAAATCAGGACGACGTGGTAGCAACTCTTTCAAGTAACCCAAGATGAAATCGATGTTAAGGCTGCGCTCGTGCGCTTCATCGATAATGATGGTGTCGTATTGATTCAAGAAACGGTCGTGTTGAATCTCAGCCAGTAAGATACCGTCTGTCATCAATTTGATTTGGGTGTTTTCAGAGATCTGGTCGTTGAATCGAACCTTGTAACCAACAAACTCACCCAGTTTGGTTTCCATCTCTTCGGCAATACGGTTCGCAACCGAACGCGCCGCAAGACGACGAGGCTGAGTGTGGCCAATCAGACCAAACTTACCGCGACCAAGCTCAGCACAGATTTTTGGTAGCTGAGTGGTTTTACCTGAACCGGTTTCACCCGCAACGATAACCACTTGGTTTTCTTCGATCGCTTTCGCAATGTCGTCGCGTTTTTGGCTGACTGGCAGGATTTCTGGGTATTCAATCGTTGGCTTGTAGCTGCTG
This sequence comes from Vibrio parahaemolyticus, assembly GCF_900460535.1. Taxonomy (NCBI): domain Bacteria; kingdom Pseudomonadati; phylum Pseudomonadota; class Gammaproteobacteria; order Vibrionales; family Vibrionaceae; genus Vibrio; species Vibrio parahaemolyticus. The sequence continues at coordinate 1,735,517 of NZ_UHIL01000001.1, read as the reverse complement.
CGTTGTTCCGCAACCATCATCGATTTAGCAATGTCTAATGCGATTTCATCAAACACAGCGTTACGCGCTGCGTCCTTCTTAATTTTGCTTGCACCAGAGATTCTTTTACTCAAACGAAAACGGTCGCGCATCATGCACTGATTCAGTGCTTTACGCAGAGATGCCGCGCTGTTCACTTGAGCCTGAGGTGTTTGAGCTTGTTTCGCTGTCGCCTTTTGCGCACCATTTGACGGTGTCGCTTGCTCTTCAGCGGGGGTCTTTTTTGGGGGCTGTGACGAAGTCAAAGCGTTTCCTATTCTTTTCATTACAAAAACTGCGCGGATTGTATCACACAAGGTCTGCAACAAGATAACCGAAAGCTCATTCAATTTTTTCGAACATGTTAAGCGAATCGCTAGGCTTTTGAACTCACTTACCTTGCTTATAATGGCTCCCATAGTCGAAAGCACTTATTTAAGGAATAACCATTATGTCTCGTGTACTAGCTCTAAAATCAAGCATCCTTGGCGATTACTCTCAATCAAACAAATTGGTTGAAGACTTCATCAAAAATGTAGACCAAGACAAACTGACCGTTCGTGATTTGGCTGCAAACCCACTGCCAGTTTTGGACTTCGCCGTTGCCACTGCACTTCGCGCAACGGAAGACCTTTCACAAGAACAACAAGCGGTTGTCGACTTGTCTGATACCTTGATTGAAGAAGTAAAGGCAGCAGACACTTTGGTTATCGCTGCACCAATGTACAACTTCACCATTCCGACTCAGCTTAAAAACTGGATTGATTTGATTGCTCGTGCAGGCGTGACATTCAAATACACAGAAAACGGCGTTCAAGGTTTGATTGAAGGTAAGAAAGCGATCGTAGTAACCACGCGCGGTGGTATCCATAAAGATTCACCAACCGACAACGTGACGCCATACCTACGCACTGTACTGGGTTTTGTAGGAATCACTGATGTGGAATTTGTTTACGCAGAGGCGTTAAACATGGGTGACTATGCGGCATCGAAAGGCATTTCAGAAGCACAAAGTCAACTTGCCACAATGGCATAACTTCAACGACAAAAAGAATACAAATAAAAAGGGATTGGTGTACGCCAATCCCTTTTTTATCGTTTTAAGTCAAAGCTGATCATGCTGGTGTAACAGCTTTGCGCACATTGCCCACAACCTTTGCATTTGGCTGCATCAATTTTGGGTTTGGCATCGTCTTGCCATTGCAAGGCATCGTATGGGCAACTGTCCTCGCAACTACCGCAATAACCGTATAAGTTTTCACAGCTGTTCGAGATAGTTGCAATCAAGCCTGTAGACTCTGTTTGATTTGAAAGCGCCAATGTAGGGCATGCCGACTTACACTCACCGCATAAATCACATACTGAGTAGCTGATGTCTAACGCGGCAACGCCACCAACCATTTCAATGATTTGGCTTGGACATGCAGAAGCGCACTTTCCGCATCCATCACATAACCTTGTGAACATCGACTCTTCCACCGCATACGGTGGTCTCGCTTTAACACGAGGCTCTTGAGCTTGCTCTACTGGCGCGCGACGGAACGAAAACAGACGTCGCTTGCTTAGGTCAACCGATTCAGACTGGCGCATCCGAGTAATCTCTCTTTGCTGGCACAACGACTTGGTATTGCTCACTCAAGGATTGAAGTAATTCTTCAGTAAGGTTCGACAGTTTTGAGTAAGGCGTGAGAGTCACCGCTTTTTTGAAGCGCTTGTTGAAAAAACCAAACCACGTCATCAAGTGCTCGCGCAGCATTTCAGCCGCCAGTTTTTGCTGTTCAGTTTCAATCAACATGCCTAACACCATCAGCATCAAGCCGATCTGGTCTTCTGGCTCACGTTGGTCAGATTCCAAAGAAAAACCACAACGCTGCAAGAAGTAACGATATTCAATGGTTGATTCACCAAACAACACCGCCTCTTTATCTAGATAAGCCGATCCCCAAGGTGGCGCTGGCATCTCACCAATACCGGAAAACATGCGATCGTGCTCCATTTGCAGTGCCTCTTCGCTCTCGTTTTGAAAGCTGCGTAACATGTCATTAAGCGCTTCGATTGGTGTATCTGTATTGCTCAGCAACGTATCGAGATTTGCCTCAGAGTAATCTTTAGGCTGGTAGTAAAACAGTGCACCAAACAGCTTAAGAACGATGCTGGTATCTTGTGGTTCAAGTTGAGAAATTTGCATGAAGTACCTTTGATGACTGGCGCTTTTATTCTTCGATTAAGTAAAACGGAAAAGAGGTGGGACGAACACTCGCCCCACTCTATTCATGGTTATCAGCACAAATCACGGTTATTAGTACAAACCAGATGTAAAGTGCATGCCGTAGAACACGTTACGACCCAGAATCTCCGCAACGAACAAGGCGACGAATGCCACGATAACCAGCAAGTTCTTCTGACGACCTTCTGCGGTAAACAACTCAGCGAATACCCAAAGAGCAGTAGCAACCACAAGCAACATCACATGACCGGCAACATAGCCAGATAGCATGGTGATTTGATCTAAGCCACTGTGAATCGCGGTTGAGATACCTGCGAAGTGAATGGTTTGCATTACTGAGAACGCTAGGTTCAGCGCAATCAAACTCACACCTGCCCACATTAGGCGACGATTGGTTTTCTCAGCCGTCACGTCCAATACGTTGATCAGCGTGTAACCAAACATCAGGCCCGAAGTCACGACCGTGAACCAAAACGCAACCGTTGTCATTGGTGAGTACCATGCTGGAACCGTTTCGATTTGGTAAACATTTGCCATCGCGAACATGAAAATCACGCCAACCGCGATAGACAACCAGTTCACGATTTTGCGCACGCCTTCGCTGCCGATTTTTAGAATCGTTAGCAACCAGTACAAACCCGCTAGAGACAGAAAGCTTGCACCTGTTAAGATCTCGTTAGATAGCGCCGCACTACCAACACGGTTTAATGCGTTGAAGGCACGAAGTGGGCTACCTAAGTGAGTGGTTGAGAACAAGAAACCCAATCCCATTACAACCAAAATTGCAAAACGAGCGATGTTCATACGAGGTTCTGTCACGCGTGGTGGCTTACCGAATTTCTCGAATGCGTTAACCGTTAGGTGCGCGCCAACCGCTGTTTGAGCAAGAACCGTAAAGGCAACTAATGGTGCTTCGTATAACATTATTTCACCTCTCTTGGATTCTGTAGGAAACCCGTGCGGTCATTGGTTGGACGACCATTTGGATTTAGCTTCACGATCAGGTTTGGGCTCGTAATGCGAGAATCTGGCAATGGTGCCACATCCGCGTTTGAACCGTATTTCGCGCGTAGCTCATCAATTGGACCAAACTCAATCGCACGCAATGGGCAGCTGTCCACACAGATTGGCATTAAGCCTTCTGCGACACGTTCGTAACAGCCATCACACTTGGTCATGTGACCTTTTTCTTCGCTGTATTGAGGCGCGCCGTAAGGACATGCCATGTGACAAGATTTACAGCCGATACACACGCTTTCATCAACAACAACAAAGCCGTCTTCTTCACGCTTGTGCATTGCACCAGATGGACAAACCTTGGTACACGCAGGGTTAGTACAGTGGTTACAAGAGATCGATAGGTAGTACGCAAACACATTTTGACGGAACGCGCCGTTTTCTTCTGTCCAGTTGCCGCCTACATATTCGTAAACACGACGGAAGTTACGGTCGACACCCAGATCTTTATTGTCTTTACAAGAGAGCTGACATGTTTTGCAGCCAGTACATTTGCTTGAATCAATGTAAAAGCCATACTGTTTCGCTGTGCTCATTATTTAGCCCCCATTTTCTTAATTAGCGTCACTTCAACGAGGTTGGTATGGCTCGGGTTCGATTTTGCCAACGGGCTTGGACGTTGTGTTGTCAGCACGTTGATTGAGCCCGCTTGGTCAACACCTTTTGCGTTTGGTGCGTACCATGCACCCTCACCTAAGCCAACCACATGCGGCATGATGCGTGGGGTCACTTTTACGCGAACGTTCATTTCACCGAACTTGCTGCGCACGCTAACCAAATCACCGTTTTCAATGTTGCGTGACGCTGCATCAATCGGGTTGATCCAAAGATCTTGTGGTGCTGCTGCTTTTAGGATGTCGACGTTGCCGTACGTAGAGTGCGCACGAGCTTTGTAGTGGAAGCCCGTTAACTGAAGCGGGAACTCTTTACGATCTGGCGAATCCCAGCCGTTGAACGTCGATACGTATTCAGGCAATGGTGTGATGGATTCATCTTCATCCAGTTCCCATTCTTCGTTGATCTGCGCGAGGGTCTCTGAGTAGATCTCAATCTTACCTGATGGCGAAGGCAATGGATTCGCTTCTGGGTCACGGCGGAAGTCCTCAAACGCCACGTGTGGACGGTCGAATTGCTTCTTGTAGATGCCCTGCTTTCTCATCTCATCGTAAGACGGCAGGTTTGGATCGTTGTTTTGTTTGACGGTCTGAGCGTACATCCATTGCAGCCACTCTTCTTGCGTGCGACCTTCAGTAAACTCATCAAACACGCCCATACGCTTCGCCACGCCAGACATGATGTCGTAGATTGGCTTACATTCGAAACGAGGTTGAATCGCTTGGCTTGCAAAGATGAAGTAAGGCATTGACGCCGCCGCACCATCCATACAGAAATCCGATTGCTCTGACGTTGTACAGTCTGGCAGTACGATATCGGCATACTTCGCAGAAGACGTCATGTGGTTATCGATCACCACAATCATTTCACACGCTTTTTCATCTTGAAGAATGTCGTGTGTGCGGTTGATGTCTGAGTGTTGGTTAATCAGGCAGTTACCCGCGTAGTTCCAGATGAACTTGATGTTGTTTTGCAGCTTCTGAACACCTTTGATACCGTCAGTAAGATCGGTCATCTCAGTGCCACGGAAAATCGTATCTGTCCAAAGGAACATTGGGATAGAAGCGCTGATTGGGTTTGGCACTTTCGGGAAGCGTTGGAATGGGTAAGAGTGGTTACCCTCACGAGCACCAGTACCACCACCTTGTAGACCAACCTGACCTCGAAGCAGAGACAGCATCATGATCGCTTTACACGCTTGCTCCCCGTTTGCTGAGCGTTGTAGACCCCAACCTTGCGTGATGTAAATACGTTTTGCATCGCCGATTTCACGCGCAAGTTTCAAGATCACATCAGCAGGAATACCTGTGATTGGTTGTGCCCACTCTGGTGTTTTCTCGATACCATCTGGACCTGTGCCCATGATGTAATCTTTGTAGCTACCGTTTTCTGGCGCTGACGCTGGCAGTGTTTTGCGGTCGTAACCCACACAGTAACGGTCAAGGAAGTCTTGGTCGACTTTATCTTCGCTGATCAATACATTTGCGATAGCAGCGATCAGTGCAGCGTCAGTACCATGCTTGATTGGTACCCATTGGTCTTCACGGCCAGCGGCAGTATCGGTGTAACGAGGGTCGATACAGATCGTACGTGTGTGGCTGATGTTTTTTGCGTCCACGTAGTTGTGAACCTGACCACCGCCCGACATACGAGTTTCTGCAGGGTTGTTACCAAACATCAGACAAAGATCTGCATTTTGTACGTCGTCAATCGAGTTGTTGTCTACCCAAGTGCCGTAGAAATACTCAGACATACATTCAATGTTAGCTGCCGAGTAGTCGCCGTAGTGATTCAGGTAACCACCACAAAGGTTCATCATACGTGCAACCAATGTCGCGCTCGGATCCCAGCTCTTAGTTACCGTACCACCCAAGGTACCCGTACCGTAGTTTAAGTAAACCGCGTCATTACCGTAGTCTTTAATGATGCGTTTTAGGTTGTCACCAATGAGGTCAAAGGCTTCGTCCCAAGTGATGCGTTTGAACTTACCTTCACCACGTTTACCAACGCGAAGAAGTGGGTATTTCAAACGGTCTGGCGAGTAAACACGGCGACGCATAGAGCGACCACGCAAACAAGCACGAACTTGATGATTGTGGTTATACACATCATCACCCGTGTTATCGGTTTCTACCCATTTGATTTCACCGTCGACCACGTGCATACGAAGCGGACAACGAGAACCACAGTTTACGGTACATGCCGACCAGACAATTTTTTCATTTGGTTTTGCTGGCGTTTCTTTGGCAACCGCTTTAGTTGCGAACGGGAGAGAAAGCGCGTTTCCTGCTAACGCTAAAGCGCCAAGTGCAGAACCGCCCTTTAAAGCATCACGCCGAGTAATATTAAACTTACCATTTTGACTCATGGTTTTTTCCTAAGTGCATTTAAAATTGGGAGTGGCGCTTAATTAATAACAAGTGGGGAAAGAACACTAATTAGAAACAAATAAGATATAGAGATCGTATTTTCAAAATAGGCATGATTTGAAAATATCTAAAACACTTTGAGGTCAAAGTGACATTTCTAAGATCTATTAATCAAGCTTTACTTATCAGGCCTTGAGCAACTAAAGCCAGACAAGAAACCACTATCGATATCCTTGTAGATTTAATGGTTAATAAGTTTGACCACTATCAATTTATAAATGGCACGATGCGTAATCTTATATTTCATTTTACGATTTTTTATTAATGAAATATGAATAGGTCAGAGCTAGGTAAAATAGATAATATTTACTAATTAAAATTGAATATATAAATACAAAAATAGAATACAGAAGAATAAAAATAATAATGGTTATCAATTATTGGATAAATAAAAAGCCCTGTAGGATTACAGGGCTTAATAATGTATTTAGAATTCGTATTGGAAATAAATCGTGTTGTAGTTACTTCCGCCTTTAATTCTGCCAAATTGAGAGGCGTTTTCGAAGATCGCAGAGCGATGGTGTAACGAATACCCCACCCACATGTTCTCCCAATCTTTTTGGTTAAACAGGTCACCGACGTTCACATCCAATGAAAAGTCCAGATAGTTAAGCAAGTTACTTGGCGTGTAACCTTTCTCTTCCATTTCTGTACCTTCGATATAGGTGATGTTGTCGATGTAAGACATCCCTTCCGCAACACCAAAACGCCATTGAGTCGGCCAGTTAAAGGTGTAATACGCTTTAATCGCCATGACATATTCGGTACTAGATGACTGAGCATCCGACGACCAATGATGAACCAAACCAGGCGTTAAATAGATATCAAGAGGCAAACCAAACAGTTCATCAGTCAACGGATGTCCGTAGAAAAACGAAGTGAGCTGATTATCGTATTCATCCTTTTCTGCGTTGAACTTGAAAATGTCTCCCATATTGGAAGGCGTCGCCCAGCCGTGCGCAATTCGCAAATATGGGCGATTGTGAAGGTCAGATTTTCGCTCTTTGCCTTTGTCGTTAAAGAAGCCGAAACCGACAAACACTTCACCTTGGTAACGATCTTCGACAATTCCGCTCTTGTAAGCTTCGTTGTCTAAGCGCGTCACGCTGGTTTCGCCCAACAAATAGAGGTTAGAAATCACGTGATAACGCGCTTTGATGCCCAGATTAGCATCTGCGCCAGCACCGATTCTTTCCCCTGTCACATCTTTGAAAGCGTAATACTCGCTGTTGAAATCAGAGTCCTTATAACGGATGGTAAAAGATGGTTCGAACTCCCAATCACCCAGCTCGTAATTTGCTGCAATTCTGTAGTTTGAGTGGAACTGAAACTCGTCATCCGTCATCAATTCCACTTCAGCTCGCCAGTTTTCATTAAAGTCATAACGCAGTTGGCCACCAAAATCGACGCGATCACCTTCAAACGCGTTTTGAACGGATTTAGGAATGTCGACAAAACGAAGACGCGTAATCGCGCTCACTCGCCAGTCAGAATCCTCTTCGTTAAACAGAAAAGCGCCACCCTCGAGTCCGTTAATGTACAAATGTTCATTTTCAAAAAACATCATCGGCACGAAGGTGCTCACCGTAGAGTCATCGTTAGCAGTGTAAAAAGGAATCGAGGCCGTGCGATACATGGCGGCAATGCCCCACGTTTGCTCATCTGTTGCATAAGCCGTTGATACAGCCGCAGCGAGCGTAAGCATCATGGTGGCTTGTTTCAATCTCTTCATGGGTTTTAATCAAAGTTGATGGTGAAAATCAGTGAATTAAGCTTATGTTCTTTCGATATTAGCCGTTACAATACTTAACGTTGTCATGTGCGTGACAGTTCGCGTCATGCACTTTGATACGTTGGCATGAACATAATCTCAGTGCGTTGTTAACCTAACAACGAACTATGCCAGTAATCTAGGCATGTCGTCATCAAAAATCATTAAAAGCAGCCACTTATGGGTTTAGCTTGAACTTAAACATAACGAAGTAAACGTGAAAGCATCAGAACTTATCTCTATCCTCAATAATTTGCCGTCTAACTCCAACCCAGACATCGTGATGGGAGAAGAGTGGCTACCTGAAAGATTAGTGGATACCAAGCTCGATGGTGAGCTCCTGTTTTTGCACTTCGATAACGCACCTGAAGATGGACAAGGTGACGAAGAAGGCCGTGGTTTTGTCGATCATGAAATAGATTTGATACGCACTCGCCTGCAACAAATTCTGGATGAAGACAGTGACAACGCATCAAAAGCGGATGCGATGTTAGGTTTGTTCTTAATGGGGCATGAACTTAGCAGCTCTCAAGTCATCGAAGTATTAGAAGAAGAATCAGATACATAAGGAAGCGCTTTGCCAACAACGTCGACCAATACTGAACCTACTCCCCTTCCTCTTATTATTGCAGGGCCTGTCCTGCGCAAAGTCACCGCGTCTGAAATCAACATTTGGCTAGTGACAACCAAGCCTCTTAAAGGCGTGGTTGAAATAATGGATGCAAGCACTCACAACGCATACACATCACAATCACTTGATGAACTTCAGCAGCTCCAAATAGGTCAGAGAGCGTGGGTAAGCTTACTCGCCATTAAAGGTGATTACCCAACTCATCAACCGCTTCGCTACCAAATTCAAACTCAAGATGGTCTATTGACTAAGCTGTTGCCACATCTGAGCTATGAACAAGACCAACATCCACATCAAGGATTGGAGTTTGTGATCAGCGAGAAAGCCGATTACGTTCTTCATGGCTCTTGTCGAAATCCTCACCATTTTAGTAAAGACACTTTAGTCACTGCAGACGAAAAGGTCGCTAGCTTACGTGTTGATGAGCGACCAGACATGCTGATCATGAGTGGTGACCAAATTTATGCAGACCACGTAGCGGGGCCGACTTTGGACGCCATTGAGCAAGTCGTTAAGCTACTAGGGTTACCAGACGAGCAATTTGAGCAAGCGCCCATTGCAGATACAAAAGCACTGTATAAACACCCAGATTGCTACTATGGACGCGATAAGCTTCTGCCACATTATGTCGATGACGGTAGTTTGTTAACCAAGCTGTTCCCTCATCGGGGCACACCCATTTTTAGTGCGAAAGAGTGTGAAAACCACCTGATCAGTTTCGCTGAATGCTTTGCAATGTATCTGCTAGTTTGGTCACCTACCCTTTGGGATCTAATCCAACGCGACCGCTTGCTGGAAACTGCATTCACGGTTGGTGGAAGAACTCTCGAACCAAAATGGCAACAGCAATGGCGCGAGGAAAAAGTCCAAATAGATAACTTTGTTGCAGGTTTGGCGAAGGTACAAAGACTGCTCGCGCACATCCCTACCTATATGATCTTTGATGATCACGACGTAACCGACGATTGGAACTTAACCATCGGCTGGGAACAAGCGGCTTACAGCAACGTTTTCTCAAAACGCATTATCGGCAACAGTTTGATCGCGTACTGGCTTTGCCAAGGCTGGGGAAACGCGCCAGAAAAGTTTAACGAGACGTTTTGGCGACACGCGAACCACTTTTTCGACACGCCCTCTTCGCAAGCTCAAGATGCCTTTATTCAACATCTCTATCGCTTCGAAGAATGGCATTACACTATCCCTACTTCACCAAAGGTCGTGGTACTCGACACACGAACTCGCCGCTGGCGGTCTGAATCTCGCATGAATAAACCATCGGGTTTGATGGATTGGGAAGCGATGATTGACTTCCACCAAGAGCTGGTGCATCAAGACAAAGTGATTATTGTTTCTGCCGCTCCCATGTTTGGTGTGAAATTCATTGAAGCCTTGCAGCGTGTGGTAACAATGCTTGGCAAACCGTTGATGGTCGATGCCGAAAACTGGATGGCGCATCCGGGCAGTGCCAATACGCTCATCAGTATTTTTACGCATACCAAAACACCAACCAACTTTGTGATTTTGTCTGGTGACGTTCACTACTCGTTCGCCTATGACATCAAATTGCGTTATCGAAAAAACAGCCCGAATATTTATCAAATCACCTGTAGCGGCATTAAAAACCAGTTTCCTACGCAACTGCTCACGATCTGCGATGGCCTAGACAGAATGCTTTACAGTCCGCGTTCACCTCTCAACTGGTTTACGAAACGTAAACGCTTGAAGATCTACAAACGCGCGCCAAGCACTCACAATTTTTATCGCTTGGTTAATCACAGTGCTATCGGAGAGTTACGCTTGGACGATGAAGGAAAACCGAGTCACATCGGCATTCTGACTAGCGACGGGGAGGAGATTAACTTCCCTCCAACTCGCGCAGAAGATAAAGGAAAATAACCTGTCAGGTCGGTGCTAAATTTGATACGACACCTTGAGATTTACCGCATCTATAACCATCTTAAAAGAAAACAGCTTGGTGCTTACTATGTTTAATTCTCTTACTTCGTTGTTCAAACAACTTATCGACGGCTCTGATTTGAGCAAAACCAATGCACTGTCGCCAAACATGGCGATCGCATGTCTGCTGTGTGAAGTGTCTGGTGCGGATCATCTAATTGATGAAAAAGAAGAAAGCACAAAGCGTTCTTTACTGATGAAGTTGCTCGAGTTAAACGAGCAAGAATCGGAGCAGTTACTTGCTCAGGCAAAAGAAAAAACGCAAGACGCTACCTCTTTGTACGATTTTACTTCCCAGCTTCGAGAACTCACACAAGAGACTCGCTACAACTTGATTAAGAGCATGTGGGAAGTCGCTTATGCCGATGGACAAATCGACCCACTTGAGGATGCTGTAATTCGCAAAACCGCAGAACTCTTGTACGTTGACCACAGCGATTTTATCCGCGCAAAACTGCAATCACAGTAACGCTGTGGCAATAAAATTTGTGCTCAATGCTCATTTTCTACCAATAAAAAACGCGCATCACGCGCGTTTTTTCTTCAGCCAACGACATTGTTATTAAAATACTGGTCAAGGTATGAATGTGTTTGACAGCTTCTACACTAAGCTATATCCATGACAAAACAACAATGATTGGATGACGAATTAATTACAGCATGGTGAGCGCAAGCTTCGCTAGGTTGTGCGCGTCCACGTAGCCCGAGTGCTGACGCCCTTCCCACTCAATGCCTTTTGCTTCTTGAGCAGTTCGGTGGCCAATTCGCTTGTCTTTTAAACGGTTTTGAATACGGTACAGCGTCGCGAGATTTATGAATTCCGTAAACGGCGCTTCAATGCCTTTTTGTTTACACTCTTCAAGAAGAATGACATCGTCACGTCCCCAAGAAGCATAAATCTTGTTGCGACCACCAAAGTTCTTAATCATAGATTTGATTACTTCGGCCAATGGTCTGCCTTGCTTTTCGATTTTACGCGGCGTGATGCCCGTCAGTTCAGCACAAAACAGTGACACTTCATCATGTTCTGGCTTCACGTAGTATTGAGCACGCTTAACGATCTCGCCTTTAGACAAATCTATTTCAGCTAACCCTACTTCGATGATCTCTCCCGTGCGGCCGACGCCATTCTCGCTCCAGCAGCACATTTCTAAATCGAAGCAGACGATACGGTTATGGTTCATAGCTTGTCTTGGTTCCTAGCGTAAATTTGAAAGGGTGCGATTCTACCGCAACACTATGAAAAACTCGAATTTGCGCGCTGATTTAATCACCGATCGACACGGTATTGCGGCCATTTTCCTTACTTAAGTACAGTTGAGCATCCATTTTGTGGTACAAGTTTTCCGGATCTTCGTCGTGATGAACTACCGCACCAATACTCAATGTGCAAATTATAGACGCCTCTTCATAGTCAAATGACGAGCTCGCCACGATACCGCGTAATTTTTCAAGATACGCTTCTAGCTCTTCTGTGTCCGTCACCGTGGAAAGAATACAAAACTCATCTCCACCTGCGCGATAGAATCGGTCACCCGCATTTAAGTTGGCATTAACCAATCTCGTAACATGAAGTAACGCTTCATCACCCGCCAAATGGCCGTACTTATCATTAATCACTTTGAAATGGTCAATATCGAAACCAACCAAAGAGAACGGTTTGCCGCTATTAATTTGATTGAGTAAGTTGTCGTTAAACACGCGACGGTTCAACAATTGCGTCAGAGGGTCTAACTCAGCCATGCGTTTTAGCTCAACCGTCTTAATATCAAGCATTTCGGCTAAACGTTCTTTTTCTCGTGACTGTAAGTTAACTATGTAGCTGATCAAAAACGCAATCAGAAGACCTGCGATGGTCGTTCCCGTTAAAATGGAGCGCTCCCAAGCAGACACGGCATCTGAAAGTTTGAAATCAATTCGCCATTGTCGATTAGGCAGCTGAATCGTTCGGCTGATCACTTTACCGCTGATCCGGTCCCAGTTTTCACTTTGAAACAAAAACGGGTCGTCAGAGGCATCAAAACCTAAGTCTTCCACTCTGACCGACATCTCAAGTTCCGTCGCCGTCTTGGTGATCAGCTCTTCGAAATAAACAGTGCTACGAATCACACCTGTTACCACGCCCAACAGGTTTTTATTCTCGAAATCAAAGACCGGGTGATACACCAGCAAGCCCGATTTGGGGATGGATTTGTCGTAGCCGTCTTGAAGCAGACGAACTTTATCGGAAACATTTGCGCGTTTGTGCGTCGAGATGTCGTCAAAGATCAAATCAAAACGCTTTCGAGAGAAGTAAAAACCAAGTAAAGATAAGTTGGCTTGGGTTCTTGGGTAGATGTCCGTTGCAACGTAAACAGGAGTGTTGTTTTCTAGAATGTAGCCAAAGGTTTTGGGCTGATCTTTTGGAACAGTAAAGATTTGGTAATCTGGGTATGTTTGACGCATTTTAGCAATGTGTGCGTCTAAATCTTCTCGCTTTACTCGTTGCATCCACTGCAAACCAATCAAACTGTGAGAGCTATTGATAACCTGCTCTGCATAAACGGGAAATGCTGACCAATAAGAACTGTCTATAGAATGATAAAAATTGGCCCCCGCTCCGATAAATTTCAAATCATTTTCAACATTTGCTTTTAGAGATTCAGCTTGTCGATCTGCAAGGGTTGCAAAAGTAGCGAGGGTATATCGTTGCTGAATTTGGTAGGCCACACCAACTACGCCTGCAGTGACGAGGAGCGCCGCTACAAAAGCAGAAATGGAATCAGAGTGTCTCTTTATAAAGCTCTTTTGAGCAGTGCTTGTGGTCATCTCGTCTACTGATATTTCCGTAAGTTAAACTTCGGTATTTAGGGAAATACTGCGTTACCAGCGAATAAACATCAAGCAGCAACCTACCAAGCTTAGTCCAATCGTTGATTTTTCACGCTGATCGTACGGTATATTCACGAATTATTACAGCCTTAGGCCTTGAATATGCTACCATCCGTCATCATTTTAATGTCTAAACTTGGTGCAAGATCGCAAAGACGATCGCTTTTAGTCAATAAATTGAGCCAACACTGAGCACCGAGCAATCAATAGAAAGAGAAAAAACGTCATGAACATTGATTTGAACCTAATTCCTCAAACGTTCGATATGCTGCACGCAGGCCTTGCGGCTTCGAGCGTATTGCTTCTTCTGATCGCAGTATCACGCAAATCAAAAGTGATTGAGAAAGTGGTAGAGAAACCTGTCGAGAAAATCGTCGAGGTTGAAAAGCCAGTCGAGAAGATCGTAGAAGTGGAAAAGGTTGTAGAAGTAGAGAAAGTCGTAGAAAAAGTGGTGGAAGTTGAATCAAAACTTGCAACAGCTTCTACTGATTCTGCAATGCAGCTGCTTTCTATCATGCAGCAAGAAGCGCGTCTAATCGACTTCTTGAAAGAAGACCTAACTTCGTTCTCTGATGAAGAAGTAGGCGCTGCGGCTCGTGTTATCCACACTGGCGGTCAAAAAGTATTGAACGATTACGTGACACTTGCGCACGTTCGTAACGAAGAAGAAGAAACTCGTATTACGGTTGAAGAAGGCTTCAACCCACAAGAAATCCGCCTAACTGGTAACGTGACAGGCAGCGCGCCGTTCCACGGCACTCTAGTTCACAAAGGTTGGAAGGCAACGTCTATGAACCTGCCTAAACTGGCTGAGAACTACGATGCCTCTGTGATTGCTCCAGCTGAGGTTGAGCTGTAATGGAACACATGAACCAAGAAAACCTTTCTCAAGAGACAGCGCAAGAGCAACAGTCTCCTAAATTCAGTGTTGGTATCGACTTAGGTACCACTCACTGCGTAATGTCTTACGTTGATACTCAAGACGAAGACGCTCGTGTACAAGTCATGCCTATCCCGCAGCTAACAGCTCCGGGTACTGTAGAAACTCGCAGCCAATTAGGCTCCTTCCTATACCAGCCGCATGAGCACGAAATGAACCAGCAATCACGCGTTCTTCCATGGTCGAGCGAGCCAAAAGCTCTGGTTGGTGCGATTGCTCGTAACCTAGGTTCAAAAACACCAATTCGTTTAGTTGCTAGTGCAAAATCTTGGCTTTGCCACGCTGGTGTAAACCGTCGTGACGCATTCCTACCAGCAGGTAGCCCAGAAGAAGTGGAAAAAGTATCCCCTCTTCGCGCAACCGAGCTATACCTTGAGCACCTAAAAGACGCTTGGAATCACGCGAATCCAAACCACAAACTTGCCGATCAAGACGTTACCATTACGGTTCCCGCTTCTTTCGATCCTGCGGCTCGTGACCTGACAGCCGAAGCTGCACGCAACGTTGGTTTTGTGCACCTAACGCTTCTAGAAGAGCCTCAAGCTGCGCTTTACAACTGGATTGATAACAGCAACGACAAATGGCGCGACGAAGTTGAAGTTGGCGACATCGTGCTTGTGGTCGATATCGGTGGTGGTACAACCGACCTTTCTTTAGTTGAAGTAACAGAAGACGAAGGCAACCTAACTCTGAACCGTATCGCGGTAGGTGAACATATCCTACTTGGCGGTGACAACATGGACCTTGCACTTGCGTACCGCTTGAAGATGAAGCTCGCGCAAGAAGGCAAAGAGCTACAGCCATGGCAAGTTCAGGCGATGACGCACGCATGTCGTGATGCTAAAGAAGCGCTATTGAACGACAGCGAGCTTCAGTCAGTGCCAATCGTTGTACCAAGCCGCGGTTCTAAACTGCTTGGTGCAACGCTGAAAACTGAACTGACTCAAGAAGAAGTACAACAAACATTAGTTGACGGTTTCTTCCCTCAAGTTGCGATTACCGACCACCCTGTTCAACGCAACCGTGGTGCACTAACACAAATGGGTCTGCCTTACGCACAAGATGCGGGTATTACTCGCCACATTGCAGCATTCTTGTCTAAGCAAGCACACGCGCAAAGCGGTGGTGAATCAGCGCAAGCTCAAGATTTCAACCCATTTGCAAACATGCCAGGTATGCCTGGCGCGGATGCAGCGCAATCGGCTGACTTCATCAAGCCAACCGCAATCCTATTCAACGGTGGTGTTCTGAAATCGAAACTTCTAGCAACTCGTCTAGAAGACACGATCAACGAATGGCTACTAGAAGCAGATGCAGAAATGGCGAAACGCCTAACAGGTGTGGATCTAGACCTTGCGGTTGCTAGCGGTGCGGCTTACTACGGCTCTGTGCGTCGTGGTCAAGGTGTGCGTATCCGCGGTGGTATTGCTTCGGCGTACTACGTGGGTATCGAAAGTGCAATGCCAGCGATTCCGGGCATGGCGCCTCCAATGGAAGCACTTTGTGTCGCACCATTTGGTATGGAAGAAGGCTCAAGCGTTGACGTACCAAGCCAAGAGTTTGGTTTGATCATCGGTCAACCAGTTAACTTCCAATTCTTCGGCTCAACCGTTCGTCGTGATGACCTAGCAGGTACTCACCTTGACTACTGGGCACCAGAAGAGCTTGAAGAGCTACCAGAAATCCAAGTAACGCTGCCAGTATCTGAAGGTCGTCGTGAAGGTGAAGTGGTTCCAGTAACTCTTGCTTCTCGCGTCACAGAGCTTGGCACGCTTTACTTAGAAGCCATCGCCGCAGATAACGGGCAAAAATGGCATGTTGAGTTCGATGTGCGCGAAGACGCGAAAAGTGACTCAAACGAAGAACAATAATTAGAAGTCAAACGGCATCCAATCGGGTGCCGTTTTTAAATACACGAAGGTTTGGTTTTGTATGGCATCTCGTCGTTTTCTTGTTGGTATTGACCTTGGCACCACAAACACTGTGGTGGCCTACTGTGAAATAACCGACAACCTTGAACAATCCGAAGTATCCCTATTTGACATTGACCAACTGATTGGTCCGGGCGAAGTCGTTCGTAAACCACTTCTGCCCTCTTTCCGCTATCATCCAGCTGTAGGTCAAATCTCCCCTTCTGACCTCACTCTTCCTTGGGACAACGAACCTGTTGCCGGCGACATTAACAATGTAATCGTTGGTGAATGGGCTCGCGAATTAGGCGCGAAAGTAGAAGGCCGTCAGGTATCCAGCGCGAAAAGCTGGCTCTCACATCAAGCGGTTGATCGTAACTCAGACATTCTTCCTTGGGCTGGTGCGCAAGACGTGGATAAAGTCTCGCCAGTTATTGCCAGCGCAAGTTACCTCAATCACATTCGTCAAGCATGGAACTACCGTCATCCAAGTAACAAACTCGAAGACCAAGACGTAGTTGTCACCGTTCCGGCATCATTTGATGAAACCGCGCGTAAACTGACACTTGAAGCTGCCGAGCTTGCAGGCTTGAAAAAAATCGTCTTGCTCGAAGAGCCACAGGCGGTGTGTTACGACTGGTACGCACGCCACCAGCAAACTGCGGCTGACGAGTTAAAAGATCTGCCGCTCATCCTTGTTTGCGATGTGGGTGGTGGTACGACCGATTTAAGCCTGATAGAAGCTAAGTTCACCAATAGCGACTTAGCACTTGATCGTATTGGCGTTGGTGAACACTTAATGCTAGGGGGTGATAACCTCGACTTAGCGTTAGCGCACCTTGCTGAAAGTCGCTTCAGTCAAAACAAAAAACTCACTGCTGCAAGCCTAACCAAGCTTATTCAGCAAACACGCAAAGCGAAAGAAAACCTGCTCTCAACGAGTGCACCTGACGAAGTAAAGATCACCATGCTAGGCAGTGGTTCTAAGCTGCTTGGTGGAACCAAAAGTATTGCTCTAAGCAAACAAGAAGTGTACCAAATCGCATTAGATGGCTTCTTCCCGCTTTCTGATTTCAGTGAAGTGCCAGACAAACGCCGCAGCGCGGTTGTCGAGTTTGGTCTTCCATACGTTGCTGACCCAGCGGTGAGCAAGCACGTTGCCGAGTTCTTAACTCAGCATCAGCAAGTGTCTCGTGCCGCTCTTGGCATTGAAGACGACAAACAAAACGCGATCCCAGTTGGCTTATTGCTGAACGGTGGCGTGTTCAACAGTGATCTGGTGACTGAACGTGTCACTACCCTGCTTTCTGACTGGCGCGGCGCACCAGTTACGGTATTAGATAACCCACATCCAGATTGGTCGGTCGCACTAGGTGCCGTTGCGTTTGGTAAAGCGCGTCGTGGCGCACAACTGAAAATTGGCGGTGGTGCTGCACGCTCTTACTTCTTGCATCTACAAGAAAAAAACAAGATGGGCAAAGCGCTCTGTTTGCTCGCAAAAGGCACAGAAGAAGGTCACGAGATCCGCTTAAGTGGTCGTCGTTTCTCGCTTACCCTAGGTGAGCCCGTTCGCTTTAACTTGCTGACTTCTACCCACGACACCTTAACCAATAACACCGCCATTCAAAACGGTGTGATGGTTGACGTTGACCCTGACTTGTTTGCTCCGCTACCGCCTTACATCACCACACTTGAAGGTGAAGGTGCAGAGCTACAAGCCAACCAGAAAGAGCGTGTCGAAGTGCAATTGGCTTGCCAACTAACAGAAGTTGGCACTCTTAAGATGGAGTGTGTCAGTGCCGAAGACGACAACAAACGTTGGGAACTGGAATTTGAAGTTCGCAATAAACAAGCCGATGGCGGTGAGGAAATTCAGCTTCATCCAAGATTGAACGAATGTAAAGAGCTGATAGCTCGCCTGTACAGCGGTAACAAGAAAAGCGCAGAAGGCAATGAGATCAAAACCTTAGCGAAAGATCTTGAGAAGAAACTCGGCAAACGCGATGAGTGGGACTTCACCACACTCCGTCAACTTTTCGATACTTTTGCGCAAGGTCGTAAGCGTCGTCGTCGCTCTGAACAACATGAGAAAAACTGGCTTCGTTTGGCTGGCTTTGCACTGCGTCCGGGCTTTGGCGATCCAACCGACTCTTGGCGTATTGAGCAAGTTTGGGGACTGTATCAACAAAATATTCAGTTCAAAAACCATCAAGGCTGGACAGACTGGTGGGTATTCTGGCGACGTATCGCGGGCGGTCTAAGCCAAGAACAACAAGAAACCATTTTGGCAGACATCGCAAAATATCTGCATCCCGGCGCGATGAAAAATCCGCAGTCAGCAAAAGCGGCTCAGGAGATGGGTTACGAATCCATGGTGCGTCTTTCAGCCTCTCTAGAGCATCTAGAAGTGGAAGATAAAGTCCTGCTGGCGACGTGGTTCTTGAGTAAAGCCATCAACCAAAACCAGTTTGAACAAGCACACTGGTGGGCGATGGGACGTTTGGCTTCTCGCACACCGCTTTATGGCAGCCAGCACAACGTCATTCCTCGTGAACAAGCTGAGCAATGGTTACCTAAGCTTTTGGAACAAAATTGGCTGAAAGAACCAATGATCGCTTTCGCAGCCGTAATGATTTGTCGTAAGACGGGTGATCGCTTATTCGATATTTCTGACGACTACCGGGAACAAGTTCTAACAAAACTCAAACAGAGCAAAGTACCTGAGTCGTGGGTATCGCTGGTTGAAGAAGTGAAAGAGCTTTCAGAAAGCGAATCAAAACGTGTCTTCGGTGATGCTTTACCAAGCGGTTTAACGCTGGTTCATCATTAAATCCACTTTACAAAAGAAGACGAGTTAAACGTACAAAGCCCTTCCGACGAAGGGCTTTGTTTATCGCATTCTTTTGGTTTTGACCGTGCACAACGCGCTAATTCATTTCTGTCGTAATCACCACATCGCGCGTTTCGTTATCCATATCACTAATACCGACCACCGACACTTCTCTGTCCGATAGAGTCTCAATTAGGCTGTCTTCTAATCCACCATCAGCAAGCCAAGAATAGAATTTATCCGCAATACGCTCCGAACCTTCTCCGACAAACGTTAATGTGACCTTCTTCATTTGTGACACTCCATCAATTTACGATTCAGCCACTTAAGCGTAGTATGTTTCCTAAATATCGACATACACTAAGGTTAACTTCTTTTATGAGTATCGAAAAATTTGACGCCATCTATCAACGTGCCGCCGAACGAAAAGGTGGAGAAGATCAGCTCGAAGCACTGCTGTCGCATCCATTAAGTAAAGAAGAGTTAGCAGCCATTCCAAACGACCGTTGGTTAGCAGCATTTTCGATGAAGGTATTTCAAAGTGGCATCTCGTGGAGCGTAGTTCGTAAGAAATGGCCGAACTTCGAAGAGGTCTTTTTCGGCTTTAAGATTGAACCATTGCTGATGCTGTCTGACGAACAATGGGAAACCAAAGCGACCGATGAGCGCATTATTCGCCACCTAACGAAAGTGATGTCGATTCCTGCCAATGCTCGAATGATCCACGAAGCATCAATCCAGCATGGGTCATTTGGCAAAATGGTTGCAGATTGGCCTCAGGAGAAAATCACTGAGCTTTGGGCGTATCTAAAAAAACATGGCAACCGTTTGGGCGGTAATACAGGGCCATATACTTTACGTCAAATGGGTGCTGATACGTTTATTTTGTCTAACGATGTGGAAGCATACTTGCGCAATTGCAAAATCATCGAAGGCGGAAAAGACACCAAAAAATCTCACGATGCAGCAACCCTAGCGTTTATGCAATGGCAAAAGGAGAGCGGTCGTAGCCTCACCGAAATCAGTCAAATCATTGCATTTAGTACCGGTGATAATCGACTCTAACGACAAGTTGATAAGCACATTGGCTCTTATCACAGTGTGCTTTTTCTGGCCATATCTCTAGCTCCACTCTTGGCTTCATTAAACTTCAACCACCTTCCCATCTTGAGAATTACAAATAATTGTCGTATCGATAAAATTAATTTTTCATACAATATTTTTATTTATCAAACACCTACCTATGATTGATGTTTTATTAGGCATGTTTTATTGATTCTGCTCAATTGCATTGCCTATTCAAACTGACTAGGATACACGCCCTTCCTGAGTGAACTATCAAAAATAAAATCGAGAAACTTGCTCGAGTTTCTCAACAGTTCACGAACATTCTCGACAATTATATTCATTTCATGATTTTTAGCGCACTTGAGCGCTGATTGAAACGACCATTGCTCCGTACTCGAAAGATTTCGTATTCGCGCTTTCTTACGTGGAGTTATTTATTTCATCAAGGTTGGTCAAAAGGATGATGCCCCTTGAATGCATTTACTGGAGGACAAAAAATGCCAAAAGGTCTAATGCTGACTGACTTAGCCATCGCAGGCTTACTTTTGATTGTAGCGAAAGTGATTCGCGTGCATACGCCATTGCTACAACGCATGTACATTCCATCTGCTGTATTGGCAGGTTTATTTGGTCTCGTGTTTGGCCCTGCCATGCTCGATCTATTACCGTGGACAGACACGTTTACCGCTAACGCAAGCCTATTAACCGCTGCACTTTTTTCTGCGTTAGGGTTAGCAACGGATGTTCCATCCCCAAAAGTTGTCGCACAACGTGCAGGCTCGTTATGGGCATTTAACCAAATTGCTTCTGTCTCACAGTGGTTATTTGCTGCAATGTTTGGCCTGCTCTTAACTACATTTTTCTGGCCAGAAATCAATCCTGGTTTTGGCGTAACAATGTCTGCGGGTTTCATGGGTGGTCATGGTTCAGCCTCAGTTGTGGGAGATATTTTCACGGGTCTTGGTTGGGAAGATGGCTTCACGCTTGGTTTGACCTTTGCGACAGTCGGTATCTTCATCTCAATTTCCATCGGCATGCTGATGCTTCAATTTGCTCTAAAAATGGGTTGGATTCGAAGCTTTACAACTTTTGACAGCATGGATGAACATGAACGAAAAGGTCTTGTAAAACCAACAGAACAAGAACCAGTGATGAAAGACACAATGTCTTCACTCTCTGTGGATTCATTTGCTATTCACGCAGCCCTTGTCGTCGTCGTTACGGCTTTCTCTTATGTCGCAGCAAACTACTTATCGTCGTTCCACGACAAAGTACAAATTCCGACATTTGTAACGGGCTTTTTGGGCGGAATGCTCGTACGAATTGTCGCGAAACAAACCAAAGCGTCACGATACCTTTGTGATGGAGCATTTAAGCACGCGGCTGGTATCAGCACCGACTACCTGATCATATTTGGTATTTCAGCAATCAAAATTACTGTTCTTGCTCAGTACCTTGCGCCAATGATCGTACTCGCCATTGGTGGCATCGCATTTACGTTGTGGCTGATCTTCTGGGTTGCGCCTCGAATTATGGGCGATGATTGGTTTGAAAAAGGCATATTCTCCTGGGGCTGGCTAACAGGCACAGTTGCAATGGGCATCGCGCTATTGCGCATTGTTGACCCTAAAATGCGTAGCAAAGTTCTGGATGACTACGCCATTGCTTATGTACCTGGTTCAATCACGGATATCTTTATCATCTCTCTGATGCCTATCGCGATGTATAACGGTATGGAGTGGCAAGCACTTGGTGTCGGCTTAGCTTATATCGCAGTAGTCCTGTTCATCTGGAGATTTGTATTTAAACGCAGTGGCCAAACGGTAACGGACGCGTCTTAAGTACTCCGGCTCGGGAGATTTTTCCTCCCGAGCACATCTTTATTCATCTTTTTCCTTTTTACTCCTCTCTTTAAAATCCCAATTGAGAAACCGCTTCAATCTCTAATGAACAAATAAGCAACTTGTTTTATATATGAGATTTGCAATAGCAGTCTCACCTTCTCATTCTTTTTTAATACCGATATAACCCCATTTTTATTCCAGAATAGCAGCCTATAAAATGACAAAGCTGGAGGCTGGTTGTGCGTGGTTCACGAGGATTTACCCTTATCGAGTTAATAATGTGCATCATCATTCTTGGTGTTGTTGGCGTTGTTGCCCTGCCCAAGTTCCTCGGAATACAAAAAGACGCACGAATTGCCGTTTTGTATGGTGCAAGAGAAGCGCTAATGACAGCCAACAACCTTGTTTACACTAAAGCCGTTATTCAGTCTCAAGAGAACATCAACTCAGAAGACACGCGAAACATCGACTTAGATAACGACGGAGTAAACGATCTTATTGGTTACTTTGGGTTAATCAAAAACGTGATTCCAGCAAAAGAGCTTGCCGGTTTTGACCCACAACTCACCATCAACAAATGGTACGGCGCCGATTCAGAGACTGAACCCTACTTCCTTATCGGCTTTGCCAACAAACCCGTGAGCATCCATCACCTGTGTTATGTCGAAGTGTACTACCCTAAAACACCAGGCGGACAACTTCGCTATGGAATTCAAACTGAAGACTGCTAAAAACCCTCCCAAACAAGCTTCAAAATTGTACATTTTGAAGCTTTCTACTTTTAGCGCTAACTTACGCGCCAAAACCTCAACTTAACATAGATTTCACATAATTTTGTTGCATGGTTTTCTTGCAGCGAGAAAGCAAGTAATTCCTGAGTGCATATATTCAAAATCGACACAATCTGTTGTTTTCTTCTTCGCTCAAAAATTGTGCTTGTAAACTCATCATTTCGCTCAATAATAGTTCCATAACAAATTCAATAATTTAAAGCAGGAGGCGTAATGAGAATTTTCTGGCAGCTGCGTTGGTATTTCCGACAAAAATGGAAACATTATGTGGGTTCCATTCTTTTATTTGCAGTAATCTCTGCCCTTCAGCTGGTTCCACCCAAGGCAGTCGGAGTGATTGTCGATGGCGTTGTTGATAACACATTAGAAACAAACACGTTAATCATGTGGTTGTTAGGCCTTATTGTTCTGCTTTTCACCATCTACGGGTGCAGAATCCTCTGGCGTATATGGCTATTTGGTGCGAGTTGGGAACTTGGAACCATTTTACGCAACCGCCTTTACCGCCACCTTTCGACTCAACCTCCCCGCTTTTTTGAACGATACAAAACTGGCGATTTGATGGCGCGCGGCACGAACGACGTAAGAAACATCGTTATGACAGCTGGCGAAGGGGTATTAACGGCAGCCGACTCTGTTATCACAGGCATAGCAGTGTTGATCATCATGGTCACGCAAGTCAGTTGGAAACTGACCGTTATGGCCCTGTTGCCAATGCCATTTCTCGCGGTAATTATTTTCTTTATCGTCCGCATTCTTCACCAACGTTTTCGTATCGCGCAGGAAGCATTCTCTTCGATGTCCGATATGACGCAAGAATCCCTAAATGGTGTGCGAATGCTGCGTGCTTTTGGTTTGGAAAACCAAGAGCAACAACGATTTGAAGATGTCGTTGACGATACTGGTGCTAAAAACATCGCGGTAGCAAGAGTAGATGCGCGCTTTGACCCTGCGATTCAGTTGACGATTGGTCTTTCGTTTCTTCTTAGTGTGGCGGCAGGCGCGCATCTGGTCGACAAAGGCGAAATCACTCTTGGTGATTTGACAGCCTTCACCATGTACTTGGGTTTGATGATTTGGCCAATGCTGGCGTTCGCATTCTTGTTTAACATCTTAGAGCGCGGTTCTGCCGCATGGAATCGGCTACAAGAAATCTTCGATGAACAACCAGAGATCATCGGTGGCACACAGCCTTTAGATGAAAAACCATTACCGCTGCACATCAAGATTGACGCGTTCCATTGGAGTAAAGAACTCCCACCAGCTCTTGCCGCTGTGGACGTAACGTTAGAGCCAGGGAAAATGCTCGGAATTGCTGGCCCAGTAGGCAGTGGCAAATCGACGTTGCTCACTCTGCTATTGCGTCAACATGATTTAGAAAATGGCACCATTCAGTTTGGCGATGTCAAAATCAAAGACGCTATCTTACCTCAATGGCGTAATCGCTTTGCGGTTGTGAATCAGAGTCCATTTTTGTTCTCAAAATCGATCTTTGACAACATCGCTCTTGGTAATCCTCAAGCAACAAAGGAGCAAGTTTATCAAGCAGCGAAATTGGCGTGTATCCACGACGATATAGAGAAATTCCCTGACGGATACCAAACCGAAGTTGGCGAAAAAGGCATTACTCTTTCTGGCGGTCAGAAGCAGCGTATTGCGATTGCACGCGCCATGCTTCTCAACGCTCAAGTGTTAGTTTTAGATGATGCCCTATCCGCCGTAGATGGTCGAACCGAACACCAGATTCTCAAGAACCTTGAAACACACTACCGTGATCAAGCGTTGATCGTTATCGCACACCGATTAACCGCATTGGAAGCGGCTGATGAAATCATCGTTCTTAATCATGGCCATGTCACCGAGCGAGGAAAACATCATTCTCTACTCGAACACCAAGGCTGGTACGCAGAAATGTTCCAGTACCAAAAACTCGAACAAGCAATGGAGGAGTAATCAATGAAACAAACCAGTACATTTAAGCGGTTGTTGTCTTATCCATTGTCTCAGCCGAAGCCAATGATAAAAGGCTTAGCTTTGCTGTTTATCGCGGCGTTAGCGAGTGCGAGTGGCCCTTGGTTGATCCAGTATTTTATTGATGAACACATTGCCAAAGGTGACTACTCTCGTAACGTATTGATTGCTTTAGCGTTGGGCTACGTGTCACTTCAAGTCATTTCGGCAACGTTCCAATATCTTCAATCGTTGCAATTTAGCATGGTGGCAACGAACACGATCAAAACCATTCGCAAGCAAGTGTTTTCGGGAGTGATCAAACAGCCACTTTCTGCGTTTGACTACACGCCTGCTGGTAAGCTTGTTTCTCGAATCACGAATGATACAGAATCACTTCAGCAGTTTTACGAGTTGTTAATCGCGACCGTGGTTAAGAACGTTGTGATGATCGTGGTAATGTTGGGTGTCATGTTCTTCATGAGTTGGAAGTTGACGCTGGTTGTTCTCGTCCTGTTACCGATCGTAATTGGCTTTATGTATCTGTTTAAACAACTCAGTACCGAGAGTTATCGCAGAATGCGTGACTTGCTCACGGACATTAACGCCAACTTAAGCGAATCAATCCAAGGGATGAGCGTGATTCAGCTGATGCAACAAGAAGAGCGCTTTAACAAACAATTTAACGAACTCACTGCTGAGCATTTGGTCGCGTCCAAAAAAGTCATTCGCTTAAACGGGTATCTGCTGCGGCCTCTCATGGATCTGTTGGCTGGACTTGCCCTACTCTGCTTAGTTGCCATCTTTGGCTTTAATGGTGTCGAGTTGATTGGTGTCGGTGTACTTTATGCGTTCATCAGTTATTTGGCGCGTGTGACCGAACCTCTGATTGAAATGACCCAACAACTTGCACTTTTACAACAAGCGTTGGTATCGAGTGAACGTGTTTTTGAGTTGATTGATGCGAGGCCACAAACTTACGGTGACGATCATAAACCGCTTAAAACGGGCTCGATTGAGCTAAGTAATCTGACGTTCAGTTATGATGGTAAGCAAGATGTATTAAAAGACATATCCTTGAAAGCGGCTCATCAAGATTTTATCGCGCTGGTCGGCCATACGGGCAGCGGCAAGAGCACGTTAGCATCTTTGCTCATGGGCTTTTATCCAACCAATGTGGGCGAGTTATTGATTGATGGGCGGCCACTTAATACATTGGGTAAAGACGTACTTCGCAAAGACGTAGCAATGGTTCAACAAGATCCGCACATTCTCCCAGCTTCTGTACGTGAGAACATTTCTCTTAGCCGAGCAGTGAGCGATGAGCAGATATGGGATGCGTTAGATAAGGTAGGTTTGTCGGAGCAAATTCACCGCTATCCAAACGGCTTAGACACTCAACTCGGCCAAGGTGAAACCAACCTTTCGGCAGGTCAAAAGCAATTACTTGCGTTAGCCCGAGTGTTAGTAGCGAAACCAAAAATCTTAATTTTGGATGAGGCAACGGCGAACATCGATTCAGGAACTGAGGCTCTCATTCAAAAAAGCTTAAAAGTTTTGCGCCAGAACATGACGTTAGTGGTCATTGCGCACCGACTGTCCACCATATTGGATGCAGACCAAATTGTGGTTCTACACCATGGTGACTTGGTCGAACAAGGCACGCATAAAGCCCTATTGCAACAAAATGGTCGCTACGCTCAAATGTACCAGTTACAACAAGCGAATAGACACCTTCAACAGATTGAGCAAGAAGATGCTAAACAACTAGAAGAAGCTGTTTAAGCACAGTACAAGCCACCTGCAAATCGCAATGCAGGTGGCGCCATTTAGTTAAATCCATTCACAATTTAAACTAATTTTTTATTTCTTACCTATTATTGACATAACCCCTCGCTATATAATGCAAGGTCGTTGTAAAATCGTAACGAACTTCAGCTCAACTTCTTGCCGATGACTCGGTGAGCTGATTACCTATTTCTCATATTGCATATTAATTTCATGACACAAGTCCATGGACAAAGATAAGTTTACTAACATCTATCGCTTGCCTGGTTCGATTCAAATTCGTATCGGTAAATGGCAAAAAACGTTCCGCGGCACCTCTGATTTGGTTTTACATCAGGCGCTAATGGAGCGTAATAAACAGTTTAAAAAAACAGACTTTCTACCTAAAGGCTGGTGTGTTACTCCTATTGACGAAAACGACATCACCATTACGCACCACGGTAAGTACATCCAAACAGTCATGCGTACCATGTTAGATAGAAAGGTATCGTATAAGCGGCTGTTTATGTCGCGTATGAATGCAGAAGATGGTGAAAAGGCACTTCGAAAATACAAATTGGAGTGGGTTCAAAAACACAATCAGATTGCGAAAAAATACAACCAAATCAAGAAAAAGCAGTACATGAATTTTGCGAGGGAAGAAGAAGAAACACTCTACCCTTCCATTCCAAAAGGCGAGTTCGACAAAACACTATGGAACAAATTGGTTATATCCACTTTTGGTCCAGAGAAGAAATACAAAAATCCTCACTTTGTACGCAAAGCAGACATCTAATTAAACACCCCTAAATTTAGGGGTGTTTATCTACACGTTAATACAATAAAAATACAAGACTGATATTCAACTCAAGTAAACTCGAGATACTTGAGTTCTCGTTTTTGACCTATGGCGTTGAAGGATTGAAATGACGCCATAGCGGTTAATTTAATGACGAGCGTCAGCGCCAAATTCTACTTCTTTATAGATATCGGCCAGCGACTTCTTACCTTGTTTGTCTTTAGCTGAACGCTTTTTCTTTGCATGATAATGATATTCTTGCTCCTGTAGTGCTTCTTCGTGCTCTTTCGCTGACTGCACAAACTCAGGGTTCGCAAGTGCTTGTTGGCGTAAGCGGTTTACTCTCTCAAGGGTTTCCCACAACATACTTCACCTCCAAACCAGACACTGTATATAAAAACAGTATTGTTTATAATTCCCTCCTAGTCAATATTCGTGCTCCTTCGTTTACGGGGATTACATCAGCCCCAAGCCTGTGTAGTGCTCAGGATATTTATGGATGATTTGTTTTAGATAATTTTGATGCTCACGCAGCGCGTTGACACATTCTCTGGACAACAATCCTTGATAGACCCATTTCTCCAACTCAAGCAAGGCGTAAGGTATCGACCAAGCTTGGCGATATGGGTGGTGAGTCGTAAGCACATCGAATGCGTTAGCCACCGCAACGATTTGCGCTGCAATTGGGATCGCCTCTTTCTTCAAACCGTACGGATAACCAGAACCATTAAGGTTTTCGTATTGGTACGTAATCATCTGCAAAAACAGCGTCACGCTTGGGTGAACTGGATTACCAATACGCGCCACTATATCGTCTGCAGATTCGATACACTGCTCGATATGTTGAAGAAGAATCGCCTCCTGCTCTCTCGTGTAACGTGTTCTACTACAGGCTATTTCTATCGGCAGTTGAATATCGCTCAATGCATGAAACTGCGCAAACGTACCAATATGCTCAACCGTTTCGTCATTGAAATGATGATGATCCGCGAGTTGTGTGGCGATTAACTGGCTGTAATATTTCATCCGTTTAGTATGGGCATAATATTCTGGCGAATAACCCGGCATCATACCCTGCATTCGATCGGCAAGCGTTTCGATGGCATGAACGACATGATCCTCAGACTCAACAGCAAATTGAACCATCTCAAAATAAGGCTTAAGTCCATTCAATGCTTCAAGCTTAAAAGCTTGGGGCTGGGTAGAATTTAAAAAGACAAACCCGGTAAAGGCTTTGTTGTCATAGCAAGGAATCGCGACTGATGACTGATAGCCTTCTTTAAGCAGGGTTTGTATGCGGGAACAATGATTGATGTCGTGAAGATCATCGACAATGCGTGGTATTGCATTTTCAGCGGAGATAGTAAGGTTGTGGAGCTTTCTAAACGGCGCCTCATGATGGGCCAAGCACCAAGTATCAAATTCACTTTCGGCGAAAGATTTGAGCATGTCTTGATGAGGGTGATATTTTGCAAACGACACCCTATCGATACACGGCAAATGTGCCTGCATTCTATTCTTCAACGTTTGCAGTTGCTCATTAAGCGGTTTAGCAAACGGGTAAAAACTCCGGTGCGCCATACTTCACCTCCACACCCAAGTAGAGAAACCAGAAGAAAAAGCTCCTTTCTGTCAGAAATTTTGATGATCTTAGAGCGGCTTTTCCCCACTTAAATAATTGATATACCACAACCTAAGTGTACGAAATAAAAACAGATTTCCGCCAATTTTTTCACCGAATATCTTACGGTAATTTGATCCAGATTAAAAAAGCCAACAGGTTTCTCTATTGGCTTTTCGCGTTCAATTTAAACTGTGGAACTAACCTAGAGCAGGTAATACACCTAAAGTAATGAGCACTTGCGCTAAAACGATGCCCGTACCCGCTATACCAGTGACGACCAGCGCTCCTTGCCCACCTGCGACACGGTATTCACCTGAGAAATCATCGGAACGACGAACCTTGATCACCATGACAAGAGGAAGGAAAATCGCAAGAATAGCCAATGCAATCGCCGCGTAACCCAGCGCCATAATGAAGCCTTGTGGGTAAAAAAGCGCAAAACCAAGTGGTGGAGTAAACGTAATCACTGCAGCTAACAAGCGATTTGGTTTCTCACTTTTGCCTTTGATCGTATCACCTAAAAATTCGAACAAACCTAAGCTCACACCTAAAAACGAGGTGAGAAGTGCAAGGTCGGCAAATACACCTACAATGCTGCTCAAGTTGGATTTGTGAACAGTTTGAGATAATTGACCAATAAGTGCACTCAAGCCACCGTTTTCAATAAGCGCATCTTGGCTTACTACGCCTAAGGTAACGATTTGCCAGAAAATGTAGATAACTAAGGGAATCGTCGAACCAACAATAACCGCTTTACGCAAAGATGACGTATCGCCATCTAAGTAGTTTACGATTGCAGGAATACTGCCGTGGAAACCAAACGATGTGAAAATCACTGGAATCGCCGCAACAATAAGTCCCTGTTCGATAGGCATGCTTAGCAAGTATGACTCGGTAACGTTTGGCGCTAAAAATGACAGTACCGCAACCATTGCGACTAGCTTTAACGCAAACAACACGCGGTTTACTTTATCAACTGTTCCTGTACCAATAGTCACCACTAAAGTAACGATCAGAGTGAAAATCACTGTCGCTGTCGGGCCAGAAATGTCTAACTCAAACCACTGAGATAAGCGGTCACCAAATTGGGCACCGCCACCAGCGATGTATGCCGCACACAATGAGTAGAACAAAAATAGCATCGCAAAACTGGCAACCCACTTACCTTTTTGACCAAGGATTTGTTTCGCCAAGGTATGAAGTGTTGCACTACTTTCAGCGTATTGGTGAAGTTCAAGCATCAGTAACGCAGTAAAGGCCATTAACGCCCACAAACTCAACATGATGATCAGTGATGTAGTGAAACCAATGCCAGCGGAGGCAAGAGGAAGAGCTAGCATACCAGCCCCAATTGTAGTACCAGCAATAATTAGGGTACTACCAAACACTTTAGAACGACTCATTGTATATTTATCTTTACATCTTATTGGAAGATATCAGCATCAGATCGGGCAACGGCGCACCAAAACTGACACCATATTTGTAATAAGCACGATATTGTAGGATCTTTGAGAGAAGATCAAGCAAAGTGTAAGGATAAAAAACCACGGCCGTAAAATTATATTTACACAAAACAATCTAAGCGCTTATTTCTATCAATAAGCGAGCGCATTCTTCAGAATTCATAAACTTGGGAACGGGGTAATTCCAATGTGCCTCTTTCAGAATCAGGTCAACCAAGTCTTCGATATCATCTTGTTTTATGGCTGTTGTACATTTTTCGATACCAATAGCATCGTACAAGGATTCAATCTGTTCCAAGAAATGCTCAGCACTTGGTTTGTCTTTCGTATTGATATTGGTCTTCTCGGCAAGCGTTCTTAGCTCATCTTCAATTTCAGGCAAAGAGAACTTTAAGACGGGTAGCAACGCTAATCCATTTGCCATGCCATGTGGCAAACCATACCTTGCCCCTAAGTTGTGCGCGAAAGCATGCACGTACCCAAGACTTGCCTTGGTAAAAGCTAGCCCTGCGTAGTAAGACGCCATGGCCATTTTGTATCGAGCTTCAATATCTCCCCCGTGAGCCACTGCTTTGGGTAAATAACGAAATATCAATTTGATTGCAGCGACTGAATACTCTTGAGTTTCTGGTGTCGCATTGCGCGAAATGTAGGCTTCTACCGCATGAGTTAACGCATCAATCCCTGTGTCAGCAGTGATTTTGGCTGGCAAACCGATAAGCAAGTCAGGATCGAGCGCGGCCATAATCGGCACCAGTTTCGGGTCCATCAAGGGCGTTTTTAAATGTGTGTCTGGGTCTGAAACCACTGCCGCGATCGTCACTTCAGAACCAGTGCCAGAAGTGGTTGGAATAACAAACAGAGGCGCTGGGGTTCGCCATACTTTGAAAAGTCCTGAGAGCTTTTTGATTGAGCGCTTGTTACTTACTCTTGCAGCAATCACTTTTGCACAGTCAATGGCAGATCCGCCACCTAACGCCAAAATGGCTTCCGATTGAGAGGCGTTGTAAACACGTAATCCATCTTCCACTTGATCGTAAGTTGGGTCTGGTTTTACTTCAGAAAACACGCCCACCTGTAAACCCAACCCCTGCGTTTGCTCCAAGACTTTACCTACCATACCGATTCGAACTAATCCCTCATCGGTCACTAGCAACAAACGTCGAAAACCTAGATCAGATATCGCCTCCAACAACTCAGATACGGCTCCCGAACCAGAAAACAGCGTCGGCCGTGGAAGTGGCAGCACATGCGCGGCGATTTTTAGCCCTTTGGTGTAACTGCGATACAAACAATGTTTCAACATACAAATTCCTTTTGAGTTGGAGCAATTAGTCTAGTAGTTTTTTCAGGCAACTCTTCTTTGCGGCTTCACAAATTCGCAATCGAGTCGTTTACCTTTTCTTCCTTTAACTCATTGAGCTAATTAAGAAACAAAATGGGGATATTTTCTTTCCTACAGTGACCACCACAATAGGTATTCCATCTGCACCGTCCTTACGAATTACATTGAGAGTGGCAGCAAAACGTGCACCGTCACTTTGAGGCCGAAAACCCTAAAGTCGTCTCTCCCCCTTTGTGTGCTGATGTTTTAGTCAAAAGTAGAAATAAGAATACGTTGCATCATGATTTATTGTCGTTTTCAAAGAAGTCAACCAAAGCAACAAGAATCTTTTAAAACCAATACTCAGCTCAAAGAACTGACGTTAAACAGTGAGCTTCGAGTGATATTCTTATGCAACTAGGATTATTATCTACGCCATAATTAAAATTACGTCCAAATAGCCCACCTTTAAGGGTTCTTTTCGCTGTCGCGCCCTTTCTCTAAATATCAGGCCATGATGTCGGTTTGCGTGGGCTTAAAAACATGTCGGTATAAATAATGAAGCATTCTTCCTCTCCCGATGCTATCGCGGGTTTTGAAGTCGATCTAAAACAAGCACTCATCTGGGTCGCCCGTGCACTCGACTATGTAGGTGTCGATGACACTCACCACAGTCACCGTGTCGCATACATCGCCTACCAATGCGCTCTAGCCTTAAATTGGGATTTAACGAAAGCAGAGTTTTGTTACTTTGCAGGCATGATTCACGATTGTGGCGTCTCTGAAACGCAAGAACATAAAATGCTACTGGACGAGCTCATCCCTCAAGATGCCAAAGCGCACTGTCTGCGCGGCTACCAAACGCTCAAACAATGTCGCCTTTTAAGTCAATTTGCCGTTCCAGTGCTTTATCACCACACCCATTGGGATGAGCTGCAACATCTCGACCTGCCTGAATTCGAAAAAGACGTTGCGGCCCTACTCTACCTTTCTGATCGACTAGACTTCATGCGTGCGCGCTATGTAATGAACTGCCACTGTGACATTGTCACTTTGCATGAGGAGTTGATTGCAGAATGTGTATTGGCGAATGCTGGCACCTTATTTAATCCCGTTATGTGCAAAGCCATGGTTAAGCTCATCATGACCGACGGATTTTGGTTCGCGATGGAATCAGAAAACATCGAAACCATTGGTCTGAATTTTAAGAGCATTGATTGGTTACAAAAACAGTTAACCATTTGGGACATGAACAGCCTTGGATTATTTCTGGCGCGCATTGTCGATGCGAAAAGCCCATTTACTTATCAACACTCGCAAAAAGTTGCTGAGTTGTCGCGCTATTTGGCGGGCAAATTAGGACTCGATGAACACGACCAAGAAATGCTGTTTATTGCCGGTTTGGTTCACGACATAGGTAAGCTAAAGACGCCAGATGAAATTCTACATAAGGAAGGCGCGCTCAGTAAGCAGGAATACACGAGAATCAAACGACATACGATAGATACTCAACTTGCGCTGCATAAGGTGTTCCCAAACGCCAAAATCGCAGAATGGGCTTCAAATCACCATGAACGCTTGGACGGCTCTGGCTACCCTTACCATAAAACAGCAGAAGAACTCGACATCCCTTCTCGCATTATTGCCGTTGCCGATGTGTTTCAGGCACTATCGCAAGATCGCCCTTATCGAGGGCGAATGAGCCAAACACAAATTGCTGAGATCATGGATGACCTAATTGAGCAGAATAAACTCTGCGCTCACGTCTATGAGGTTTTAGAGCAGAATATGACGGCTTGCTACAACATATCTATTTGCCACTAAAGGCGGATTTTCAGACATTAAAAAGGGCGCATCACGCGCCCTTTTTAGTATTTAGTGCCTAGATGTTAACTCGCGATATCCAGAAGGTTATCTCTCACACCATTAATTCTGAACCAGCCTGCGATACTGAAACGCTCCGCGTTAGTCGGCAGCACTTCATGAGGAAACTGTTCAGATAAGAACACCAGTAGACGCCCCCCACGAGGCGGTATTGTCGCGATTTCTTTGTTATTGAGGTCATAGACGACCAGTTCGCCCGCGTCCTCTTCACTCCAAGATTCATTCATGTAGAACACCGTGGTTAAGCGACGGTTTTCGTTCCCTTTAAAGCAATCAAGGTGTTTTTGGTAAAAATCGCCTTTTTCGTACTTAGCAAAGTGCGCTTCATACTCAAACAAACCCAAGAAGAAATGGCGGTTCACCTCTTGTCGAATCTCTTCCATTTTGCTCAAATAATTCGCGATTGGCTGGCCCATAGCTGGTTTTAACCATTGAATTTTGTCACTGCGAATTGATTCAATTCGGGTCACATCATCATTTCGACCAATGCGTGCTTTCTTCCAATTATCCGGTATGCAATCACGTAATTGGGTTACTTCGTCTTCTGAAAGGAAGTCATCCCAAATGTAGTAACCATCCGTTGCTAACGCATCGATCAGCTTGTTCATTTATTTTATTCACTCGTGTGGATTGGGCGGTTTATATAAAAAATTCAATCCAATGCAACAAATGCAACTTTTTGTCGAAACGACAAATTCTGAATCAGTAAATAAAATTGAAAGAAAAGCACACAAAAAACCGCTCTCTTGAGCGGCTAAATTAATAAGTTATCGGGCACCATAGACCACGGTTGGTTGATGCATCGGTCTGATTCGCTGGATAGTTCGGCGTTGTTTGTTCTTTAGTTGGATGTGACACAGTTCCAGCACCAAACCAAACGCCATCGAAAAGTACACATACCCTTTATTGATATGGATTGCGAAGCCTTCGGCCATCAGCAAGCCACCCAGCAATACTAGGAATAGTAGCGCTAAGGTTTTGAAACCAGGGTAACGGGTAACTAGGTTATTGATCTTCTCAGCAGTCATAACCATGACCAATGCAGAAGCAATAATTGCAGCAACCATAAGTGGTACTTCACTTGTTAAACCGACTGCTGTGATGGCAATATTTCAGATAAAAGTGAAATTGGTAGGGATTCACAATTGAACAGTTACCCACAAGCCCATTGCGAATTTTATCTACATAACATCAACTATTAAGAATAGTAATTGGATTGTAATTAAAAGAAAAAGCGCCTTTCGGCGCTTATTATACATCTCTTACCCAAACGTCTTTGACGTCTTTTTCAAGAAGGTCAATCACACTCAGGTGAATAAATACTATGCCAAAATCTTCTTCTAACTTAAATATTAATCGTTCTTCTAAAGGAATATTTTCTAATTTAGAGAAGTCAAACTCTGTTGACTCGATGTCTAACCAGTTCAACTTGCCGTATTGTTTTTCTTTATCCGTCAATTTATAAGCCTGATGGGTGTAAGGCATACGATAATCTTCGTAAACTCTAATTTGATCATCTGTTGGTTGGCTTGGAGAACAATCCACGCGAGCGTCTAACCACTCTACTCCGTGTACGACCAGTTTCTCTACTTCTGATGCAATATCACTGATGATAAATAGCTTTGGAGAAAAGGTCATTTCCAAAAGCAAATCTGGCTCTACTGGCACAATTGGCTTGGGGCTTTGCTGGAATGGGAAGTTACCTAAGTCTTGTTTAGTTAGTAAATGATATTGTTCTTTCATTTTAAGCCTCAAAACTTTGGAGCAAGGTCATCAGTGCTAATCTTAGCTTTTCTCAAAGAGTCAAATTCTGACATAAAGTCAATCACATCAAACAATTCTTCACAAAAAAACATCGCCGTTTCAGCACCTTTTACTCGAAATGCTACTCTATTAGATAACGGAATTTGCTTTAACTTTTCTTCAGAAATAAATAATTCGTGGACTATCAGTTCACCGCTTCTTGGAGAGATTTCGATATCTGAACGCTCTTCATCTAGTACATCTATAATATTATTGATAGCTAAAATGTATCGATTCTGTACTTCTCCATCCTCCAACTTCAGCTGAGAAGGATAATATTCAATACCAAAAGGGTCGAAACTCATTAAGATTTCAGCAAATAGACGACTTACCGATAAATCACCACAATCAACTATCGGTCCAACGTTTTTTATACTTCCTCCTTCACTATCCACCCACACAACAGGGTTTATCGATGAAGTTGGATGATAATGGTTAGTACTGTACAACGACTCTCTGTTATCTACAGAAACAAAGTTAACACTTGAAAAGAAGTAATTTTCGGAGATCAATGAAAAATACATATATACCCTACTTTATTTTTGTTCTTTGATTGTTTTTAATCGACGACCACTATAGCAAAATGCTTTTACTTCTATAGTACTAAGAGTATTATCTTAGTCATTAAAATGATTCATTTTCCTACCTTTAGACTCCATCTTGTGACAAATAAAAAAGCGCCTTTCGGCGCTAATTATACATCTCTTACCCAAACGTCTTTGACGTCTTTTTTAAGAAGGTCAATCACACTCTGGTGAATAAACACTAAGCCAAAGTCTTCTTCTAGCTTAAATATTAATCGTTCTTCTAAGGGAATATTTTCTAATTTAGAAAAGTCAAATTCTGTCGACTCGATGTCTAACCAGTTCAACTTGCCGTATTGTTTTTCTTTGTCCGTCAATTTATAAGTTTGATGGATATAAGGCATTCGATAATCTTCGTAAACTTTAATTTGATCATCTGTTGGTTGGCTTGGAGAACAATCCACGCGAGCATCTAACCACTCTACTCCGTGTACGACCAGTTTCTCTACTTTTGACGCAATATCACTGATGATAAACAGCTTCGGAGAAAAAGTCATTTCCAAAAGCAGATCAGGCTCTACTGGCACTATTGGCTTAGGGCTTTGCTGGAATGGGAAGTCAGTCAGAGATTGTTTAGATAAAACTATATAGTTAGTCATTATTATATTTACCTACTTACACTAGACTCGGGGCGTCTCTTCGGATGTATCAAATGAAAAGGCAACGATACTAGTATTTATTTTACCCTCCTCATCTAAACGGACAAGCGCTTCAAACAACTCGATTGAGAAGAACGTTTTTGTCATTCCGACAGGTTTAAAAACGTGCCTCTTGCTATCCGGAAGTTCCTTGATCTTTTCATCAGATAAGTAAAAACGAGTAGTTACGTCAGTCACTTTTATGCTTTTATCATAATCAACAACATCTACTAAGTTATCTACTGCTATTATGTAGCGCTCAGTTAACACTCCGTCTCCGGAACAGGTTAATTTTGCGGGATAAACTTCAACGCCGTATGGGTCGAAACTCATAATTAGTTCAGCAATAGGCTTAGTGACATTAAAAGCACCACCTCTGATTAAATCTAATGCTTCAATTTCATAGATATCATCATCTTTCCACACAATCTCACTTTTACAAGAAGTGGGAGTGAAATCATTATCATCATAGAAAGACGACCGACTATCAACGGCAGTAAATAATGATTCACCCTCGTTAAAGTCCTCATTTATGTATGCTATTTCCATCTCAAACCTATAATTTACTAGCAACCTTTAGATAATTGAACTTAAGGGATTTCTTATAAAAAAGTCCACTCCATATTTCTTCTATCTCCGGCCAAGTTGTATTTTTGTGTGTTCTTTGCTGACAATCTGAGCTTCTACAACCATTTCCTTTTGGAGAAAAGTCATCTCCTGTATTGTGAAGCAATATCGTAAATTCACTTATCATGTCACAAATTCTTTCCGAAAGATCATTCAATTCTTTTCGATATAGAGTAGGTGGCATTTCACAGTGTAGCTTTTCCAACGTCTCTAGCAATTCTTGCTTTACAAACTTATGATAGGCTTTAGAAGGATATGCTTTAATCTTATTTTTGTCTTTGTTTAGCATACTAGCCCTCTTCATTGGATTCCCTCCATTTAACATCGAGGTAGGCTCTGCATTAGAGTACACTTGTTCATCACTCTTAAGATTAAGTTTACTTACTGTATTTCTACCCGTATGACCGCTAGAATGCCAAGGCAATCGATATTTGCACGCAACCTTTTTAGCTGTACTTTTGTCACTGCTGGGAAGTATTCCTATATTGTCTAAACTGTTCCAACTGTATTCTTTGTTTCGCATCTGTTCTATTCGCTGAGTTGATAGCTTGTCGAACAAATTAAAGCTAATCAGATGATGTCCAGTAAGAGGACAATCACATTTTTCAGCTAATATATGATTGGCCTTTAGTAATGCTTCACCAGAAACATGTCGAGAAAAACCGTTATTGCTCATACTCATTTTTTCCTTCCTGGAAGGACACATTTTTTCTTATGTCGTTTATCGGCAATTGCCCGCTTACAGACTCTACAACGAACTGTTTTAGCCCCTTTGTCCTCATTTGCCTTCGCAGAGTTCTTTCCTGACTGAGCAGACTCACCAGTATTATGTTTTACTTTTGCTGGGTACGTTTTCTCGCCCTTACCTAAGATGCGAGCAAAAAGGTCATCAAACTCGCCCATCGCTTCTTTTAGTTTGTCAGGTACCATCTTGTCGATGATTTTCACCTCATCCGCTAACTTCAGGAAATACGCTCCGAGCTCATCTGCACCCATTCTGTTTGCGTATGAAGCCAACTCGGTGACCACTTCAATACAAGGTTTTAGAACATCGCTAACAATCTGGCTGGTTTGTTTCGCATAATCTATCCAATCTAACGTACGTAAGAATTTTTCTGGATCGCCTTTACCCATGCCTCTTAAAACGGCCAGCAAAGTATCCTTTGATGTTCCTTTCCCGCCTTTTAGCGCAACTTTACAAGTACCTTTGACTGCACTACCAAATATAGGAACGCAGCCGACAAGGGTAAGTGAAAGCGCTAACCAGTTTTCGGGCTTATCACGCTCTTCTTCACTCAACAAAGTCATAATGTTCGCAGATAAATCGCGCACGTCAGCGGCTTGGTCGACAACAGGAATCATCGTCAGCGCTGTATTGGCGATGATCTGCTCTACAGAAGCGTCATCGTTGAAATCACCAAGAATCACGCCCCAAATCCAACTGGCGGCACCAGACATTCGCGTCCAAGCATTTTCCCAGAAGCCAACTTCACCTTTCTTTGTTTCTTCAATGATCAGTTGAGCGTTCGCACTTGGATTGAAGTTTGGGTTGGTCTTAGTTGACACATTCGGCATAAAGTCGCGACTGTCCTCACCGTACTCTATGGCAAACTCACCCGGAGCAACGCCACCGACCGAAGCCTTACCGTTGTTGTCTAATGTTCCTTCAAATACGGCGCCAGATTGGTCGGTTAGAGTGTAAGTTGCACCTTGAACGGGCTCACCGTCTGAGTAAGAGAGGTACAAATCAACCGTATACGTCCCTTCCTGATCTTCCGTAACAGAAACCGATGGATTTTGTGCGCCGCCAAGACACATGGTATTGGCTTTGTTCATTGTCATTTGATCGGACAGGCGACATACGCCCTTACCTTCAAACTTAACCGTTGGTGAGGCTGAAATGAACTTTGCTTCGGCTTCTATCGTGCCGGATGCGACGCCTTTTTTATCGCCGCCCGCATCACCGGTACTTTTTGAAAAAGTACTGCCTTTGACCGCGACACTGCTGCCGCCATCCATAGAGATAGTCGTAGTGCCACCAACAAGATCTTTTTATTTAGCTATGTTGTTAGAAGGGATAGGAACGATCGGCTTGCCGACCTTCGGAAAAAACACTTAAGAAGGTGTGTTTACATGATTTATAGATTAAATCTAGTATTAAATGAAAAAGCGCCTTTCGGCGCTTATTGTATTTGACTTGTCCGGAAGATAGCTCATAAGCTCAACTGTCTATGCATCACCGTTATTGGTTTAAAGCTAATTAATGCATTAACTAGAGCTTCAGATAAATACAACCCACCCTCATCATTCGATAATATTTCATGTTATTTACCCATCTGAGTTTTGTATCTCTCGATGATGAGGAAAACCAATATTGCTCTTTGCCACAGAAGTACACCTACTTTGTCATATAAGCGAAGATTCAGAGAAGCAAAAAAACCTATAAATCACCGAAGTCATCATCACTAAACATTGCAGCAGGTCCCCACTGGTCAACCCTTATGAAACCAACCCCGGTAAGATTTGCCGCTTTTAGAGCATTAACCACTGTTTCATGGAATAGAAATTGTGGTTTTTCTTGGAGTCGAAAAACGAGCCGTTCTTCTAAAGGCACCTTGTCTAACAGCGTTTCATCTAACGACAATGCTCTTAAAAAAAAGTCATTTTCAACATATGTGCCCTTTATGACTGAACGGCCTTGATGTATGGCTCTATAATTATTCCAAATATGCATCATGAAATAGTCCGACCAGACTTTGTCATCATTAGTCACTTCTGTTGGATAAAAATCGACCCCCGGAAACTCAAACGGCAATAAAACCTGTCTAAATTTATCGGATACCATTTGTTCTGCAATTTCGTGATAATCACAAGGGGAGAAATTCTTTTTGTTTCCTTCAAATACTCTAACCTTTCCCAAGCCTGTCACTTCACGCTTTAGGGAACGTTTTGCCATTAAGTGTCTTAATCCTTTATCAGAATCTTTAGTCTGCCCAAGCATATGAAAACCTGCATGGCCAGACTCACACAGTAAATAATATTGGTTATCGTATTTCATCTATTTTCCTAATTCTAATGTGCCGTTAAATCGCCCTAGGCCGAAACCATGATCTCGAGTTTCACAGAAGTTAGCTCGTTGTAATCCTTTTCGCTTCTGCTTGATTGTTGAAACATTACTACAACCAGGCCCTCCTTGACGATAATCTCGTCCGTCGTAAGCAATCGTCCAAGTAAAATCTTGGATATATCCAAGAATTATTTTACTGTGCTTTTTCATTTCACGCTCAAACATCATATTGACTTTCTTTGTATTATCAGCGTATTTACACAGAAAACCATCCTCGACACGGTCTTTTAAATCTAAAACCTGTTTTTTAGCCGCTTTCGGATAACGCAATTCTTTACCTTGAGTGGTCTTAAATAACTTTCTGTTAAAGCTCTTTATATTTTCGTGACGGGCATTAGTTTCATGGCCCTCAAGTATGCTTAGAGCTTTTTCGTTTTCACTCAGCGCCATACCTTGTGCGTGATTTCCCTGATGTCGCTGAACACCCAGCTCACAAGCTAGTTCCATTATTCCAGGAAGAGCCACCAAGTTATGTACATCATTGATATCATAACTAAAATCATCAAAAAGCTCTTTAAATACGTCATCGCTAACTGCTTCTAGCGGGATAACATGGTGAACTTCTAACGAGCCTGTTCCTACATACCAATCATGTCCCTCGGGATAGGATTTACCTTTGCTCCGATAAGCCTTTTCCATCGCATCCAAATATCCACCTTTTTTATTCTGACCTTTCCCTTTTTTCAACCTTTTTCGGTTTTTGCATTTAGAGTCTCTACAAATCGGGCAGATTTTATCTAGCTCTGTTTCATCGTCTTTGGGTTTTTCTTTGTGGTTATTTTTCGAATGCTTCTTACCTGCAACCACATCATTCAGAACTTTTACTAAACGCTCTATGACTTTCCCAGACGATCTCGCTGTCGTTGCACCTGTCAATAAGACAGCCATTGCGGGGCCACCGACACCGCCAGCGGCAGTACCGGCAGCAGTCCCGCCAACTACTATCGCTCCATCAATACCCTTTTGAGTCGCTAGGGATAGGCTATATTTCACCGCTTCATCTGCAGGTAATGCGTCCAGATATAGCTGAGGAATAGTTAGCAGATATTCTCTAATTTCCTGATCAGAAATGATAAGAAGTAACCGCTCCATTGCTTCAGTCGCCTCTTGTAAGTACAGAGCCCCTCGATCAACCCTTTTCAACGCTTCTTCTAGCTCATCGATATCACCGGTCGTAATGGCATAAATTAATACGCTGAGGTCAATATCTAGAGCATCTAGGTAATCGCCAATCTCTCCAAAGTCAGGCACATAGTTTGTTACACCATCTCCCACCCCTTCGATTGATGACTTAGCCATTTCCCAAAGGTATTCTGTCGTCGACGCACTGTCTAACTCGGCTTTTCTCGCTCGAAGTTCGTTTAATTCTTCTTCAGTTTGCGCCTTTAGCTCTTCAAGTAACTCTTTCTGAGGGCTTGGTTGGGTAGCGTTGTAAGCAATGGTTTCTTTTACAAGATAATCGGCATACTTTTTGATTTCCTCTTTTAGCACGTCTAACTGCGCCGGACGATCCGCTTCGGCTTTGGCTGCTTTATCTGGATCACCGAACTCAATTTTCGGCACTTCGTGCTGAGGAACCCCATAAACACTTGCGATCCCTTTACCATTAAGTAGGCCTTCGAAGACCTCACCACTACTATAAGTGAGTTTATAAGGTACATTTGATACTGGTGTTTTTTCTTTGTCGTCGTAACACAACTCCAATGCAAAAGGTACTGGTAGTGTTCTTTCTGCGTGTACAACATCTGATACTTTTTCGGACTGAGTCGTTTGTCCATTAGAAAAGGTATTCACAACTTTTGGCTTTGCACCGTTAGAAATCAGTTTTGAACTTTTCTCTTGCAGCTTCTCCATACCTGAAGCGGTGATATCTGGTAGTTTTGCTTTTACTTCGTTGGCACTTTTTGCTTGAACCTGCAACGTTTCGTAAGCAACTTGATACCCCTTCATCGACGCGTATTTTGACAGAGTATCAAATCGTTGAACAACTTTGCTCAGTATGGTGTCAAGCTGCCCAGAGATTAACTTTGTCCAGTTACTCCAGTTTAATTCTTTTAAATACTTCTCTGAATCACCGTATCCTTGCTGCCTCAACAGAGCCAGTATATTGTTATGCGATTCATCTTCGTGTATGGAATGTAATAAGTTAAGCGTTACACCGTTTTTATCAATGATTGGTGCGACTTGAGCTATCAATTCGTTTGCTACTACAGAATAATCATCGTTTGTGCCAAATAGTAGCGCGATATTTTGCGAGATATCATTCGCTTCTTTCTCTGTTAACTCATACTCAAAATGCGCTCTTACTTCCGTTGCTAACATTGAGATAAAGTCTTTATCTGAACCTAAGTTTTCGTCAAAAACACCCCAAGTACTACGGACGCTGTCGACACTTCTAGGCTCCCAAAACGGGAGTTTTTCTTTTGCACAATGGGCAAAGAGCTCGTCATCGCTCCACTCATATTTATGTCCATTTAAGCCACGAGATGTTTTAGCTTCATATTTTCTTGAATCTTCCTCGTAGACGACATAGCACTCACCTGGGGGTAAAGAGGACACACTACTGCGCCCATTAGAATCAAGTATTCCACTTCCTATTTCAGCATTATTCCCGTCAAAAACCTTAAACTTCGCATTAGCAAGAGGTTCTCCATCAGGATAGCGGCACTCTATATCCAGCGTATACGTCCCTTCCTGCTCTTCCGTCACAGAGACCGATGGGTTTTGTGCGCCACTAAGACACATAGTGTTAGCTTTGTTCATGGTCATTTGATCGGACAGGCGACATACGCCCTTACCTTCAAACTTAACCGTTGGTGAGGCTGAGATGAATTTTGCTTCGGCTTCTATGGTGCCGGATGCTACGCCTTTTTTATCGCCACCCGCATCACCGGTACTTTTTGAAAACGTACTACCTTTGATCGCGACACTGTTGCCACCATCCATAGAGATAGTCGTAGTGCCACCAGCAAGGTCTGCAGATTTAGCATTGTTGCCATAAGGGATAGGAACGATCGGCTTGCCGACCTTCGTTAAACAAACATCTGGGAGCGTTGCATTCGCTTCACCACCTGAGCCTTTATGAACTATCGAAAGTCCATTTGCACCAACTGTTACGCCCATAACCAATCCATTTGAATTTTGTTGATTGAATAATAAAAGAGATCGCACATTGCAATCCCTCCAAATGACTAGTGAATTTCACTAAATCGCTAGTGATATTCACAATAAACCTTAAAACTGGCAGAAGAGCTCATTTCGAGATCTTCTGTTTATCGATACACTTCAAGTAATTGCTGAAACTTTAAATCTATGACGATGTAAGTCGCGGCATACATGATTGCGAAGGTAATCGCACTAATGCCTAAAATCAGTTTGGGTGAAATCACCCTTTTTAACGGCTTCTTAAGGTATTTGGCCTTAAGGTTAACGAGAGAGACTTTCTCTTGCTCTGCTAAGCGTTCGTCACGCACTAAGCGATAAATTGTGTTGCCGATTTCTGCTAGCTTTTCGTTACCGCGCTCTTCACGACCGTATTTACCCTGAAAGCCAAGTTGAAGCAGCAAATACAGAAACTCGATGACGTGACGGTATTTGCGCGGGTCTGCTTTTAAACGCTCGAGAATAACGAAGAACTTATCGCCGCCAGATGTTTCAT
Organism: Vibrio parahaemolyticus; assembly: GCF_900460535.1. Classification (NCBI taxonomy): domain Bacteria; kingdom Pseudomonadati; phylum Pseudomonadota; class Gammaproteobacteria; order Vibrionales; family Vibrionaceae; genus Vibrio; species Vibrio parahaemolyticus. The sequence goes on along the minus strand of NZ_UHIL01000001.1, from coordinate 1,691,351 downwards.
TGTGGAACTCTGACAGCAAACTGTTCTGGCTCCAATGGCTGTTAGCGCCCCACTCTTGTCGGCAAACCGATTCATCAATCGCAGCACACAAACAGTATCGGATGACCAAAATGGATGCGCGATCCAATTCCATTTCATTGAGCTTACGTTCGCCTTTTCTTATCTCGCGAGCCACTTGTTCACGAAATGGCATTGGGTCATCAAGCCAAGGGATCGAAGACATACAAGACAAGCTGGCGATCAACCATGAAAACTGGTCGACCAACGGGTTGATGCCCATGTTTTCGATGTTTAGATCTTGTACCGCGATATTACGAGACAAGTCAGGCGCTGGCATCACCTCCATCGGTTTGCCAGGCTCTGGTTGGAATAAAACTACAGTGACGTCGGTTTCTGCGTAACTCATAGACGAACTGCCCATAGTTGCAGCGACAAGTTAGCAAAGTCGCCGGCTACGTGAACCGCAATTGCAGCCGTGTTTTTCAGCGCTGCCCACTCTTCGCCAGTCTTATCCAGTTCGAAGTAGGTGTAACCTGCGTGGTAAGGCAATGCGCGAGGTACGACTGGCATTGGTTTAATCTCGATGCCCGGCAGTTGCAGGTTAATCAAGTCACGAATGTTATCGATAGAACCGATCTTCGTTTGACTAACAAACTGGGTGTGAAGAACATCCAAAGTAACGTCGGCTTTAACCGCAAGAATAAAGGTCGTGGTGTCGATAATCTTACTGTCTGGAATCGCTGCCGTTCTAATACCGTAGTTTTGGTCTTTCAACGTCAGTGGGATTGCACGCTGCTCAGACATCACACTTAGTGTCATCTTCGCACTATCCAATGTACGCGATAGACAGCTGGTTAGGTCGCCATGGTTGTACTTGGTGAACTCGATTGGTCGACGAGATGCTGAACACAAAGTCGAAAGCTCACCTTCCGCTTGAAGAAGAATGCGATAAAACGATTCAGGATGAACCCCTTCTGCGCTCGCAAAGTGCCAGAATAGCGGCTCGTATCGGTTTAGAGCTTGCAGCAGCATGAAATCAGAAACTGAAGATACGCCTTGCTGGTCAACCACGCCTAAGCGCTGAACGATGGATTCTGCGCGGTGTTTCAGCATAGAGGCGAATTCGGTTGCGAACTTGTTCAGTACGGTCGAAGCGTGGATATCAATACAAGTCGGGATAAAGCTCTCATCTAAGATGACACTGCCGTCTGGCTTCACTTCTGAGATCTTTAGAATTGGAATCGATGTGTAAGCACTCTTATCTTCATGGTCATACATCAAACAGAAGTTAAGCTTACCGACTACGATGTTTGCCATGTCTTCTGAATCATAACAAGCGTCAACCGCCTCTTGAGATTCCAGTGTGTAACGTGCGCCGTCTTTCTTGGTGCCGAAGAGTTCAGAGCGCTCAGAAGGTAACGGACAACAAAGGTAAACCACTTTGTCAGCAATCGAAGGATCAACGTCTTTCACTTCTGGAAGTTCAGCCAGCAGCGGCAGCTCAAATGGTGTTCTGTCTTGAAGAATACCTTCAGCACGAGTGATACCAATTTTGCCCAACGCCAGTAGTTGCGAGTTAATCTCTAAGCGCTTAATGCCCCAATGCAAAGGTGATGCATTTGCGCTCAGCATGCTCGATAGTTTACTTTGTGAACGATCGAGTTGCTGAAAGTGCTGCGGCTTCATGAACATTCCATCTTGCCAAACAACTGGATTGTATAAAGACATGCTTTTATTCCTTAAAAATAAACTTGTTCAATGCCGCGAGTGTTGTCAGAAATTAACTCACTGCCTTCTAACTTGAGTTTTATGTAGTACTCGCTCTTCTCTTCAATCACTTCGACTTTACGCCAAGAAGAACCGTCAATATCGCGAAACGCGACTGAGAATCCAACCGCACGGGTTGCTGGGTCGAGTTCCAAAAATTCGTGGATCTTTTCACCAGGCTGCATTTGGTATTCATAACGTTTGATGTATTCATCACCCAGTGATGCTTTATCGTTCTCAAACAATGCGAAGAAGTCTAAGCTACGAAACAACACTGGTGACGTCAGTTCGTGAACTCGCAAAATAACCGGAGAGGATTGTCCGCCTTCACGAACATTTAGAACCGAAGACGCCTCAATCACCAACTCAATCGAGGACGTTTCAGGCGTGATGCCTGTTGATTCTTTAAATTGATCCCACATGGCACAACCGGATAGCAAGGCGCATCCGAGCAATATTGCAATACTACGCATGGCTTCCCTTAATCGCTTTGGTGTAGCTTTTCTTGATCAAACCTTTCAATGACGTCTCATTCATTTGACGACGGTTATTGGCGTAGAACTCAAGATACTCACCCCATAACTTTGATTTGGTGGTGAACATGGATTTACTTGCAACGTCGTTTGCAAACGTGACAGGGTCATTCGTTTCAGATTGTTCAATTAGCAACTCATTGAGTGCCTTGTTAAAAATAATTTGATGATCGTTGAGCTCATCCAACATTTGCTCCACCAATTCATTCGGAGACAGCAAGTTCTGACTATTTAGCGTTAACATCAGTTCCGCTAAGTTTGAATCCGCTTCGCTTAAACCTTGTTCACCTTTAAGTGACTCAACTTCATGCAAGTCTTTTTGCAAGTTATCGATACACAAACGAAGACATGCCCCCATTTGTTTAAACAGCAGAGCTTCGTTACTGATCAGATCAGGGTTACTAATACCCAAGCCTTCATAAAACGCTTTACCGATATCTGAAGAATGAGCCGCACTCTCCGTCGCTAGAGACTCGTTGCTTACAAAACCTTGTTGGGCCTCTTTCGCTTTCGCTTTCGTTTCTGGCTGAGTAGGTTGTGCTGATGGAACAAAGGCTTGTGTTACCTCTTCCCATTTCTGGCTAACAGGCTCTGCTCTTTGAGTAACATTTGACGTCGCGTGACTAAGTGGCGCTTCATATTGAGGCTGTTGAGGTTGGTTAACGTCTGGTTGAACCACACTAGCCTGAGGCGAAACGGGCTTCGTGTGCGCAAAATCTTCTGGAATGAACGCGGCTTGCTTAGCTTGCTCTGCCGCTGGTTCAACAGATTCTTTACTCGTGGCAACGCCTCCCAGCCAATCTTCAGGGATTAAATTTGGAATATCGAATTCGGAATGGATACTGAAACTGTCATCAACGACTTGTCGCGTATTTTCGATTGTCTTAGCCGGTGCAGGCTCAGGCTTTTCAACATCGCGGATAAGATAGTCGTCTTCACGCTGCATCGAAAACTTTAGATGCGCAATAGGATCGTCAGTATTAACACCGTCTTGCTTGGTCTCCATGAATAAGTCTTCTAATGAACCGACTTTTTCTTCCTCTTCTACAACCGCCTCACCGAGATTGACGAGTGGATCATTCGATACTCTTTCTGGGGCAATATCGGCGGCAATATCTTGAACAGCGGATATATGCTCTAATGCAACGCCAATCTCGTACTGCCCTAATGAAACAACGTCACCGTCAACAATAGATATCGGTTGATTCTTTAGAATCTTATTACCATTAACCATAGTGCCATTTGTCGACACATCGCTAATGTAGAAAGTGTCACCGTATACACTTATCAAACAGTGTGTACCAGAGATAAAACGGTTATGGTCCGTTAAAGACAGAGTGCAGCTAGGCGCTCGTCCAACTGAGCCACCACCTTCTGGCATTTCAATATGCTTTGCGCCCGTATATTCCTCTGGGCATTTAGAAATAAATAGGACTAGCTGATGTGTTTGCATTGCTAAACCTTAAAAGAGTAGAGAAACAGAAAGCTCAACTCCACCAATTCCGTCATTAACGACTGGAAGAATATAGGAAGCTTGGGGAATAATTTGAATGTGCGCATCAGGGTTACTGCCTAATTTGATGGCCGTACCAAATGTAACGACTGCACCCAACTCAAACTGATCTGTATCTTCGACACTTTCGTAACGGTAGCCATCTTGGTCTACTTTCCAACGGTTTGAATACTGCGAGTAACCAAACGATAAGCCAGCACCGACATAAGGAGTAAATATGCTCCACGAGCTCAGAGCGTATTGAGGAACAACACGAAACTCGTAATTTGTAACTTCTTGATAAAGGCCGTTTGAAGGGGCATTGACATCTTCCGCGAGATAATTCAACCCAAGCCACCAGCGCCAACGGTTGTTATTTTCATCGATTGGGCGGGTATGAATAAGACCGTATCGTAAAGCATCGACGTCACCACTAGAGCCTTCGTCATAGTCAATACTTTCTACAGTGATCATATTGACTGAAGCACCATATCGCTCCCCTTTTGCCACCGCAAAAGTAGAAAAAAAACACATGGCATAAATGAGTCCAACTTGACTAGATTTTGACATTGATTTCCCCAATAAAATCTATTTTTTATTATTTGGAGAAAGGACGATATCAATTACACTCTCTTTTTCAAGATATAAAATAAAGCGACCACAACAAAGCACACTTTAACTACCAAAATAGGCATTTCAACCATTAACAGGCGCATTATAGAACCTTGATAAATAGCCGCATTATTCTAGAAAATTGAATAAGCAAAGACCGTATATCAGCAATTGATAATAAAAAAACACCTAATATTAAGTTCATTAAAATGTTCATTTACATCATAAAAAACTAACAAAATGAATGAAAAATAGGACTTTTCCTACACACAAATTAGCCAATTGATATTAATATTAGGAACAAAGATCACACAAAATGGATTTTAATTAGATTTATCGGCTTTTTATTGTCTAAAAATCTTTTTTTATCTATAAAATCAGAAAAAATGCATTGCATGTCATTTGGCATAGCAAGCGAATACAATAAAAAAATCTATCTTTATTATTTTATTATCAACTCAGTTGGAACTTAACATTATGTTTTTCAGCGACTTCACAAGAAGACCGATCGATGAAAGTAATCCAAGCGGTACCAATCCAAATGGCTTAGACGACTTTGATGAAATAAAACGTCAAATAAATGGCTTGAACAAAGTAACAGGCCGTGTGTCATGGAAGACAGTTCAGACACTATCAAAAGAAATCCTTAGAACGAAAGGCAAAGACTTTCGCTGTAGCTGTTACTTTACTGTGGCAGCCATTAATAATGACGGACTAAAAGGCCTAGTTGAGGGCTTAAATTCTGTGCTCGACTTGTGTGTTGTTTATTGGTTCTCCGCCTATCCTGAGTACACAAAAGCTAATGCCCGTATTAGTGCGATTGAATGGATGGTTGAGTACACTGAAAAACGAATGAAGAAACACCGAGTCCTGCCGGAAGAACTCCCCCTAATTGAAGCGGCTCATCAGCTTTGTCTACGTATCGAAGAGGAACTTCGCCTTCACTATGGTATTAAGGCACCTTCTTTTGGACGTATTCGTCGTCCCCTAAATCAGTGGATTGAAGAGATTAAAGAAGAAAAGGCGAAACAAGAGAAAACCTCACAAACAAAACCTGCGGCAAATCCTCCTTCAGCAGGCATCCGAGTCGAAATAGCACCGCCTAATAGACCTGTTCAAAAGAAAGTAGAGCAGCCTAAAGTGGAAGAAGAGGCCAAATCAAGCCGATTCATTATCTATACAATGATCGGATTGCTGATCATAGCTTTTACGTCCCACTTCATATACAAACAGCATCAATACACAATGCTCAAGGAAAGAATTGGGTCAGCATCACTTACTGAATTAGTGACGATTGTTAACTCGCTCAGTGTCGAAAACAAAAATTACCAAGATGACTTGCGCTCTGTCACGGTTGAGCGTCTTCATACTTTGATGTCAGGTTGGACATTAGATCCAGTCAAAGTGAGCCAGGTCAATACCATTGAACAGTTAACGACTGACCTGACCAAGCTCTATCCAGACTCATCCTCTGCACAACAACTTCGCGATAATTTTTTAGGCCAACGTTCTTATTTTGAAGATGAATTTGAGGCTATATACAAACGTTTTGCATATGCCAGAACGGTCTTTGCCAACATTGCAAAACAAAGTGCAGACAAGGACGCTAAGAAAGCATATGAGTACAGCAATTCGCTATTTCCCCTTCTTGGGCGAATTGAATATGCAGAAAAGAACTCTCAGCGAAAGGAAATTGAACGATCACTTCTTTTGCTGAACGCTTACCTATATAAAATCAACCAGCTACAAGCTGCAGAAAAAGACAATAAATAAAAGTAAAGAAGTTACAGGCTTATGTTCAAACAAAAAATACTAAGAAATCCAGTCGTGGTTTCTACCATAGTGGCTTTGGTATTAGCCGCGATATTTGCAGCGGTATATTTATTCATATTTGAAGACGCAGATAAGCTTTATCTATGGGTTGGTTTAGGAGTTATTACTGGTTTTTATTTTACATTCCAGCTTTCCCTATGGCTTAAGAAAAAAAACAGCTCAAAAGTTCAACGTTTAGAGACGGAAGAAGAAGCTCTTTCAATGGTGATCCGCCCTCTTCTTTCTAATGCGGGCAAAAAGCCAATCTATCTGATGGTTGGTAATAAAGGGGCCGGTCGACGTCAGTTTTTGTTTAATTCCAGCGCAATTAAGCCGATGGACCGTTCTCGCACAGCAAAAAACGATTTCTTCGAATGGTATGAATCTGATGGTGCCGTTTATGTTAAGCCAGATCAACGCCTCATCTTCCAGGAAGTTTCAAGCAGTGATGCTTCTCTCTGGAATACTTTTATTGATGAGGTGATTCGTCATCGTCCGAGAAAACCGTTTTCAGGTTGCTTATTCTTTGTTGATTTCGAATTTATGATTGTATCTGAGCCAGAGCAGAAAGATTACACCATGACAGCGCTATTGCAGCGTTTGAACTCTATCACTGAGAAGACTTCGTCTGCACTACCTGTTTATTTGATGATGACGAAACTCGACAAACTAGATGGCTTTAAAGAATACGTTCACTCTAGTTCACTAAAAACACGTATTGAATTTCTGTCCATTCCATTGAAGGAAGCGAAAGGTGTACTTACCGAATACTACCTAGATAGCTTCCATAATCTGGTAAAAGTGCTAGAAAGCAACGCTTTAGACGCATCGGCAAACTCAACAGATATCAGCGAAAAGCAAGCCATCCTTGCCTTCCCAAAACAGTTTGAACTCTGTCAACGTGAAATCAGCTACGTGCTTGAACGTCTTTGCGATACAAACAATGGCGTTTACTCGTTGGATATTCGCGAAATCTTCTTCTGTTCTTCTTTGCAAGGTGGACGCAAGTACAACTTGTTAGCCAAAAGCTGCAGTAATTACTTCAATTTACCAATTATCGCATCTGAGCACACGCAACTAACTGAAACACCGTACTTTTCTCGCTTCTTGCTTGATTCTCAAATCCTCCCAGAGAGTGACTTCGCAGGCGAGAACAAGACTTACCTACGCATGATTCAGCGTCAAAGCCATTTGGCAATGCTGGCATCCGTTGTCTTATTGGCAGGCGGTACTTATTTTTTTGTCACAACACTAGACAGTAACTTGCGTGTTATTAACCAATTGCTAAATATCGACGAAAAAGTTCAAACAGAACAAGAAGCAAGCTTCAACCAGTTATTGATGAGTGCTACTCGTGCAATCCAACCCTCATACAATGCTTGGTTAGAAGGATCACGAGCATTAGATGAAGAAATAGTACCGCTAAATATAAGCAGGTTAAATGAAAGTACAAAATTAGCTTATGAAGCATTGATTAAAGAGGTTGCTCAACAACTTATGCCTGTTATTGAGCAAGGCTACCGTTTTGAACTGACACACAACCAACATGATGTCACAGCAACGTTGCCGTTATTAAAAGGCTACTTGATGTTGAAGGACCCGACCAAGCGAGATATTCAGTTTTTACGACGCCAAACATTGCAAACACTAACAGACTTGAGCGATAAGCCGGATGTGGTAAATCAAGCTATGCGATACCTGGACGCCTACTTCCGCACTCAATTCTCACCTGTAGATATCAACATGGATGTCGTTCGAGCAACTCGTCGATCATTGTTGGCAAATTCAAATGTGGATCTTGTTTACGCAGGCATTTTAAACCAAGCAGATGCTATCGATCTTGGCACACTCGATCTACAACGTGCAGTTGGCTTTGAATTTAACAACGTATTTAACGAGCCGTTAGATGACAACCGACTAGTAATCGATAAGATTTATACCTCCACTGGCTTTAGTACCTTCTATCGCCCTCGCGTCGACTTGATGTCTAAACAAGTGATCAGTGATAACTGGGTGCTAGGATTGTCCAGCTATGTTATCCCAACCAAAGAAGAGCAAGAATCGTTTAAAAATCAAGTACGTAAAAAGTACACAGATGATTATATCAACTACTGGCGCAACGCTCTCAGTGAGTTAAAAATTCAGAGTTATAGCAATGTGGGTGATCTAACAAATGCTATCGACCTAATCTCTGGACCATCCTCACCAATGACGACTGTATTAAAGCAAGTCTATGCAAATACTCAGTTTTCACCGGTAGGAGAAAAAAACGTACTCATCTCGAAAGTAGACCCAAAACTGGCAGAAGTGGCGAACTCTGCGTCAGAAGAGGTTGAAGAAGTGGTTCAGCCGGATTACTTGTTGATGAAGCGTGTAGAACAAGCGTTCCATCTTCTAAATCAGCTTCAAGTAAGCGAGACTCCTAACTCCCCTACTCCATGGGACGAAACTATCGCAGCTTTAAGCCGAGTTCGCACCTACATGAAAGATATTGCGGATGCTCCCGATCCACAAATGGCAGCACTTGCAGCCGCTCAACACCGAATGAGCAGCTCTGAAGCCGATCCGCTAATTAAACTTAAACAGATTGCTCAGAAGTCACCAGAGCCAGTACGCAGTTGGTTACTTGATGTCGTAAAGCAAAGCTGGTCGGTAATGATCACCGAATCAGCAAAAGGCATTCAAACCCAATGGTATAGTGAAATTTACACCAAATTTAAAGAGATAGGACTTGATAAATACCCATTTGATCTCACAGCAACAGAGGAGATTTCTATCGAAGACTTCGAACTGTTGTTTGCTTCAGGTGGATTGTTAGACACATTTATTCAGAAAAACTTCGCACCGTTCTACGATACCAACTTGTGGGTACCAAAACAGGTGGATGGTGAAACAATGCCATTATCTTCAGCCTTACTGGTGCAATTGCGCAATTACAACGTTATCCGCGACACGCTGATCAATAAGAGTACTAACCGAGTTTATATTCCATTCAGTGCGAAAGTATTAGATCTTGACTCAAGTGCTATCAGAGCCAGTTTGAAAATCTCTGACACTGATATCAACTACTATCACGGTCCGAGCCGAATTCGTGAAATGGAGTGGCCACCGCAAAACGGCGACTTCAACATTAGTATCACGATCCAAGATGTGACAGACGAAGGTAAACAACACGTTTTAAATAAGAGTGGTCAATGGGCGATATATAGATTGCTAGGTGATTCGACCCTGACAAACACTCATAACGGTAGCTTCGTTAGTGACATAAAAGTATCAGGGAGGGATTTGAGCCTCCGTATAACTCCCTTGACACAAAAAAACCCTTTCACTTTGGCTGAGTTGTACAACTTTACGCTCCCAGAGTCGATTTGATAACAATATAATAACCAGAATAGGCAGAACACATGATTTCTAATATGACTTTACAAGGCTTAGATAAGTTAGATCGCAAAATACTTTCCAGCCTGTTAACAAACGGGCGTGAGTCTATTGCAAATCTCTCTAGAAATATCGGTTTGTCCCGTACTGCTGTCGCAGAAAGGATCAATAGGTTGGAAAAAACCGGTATTATAAAAGGCTATACCGCACAAATTCGGATTGAAAGTGACGGGAGAAAAGCTGCTAGCTATTTACTTATCTCATGTGAAAAAGGAAAGAAAAACGAAGTAACTAACGCCCTAAAGGAAATTCCTGAAGTACGTCTTACGAGCGTAGTTGGCGGCAGCTTCGATATTATTGCTTTGATTGAAGCACCAGACCTTCAGTCTATTCACCACCTTTGTAACGAAATTGAGTCTTTTAATGGGATACAAAAACTAGACACTACGGTTGTACTTCATCAGCCGATCAGTCGATAGAGTTTTCCCAATCTCACACATATCAAAAAGCCGCTCATTGAGCGGCTTTTTGGCCTACAGCATCTAAATGCTACCAATTACTCTGATCTTCACATCTTCATCTGTGGGATTGCCTAACCAAAATGTCTGCCCTAAGTTGTTCCCTTCTCCATTGCCAAGTTGGTTATTTGGAATACTGTCGAGATTAACTGTCAGTTTGAGATCCCAAGACATCGGGTCACGCAAGATGAATCTCATTAAACCAACCAACGTTTTATGCAACTCACCTTCGTAAGAAAACTGCTTAAATGTCTCGAAGTCAATGTCATCAATGCAAAGATTAAACTTACCATTTAAATCTGCGATACTCTGCCCTAAATGAAAGCTTTGACCTAATATGCAATTGGCTCGATTGAGTTTATTTCGTTGACTGTCTGCAATCTCCACACGGCGATAAACCCATTCTTCGATGCGAACGCTAGGAAGTGAGAAATAATGTGAAACGATACCTGAAATTAGCTTAGGAGAACGTGTACGTGTCGACAGTTGATTAACGTAAGACAGGACTTTTGCGCGGTCTAACTCTGCAACACCACAATCTTGCATAACACCTGATAAACCAGCTAAGTGCAGCATCCGTCCAGAAAAAGCGTCTGTCGCACCACTTTGGTACTGTACATGATAACGGTACTTCTTCCAGACACGATAGAGCAAACTGGTGTAGCGATTATGGAAGAAATCAAAGAAATCTTTTACCGGGTTGTCATCAGGTTCACGCCCAGTAAGTTTCTCCGTATAAGAGGCAGGCAATGGAGAGCTCGAACCATGCAAACCAAGGAAGTTCGTTTCGACTCGTGAATACTGCTGCCCATTTCGTTCCATATGAACGATAAATTCCATATCACTCTTAGGGAAGCATAGATTAGGCGACACGCTGAACTCAATTCGCTCCTGGTGAAAATATTTGTTCTCTCCCACGGCGACAAAGTTAGAGTTTGGTTCAAACTGGTAGTGCTTCTCGAGCAAAAGAACCGCTTGATAAAAACTAAACTCATTCGATTTTTCAGAAAGTGTATTAATCATAGAATCGTCTGCTGCCCGATTAAGCTTTTCCAGTTGTATACTTCACCGGTTGCCTCATCAAATACTTCTAGCTCGGTAAAGGAGTTTACACTCGAATACAAACGGATGAATTCGTTCAGTACCGTTGCCATCAGGAACATATCGCCTTCATTTACGAAGAACTTAGAGTTGGTTACTAGCTTGAACTGGTTACCACGCACAGACACGCCACGGAATACACGGTCAATTGGTTTCATCTCTGACGATATAATGCCATCGAGTCGGTGAATCGATGCTCGGTGAGCTTGTCTGTCAACACGAGAATGAAAGTCATAGGTCGAGAGCAGCACTTTTAATACATCAATGTTTGCCAAAGACAAATAATTGAGCGACATATTGGCAATCAACTGCCATTGAAGCTCGCCGTTTACCTGTGGGCTTACCGATTGTGTTGGCTTGGTGATGTTTTTAAATGTCGCATACGTTGGCGATTTGTGGGTCGCGTAAGTAATGTCGCCGACCGAAAGACGTTCGGCCAAATCAGCGTTACTGCATTGCAGTTTCATGAGTACGGTTTCCGTACCTAAATCCGCAATATCACCATTATGAGTGTGGAACGAGATATAGCGCTCTAACCCTCTTCCACTAACACGTTCTCCTACCTTCGACTTATAGAATTCTCGCTTGTCTCGTTGGTTGATTTGATGCTCGAACGATTCGAATTCGATTAACGGTTTACGGCGACGCTCGTCTTTGCTCCAACTCTCAACTTGCTCAATGGAATACACTTCATAGTGCTCTTGCGTATTACTTTGAGGACGGACTTTGTATTCGTTACGACGGTGCTCCAAACGAATTGGGTCGCCATCTTTTTCAAACAAATTCACCGCCGGCGTGCAGTGCAACCTTAGGTGCTTATCTTTAAGTACAACCTCTGACGGCAATGCGCGTTTAAAGTGAAATTTGATTTTCACTGTGCTTCGTTGTGGAATACCCTTTAGCCACTCCAAACCTGTAATGTCGAAGAACATAAACTTGTCTGGCAAAGAGAATAATTCTTGCAGCAAACGATAACCCGCGAATGAATTTTTGCTGTAAGGCAGAAGCGCTTCGTCTTCTTCATGCCCTACCGGCTTAACATATTCTGGCCCTAAACGATGTTTATAGCCGCCACCGACATCCAACTCCACGTAATCCAAGTAACGGAACAGCCAGAGGAAGACAGTGCGGGTAATATGAATCTCACCATGCAAGTGCAAACGCAACGTATCTAAACCAATTCGAGACAGCTCTAGGCCATGCTCCGTCGACAACGTCACATCAATCGCTGAACTGGTGCGGCTGTTGGTTTGTTCAATGTTGGTGATCGTGATTGGGTACAGATTCACATCGTAGCAAGTGCGGAAAAGACATTGCGTGCCCTCCACTTGCTCACTGGCCATTTCTGCGCCACGTTTTACCACCGTTTTCTCAGTAACACTTCCCGTATGGGGTTTTAGCTCACTGATGCACAAAGATGGAATTGAACGCATGTAATGCGGCCACAGCAAAGTCATCAGAGATTGCGTCAGTTCTGGCAGTTCGTCATCGATCTTCTCTCGAATACGTCCAGTCAGAAAAGCGAAACCTTCCAGCAATCGCTCTACATCTGGGTCGAATGTTCCTTCAGAGAGAAAGTGAGTTAACTTCGGATGATATTTGGCAAATTCACTACCCGATTCGCGCAAATATGTGAGTTCATCTTGAAAGTATTTACTATTGCTCAAGTGACACCTACTAAACGTTGAATTGGCCGTCGGTTCCCATGTAGACATCGATCGACATTGGAACTTTACCGCCGTTATGGGAAACTTCTCCGCGAATACCAAAACCGAGCTGTAATGGATTGTGGTGGTCTTCACGATAGTGAACTTCGACGTTAAGTAGCCGAGGTTCAAAGCGTTCTATGGTCGCTGTGATGTTCTTTTGGATGTGGCGAACGAGATTCGTATTATTAGACAGAACGTCATTAAAATCGGGCAAACCGTATTCACTATCGATCATCGCATTACCAGAATGCGTATTCAGCAAATCTGCAAGATGCAAATGAATAGATTCAATCAAGTGCTTGTGGGAGACCACTTTCTCGTAGCAGTTTTTTGGCTCACCCAGTTCAATCCGTTCTAAAAGACGATAACCTTTTTCCATGTTCGGTCCTACGAAAAAAGCAGCCAGTGAAGACTGGCTGCTTGATGGTTTCAGTAATGGGTTATTGGTCTAGTTTACCAACTAGAGACAAGTCGAAACTTGCGCCCATGTACTTGAAGTGAGGACGTACAGACATTGATACTTTGTACCAGCCTGGATCGCCTTCTACGTCTGATACCTCAACCTTAGCAGCACGTAGTGGACGACGACCACGGACTTCTGCTGGTGGGTTCTCTTGGTCAGAAACGTATTGACGGATCCACTTGTTCAATTCGATTTCTAGGTCAGAACGCTCTTTCCATGAACCGATTTGCTCACGTTGTAGCACTTTGATGTAGTGCGCTAGACGGTTGATAATGAACATGTATGGAAGCTGAGTACCCAGCTTGTAGTTCATCTCTGCTTGTTTGCCTTCTGGCGTGTTTGCAAACACTTTTGGTTTTTGAACAGAGTTTGCAGAGAAGAACGCCGCGTTGTCAGAACCTTTGCGCATCGTTAGAGCGATAAAGCCCTCTTCGGCTAGCTCGTATTCACGACGGTCAGATACCAAGATTTCTGTTGGGATCTTCGTTTCGATTTGGCCCATTGCTTCAAAGTTATAAACTGGCAAGTCATGAACCGAACCGCCACTTTGAGGACCAATGATATTTGGACACCAACGGTACTTAGCAAATGACTCACTGATCTTAGAAGCCATCGCGTACGCTGAGTTACCCCATAGGTAGTTATCATGGCTATCTGTTACGTGCTCGTCGTAGTCAAACGCCTTAATTGGGTTATCTTCGACAGAGTAAGGTGTACGTAACATAAAGCGAGACGTACATAGACCTAGGTAACGAGCATCTTCGTGTTCACGTAAGCCACGCCATTTCGTGTATTGTGGACCTTCGAAAACAGACTTCAAATCTTTTAGGTTTGGTAGCTCTTCGTAGCTATCCAGACCAAAGAACTTAGCCGATGCTGACGTTATGAAAGGTGCATGAGACATCGCGCCCACATTTGCCATGTATTCCATCAGCTTAATATCTGGAGAAGACGCTGACATGTTGTAGTCGCAGATTACCGCACCTACAGGTTTACCACCGAATTGGCCGTATTCGCGAGTGTAGATCTGCTTGTAAAGGCCAGACTTAACCACTTCCGGTGCATCTTCAAAATCATCAAGAACTTCGCCTTTCTTCGCTGAAATTAGTTCAATTTGAATGTTTTCACGGAAATCAGTGTGATCAACAAGATACTTCAGGCCACGCCAAGTTGACTCAATCGCTTGAACTTCTTCGTTGTGAAGAATCGCATCAACTTGCTTGGACAGTTTTTGGTCAATTTCAGAGATCATTAAGTCAACCAAAGATTGGTCTACTTTCTCTGTATTCGAGCTGCTCAGTAGCTCACTAATGAATGCTTCTACGCCACGTTTAGCAACATCAAAACCTTCATCACTTGGCTTTAAACGAGTTTCGTTAAGAATGCTATCCAGAAGTGAGCCTGATTCAACTAAGGCTGCTTCTTGTTCTGGAGCTTGTGCTTCTGCAGACATGATATCCCTTACTCTTCTTTCGCGTCTTGGTCGTTGCCAATGCTTAGTTCATCCAACAGTTTCTTTCTTGCTTCTTCGTCTTGAAGAACCGATGCAATCTTCTTACGGAACGCAGGTACGTTACCTAGAGGGCCTTTTAGTGCAACCAATGCTTCGCGAAGCTCAAGAAGACTGTTAAGTTCAGGTACACTTTTCGCGATCGCTTCCGGAGAGAAGTCCTTCATATTTTGGAACGTTAGGTCAACACCGATCTGTGCGCCTTCTTCATCAGATAAGCGGTTTTCAACATTTACTTTAACGTTTGGAGACATGCCTTCTAACACGTCATTAAAGTTGTCTTTATCGATGTTGATTGGGGTACGTTCTTCGATTGGCGTCTCATCTGCACGTGCAGTAAAGTCACCAACCACCATCATGCTCAGCGGCAGCTCAACGTCTTCTTGCGTATCACCAGTTGCTGGAACATAACGGATATTAATTCGCTCTTTAGGAGCCACCGAGCCGTCACGTGACATAATTAGTTCCTTATCTAACTCTTTAATTAGTCATAAATTGCTTTCCACTTTTCGTACTGTTCAGGCAAAAGATCCTTGTTTCTGAATAACTGATGCAGTGTTTTTCGAATCAGGTCTTCTAACTGTGACGATAAGTGGGGTTCCCAGCTCGCGAGATTAAACGCTTGTTGCACTTCCCAAGCTTTTTCAAGGTAAGGCAAACACAACGGGTATAATCCAACAGACTGGTAAGCTGCTATCAATTGTAAATGCAGCATAAACTGCCCACGTCCCGAGAAATCCAGTTCGAGTTTGTGTGCGAGTTCTGCGGCATACTCCCCTAAGTTGGCTAGGGTGATATCTTCCATTGGCAGTGAATCTTCATCTGTGATGACAATCGTTTGAACGACAGATTGAGCACTTGAAGAAGTTGCAGCTTGAGTCGATAACCAGCTCAACGTTGCTTCATCTGCAAATGGTATAGAATTCTTAAATGTGAGGAGTTCAATGCCCTCTAATGAATCGACAAAACGCTTCACTTCTTGCTTCACAGCGAGCGCTGCGTCATTAAAGCCTAGATTGTTTAACATCGAATAAACAAAGTAGTGACCCGTCAGCCAAAACGGAGCATCGGTTAACGTGCGCTCCAAACGCTTAACTGTATCAATGTCGCTTTCTTGAGAGGCTTTATCGCGGTACTCAGCCTGCTGATCAGACGACACAGCCAAACTCAATGGCGTTTCATTGCTTTGATGATCAGGAAGACCATCAATATCATCCCAAGTTAGGTGACGATAAATTCGGTAAGCTAGCGGCTCACTTGGATTCGCATGAATCATAACTTCCGCAACTTTCTTAAGTGTACGTTTAGAAGCGGTCGGCGATGAAAAATCCGTATCGACATCGACTTCTTTTGTTACTGTTTTCTTAACTGGTGCAGGTTTAGGAGCCGACGGAACCGCTTTTGCTACAACGGTTTGAACTTCACTTTGTGCCGGAGTTTCTACTGCTACAGGCTGTGAAGCCGTTAGCGGAGCTGTTTGTTCGATGGTAGCCATTGCAACATCGCTTTGCTCATCGACAGCCGCTTGTTGAGATAGCGCATTGAGTTGACTACGAATTTCAAAGAAGTCCGCTTCGGAGTCTTGGTAAATATCGTCGTACTGACGTTGGACTTCTTCGATAGTCGAAATACAACCTGAAACCAAATCCCATGACTGAGCGCTTTCTGCAAACCTGCTGCTCACCAATTTAAACTGATGGTTCAACCACTCTACCGCACCATCTCTACCCCGTTTCCGCGACGGGTACAGCTCAACGCCAAAACGATTTAACGCTTCACTAAGCAGCTTTAGACCTTGCTCGAAACCTTGCAGACCAAACTCTTCTGTAAGCGCGCGAACAAGGTAACAAATTGCTTTTAAATCTTTGCTGTGGTGTTCAAGAACTTCAGTGGCGTGCGTTTTTACGACACTCCAATCTACCGTTTCGCCAAACAAGGATCCGAACTTCTTCACTTCGGATTCCATCATTTCATAACAAAACTCGTAACGAGCATCTTCACCGACAGGATTTACGTCAGAGATAGGCGCAAGTAAACGTTCAATTTCAATCACAGACATTAACTTCTCTCCTCTGCTAGGTAATCTCTCAAGGCGCGTTCAATTGCAATTGCACCACGCGCAGGACGAGAAAGTTGATGACTTTTATCGATAGAGTCTGTGGCCATGCTTTCAAGCAGATCAGTAATTTCACCAAACTTTGTCGGCGCATTTCGCTCAAGGTCAGCCAGAGAATCGTGAAGTTTTTGTTTATCAAACACCGATTGCTCCGTCACAGTGCTAAACAGAATGTATTCGCTGCGAGCAACGATCAGGTCTTTCACCTTTTTGTTTAATTCTGGCGCATTTCCAAAGTACGTTTTAGCGGCTTTCGCTTCTTCTATGGCTTTGGTGTAGTAATGATCTTTTGCGTGCTGTTCAATAGAGTCGTTGATGTTCGCCATCACCTTGTTTGGCAGCACTTGGCTGTAAAAGTAAGCCTCTGATTGATTTAATAACCAAGCCGCTTTCATCTCTTCATCAGCCAACTTCGCTTCACCATCCAAGATCAAATTGGCGATTCGTTCATCTTTGCTTCCAGCAACAGCGGAGATTTTCATCGAGTTTACTGACGCTGTGTTTAATCCTGCCATAACTTGAGTCAGAGTCTTATCTGCGTATGGAAACAACGCACCATCATCAACGAGTTTTTCTCGTAATAAGACTAGCTCTTTGCGTAAATCCACCAACTGTTTTGGTAAGTCATCTGCCAAAGCTTGGTAAGACATTAATTGTGCTTGGTTTTGTTTATACAGCGCAGATAGTTTCATTTGCTGTACTTGATAAGCTTCTCGATATGGTGCTGTCGACACAACGTCTTTTTCCATATCATTAAGAGCCTTTTCAATAATCCAAGGAGGTTGAGCCAAAAAAGACGCCGTTTGTGCTGGTTTGATATTACTCACCAACGGTGTTTCGGTTTTAGAAATCGTAGGTTCCGATTCTACAATCGCTTTCCATTCTGGCTGGCTTTGTTGATAAAGGTAATGGCCCGTAATAGCTATAACACTCAATACCAAGCTCGCTTCAAGCACTTTAAAGCGGCCATAGCCCGCTTTGTCTTGAGGTCTACAATGAGTCAGCAGTAGATCCGCATTACGCAAACTACTAAAAATGGGCGCATTAGAATGAGAGTCGATGGATTGAGTATCAATACGGGCAAGTTGCTGAGCAAAAGAAATAGCTGTGTAGCCATGCCCTCTTGGGTTATTTATCACTTGCTTGAGCAGCTTCCAAATATGGTTCGGAATTAATGCAGGACGTTGGCGATCTTTTAATTGCTTGTGCCAAGCATCACCAAAGATCGCTCCTAAAAATAAGTGACCGCTAAGCAATGCAAGAGAATAAACGTCGTCTTGTGGCTCAGTTGTTCCCGTCTCGAGATAAAGTGGCGACGCGTAACTTAAACTCGCTTCCGCGTGAGATTCAATCTCACCGATATAACGAGCTGCACCAAAGTCGATAAGCTTGACGTAGTCACCTTCACTAACCAGAACATTCGACGGTTTGATATCAAGATGGCAAATACCTCGAGTGTGCATAAATTCTAGCGCACCTGCGAGTTGATAAACTAACCATGCAATATGATCATGACGAAAGCCTTTGGAAGAATAGCGTTCCATTTTTTCCGCTAGTGATTCGCCTTGAATCCACTCATACATTAAATATGGTCGTTCAAACTCGTTGCCGAACTTAATAAAGTCCGCAACACTTGGATGCTGAGAAAGTTCTAATCTGCTTGCCTCATTCACCAACATTTTGTTTGCGACTTCTGGGGCGTCTTCATTGACGACTTTGCAGCAAATTTGTTTTTCTGGTTGGCCTTTTTTTGCGAGGTGGTAAACCGTCGTTCTACCATTTTTAGATGGCAACGTGTCTAATACATCAAATTGTGAAAAAAGAACGTACTCAAGCTTTGGCTTATTTTTCTGCGCCAATCTTTGCTCGTTCAGTTTCTTTTTCTCAATGGCTTTAACAACCAACTGATCAATGTATCCTTTGGCTGCACCCTGAATATCAGACACTTTGCACTCTTTTATGGAACAAATATTATTAGACCGAAATAATATTTGCTGAAACATCCTTGTTTCAAGGGTAGTATTTAAAACGAACAGTAAGCCTATTATTTTAGTTATAATTACTAAGTTATTAGACTCTTTGACTTACGCTTTCACTACCTGAATTACGTTGTTTTAGAAATTAAAATTTCAACAACGTAATATGACTTCATTTTCATTATATATTTCGACAAAGAATGATTAGCACGCTAGTAATTGAAGTAGCGCTTTATCCCCCCCGAAGTCAAACATCAGCAGCGTTACGGGCTGGTTAAAGTGATGATATTTAACCGCAAATGCTCCAAGAGCAAGAGATGAACAGTTTCCCATCGTCCCCCATAACTCGTTGATAAGCAAAGGTTGTTCTGGGTTAATAAATCGCTCAGCTTTGGCACCCAGCGCGAAACCGTAATCTTCACTGTGCGCGCGCAGGTTCGTCATGTCAGAATACACTTCACCGAAAGCAGTAAGCTTTTTACTCGCACGCTGTACAAGACGATACATACCTCTTCGGTCTGAAGTGTTCAGTTCTGTATCGATATAACCAAGTTGCGCTAAAGGCTTAAGTTTGAGTGTTTCTACGGTATTTCTTCGGCAAAGAATGAGGCCCGCGCCACCCTCACTTGGAATAACACCCCATGGATTATTGGTACTCATTACCATAGTATCGTCGATGAGTTCTTGTATTCTGTTGACCATAGAATCGACGCTAATACACATCATGGCATCGTATTTATCCAACGACTTCATGGCTTGTAGCACGAAGCTAGGGCCACTAGCGTGAACTGCTTCGACCACAGAAAGAAAGTCAGAATAGTCACTTTCACCGAGCCATTCTTGCATCTTCACTAATGAAATTGTCGTAGGCACAGCAATAAGTAATGGAATCGGCTTCAAAGAACGAGGCAGCTGTGTCAAAAGCGAATCCAATAAATTTGCCGTTAACTCACAGGTTTTTTCGAACAAATCACTTTCTTTTGTGTATTCAATTTTGGCAAAGGTGAAACGCTCAATTCCGTCCTCGCCAACTACTTGGTCGAATCTGGCTAAGTCAGCATTTGCTACACTGGTAGCAATATCCAAGTTCATGCCAGTAGGCGTCATCACTTCCATTCCCAGCACGTAACGACCTGCTGAATTATGCATGTTCGCTTACCTCTTCCACTTTCTTAATAGACGTCGACACCAATAAATGCTCTTTGCTCTGGCAAGGAAATGCAGCTGTGTAACTAATTGATATGGTTTTCTTTTCAGCATCAACAAATAAAGTGTACATCGCCATGTCAACTGGATAACTGCCGTCTTTGAACGTCGCGATTGCGCGGTACTTTTCTTTGGGAATGCGGAATGAAATCGTGTCATCATGACAGAAACCACTCATCATCAAGCGCTCCCCACCTTTAAGAAAGCCTTTGCATTGTTGATCAGCAGGCGCACTTTGAAAGAAACGTCGATCAAAATCCAATGGAAGCATAGGCTTGCGGTTCTCAATCCATTCTTCGTCAAACGTACCAGCCAATGTTTGGCGAGCCTCAAAGAATGGAGGAACAGGTCCAAAGCCAGCCACTCTTAGATTTTTCGATGTAGAGCTCCATTCTTCTTTTGGATAGAACACAGAAGGCACTTTCTGCTCAAGCAGTTCTTTGTTCGAATCCGCCACACCACCACCAATTCGGTTACGTAAATCACCACCAATTGCGCAGGTGTAATCGATATCCTTTTCAATAAAAGGCACAGGTTTGCTCAATGTGACGCTGCCGCCATGCTCAACCCATACGCGTTCACCGTGAACGGCGAGAGTTTTATCGATATGACCATCAATCAGCACACGACATTCTTGGTATGTCACTGGCTTTTTCGCGTAGCTGCGAGCTTTGCCGTAGACAAGCACATCCGTATTGTTTTTGGTATAAGCGAACTCTTGGTCGACCTTCATCGCAGAGAAACCTTCTTCGCCCAAATACTGGGGATCGTCGAAGATTTCGCTGTCACCCAATTCGTGCCAAACCTCACCGTCGAATTGCCATGTGCGTTTCGCAACCACAACCCAAACTTCATCACCGTTTTCGTCACGTTGAAAACGGCCTTTAATCGATAGCTCTGGGTACGCTTCAATATCCCATAACTGCATTGCTATTCCTTAAATTGAATCGTTCACTCGCAGAAGGTGCGGCCTTTAGATTATTGAAATTCCAATCTTGTTGGTAAACTGGCATCGCCATGTCCCAAGGCACGTAGGCGCGAGATTGAATGCAAATTTGTCGCCATAGCCAATCTCGAAACAAGACATCGACGTTGGCATCTTGCATCGCTGCTAAAGTAGATTCGAAGCTCAATGCGTAGCCCAAGCGGCTCGGTAGGTTTTGGATATATTTTTCATCTTCCACCCACTCATTGAGCAGATCGACGATCTCTTCCCATTCATACTCGACACCAACACCTTGAGGAGTCAGGGGAAGAAGCTTTCCGTAAACCACATACAAAGCTTGAATCCAAATTTCGCCCTCATCCTCTTCCAGTGTTTCCAAGTGCTCGATGATTTCTGGCACTAACTTCCAATCGCCACTCAGAGCAAAATCAACGGGAGCTAATGAAGAGGAGATATCAAACGCTTCAAACTCTTTGATCTCCAATAGCTTTGCAAAGGTCAACACTTGTGCAGAAGGCAAACCGCTCGGCTCGATACCAAAACACTGACGGAACCATGTGCCTCTGTCACGTTTAGTGATCAAACGTTCAAACAGATATTGTTCAGTATTTACATTATCATTAATCCATTCAATCCCCTCTTCCACATCTTGCAATGCCAGTAGAGGTAGCGCGATATTAGAACGAATAATTTCGGCCTTGTGCCAACGTTTAATCAACGCAACACTCAATGCCTGGCGGACACGTAAGTATTCAAAGTAAAACGTACTGGATTTCGCTTTGCCCTCAATGAGCTCCGACATCACGCTATCCATGTTTTCAACTGGCGATTGCGTAACAATGACCATCGCGGTTTGAGCGTCTAACTCTTCGAGTAAACTTAATCCACACAAGAGGTTATCGAACTCAGAACCGAGCTCTTTTTGTAGCGTGAGCCAAGCATAGATTTCTGGTTCTCGACCTCTTAATTGATGAATCAGACCTGGAGCTAATCGATAGAATGACAAGTACACTTGCTTGAGCTCTTCAATTTGGCGTTCGATCAATTTCAGGTAATCCAGTTCACGGCTCGGATAACCACGTTTATGAAGTTGAACACGCTGCCTGATCAAAAAACCGAGGCTCTCAGAAGTGATAGCCAGCTTTTCGTTGCAGAAGTCCAGCCATGTATCTGGCAATTGGGAAAGGTCTTTAACAGCACGTTCAGCTTTGGCCAACGCACCTTCGACTTCTTGATTGGTTATGGGTGCCTTTAGGTGCTCGACACCAATTCTTTGTCGCATCTACTTATCCGTTGTTAGCGCGCGATAACGCGATAGCAATTAGTTAACACTGATAGTCATCAGTTAATTGCGATCGTTCCGCCTTGAATTTTTTGTGCTTTTTCTGCTTGAGAAGTAACGTACTTCGCTTTAGTTGTAATACGGCCATCACGCCCGCTGTAGCGAGTTTCTGTCTCACCACTTTTGACGATCAGTTCTTGCTCCGTCTCAATGACCATCTTCTTCGCCCGCAATACAAACTCATCAGAGTCATCCAGAATGGAGAAAAAAATGTCCGTCACAAGGGGCAAGCTTAAGTCGTCGCTCAAAAATTCGATTCGACAATTTAATCGATTGTCGATAGCCATTTGCAATTCAGAGCGGCGAAAGCCACGCCCTAACCTTGCGGTAAGTGGTTGGTTAAATGGGTTGCCATCAAAATCAACGCGAACACTGCCCGTTGACTCGTTAATGGCGACTATGGTTCCAAAACGCGAAAAGCAAGCCGATGTTTCGGCTTGCTGTTTCGTGATGGTTTCTTTAATAAGAGTTTGTTTTTCCATCATTAGTTAATCGCTACGTTACCACCTTTCACGACGACTTTATCACTGCCTTCAATGGTGATTGAAGACCCTGAGAGCTTGATTGAACCATCACTGTTCATCACTAAAGAAGAACCGCCTGTTTTCAGTACAATCTTGTCACCACTGATGATCTGTGTCGCGCCATCGGCTTTGTAAGATGTATTGCCTTTTACCGATACGGTTAAGTTGCCACCCACTGTTTGGTTATCATCGGCACCAATGTCCGAGCTTTTTGATGCACCAACAGTTAAGTTACTGTTTTCACCCACATCCAAGTCATCGTTCTTGCCGATCTTTGTTGTGCGGTTATCACCAATTTCCAAATCAGAATTGTTCTTCACATATTGGGTTTCGTTGGCGTTGTATGTAACGGTAACGTCTTGCTCTACTGTCTCGGTAAAAGTGCTGTTTACTTGGGTTGTTTTGTGGCCATCAATGGTTTCTTTATGATCACCATGGACTTCGTTCGTCTGATGACGCGCAACCTTTAAGAACTCATCCTGACCGATATCTCGGTAACGATTGTTGAGAACTTTGGTCGACATGTCTTTTTGAGCATGAATGTAGACTTCTTCTTGGTTCGCTTCGTCTTCAAAACTCAGTTCGTTGTAGCCGGTGCCTTTGTGCGTTTGCGTACGGAACGTAGTACGAGTTTTATTCTCAGGCAACGAGTACGGAGGGAAGTGAAGACCGTTATAAACTGCGCCAGTCACCAATGGGCGATCTGGGTCGCCTTCAAGGAAGGTGACTACGACTTCATGACCAATACGTGGCAAGTAAACCGCGCCCCACGTTGGAGCAGCCATTGATTGACTCACACGAATCCAGCAACTTGCATGTTCATCGTTGTTACCATAGCGATCCCAATGGAACTGAACCTTAATTCGTCCTAGTTTATCGGTGTAGATCTCCTCCCCTGCAGGACCAACTACAACCGCAGTTTGCGGACCATCCACTACTGGAGCCGCCAACTTGGGCGCTTTGAATACAACATCACGTGGAATACACGTGAACTGGTTGTAGTAAGTAGTTGGCATGCCACTCGCTTCGTCTTCGTGCACTTGTGGGTCTTGCCCTGTGTGCATGACGGATAACATGATGTAATCACGGTTGATTTCAGAGCGAGGATGGTCACTGATGTTAAAGCTGTAACCAGACGCCAAACGCATCACATCACTGCTCGCTTCTACTTGCTGATTATCGACAATGTGCTCAAACATCCACTCAGTGGTTCTCACCTGCCCCATTACAGGATCAACATAACGTCCAGGATAATCAAACTGCTTTAAATCTTGGTCCAGATCACCTGCATGAGTCATCTCTTGCGGGATCTTTGGCTGCTCGTAATTGTAGTCAGTGTAAGTAACCTGACCCGTTCTGACACGGTTAACTAACTCGAGATCGGAGATATGCTCACGGTCAGCAACACCCCCACTATCGGCATGATATACGATCGGCCCAATATAAGATGCATTGAGAGGAGAGCTAACCAGTGGAGCAATGGCATCGTTACTATCGACAATGACCATTGTGTGGTTTGAATCGGTGTGGTCGAAATAGTACCACATACCGTGTTCTGCCATCATACGCTGAACAAAGTGTAGGTCTGACTCACGGTATTGCAGTGCGTACTCCTTTGGTGGATAAATACCAGACAATTCAAAACGATAGTCGGTCACTGAACCATCATCAAGCACCTCTGTAATTATATCTTTCGCTGATTTTTGTTGGAAAATACGACAGTCTTGGCGTTGTGATAAGAACCAAGCCTGCGGAACCAAAACTAACTGATAGCGAGAGAAGCGACGGCCTGTACCCAAATAACGAACTTCGTTCACCACACCATTGAATATGCGTGCCGCGCTTAAGCCTTGTCCATAAAGAGTCAGTGTACCTGCTTTTCGTATTAACGAATCAAAAGAGATATCTGGATCAAGTGAAAGTAATGAGAGACTGATGTGAAAAGGTTTCGAAAGCTCTTCATTTACTTGAAAGCTTTCTACTCGAAACTCGTGCCCACACCCTGGCACTTCAAATTTAAATTCTACGTCATTCACCATATCTTTTACCTGATACAAATAATCGAATTAGGGCCAACAATTGTTGGCCCTGAATCTTTACGCAAAAAGCAATTATGCTTCGCGTGGAGCACGCCAGTCGTCGTTACCAGCTGTACCACAGTTTTCGTGAGTTACTTCGATTGCACGGTAAGTAAACTTAAGAACTTCTTCTGTAACGCGATCAGCTGTTGCTGCATCTTGACAGTGGTTCATACGAGTTTGGATATCTACCAATAGCGCATCAATCAGCTTGATTGAGTAGTAGTGCTCTTGCTTGCCTTGAACTGAAGTACGGTAGAAACGAATCAAACACTCAGGAAGTTTTTCACCAGACACTAGTGCGTTAAATAGTAGTGGAGAAGAACGGTCTTGAACTTTAGTCACAACAAGTGGACGGTGTACACGTTGACCAGTAGGTTGACCACTTTGTGGATCACGTGGAACAGTTAGCACGTGATCAAGTTCTTGTACTAGGAACTCATCAACGTGAGCTTCTTGCCATGTGTTACCTACTGAATCTGCAGAGTATGTATCTTTAGTAATGTGACCTTGAGTTTCACCGTTGATAGACATATATGCTGGAGTTGGCATCGCTATTTCCTTTTCTAAAATCTGTTTTGTTTAAATCACCAAATCGCTTATCACCGCGACTACTTGGTATAATCAAACTCCGTGCCAACTTTTAAAATAAAGTAAAAACAACAAGTTACAAGAAAACTCCATTATGGATTAATTTGTTTCTTACAATTTATTGGATAAAAAACCAATAAATTGGAATCAGATAATAATAAATTGATTCAATTTTAAAAAGTTAAAATGACCATATATAAAGAACAAAATAAAGTTAATAACACTGGCATTTTAGTCGTATTAACCAATAATTAATTCACAATAGCAAAGCATAATTACTTGTAATAAATATTCCCACTAACATAGCCATTCAAATCACCAGAAAACGATAGTTAAAATATCTTGATAAAAAAATGGCGTAACCACTTTTAGTATAATAGCTCTCACCTCTTTTCCTCTAAAGAATAAAATGGCTATGATAAATATAAACCTTTCTTCATTAATTCAGCGTCTACACCCGATAGCTAAAGTAGCATTAGAAGATGCCGCAGCACTCGCAGTCTCGGAAAAAGCAAACGAAGTTCAAATTGAGCATTATTTACTGAGTCTATTAGAAAGGCCAAATAGTGATTTTGACGTCTTATTAAGTCATTTTGATTGTTCTGAGAACTTATTGAGACAATCGGTTCGATCCACACTCGATACCAACGCCAAAGGAAATGGCAGCAAACCTGTTTTTTCTGCTTTATTAATCGAATGGTTACAAGAAAGTTGGCTGGTTTCTTCTTTAGATCTATCCGAAACACAAATCCGCTCTGGCGCCCTACTCCTTACTCTTGTTAGCAACCCTCTGCGTTATGGTCAACATGGTTACGCGTCTATCCTTGAAGCAGTAAACCCTGATAGCCTTAAACGTAACTTTGCAGAACTAACAAGCCACTCTATTGAGGCGCAAGTCGCAACTTCAGAGAAAACTCAAGCACGCGAAGATGGTTCAGCACTGAGCAAGTTCACGACAGACTTCACTGGTAAAGCACGCAAAGGCGAAATCGATCCTGTTTTCTGCCGTGACCAAGAAATCCGCCAAATTGTAGACATTCTTGCTCGTCGCCGTAAAAACAACCCTATTGCCGTTGGTGAGCCGGGCGTTGGTAAAACCGCAGTAGTAGAAGGCTTGGCACTTAAGATTGTACAAGGTGACGTACCAGACAACCTTAAAGGTGTTGAGCTTTACGGCTTGGACATGGGTCTTCTGCAAGCTGGCGCAAGCGTAAAAGGCGAATTCGAAAAACGCCTAAATGCAGTATTGGATGAAGTGAAAAACTCGCCAACACCGATCATCTTGTTCATCGATGAAGCGCACACCCTTGTTGGCGGCGGCAACCAAGCGGGCGGTAGCGATGCTGCTAACTTATTAAAACCTGCCCTAGCACGTGGTGAAGTAAAGACAATCGCAGCAACAACATGGTCGGAATACAAAAAGTACTTTGAGAAAGATCCAGCTCTTGCGCGTCGTTTCCAACTGGTGAAACTCGACGAACCGTCTCCTGAGCAAGCAGCATTGATCATTCGTGGTCTGCGCCCGGCGTACGAGAAATCTCACAATGTTTACGTACGTGACGACGCTATCACCGCAGCGGCAGCGCTTTCTGCTCGATACATCTCTGGTCGCCAACTGCCAGACAAAGCTATCGATGTACTAGATACGGCATGTGCACGAGTGAACATCAGCCTTAATGCCATTCCTGCTTCTGTTGAGACTCTTCAGCAAGAACTTGCAGCTCAACAGCGCGAGCTTGAAGCGCTTGAGCGTGATGCTCTACAGCAAACTGGCGACAAGCACAGCCTTGCTAACATTCCAGACCTAAAATTGGCAATGGAAACGACAAAAGAAGAGCTAGCAGAACAAGAAGTGCAATGGCACAAAGAAAAAGAGCAGATCCAAGAGATGATTGCTCTACGCTCTCGCTTACATGAACTGGTCTTTGGCAAAGTAAATGAAGAAGAGCTTGTTGTAGACGAAGATTCAGAACAAGACGTTTCTCCATATACAGAAATGGATGAAGAAGCGGTCCGCATTGCGATTTCAGCATGCCAAGAACAGTTAGACGCAATCCGCAATGGCAACCCATTAGTTCACTTTGAAGTTGGGCCAGATGAAGTCAGCCACGTTATCTCAGACTGGACTGGCATTCCAATGGGTAAGATGCTTCAAGACGAAGCAGAAACCATGCTAAAACTGAAAGAAAGCCTAACACAAAGCATCAAAGGCCAAGAATACGCTATCGATGCACTGTCTGAAGGCATTCAAACCGCAAAAGCTGGCTTGGGTAATCCAGACGCACCGACAGGCGTATTCCTGCTAGTTGGTCCTAGTGGCGTGGGTAAAACCGAAACTGCTCGTGCGATCGCTGATCAAATGTTTGGTGGTGAGCGCTTTATGACGACCATTAACATGTCTGAGTTCCAAGAGAAGCACACGGTATCTCGCCTAATCGGTTCGCCTCCGGGTTACGTAGGTTACGGTGAAGGCGGCATGCTGACAGAGGCGGTACGTCAGCGTCCATATTCTGTTGTACTTCTCGATGAAGTAGAAAAAGCCGATCCAGAAGTGTTGAACCTGTTCTACCAAGTGTTCGACAAAGGTACGCTGAACGACGGTGAAGGTCGTACTATTGACTTCAAGAACACGCTGATCATCATGACCAGCAACCTTGCGACGCACGAAATTGAATCTCTGGTTCACCAGTCTAAAGACATTGATGCGAACATCATCGCAGAAGCCATCCGCCCTACTTTGAACCAACACTTCAAGCCGGCGCTGTTGGCACGTATGTCCGTACTTCCGTTTGTGCCTCTGTCTGACGAAGCAATGACAGAAATTATCCACCACAAACTAAACAAAGTTTCTCAGCGCCTACATAACCATCACAAGTTGTCTCTGAACTACGAAGAAAGCTTGGTCGAGTTCGTACTAGGTAACTGTCGCCTTGCTGAAACAGGCGCACGTAACATTGACGCGGTCATCAACCGTCAGTTACTGCCTCAGCTATCGACACAGCTATTGGTGCATGACAAGGATGATTCACATACGCAAATCACAGTTTCTGTCGATGAGCAAGGAACACTGACCTATGCGTTCAGCTAACCATAGCGAACTTAGCAACGCCCTACTTGCGATCAGCCAATCTTTGGCTGATCGCAGCCAGCTTACCCAAACATTGGATGCCGTGTTGACCGCTGCGAGACAAATGACCTTAGCAAAGCACGGCATCATTTATGTTTTGGACCAGACAGGACAGGCGTTGATTCCAAGTACCGCTCACCATAACGATAAAACGATTGTTTCCCACCCTTGGGAGGCATTGCAGATTGATTCCGCTAGTGAGAACGACCCATTTAACTTTGCCATTCGTAATGGTGAAGTGGTTTTGATTAACGAGCTATACAAATACAACGGCTACGACTGCGAAAGCATTTATCAAACAGAGCAGACATTGGGACTAAAAAGCGAGAACTTACTGGCTTGGCCTTTGATTGATAGCGAAAGCAAAACCATTGGGCTGTTAGTCTTACTCGATTTGAACGTCATCGATAACGAGGCAGCCTTGACTGAGTTTTGTCGTATGGCTGCGAGTAATATTCGCCAAGCCGTTTGGTTAGAGCAATATGGGCAAGTGATTAAAAGCCTCAGTGCCGATAATCAAGCCCTAGTGCGCGAGAACACTCAGCTCAAAAAACGTACTCAGAAAGCCTATCAAGGTCCTATTGCAGAGAGCGAAGAAATGCTCAATGTCTTGAATCGTCTTGATAAGGTGCTATCTCTTCCTGTAGACGTTCTGTTGCGTGGTGAAACGGGCGCTGGTAAAGAGGTGATCGCGAAATACATTCACGAAAACTCCAACCGTTCAGAACAGCCTTTGATCGTACAAAACTGTGCGGCAATTCCCGAACAGTTGTTAGAGTCTGAACTGTTTGGGCATAAGAAAGGTTCATTCACGGGCGCGGACAAAGACAAAGTCGGTTTGTTTGAAGCAGCCAACGGCGGCACGCTTTTCCTAGATGAAATTGGCGATATGCCAATGCTACTACAAGCGAAGTTACTGCGTGTACTGCAAGAGCGTAAAGTTCGCCCTATCGGTACCAGCAAAGAGATTGAAGTCGACGTTCGCGTTATCGCTGCAACCCACTGTAATCTTATGCAGCAAATCAAAGATGGCGGATTCCGTGCCGACTTGTTCTATCGCTTAAATGTCTTCCCTATTACATTGCCGCCCCTGAGAGCCCGTAAGTCGGACATTATTCCCCTTGCTGAACATTTCGTGCAACACACAACCAACACGCTAGGTTTGCCGCAAGCGCCAGGGTTAAGTGCCAATGTACGTAAACAGCTGCTTGCCTACCAATACCCAGGGAACGTGCGTGAGCTTAAGAACATCATCGAGCGCTCGGTGCTACTGTCCGATTTTGAAACCATTACTCACATTGAGTTTGGCGAACAAATCCCAGAAGATGTACCAACTGTCGAAGTGAAAGCAGCCTCACCTACTCCAGAACAACCTGCTTACGAGCAGCCAGCACAAGCGGATTTAGAAGACGCCTCAAAGAGCCTTAAGGATGTTGTCAGCCAATACGAGCGTACAGTGATCATCGATTGCTTAAATGCGTGTAATTGGCACACCAAGAAGGCCGCTGAGCAATTGGCGCTGCCAATGAGCACTCTCAACCATAAGATGAAGAAATACGACATTTCTGCGGCAGGTTGATGGGGCTTAAAAAGAAAATTCTAAATTCAGTATGAAGTCATAAGAAAAGAAAAACCGCCCGAAGGCGGTTTTTCTTTGCATCTAGGAAGGGTTATCAAGTGACTTTTCCAAGGGCTTGGGTGCTTGAGTTACCGCAGGTTGTTTCTCAATCCAATCTTTCAGCCATTTCTTGCGTTGAGATTCGTTATACTGCTTCCAAGTTTCAGCCGCAGACTTGTCTACGCCTTCCTCTGTCGACTCTTTCTCAATTAGCCAAGGCATATCACTAAAGAAATTACCTGCCAAAGCACTATCCGCATTTAAAGAAGGAATAGAAATTACAGCATCACGACCAATATCATAGTCATCAACTCCATTTAATCCGACTTGTTTTAGATGAGCAACCGAAAGCTCCAAGTTCGCTTTACCACCAATTACACCACCAAACGGTCTTAGGCCTTTTAACCTAACTCCCGTTGGTGCGACATATTCCAAGTTAAACCTCATGCAGTACATCGTATAGTTTTTGCTCTTAGATAGATCATTCTCTTTAGTGAGACTGCTTACCGCTTCACCTATAAACTCACTCATGGCATCAACTTGTTCTCGATGGTTTTCTGAAATAGATTCAGTAAACATCCATTCTTCGTTTTTATGGGCAAACTCACCAATATGATACATATCGGTGAAGTAAAGAGGACCTTTAACTGGCTTGCCATCATTTCCGTCGAGCGCCAGTTGAATACACATATTCACTGCTTCCCACGGCATACCCAAACGTTCATAAAGTGCTTTTTCATGACTTTCACCCGAAATCAGCACATAAATACTGGCAGGATCGTCTTTCTTTTTGTTTCCCCATGAGAAACCATCACGCCAGATATTATCAGCCGATTGGTACCATTTTCTTTCACTGAAAAAGTTCAAACCAGACGCTTTGGTGTCTATAGCCACCACTTGCTGTTTAATGCCATGAAGTATAGGGATGGTATTTTTGTCTCCCTCACTTGCCATTAAGGTAAAGCTCTCTACCATAAGGTCCTGTTCACGTAGACGCAGTTGCTGCTCTCCCAAATAGGTATCAAGTAAAACCAGTCTAGTTTCCGTACTTAAAGCGCCAATTTGCAACTCATCTTCAGCATCATCAAACTTCTGCCCCAGACTGTACTCTTGTGGTAAATAAAAACTATGTTGCCCTTGATTCGTTCTAATTCCCAAGCAGTAACGCATATTTTGGAAGCCTCCGCCTTTTACATAGCGTTTAAAGGAATCCGCTTCTGCAAAATAGTCACTTGGCTGACCCGATATCGCTGCTCCGGAAACTGCCATACTGAACATTGCATCAGAGAACATTAGCTTTGCTTTAGAGGTCATAGGTTTCATACCGTCGATCATCACATCACCAAAGCGGAATGATGGGATATGCTCAATAGCAATCAACGTAGCGCCGTCATCAATCCCCTGTTGCTTGTAAAAAGCACTTATTCGCCCATCAGGATCTGCTTTGAAGTCACTAACTTTCATTGGCAGCATCCAGTCACTGAAAGCTGGACCTTTAATATTTTCGAGCCCGTCGACGCGATCGTAGCCAATAGTAACTGGCTTCGCATACTTGTGTTCTTTTTTAAGTACCAACTGCACTTTCACTTTATCGTATGGACCCAGGCGACTGTTGCTAGATTGCTGAATCCAACTATCATATGACATCCATTCTGGTTCATCACTTTCAGTATAACGAGCTGACTGAACAAGTATTCGACAATAGCCGATTTCATCTTTCTTTAACTCACTTCCCTGCGGGTTGAATGACTCGGTAAAGTTATCAAACATCGTTTCATTTGGGTGTTCAAACAACATAGTTTGTATCGGGAAGATTTGATTAAATGCACCTGACGCTTTAAAGCTATCCCTGTTGTCGGTTATAGAGAGATGAGAAACGTTGCTTTTAGTTGTTATTGGAGCAGGCCAATGCTGCGCACCTTGTGGCATCATTGTCGACAATTCGGTGTAGTACTCGTTATCACAACGGTTCTTCCAGTTAGCCGCTAAGGTGTTTCCTTTGATCGTATGTACAGACCAATCATCGCTCAAAATGTAATTCTCAATATATTCCTTCACCTTGTAACGCTCAACCAAGAACCTAAACGAGATGTTAGAAATCCTTTTGGTTTGAGCTCCTAGGTCGGCGAGTAATAACACTAAGCCATTAATAGCAAGCGCTCGTAGTTGGTAGCGCTTTAACACCTCCTTACGAACTTCTTCGCTCTCAAGGTGAGTAATGAGTTCCTGATAAGACCTACATTCAATACCTACATCTACCTTACTGCGCCGCAAATCGTTAAGTAACTCGATATGTATTTTTGCCAGCCTTTCAAGCTCACTGACAACCTCATGGCTTTGCTTTAACTCTTCTAGGAAGGAGTCCAACATTAGACTATCAATCACTTTCACCGCAGATATTGCTGTCTTTGAACCCTCTATGGCAAGCATAAACCCTCTTGCCGCAGGAGCTATAGCAGGAATATAGGAAGCGACGTCAACGACACTGTCAAAAATCGCCATTCGCAGGGCGACTTCTGCTTTATCTTGCGCAACCATCTCAGCTTCTAGAGCAAGCCTAGAGCGTTCCATTGCATGCGAACCATAGCGACTAGGATGAAAGAATACGTTCAGAGACTGTAAGTAAATACGAATCACAACTCGACGGTTTTGTCTTAGATTAGGGTTGTTACGGTCGACTTTTTCACCTTGTTTGGGAACATAGACAGGTTTACTTTCACCAAAAGCGGCTACCGAAACACGACCTTCAAAAACAGGGAACTCCTTCATGAGCAGTTTTTTCGCATATTCTGCGCGCTCTGCCGAGACCTGCATGTTTGCTTTCTCGGTACCGACCTGGCAAGCATGCCCTTCAATCTCTACTCTAAGGTTTGGCTCATCCTCTAAAACGTTGGCAAGAGAAGCAGCAAGCTGTTTAAATATAGATGCATGATCCTTTAACTCTTTTTCACGCGAATTAAAGGCAAATTCTATTTTTATTCCTGCGCCTCTAGAGCTATTTACGAGAATGGCGTCAATCTGATTGCCAGATTGATCACGCGCATCTTTTAAAGCCTGTTCGAGTTTCTCTTCCTGAATATGGTTAGCTGTCTTCCAAACTGGAATTTGAGCAAGGTAGTCTTTTGTAACTTCTTCTGTTCCTTGCTCTGCTTTATCAACCTTTTTATTTTGATTAACCAGCTGTTTAGCTTTTTTATACAAACTAAGTGCTGTCAATCCCGTTCCGAAGCCATTAAAACCAACGGTTTTACCACCAGAAAGCCAAGCTTCCGCAACTCGCCCGGCAACCACACGTCGGTTACCCAGACTTGATTCTAAAGAAAGAGCTAGTGCGCTTGCCCGAGCTTCATTGGTGTTAAAAACCTTATCGTGAAATAACGCCTTCCAACCAATACCCGCGATAGCTGGAGTGTGGAGTTCCTGCAACTTATCAAGCGCTTCTTTCGTACTGTAAATACCGTAATACAATTCGCCCGCCGCTTTCATCGCAGGCGGCATCTCGGACTTAACTGCATCCCAATACAGTTTCGAGACGTTATTAAACACCGCTTGGCGGCCATCACGGTCTAAAGTGTCTTGCAAGCTACCGCTCAGCAGCCCTGCTCCTAGCTGAGCAGACACATCTCGGATATTCTTGAGTAACGCAATACTTCTTGAAGCTGGCGTATTGGCAGTTGCACCTTGTACATTACCGTGAAGGTAATGTTTCATATTTCCAAAGTACTGAGGGTATTGATAAATCAAGGATTCCTCAAGGGAGATCATATCGCCACTGACAATAGCAAATTTCCCTAATGGAGTGCTTGAAGAAAAGGTAATCTGTTCACGTAGCTCGTAAGTATAGACTGTATCTAAGCCTTCAGAAAATTGCTGAATATGAGCGTCTTTAATAAACTGTGGAACGCCACTTTTCATCTGGCTTGGAATAAATTCGACACGGATACTGTATAAGCCTTCTTTAAAATCAGCAGGATCAACGTGAAACATCGCGCATGGATATTGCTTAGCATTTTCTTCTGAATGCTCATCTTCAGGTAATGCCGCTTGTACTGAAGAACCTATCGTTTTGTATTCTCCACCTTCTTTGGTTGAGTCAAATTTTTGCAAAGTAACCGTCGCACTTTCATAACCTTGATCAGAAAAAACCACAGCGCAACTCGCCACAACAGGTAAAACGAAGCCTTTTAGTGTCTCTCCCGATTCACTTACATCTTCATACCACTTGTTATATTCTGCCTGTTCTTCGCTGAGTCCTCCGTTCGCAGCTGGTTCGTAAGGCTTAGCCAATTGTTCAATGCTGATCTCTGTCAAGGTCAGTTTTGCTTCGCTGTTTTCCAACTGGCTACTCAACTCTGCAACTTTTGTAGCTAACTCTTTGGGGTTTAACTCAGAAAGTGAAGCTATTAAAGGCAAGGGCGGAAAGCGGAAAGTGAAGGTTTGCTCACCCTCTTTGGGTAGGTCCCTACCTAAAGCATGAATTGTGTGCTCTGGTGTCAGGACCTCAAAAGCCCCATATTGATCGGGCTTTCCGTTACCCAGTGAACATAACTTAAATTTATGGTCGGTAGCCCAAAGCTTAGGGCTATCGCCATCGGTTACGTTAAGCATCGGCACTTTTGCTAAAGGGCGAAGATTAGTCACGTCTTTATTTGTAAGCAAGCTAGGCTCTTCGTGCCAAGTCGGGTAGACGTTTTTTCTACCTTCCTGAGTAGCAGGAAAATAAGCACCAAACAAATAGTAATTGGCACACAAAGGTATCGCGTTACAGGTATCATGAGTGCTCACAGTTCATCCCCTTTAACAAAATCACCATTGTTGGCAAAGGCATTGTAAAGAGAAGAATTACTGGCACTATGGCCCGTCCCTATTTGCTCCCATTTTAAATAAGAACCAAATTCTTTATTTTCTTTTAGTTTACTGAGGATGGCCCGTGCCGCTCCATCCCGAGCATAATTCGCATCTTTACTCAAAACCTCAAAATAGCGCAGTTTACCTACCGCTCGCGGTACGATTTCTTCGGATTGGAAGGTTCTACTTTGGGTATCAATAAGATAACGGTGCGTTCTGGTTTCGGCCCAAGAATAGCGCCCGGTTGGGCTAATTGATTTATTACGAAAACGGGCTTCATCTGCAGAACGTGAACTATCCGGCACTATCGAGTAAAGCTCCTTTCCCGTGCGCTCATCAAAGACACCAACCCCATATTCATCGACCATATAACGCTTGCCATCATAAATCACAGAATACTCGTTAAACTCTGTGTCTACTTGCTGTTTGTCGCCTGTCGCTAACGTGTACTTCCAGTCTTTAAACTTGTCTACGTAGTAAAGATAGCTGCTGTCTTCAGCCCATAGAAACTCTGGGTAGCCACGTGAACGACCTAGTTCAATATACTCACCCGTCTTAAGATCTTTAATTACTTTAAACATCCCTTCTGAGGCCGAATAGGCCAAAGCCAAGTAGCGATTATTTGGAGAGACACGCATTAGACGAACTTTGCCAACAAACTCATCTGCGACCAGACGTAAGTCCGTCCCATCCGTTTTGATACTCCACACTTTATCCCTTTGATCATAGTGGTCTTTTGCTTCATTTCGGGCGTTATCCCAACGAAACACTACACGTGGTAAATCATAAGAGCCTTCATTGGTGAGATCTTCACGTGGCCATTCTTTAGCTTTAAAAATAAAGTGTTTAGGTTTACCCGTCTCTTTGTCATAAATAACGTAATTGTTTTCTGTGATATAAACACGACCATCTTCCCACTGTTGAGCATTTTTTTCTGCGATTCGGTCTTGAACCGTCTGAGGTTTTGGCGCGTGTTGTTCTGGTTCCTTGGCCGATTCTTGATTACAGCCAGATAAGACCGCTAAAGTAATCAAGCATAATGTATGACGTAGATTCATCTTATATTCTCTTCGTTATCTTTCTCGATCGCGTTTAATAGTGTGACAACGCAACTCGAATAAGTTGTTTTGTTAACTTGGCTGATCTTTTTTCTTATAAGCCAGTAAATCCGCAATGGGTGTTTGAGCAAAAATGACCGTTTTATTATCTCTTCCGTGATGACTATTGCCCTGATAACCACGGAGAAGATCCACTTCTTTAACCTCTGCAGGCCAACCAGTAAAACGAATCAACCTAGAACCATTCTCTTTTTTTATACATTGGCGCAAGCACACTCGCTGCGACCAATCACCATCGCTTTGCCTTAACTCAAAGTAATCATCTGACTCGTCCAGCGTCGTATAGCCCGGATATTCGAAAACTATCTCGACAGATTTAAGTAAATACACGACCGCTACATTTTTATTTATCTGGCTTCGTAACATTGCGTATTTTTCAGGTTTTGAGGTCGCAGCACTTGGTAATACTGAGAGCAGACGAACAGAACCGTCTCCCATTTTAAAGCTTTTCTCACTGCTGTAATGGTTAAGATCAGTGACTTTTATGGCCTTGGTTCCGGGATCACTTTCTAGTTCAGATAGTTCACTCTCGCTCAATCGTTTACTGTTATAAGCCAAATATACTTCTTGAGGCTCACCTTTAATCTTGTAAGGAAGCCATATATGCGGGAGAGGGTAACCTTGCGCGCTCCGCCCCACTGGGCTAGAAGCATTAATAGGGCTCAAATTTGTTTCAATCTTTTCTTTGATTTGTGGCTCATAGCCGGTCATGACTATCTCAACTTCTTCCTCAACTAAGTTGAACACTCGAGCCTCTCCAGAGCCATTCAAAGAGCCTTCACTTACCACCTTGCCGTTCTGCACGATTTGGAAAGGCTCATAAGCGAAAACACCGCCTGTTTCAGGATTGGTCATATAGATATCTGCGTGCCTTTTGGGTCTAGAGCCTTCACGAACACTATTAATGTCCGTATCTGAAAAGTAACCATTTTCCGTAATTGCCACTTCGCGCCAAATTTTATTGTTCCAAACAACATACACGTAGCCTGACTTAAACACTTCTGCAGCTTCATCTGATTTATCGCTACCAGGGAAGTGCAGCGGAACCACAGGCACCAACACGTTATCCCACTCATCCATTTGAGTTTCTTTATCAACGGGTTGCAGGTCTTCGGCGAGTTTAAGCAAGATTGGCTGAGGTTGGTCGGAACAAGGGATTTTGATATAGAGCGTTTTGCCCTCAGCTTCGAGATCGTTAAATGTCGCGAGGCTGCGGTGTTTGTTTTCTGTATCAGCCTTGCCTACAGTAACTTTTTCTTTTTGAGCTTCGGTTTTTCCCAACATCAAACATGCCGCGTTGCTAGACCACTGCCCTGCAAACTCGACAACGATTTTTTGGTCTGGACTTGGCTCAGAAGGGACATGCGTGTAGCTACGAACCAAAGTCACGTCGTCCTTTACCTGCTTATAACCCGCTTTATAAACTTTGCTCTCACCAGTCGATGAGACCGATTCAAGCTGTGCTTTTAGTCTTGGGAAACTTTGTAATTGGGTATCTGTTAACGGCGTTCTACGAGAGAAAGAAGACAACGCAACCCAGTTTCCATTTCCTAGCTCGTTTCGAATAGCCATTAGCAACCCGGCGCTAGACTTCTTGGCAGAGATTGAGATCTTCTGAGCAAGCTCTTTAGGAAGGTTTCTGAGAATTTCTTCTGAATTTCGCACACGCGAAAGCTGCCCTATACACTCATCAGGTGTAAGGACGTAGGATAGCTCGTTGGAGGAAAGCTTCGAGCTAGGTATAAATTTGCAAACTAAATGCATTTGAATTCTCCACAACCAACATCGTAAATATGGTTGCGGTGACGTTTAAGCTGATAAGGCTTACAAGTACGATTTGGTGTGCTAATGCTACTAATTTAATTCATAACATTCAATCACATAGAAAACTTTCAGAAAACCGAAACGCCCGAAAAACAATAAAACCACAGGTTGTTTGGTTGTTTTAACTATCAATTCAAACTTATTACCCTTCAATCCAACTCAAAAGGTAGGCTTTAAGCAAAAACAGTTTTTTACTTTTGGGCAGAAGTTAACAAATTCAATTTAAGCACTGATAGCCGCAGGTTGAGGTTCTGGAGGGATACGCCTTCCTCAGTAGCAATAAATAGCCTATCGCGACTGAGGAAGTATGAATAAAAAGGTGAGTGCGTGTCACACCCACAAAGGTGTAACTAATATGAAGCGATGCTAGGCTAATTTCACTTCATCATAGATACACAACTCAGGTAGTAATCACTACCTAATGCAGAACTCTACACCTAGGGTATAGACATGCATGTAACTATATAATATTAATAGATATTATCAACATGGCATATTCACCATTGAAGATCATCAATTACCATCACAATCACAGTATTGCCTCGTAAAAACAAAAATGGTCTAGGCATTCTAGATGTTTCACCTTGTATTAAGGCGATAAAGTTATCTGATTCATTTATGGAAAAAGCATAATCATTTGAACTAGATCACTTAAATACAAGCAAAAAGAAAGCGAGCTTAATGCTCGCTTTCCTTTAGGCTGCTTTCTGGGAAGGTAACTCCGCGGAATATCTTTCCCAATAGCTTGGAACAACAAGCGCTGTAGTACTAGAGTAATTGAATGTTGTATTCACCTCATCAGCGGTCGCAAAGAGTGAATTGGCACCATTTGCATAAACGGTTATTACTCCGTCTTTCAAAGTAGACAAATCAAGATCAACGGTCCATGTACCATCAACTAACACTGTTGCACTGCCTAGAACCACCAAGCTATCGGTATCAACAGCTTTGAGTGCTATTGTGCCCCCCGCCTCAAAACGAGTAGTTGTGCCATTGATAGTTACTGTTGTATTACCCGATACATCACTGATGGTTCCGATCGTGATCGTTGGGGTAATTGGCATCGAATACGTGCTATCTTCTGCACCCGTATTCCCCGAAAGATCTTGGTAGTCTTTCACCACCAATCCAACGGTCAGCTCTGACGACACTGGCACCACAACATCACCGGTCCAGACACTCGCGTCAGCCGTTTGGGTTAATGCCACAGCAGAACCGCCCAACGCCGAGCTTACCGCTTGGAGTTCTTTGTCGAACTCAAGTCTGACGGTCACGCTCTGTCCTTCCGCTTGATGCGTCGGATTGAATGTTGCGTTGGTCAGTGTTGGCAACGCCTGTGCCAACGTGAAGTTTGTGCTTTCTGTTGCTTCCACGTTTGAGGCATTGGTGCCTGTGACAACGACGGTGTACGTGCCATTTGCCTCACCACTGATGTCCATCGCGTTGCTCGTCCAAGCGCCACCACTTTGTACCGTGGCACTGCCGCTGGCGATAACCGTGTCACTGCCTTGCGCTTTGATTTCTACACCCACGGTTTGGCCATCAAAGCGGCTTGAAGTGCCGGTGATCTGCAATGCGGCGGCATTGCTGCTATCCACATTGCCTACTGGCGTGATCGCCAAGGTTGGTGTGATCGGCATCGAGTGGCTGCGGTCTTCTGCCCCCGTATTCCCCGAAAGATCTTGGTAGTCTTTCACCACCAAGCCTACGGTTAGCTCTGACGACACTGGCACGACAACATCACCGGTCCAGACTTTCGCATCCGCTTGGTGTGTCGGATTGAATGTTGCGTTGTTCAGTGTTGGCAACGCCTGTGCCAACGTGAAATTTGTGCTTTCTGTTGCTTCCACGTTTGAGGCATTGGTGCCTGTGACAACGACGGTGTAGGTGCCATTTGGCTCACCACTGATGTCCATCGCGTTGCTCGTCCAAGCGCCACCACTTTGTACTGTCGCACTGCCGCTAGCGATAGCCGTTGCACTGCCTTGCACTTTGATTTCTACGCTCACGGTTTGGCCATCAAAGCGGCTTGAAGTGCCGGTGATCTGCAATGCGGCGGCGTTACTGCTATCCACATTGCCTACTGGCGTGATCGCCAAGGTTGGTGTGATCGGCATCGA
Source organism: Vibrio parahaemolyticus (assembly GCF_900460535.1). Lineage (NCBI taxonomy): Bacteria > Pseudomonadati > Pseudomonadota > Gammaproteobacteria > Vibrionales > Vibrionaceae > Vibrio > Vibrio parahaemolyticus. The sequence continues at coordinate 1,651,022 of NZ_UHIL01000001.1, read as the reverse complement.
GTGGCTGCGGTCTTCTGCCCCCGTATTCCCCGAAAGATCTTGGTAGTCTTTCACCACCAAGCCTACGGTTAGCTCTGACGACACTGGCACGACAACATCACCGGTCCAGACTTTCGCATCCGCTGCCTTAGTCAGCGTGATGGCGGAACCACCCAGCTCTGCGCTTGCTGCTTGCAGCGCTTTATCGAACTCCAGTCTGACCGTCACACTTTGTCCTTCCGCTTGGTGTGTCGGATTGAATGTTGCGTTGTTCAGTGTTGGCAACGCCTGTGCCAACGTGAAATTTGTGCTTTCTGTTGCTTCCACGTTTGAGGCATTGGTGCCTGTGACAACGACGGTGTAGGTGCCATTTGGCTCACCACTGATGTCCATCGCGTTGCTCGTCCAAGCGCCACCACTTTGTACTGTGGCACTGCCGCTGGCGATAACCGTTTCACTGCCTTGCGCTTTGATTTCTACGCTCACGGTTTGGCCATCAAAGCGGCTTGAAGTACCGGTGATCTGCAATGTGGCAGCGTTACTGCTATCCACATTGCCTACTGGCGTGATCGCCAAGGTTGGTGTGATCGGCATCGAGTGGCTGCGGTCTTCTGCGCCCGTATTCCCCGAAAGGTCTTGGTAATCTTTCACCACCAAGCCTACGGTTAGCTCTGACGACACTGGCACCACAACATCACCGGTCCAGACTTTCGCATCCACTGTCTTAGTCAGTGTGACGACGGAACCACCCAGCTCTGCGCTTGCTGCTTGCAGCGCTTTATCGAACTCCAGTCTGACCGTCACACTTTGTCCTTCCGCTTGGTGCGTTGGGTTAAAGGTTGCGTTGGTCAGTTTTGGCAACGCCTGTGCCAACGTGAAGTTTGTGCTTTCTGTTGCTTCCACGTTCGAGGCATTGGTCCCCGTCACCACCACGGTGTAGGTGCCATTTGGCTCACCACTGATGTCCATCGCGTTGCTCGTCCAAGCGCCACCACTTTGTACCGTGGCACTGCCGCTGGCGATAACCGTTTCACTGCCTTGCGCTTTGATTTCTACGCTCACGGTTTGGCCATCAAAGCGGCTTGAAGTACCGGTGATCTGCAATGTGGCAGCGTTACTGCTATCCACATTGCCTACTGGCGTGATCGCCAAGGTTGGTGTGATCGGCATCGAGTGGCTGCGGTCTTCTGCGCCCGTATTCCCCGAAAGGTCTTGGTAATCTTTCACCACCAAGCCTACGGTTAGCTCTGACGACACTGGCACCACAACATCACCGGTCCAGACTTTCGCATCCACTGTCTTAGTCAGTGTGACGACGGAACCACCCAGCTCTGCGCTTGCTGCTTGCAGCGCTTTATCGAACTCCAGTCTGACCGCGACACTTTGTCCTTCCGCTTGGTGCGTCGGATTGAATGTTGCGTTGTTCAGTGTTGGCAACGCCTGTGCCAACGTGAAATTTGTGCTTTCTGTTGCTTCCACGTTTGAGGCATTGGTGCCTGTGACAACGACGGTGTAGGTGCCATTTGGCTCACCACTGATGTCCATCGCGTTGCTCGTCCAAGCGCCACCACTTTGTACCGTGGCACTGCCGCTGGCGATAACCGTTTCACTGCCTTGCGCTTTGATTTCTACGCTCACGGTTTGGCCATCAAAGCGGCTTGAAGTGCCGGTGATCTGCAATGCGGCGGCGTTACTGCTATCCACATTGCCTACTGGCGTGATCGCCAAGGTTGGTGTGATCGGCATCGAGTGGCTGCGGTCTTCTGCCCCCGTATTCCCCGAAAGATCTTGGTAGTCTTTCACCACCAAGCCTACGGTTAGCTCTGACGACACTGGCACGACAACATCACCGGTCCAGACTTTCGCATCCGCTGTCTTAGTCAGCGTGATGGCGGAACCACCCAGCTCTGCGCTTGCTGCTTGCAGCGCTTTATCGAACTCCAGTCTGACCGTCACACTTTGTCCTTCCGCTTGGTGTGTCGGATTGAATGTTGCGTTGTTCAGTGTTGGCAACGCCTGTGCCAACGTGAAATTTGTGCTTTCTGTTGCTTCCACGTTTGAGGCATTGGTGCCTGTGACAACGACGGTGTAGGTGCCATTTGGCTCACCACTGATGTCCATCGCGTTGCTCGTCCAAGCGCCACCACTTTGTACCGTGGCATTGCCATTGGCGATAACCGTTTCACTGCCTTGCGCTTTGATTTCTACGCTCACGGTTTGGCCATCAAAGCGGCTTGAAGTGCCGGTGATTTGCAATGCGGCGGCGTTACTGCTATCCACATTGCCTACTGGCGTGATCGCCAAGGTTGGTGTGATCGGCATCGAGTGGCTGCGGTCTTCTGCACCCGTATTCCCCGAAAGGTCTTGGTAATCTTTCACCACCAAGCCTACGGTTAGCTCTGACGACACTGGCACGACAACGTCACCGGTCCAGACTTTCGCATCCGCTGTCTTAGTCAGCGTGATGGCGGAACCACCCAGCTCTGCGCTTGCTGCTTGCAGCGCTTTATCAAACTCCAGTCTGACCGCCACACTTTGTCCTTCCGCTTGATGCGTCGGATTGAATGTTGCGTTAGTCAGTGTTGGCAACGCCTGTGCCAACGTGAAGTTTGTGCTTTCTGTTGCTTCCACGTTTGAGGCATTGGTGCCTGTGACAACGACGGTGTAGGTGCCATTTGCCTCACCACTGATGTCCATCGCGTTGCTCGTCCAAGCGCCACCACTTTGTACCGTGGCATTGCCATTGGCGATAACCGTTTCACTGCCTTGCGCTTTGATTTCTACGCTCACGGTTTGGCCATCAAAGCGGCTTGAAGTACCGGTGATCTGCAATGCGGCAGCATTGCTGCTATCCACATTGCCTACTGGCGTGATCGCCAAGGTTGGTGTGATTGGCATTGCGTTGGAAGAATCATCTTCGCCCATATTACCAATCAAGTCTTTGTACTTACTTACAAATAGGCCGACACTGAGTTCTGGAATATTGGGGACTTCAGCCCTCCCCGTCCAAATTTTCTTATTCGCCGTAGCAACGAGTGAAGTAACATCATTATTTCCCAGTTTTGCTGTCGCTTCTTGCACTTCCTTATCGAACTCAAGTGTGATGTTCACCGACTGTCCTATCGCTTGATGCTTAGGATCAAAAGTCACTTTTGACAGCGTTGGTAACACTCCTTCTACCTCCAAAATCAAACTATCCCCTTTTCCGGGGATAGAGTTGACGCTCTCATAACTATCATCGTCGACCCGTATGATTATTTCTTTATTTTGTTTTTCTGGAGCTGTGTAGGTAGCGGTCCAAGTTATATTGTCACTGGTGTTCCATGATACTTGCTGAAGCTCTCCAGCTTCGTTTTTATCACTCGCTTCTAATTTCACATCGGAGAAACTAAATTCTTTAACCTCTTCTGAAAAAGTAAATGTAAGCGGGATTTCAACTCCACCAGCCGAAGGGCTAGATGATGCAGTTGATATTGTTAACTCTGGAACGGTTGCTGCCTTTACGGTAGCGCTTGTTGATTTCTCAGTCTTATGGTTCGCCAAATCCAACGCGGCTACTTGTATCGTATAGGTACCAGGAGTCAATGAGTAGTGCATCACATAAGGATCACCTACACTAACAGGCTCTGTAACTGATTGTGGTCCCACTTTTACACCACTCCCGTTATCTGCTGTAGATGTCACTGAACTCAAGTTTTTATCTGTAACATACGCTGTTACATCTAAATCATATTTGCCGTCCGTTGGTGTCATAGATACTTGATCAGCAGAAACACCAGATATTGTTGGTAACTCGTAGTCAACGATAGATGTGATGCCTTTGGCACCATATGTTGTACTAAAAAGTTCAAAGTCGGTAATAGAACGCCCTATTGAGTCGGTGACCGTCACTTTATACATATATTCGGTCTGATCTTCAGCGTCAAAAACCATAGTATCAGACCCTGTCGATGAGACGATATTCCCCGAAAAATTTAGCGTATCACCTGTACTTGGAACTAAATCGATAGAGTAGTTTGATGCCTTTACATCATGTCCTTCTTTTGAAGTCACATTGAATAACTGACTTTCTTTTGTAAAAGCTAGTTTGCCTCCTTGCAAGCTAGTCATTCCATTAAATGAGACCGTAATAGTAGGTACAGACACATCAATATCCACAGTCTTACTTTCACTCCAGCCCACTTTATCCGTTGCTTCAATGCTTACTCGGATTTGATTCAGCCCTTGCAGCTCACTTTTTGGCAGCTCGAAATAAAGATGTGAGTTATCTGCATTTTCCTCTTTATTAAAAACATGGCTAGGGTTAACGGTTGTGTATTTGACGCTTGCAATACCGCTTCCTTCATCCCTAATAGAAAACTGGAACCTAACCAAGTTTGAATCTGTAGGGGATTCACTGACAACAGCGTCACTATCAATTATTGGTTTGCTGTTATCGACCATCACACTGACGTTATCGCTACTTGAGTCTCCCCACACATCAATAGCTTGGATGCTCGGTTTGATCACTTGTCCATCCAAAGTCGCACTTAGAGGCGCTTCAAATGTCGAACAGGAATAGCCCTCTCCACAATCGTTAAATCGTGAAAAGTTCCCTGGATGATCATTGAGGTTATATGAATCCCCATCCACTGTTGCAATCACATTTTCTAAAATTGATTGTGCCCCAACCTTCACTTTAAAGTTCATCACCAGCTGAGCGCCTCGAATGATACTGTCATCCGTTGGGCTTGTGATTCCAATATCTACTGAACCTGGAGGTGGCAACAATAGTTCTAGAGAATGATCTGAGGATGTATTACCTGCCATATCAGATAAATTTTTAATGGTATATAGATGTTGTGATACCCCAGTTGCGATGATATCCGAATAACGTTCGGTGTAAGTACACGTAGTAACCCCAGCACTCACGCTACAACTTTTTGGTTCAAACGTTATATTAAAACGGTTTCTAACTAACAACGGTCGTTTCGTTGGCTCAGTATTCACCCCTGATAAATTATCTTTGAAGCTCAATGTTAAGCTCAACATTTTGTTTCCATCGGCATCAAATTCAACTTCGTTACCTGTAAATAGATAGGTGTCCTCTAATGCTGCTGGCGCTTCAATATCCATCATATTAAAGCTGAATTTGCTCACCGTCTCTGTATCGTTCTGGCCCACTGTTCGAGTAATTAGAACGACAGGTGCAGTAGACATGTTTACATCTGTCGTCACACTACACTTATAACTTTCCTGTGGATTAGTGATAACGCCTGAGTAAGCATTGCTCAATCCATCATTTGGAGCTTCGCTTGAGGTGTAATTTTCTCTTACCCAACATTCTAGAGTCCGAGCCTTAACATCACCCACAGGGTTGAACTCAACACTCAACGTCTTACCCGAGATATGAGCCTGAAAATTTTCAGGTTGCGCGACAGATAACACGACCCCTTCGCGTTGAACATTAATACTTTCCGACCGTTCTGCTACTGGTCGTGTTTCCCCTGAGTTATACAAAACATTGTTATAAACTTTGAACTTTAGTTCATAGCTTCCATCCAGAGATAATTCGGCAGAAGTTAGTCTTCCCTTCCACTTACCCGCTTCATCTTCACTAAACTGTATATTATTGGTTTGATCGCCGTATCTATAAGTGCCGTCGATTTGAGGAATTCCACTTGCATCTTCCGCATCAAGGATAATAACAACAGGATCGTTGCGCGTAACTAACCCACCAGTAATCGGCGTTCCATCTTCATAGGAAAAAGACACACTATGAATGGTTGGCAACTTGTTTTGCACTTTAATCGCGTAATCTACCTCAGTCGCATTCCCGCGAACATCGCTGCCCCTGAGTTTGATTGTACGGGTTGAACTATCACCATCATTCTGTCCTTCTAAGCTCACTTTCATATCTTCATCTACTTGTGTGCCTGTATCAGAAGGTGTATCGATAAAGCTCCAATACTCCAATGTAGTCTTGTTCACACCATTTGATGAAGGCGTTCCCGTTTCGCTCAGATCTTGAGCTGAAAGTGAAAACACGTAGTTACCACGATAATAACTTTCCGAGTTAAACCCATTCAGAGTTAACGTAGGACCATCTCGGTCAATAATTATCGTTCGTGGCTCTGTCTGAGATTCGAATCCATACTCATCTATCGCCTTAATGAACAGGTTCGCCCTCTTATTTGCATCAATGGTGATACTGTCACTTTGTATACGACCAATTTCCATTTCAAATGGTTGTGTTGGATCTCTAGGTACAATTGACCGTATTGCAGAGTCACCAGCTTGTTGCCACAGCTCGACGTTACTTACTTTAGAATCATCAATGACTGAACTCAGCTTCACTTGAAAATCAGGTCCCAGGACGTAGTTACCAGCAGAGTTTTTGTCTACGATCCAAGGTTCAGACAGTTCAATTACCGGGCCTTTGTTGTCTACTTGAAAAACAAATTCGCTTGTCGACTCTGCTTGAGGGTAAGCACTGTCTTTCGCTTTTACGTAAAACGAGTTCGTCTCTTCATACTTAAACGCCCCGGCTATTAAACGAACTTCAATGTTTGGTTGCTCTCCGAATAGATAAGGATCCACACTGTCTGTGGGTTCAGTCTCATAATGTTGCAAAGTAATACGCTTACCAAACTCCGTCTTCATATCAACTTCAACTACACTGCCTGGACTCAAGTTACCCCAAGAAATATCCGGCACCCAAGATGAGTTTCCACCCAAACGTTTATTGATTGTTCCTCCATTAACAATCGGCCCTTCAGAGTCAATTAAGATATTGAATTTTGGTGAATTTGTAGTTTGACGATTAACAAAGTTCCCCAAATTGTCTTCTGCATTTACGTTGACAGTCCAGTTACCATCTCCCGGATAAACGACTTTACCTTGGCTCGCACAAAGAGTACCTGTACATAATTTAACCTTGAATGAATCTTGCGTATTACTGGAAAACTGATCGCTTGTGTAATCGACCGTTGTACCATTTGAGAGATCGACAAACGATAAGCTCCGCTTCTCCAGTTGGTCCCCCACAAGATCTTGAAGTTTAAATGTCAACTCATGAACTGAATTCGCATTTAAATAAATATCCTCGCCAATTGGGTTCCCTTCCAAGTCGTTTGGTGGAATGTAAGTCGCTGCGGGATAGTCATTATCAACATATAGAGTTTCAATATATGGGTTTAGATCGGTATAAGCGTTACCTTGGGTATCGACCGCCGTTGTCTCCAGAGCAAACTTGATGATGTCTATTAGGTCTGTTGATTGCGTATTGAGTGTAAACAAATACTCTATGCGGAATTTATTGCTGTTGCCAGACTCATCAATTCTCAGTTCCAATGGTATCGCGGTATTAGGCGTGCTCTGTGCATACCACATGCTCTTGAATGTAGGCGCATTTTCCGCTTTTTCAACGATACCTGATGGATCTTCCAAGACAATTTTAGAAACAACTTCGCCTGCTACGTAACGTTTGTTGCCGACCATAGTTTCTCGGCCAGTCTCTATTGTTAACGTTTGTTTAGGCGCTTCTTTATCTATACTTTCTCCCTCACTATCAAAAATAGCGTCTTCGTCTAGCTTTGGATTTGCCTGCGATATATCGTCAGCATAAAGCTGGGCAATATTGGTTGGAATTCCGTATTTTTCCGTCATGATGTTGTAGTAAGACTGAGCGAGATCTTTACGGTAAGTGTCAGAACTAAACTCATAACTATCTAATTTAATTAGATTACCTCCAGATCCAATACCGTTTGCCTTACCGTCATAGCTCAGATCATCATAGATAGCAGAAGCAAAATCAGAAGAGTTATTACGTGGCGTGTCTTGAGCTAAATCATCGATCGCTTCAACGAGGAATCGATGCAAGTAGTCGTTGGACAGTTCATCTGGAATTGGGTTTTCTAACATCTCGTTAGTCGCATAAGATGTCACTGTTGGATCGAAACCGAAAAATGAATCGTTGCCACCGGACAATGCATACTTCACATCCGTGAGAATGAGAGCCGCGCGCTCTGAGGTTTTGTCTCCGGCCTCAACTTGATTCCAGCGATAGTCAAATAGGCCTGTTTGGTAAGTAGATAACTCCGTAACATAATAAGTATTCGAACCGTTCAGTTCGAAGTATGCGCCTATATTTGCATCGTTTAAGTTAACGCTAGCTCTTGCGCTTTTATTATCCTTCCATTGATAGTAATGCGGATCAGTTCCATCAACACCAATTAAGCGAACTCGCATAAAATCATAATTAACAACATCGGTTGTAGTCTCACATGAAGCAACATCAAACGCGGCAGACTCATCACTTTCCGGTTGCTGAATCGTGGAGCAACTAGCTAATGACGTAAACTCTCCGTTAGGGTTTAAACCTTCCAATTGAACACGTGCACCAATGAAAGGTGTCACGATAGTCATCGTCGGCAAGTCGAAACTGCTTCTGAAATAAACTTCTTGAGTCGTGCTTTCATTCTCTGACTCATCAATAGCTTGAATTACCAGTTTTTGGCTCGCGTTTTCTGAGACGTTTTTGAAGCCATCACCTAGGATCTCCTTTACAAAAGGGACATAGTAAATAACTTCATCAACTCGCCCGCTACTATCCAAAATGGTTTCGTGAGGAATGCTTGCGGTTATGGCGTCCGTCGAAGCTAACGTCTGCGTTGTATTTTGGAACGCATAGTTGTTGTCATTGTTTTGACTTACGTAATACTTCACGACGAGCTTAAGTTTGTCAGCACTTGAACCTAATACAGTCTCTGAACTCGCATCAGATATTTTGACACGAACGTAAGGAATCTTTTTTTTCTTTCAATAAGTTAACATTGAAGTTTGCGAAATCAATCCCACTAATGGATTTAAGACCTGCGCTTGCATAGACATAATCTATTTTCAAGTAATCTCGGCTGGACTGCACGTTATCAGCTGTATAAGTATCTTGTGAATATACGCCTTCGTAAGTGGTTCGTTCTCCATTAAGGCTCACGTTGACGTAGCTCATGGGCGTACCTTCCGGGTATGTGATGATCTGTGCTGGTGCTTGATCATCTCGGCTCACCGCATGTTGAAACTCACCGACATTGTCTTTTGTATCAGTGGCTTTTATATCAAACGTGGTAGTTGATAAGAACTGGTCTGTTAAATACGCTTTGCTAAATTCGCAGGCACTTCCCGACTCTGACGTAACGGGAGAACAAGCAACATCGTCAGGCAAACCACCCTTAAATGACACACTGACGGACTTAATGTCCTGAGACGCTTCTTTTACAAGACCTTTAAGTACATATTCTTGAAGCTCATTATTGATAGCGCTAGACGAGGTCACGGTGATAACTGGCGCGTCGTTATCCCAAGAGAAATTGACATAATGACCTTTCCCACCGCCAGGAAGCAATTTATTTCCGAGTACATCTGCAGTGTATAAGACTAAACGTGCAGCAGTAACCTTGGAAAGGCCAGTTTCTTGGTCGACATCAACAGCATCGATCGCTTTTGTATCAATGCTTACTTTGATGTTCGTTTCACGAAGACCAATCTCAAACCCTTGCGCATCCACCGAACAAAACTTACTGCCTGACGTCAGCTGATCATTACATTGAAACTCACCTTGCCATGCACCGTTGAGTTTGTATTCAACAAATGCAGACACTGACTCAACACCAATATCGTCATTGATTTTGATATCTACGATGTCTTTACCTGCCAATACATCATTGTCTGTTCGCGTTGCAGTTGGCGGAATGGTATCAATATCTGTGTCATCACGAGGTGGAATGACACCATCTGTTTCGCCAGCGGTTCCAAGGCTATTTATTTGTTGGCTAAAGGAAACGTAATCGTCAGCGTTTGTTCCTGAAATGTTGAGTGTAGGGTCATTTACAACTATCAAAACTTGCTGAGAGAGTTCTTGAGTGTACACATCACTGGTGATTTTCTGCTGACCAAATGTAAGTGGTGTGACAGCTCCCGTTGCTTCGCTTATTTCTAGGCCATCAAGAAGGCCGTCTGCAACGACATCACGAAACTGTACATCAGCTAAATGCATTGATGTATATACATTGTCTTCGGATTGACCGTACCTTTGGATCATGTCATAAGAGTAAGAAGAGTATGCAGTAAGCAATGCACCATACTGATGCCCCGGCGTTGCAAAACTACTCTGCCCACCTTTAGTAATATCAATTGGTGTGGTTTCATTGACATCAAAACCGTACATGCCATTAATACTATCAAGAGCTTGAGAGACAGCGTCCGAGCCAGACACGCCGCCTGCAATTTTATATTTTGCGAAACCGGAAACAATATTGGTCAGAGGCGTCAACATCAACTTTTGGTTACTACCTTCACTGAAGTTCACCACGCCTTCTAAACGCAACGTTTTACCAACACTCGAGGACACAATCTCTTTTGTTAAAGGATCGGTGTAACTACCTTGTTGTGCGACGACATACAATGGCATCGAAGACGATTCAAATTCGACTTTGTAATCACCAAATGCATTGGAAGATGTGCTCGCTAGCTTCCTTCCTAGCTTTCCATCTTTAAACTCAAACACCTCAATTTTTGCACCATTGACTGGAGCGTCAAAAACATTACCTGAGATGGTTCCTGTATTCCTCGCAGGTGGCGTATTATCGCCACCGTCCCCTCCGCCACATGCACTCAATAATAGTGAAGTAGCCATGAGACCTAACGTTGATTTTAGCGTATTTTTAGTGAACATAATAATCTGGCAGAGTATATTTTTGCCGAGATTATATTATTGTGTGGAATTTTCTCAACGCGACGAAATAACCATAAAATAAAGCAAAAAAACTAAAAAAACAGACACTTTTCAACCCTATTCTTAGTGCTATTTCATATCTATCATTATTTAGTTAGTAAAAACAAAGGAATTGTCGTTAGTGACGTGTAAGATTTTATTTTAAATATTATACTCCCCTCAATTTTCAGCTTCTAAGCACAGTTTTCATTTAATGACAAGTTTAATATTAAGTTCTCGTAATCATAACCTTGCTCTGCCTCTTACTACCATCGCACTCACTATTATTGTAAGCGTATCTTTTAGTCATTATCTGCTCACTCCCGAGGAACAATCAGAAGTTATATCCCATAGTTATCAAGGTGTTCTTTTCGATAAAGAAGCTAACAACAGTATAGAAAAAACCTACGATAGTCACTTTCAACGAACAAAGATCACTACTGGCGTTATTAACTATGCTTTTGTGACTTCTTTGATTAATGCAGGCTTATCTCAACAAGAGATAAAGTCATTGATTAAATTGATTGAAAGCGAATTTGACATTATAGGTTCGGTTCGAAAGGGAGATAAGTTCTCACTAAAGACCCAAACCAATAGTTATAATGAAAAATACATCAGTTCCTTTTACTATTCCGGTAGTAAAAAAGAATTTTTTATTATTAACGATGGAAAAAATAATGCTTACGATGAATATGGAAATAGGTTAACGCGAAAGCCTTATTATTCATTTCCACTGGCAAAAGAGTACAAAATTAGTTCTGGTTTCAGTTTAAAACGAAAACATCCTATCACAGGTTTGAATACCCCACATTTAGGCACGGACTACGCAGTACCTGTTGGAACACCGATATACTCTATCGCCGATGGTGTTATTGTTAAGTCACGATACAACCGTTTTGCTGGCAACTACATTAACATTCGTCACACTAACGGTTCCATATCTCGTTACTTACACCTATCACGTAGTAACGTCAGGAAAGGTGACAACGTAGTCAAAGGACAAGAAATAGGACGTTCAGGTAATACGGGAAGGACAACCGGGCCTCATCTTCATTTAGAGCTCTTCGTAGATGGCGCTCCGGTAGATTATGCTCGTTACATCAAAAGCCATCAGGCTCCGTCTTTGAACATACAGATGATGCTAGCAGCAAAGACAGAACGAGCAGAGCTAATAAAAGAATTACTATGAGCCGAACCATAATTCCGGAGTACCGAGCTAAATGAGTACAAGCTTGGCTGAAGGAACCACTGTAGACAAACGCACTTCTTTCTCCTGAAGTTAAAGTTGAAAAACCGAGTTCTCTACAACTCAGTTTTCACCTTAAAGCACTCCGGCACTCATTTGTTTACCCATGAGAATTTATCTATTTTTCATGTATTTAACAAGTGCTCTAGGTAGCTACGTCATGCATTGGTCTGATTCGCTGGATAGTTCGGCGCTGCTTGTTCTTTAGTTGGATGTGACACAGTTCCAGCACCAAACCAAACGCCATCGCAAAGTACACATACCCTTTATTGATATGGATTGCGAAGCCTTCGGCCATCAGCAAGCCACCCAGCAATACTAGGAACAGTAGCGCTAAGGTTTTGAAACCAGGGTAACGGGTAACTAGGTTATTGATCTTCTCAGCAGTCATAACCATGACCAATGCAGAAGCAATAATTGCAGCAACCATAAGTGGTACTTCACTTGTTAAACCGACTGCTGTGATGACAGAGTCCATCGAGAATACCGCATCAACCGCAACGATTTGTAACAAAACCACCGCCAATCCTGTGCGCACATGGTTAGAGTGATTGGTTTCGTTGTGAGTTAACCAGCTCCAAAGCTCTTTTAAGCTTTTCGCTAACAAAAACGCACCACCCAAGATCATTATCATATCTCGACCTGTCACCGCATGGTCTGCAACGCTAAATAGTGGTTGTGTAAGTTGCATGATCCATGTGATAGAAAACACCAATCCAATACGCGCTAACACCGCAAGACCAATACCTAGGTTTCGTGCAAGCTTTCTCTGGTGGGATGGCAATCTTTCACATAAAACGGAAATAAAAACGACATTATCTACGCCTAAAACAACTTCGAGAGCAAATAAGGTGGCAAATATCACCCATGCTTCAGGTTGCATGAAAAGTTCTAACATGAGTATGCCTCCTGAGAGTGGAAGCGATACGGAGAAGGGTTCAGTCGACTAAAGGGGTCGTCCATTAATTATTTATACCTCTGTTACTTAGGGATCTAGAGTTAAGCACCTCTTGGTTTGCAACACAATACTCTTTTCAACACAAAAACTAGTGTCTTTATTTGTGCTCTAAAGGATTCTTTCCATCTCAACCCTCCTCTGTTTATCACTCGGAAAAGTTTATAGTGTAGGCTTAAGGAACATCCCCGTTCGGAACGCTTCTATATCAAGCATATTCAGATATTCGGCAAATAAAACGACAAGTCTGCCAAGCATCTTTTATCAAATAAAGCCAACAATGGACCTTAAGCTATTCCATTGAGCTCAAAGAAAAAGATGCTATTTTTACTCAGTGATCAATAGTAAAAATTTGTTTCATGCTGATATACTGGCAGAAATCACAAGAAATCATCGCTCTCATGGATTATATCGCTCTATCGCGCATTAGCTTAAAACACCTCACCGTCCTTCACATGTTGCTGACAACTCACAGTGTCACTCAGGCAGCAGAGCGACTTTGTGTGACGCCTTCCAGTGTCAGTAAAACGCTAAGCCAGTTGCGTGAAACGCTCAAAGATGATCTTTTCTATCGTGATGGTACGCGTTTGGTGCCCACACCATTTGCGTTGAATATTGGCCCGTCCATTCACGGTATTCTGTCTAGTATGAACGGCCTATTGCACCAAGGTTCATTCAACCCAGCTTATTATCAAGGTACGTTTTCTTTGTCGATGAGAGGCAGTTCTTTTGAGCTGTTTGCTCCCGTGTTAACGCGCATTTCTCAACAGTTGGGGAACAATGCTCACTTAAGCGTCCATGCAAAAGAAGAGATGAGTTTTGATTCACTAGTGAGAGGACAAGTCGACTTTTTGTTGCTGCCGCATGACATCAGCCAGCCGCCAACTCAAAATAAAGACTTGGTTTGGCAAACAATCTTGAAAGATGAAATGGTGTGTTTAATGGGCGAATCAAACCCGTTAGCTAAAGCGCCCCTGTCGATTGAAGGTTATCTTTGTGCTCGCCACATCGGGATTCACGATAAAGATCTTTCTCAGCCTTACTTCGAGCAAAACCTCACTCAGCAGCATTCAAAACGTAATATGGCGATGCGTGTGGCAGATTTCGGTTCGGCAGCCGTCATGTGCCATCATTCCGATTATCTATTTACGTGTTCAAAACTTTGGGCGGGAGTCGCGCATCAAGCGAAAGGTTTAGTGCAGCGCTCTTTACCGTTTGATTACGGGCAAGTGGCTTACAGCTTGGTGTGGAACAAAGCGAGTCTCAATGATCCTGCTCTGAGATGGCTGCAACAACAGTTGCTTGATGCTTGTATAGAGCTCGAAGGCTGAGGTGTGTAAAGATAAGAGGCAGCTCTAAACGAATACGGAAGGAACAGCGATAGGACGATCAACAAACTTTCCAAGCTGTTCCTTTAGTTGCTCTATCTCTTCTTTTGAACACTTGTCCCAGCTACGTGCCTCTCCCACCACGCCATGATGTTGAAAGGCATTGAGGCGAACGTGTACCGAGCTTGGTAGCGCATTAAGATACCGCCCTACCGATTCGATTTCCGTATCTAAGTCACTTTTACCGGGAATATGCAGAAGACGTACTTCGTGCAGCTTTTGTTGTTCTGCAAGAAACTCAATCGTCTGAAAAACTCGGTGATGTTCTCGGCCAGTTAACCAACGATGTGTGTCGGTTTGCCACGCTTTTAAATCAATCATTGCGCCATCCATAAAAGGTAAGACACGCAACCATCCCGAGACTGACAATGAACCATTGCTGTCGATGAAACAAGTGAGGTGCTGTAGTTCAGGATCCTGCTTGATCCCTTTAAACAGCTCAATAATGAAAGGAAGTTGTAAGGTAGATTCCCCACCGGATACCGTCACACCGCTAATAAAAAAGCGTTGTTTTCGTATCAAATCGAGCATTGTCGGCACAGAGTAGTCAGTAATTTTTGGATTAGATTGGTTCTGACATATCTCTATACAATGATCGCAGTGGGTGCACTCCTCTTTAAGCCAAACAACGTTGTTGCTTTCGTCGAACTTCAATGCGCCTGCCGGACACTCTGCAACACAATCACCACAGTGATTACAATGGTTGATAGTGTGAGGGTTGTGACAGTTCAAACACTGATAGTTACAACCTTGTAGAAAGATGACTAGACGATTTCCTGGCCCATCAACACAAGAGAAAGGAAGGATACGAGTTACTTTCGCCAAAAGGCTTTCACTTCGTCTAGACATCTTGTTCTTTCCGTCACTAGTTACTTGTAGACTGGTGACATTTCTTGGCTCACCACTCGTGGTGAACGCTCTAAAATTCCTGTGTTTTTCGCCGCTTCAGCGCCCAAAAACGTCGTATTAGTACGGGAACCTTCCGCATCGTATTTCGCGATATCAGATAACTTCACCATATAACCGGTCACTCGAACTAAATCATTCGATGCGACGTTTGCGGTGAACTCTCGATACCCCGCGTTCAACGCGCCCTTGCATAAATTGAACATGGCTTCTGGGTTTGACTTCACCGTTTCATCAATCGTTAGAATATCGCTGATACCCGCTCGATAATATTGATGATGCGCCGCAGTTGCTTGTACATAAGTAACAGGGTCTGGCTCGCTACCGTAAGGCAGGCGCACACCTGGCGTTACATCCAGATCGAGACTGATACCACCTTGAGCATGCAACAACGCTTTGCCCTCTAAGCCATATCTCACAGGCGTAGAATCAACCAATGTCGCTAATGTCGCTGAAATTTCGTGGCCTAATGCATTTGCACGTTCGTCTTGTCCGTAGCGGGAGGTTTGCCCTTCTTTTTCAAGAAGTAAGTTGACCGCTTCAGCCATGCCATAAATGCCGTACATTGGCGCAAAGCGTGACTCTTCAATCAAGCCTTCTTGGGTTAAGAAGCCTTGGAAGAACTGTGATTGTTCATGCAAGTGCGAGCTTCTTGCGTCCATCAACTCCGTCATTAGTTGATGATACGTCGGTAATACATTACTGAAAAAATCGTCGCGACTTGCTGCACGTTTCGCCACTTCTTTTAGATTCATGCGTACAAGCGTGTTTGAACCACCAGCTAGCGGGAGTGAGTTGTAGCAACTGACGATACCAAACCGCGCTCCGTCATAAGCATTTGCGTGAATTGGGTAATTCGCAATATGAGGCTTGCTACAGTCACAAATATTTTTCGTCGCCTGACGTAACAAATCATCTGGTGTGATCGATTCGTCGTACATAAACGTGAGATTTGGTGCAATTTGCTTGAGCTCTGCGTCCACACGCAAAATAGTGCGACAGATAATGTTGTCTGTCGGCCCGATATTCACGTGCATGAAGGCATCCGGCAACGTGCGATCCAACATGATCCAGAAATGTCGAAGTTTTTTGTAAATCTGCGCTTCAGTTTGGTCGCCTACATAAGGCATCAGGACGTCGTCTAACTGCCCTAAATACACGGGAATATTAGTAACTGACGGCACATGATGATAGATGATGGTAAGCATATTTAGCGCATCATCAAAATCTTCTGCAGGTGGCAACTCCAAATACTCAGAGCCTTTAGATAAAAACTTAGCATAGTCAGGTAAAACGTAACGCGGTTTAAAAGGCGCATGACCTTCAAACATGTCACAAATTACGCCATCGCTCATCGCTTCACGAAGTGCTTCAGAAATGGGCATGTATGGAATACATGCTTCGGCTTCTAGAACGAGGAAGTTAGACTTCTGTTTCGGAGACAAACGGCCGTCAGTTGCGATATTGAGAAAACGCTGTTGGAGTTCAGATAGGCTTGTCATCAAGGATGTTCCTGCAAAAAAGACCACGACATCTGGATCTGGGTAGGTACAGATCATTACCCCTAAAGGGCTAGAGTGAATTTTACGCCTAGTTAAGCCTTGCCACTAATGAAAAAAAACAAACCGTTAATTTCCATATTGGAAATAAGCTATCCCTAAATTAGGGGTTACCTCACAATCTAGCTGCGATTCGCCGTAGATAGCATCACACCAGCACTGATAAACACCCCACCCGTCAAGCGATTGAACAACTTAGCTCGTCCTGCTTCAAATAACCAATTGGATGTTTTCACCCCTAATAAGGCGTAAAAGGTTAACCAGCTCAATTCGAATACTACGAAAGTACCCGCGAAAATCGCATATTGGGTCAGCAGCGAAGCGGTTGGGTCAATGAATTGTGGGAATAGTGCCGTAAAGAAAATAATGGCTTTCGGATTACTGGAACCAACGATAAAACCACTGGTATAGGCGCTGACGTGGCTGGTTGACACCTGTGCAGAGTCGGACTTCGCAAAATCGTTTTGTTTTGATCGAAATGCTTGAATGCCTAACCAAATCAAATATGCCGCACCACACCATTTGATGATGTTAAACACGAACTCAGAAGACGCAATCACAACGCCTAAACCGGTAAAAGAAAGGGTAAGAATGATGGTAATCGCACTTAAACTGCCTAGAGCCGTCGTCAGTGCGAGACGAAAACCGCTGCTGACGCCTTTACTTAAGCAAAGTAGAGAACTTGGCCCAGGAGAAGCAGTGAGAACGAGTATCGCGAGAGTGTAGTAAATCCAAGTATCGAGTTGCATTGGCGCTCCTTTCCAATCATGGTTTGATGCCACAGATTAAGCCTTAAGTTAAGTGATGTAGCAGCGACGCTTCTATCCTTGAAACGTATTTTTGAGGCAAATGCGCAACCCAAATTGCGCATTAATTATGCAACCAAAATACTCGCTATATGCAATAGTGTAAAGAAAATAGTCAGTAATGATTAAAACTAAGCACCGATTTAGTCATAGAACGGTTTTGGATCGATCTCTAAAGATGAAGGCGCTATCGCTCTTTCAATTTTGTGCGTACTTGTTTTTAAATCCACCATCGCGACATCAATGTATCGTTTGTACTTACGGGAGTAGAAACATTTCACTTCTGGCTTTAACGCTTGAGATGGATTCGAAGACCACACAATACCCACTCGGCCATCACTGAGTTCCACGATAGAACCTACTGGATACACACCAATGCAGTTGATGAACTTGTAAACCAGGTCAGGGTCGAGATGGAAAGGCGTTAGACTGAGCAAAATCTTAAATGCTTCTGCTGAGCTCATGCCTTTTTTGTAGCAACGATCAGCGGTGAGCGCGTCATAAATGTCGACGATACAACTCATGCGACCATGAATCGGAATCTCGTCGCCCGATAGTCCGCGCGGATACCCCGTTCCATCAAGCTTTTCATGATGCATTAAACACACGTCTCGGCTGACATCGCTCAACCCTTTCACTTCAACGATGATCTCGCCCGCGAAGACTTGGTGCAACTTCATGTGCTCAAACTCTTCTGGCGTTAAACGCGCTGGCTTGTGAAGAATTTTATCGTCCACTTTGATTTTACCCACATCGTGAATAATGCCACCAATCGCCAATTGCTTGAGGGTATCTTTGTCTAAGCCTAAGTGTTTGCCGAACGAAACCAGCAGACAGGCGACATTTACTGAGTGCTCGAGTAAATAAGAATCTTTCTGGCGCAATGCAGAAACACACTGCAAAGCGTCTGAATCAATAAATACACTTTCGATCATGTCATCCGCCCACGATTCAATCTCGTCGACTTGGATAACTTTGCCTTCAAAAGTTTGGTTGAGAAGTTTCTGCGCTAGGCCTTTGGCTTCCGCAATCAGCTTTTTAGCACGCTTGTGTTGGACCTCTCGCGAGCGATACGCACGTTGGACTTTGCTTGATACGGAAAGCGTTTTATCCCCTACTTCGATATCGATAGGTTCTTCGACGGGTTTGAATACGCACAGCTGAGCAGAAAGTGATTGATCAACCCAAACGAATTTCACGCCACTTGCGCGAAGCTTTTTAATGCCCTCTGCGCTCGAAACTCGACCAGCATTGGCTAAATTGACTCGTTTGTTATGCTCTATCGCGGTAACAAACATGCCGACAGCAACATCTGCGATTGCAATTTTAATTGAGTCTTCTGGGTTGTACTGCATATGGTGACATTTATTAAATACTATTAGGTAACGCGTGCATTATAAAAGATATCGCGCATAGCTGTTATAAGAATCCTCAATTCATTTCAATTAATGAGCATTCAATCAATTAATAGAGCGATTTACTTCATAAAACCATTTTATTTTTATGGACTTAGCTCAAGAAATGACAGCATTATTAACTAATTTTAATAATTTGAGGAATGCATCAATAACTATTTCATATAAACACGATTTACTGTTGACTAAGTTTTATAAATATCGATGATCAGCAAGTTAAACTGAACGAAGTTTTATTCATTTGAAAGCGCAAGAACATGACTGTCTACTATTTTAAATTAGCATTTGTATCTTAATAATGCGCATGATTACTTCATTTCCCTGTTACAGGAACGCCCACTCATCTCTGTTGCCAGTAAGGCACGAGGAGAACATGTCTTGACCACCATTTTTGATCAACAGGCCTCAGACAATGATCGCGAGTTTCTCAAGATCGTCGAAGAACGCTTTATTCATATCTTTGATGTGTTCAACGAAGGCCTCTTCTACATGGACGAGTTTGGGACGATGGTTTTCTACAATCAGGGATTTTATGAGCAACTTGGAATCAATGCTGGACGCATCAACCTAGATCGTTGGTTGGATTTGGTGCATCCGTTGGATAGGGAAAGATTGTCCAAGCGCGTCGATGCCCACATTAATACCGACAATAAGCGCGTCACAACCACTTACCGCCTGCGCAAACCCAACGGGCAATACGTTTGGATTGAAGGCGTTGCGATGACCAAAGAAACTGAGCATGGCCATTATATGGTGGGTAGCCATCGCGACATTTCTGAACGTAAATTAATGGAAAGCTATATTCATCAAGTCGCGTTCCATGATAACGCCTCAGGTATGGCAAACCGCGCGCATTTGCTGCTTGATATTGAAGAACACGTCTGTTCGACAGACACGCCAACGTCGATTTGCTACATCCAAATCAATGAGATCAAATCCTATCTGAACCAGTACGGCAATGAACTGGTCAATGGTTTGGTGGAAAAGCTGCTGCAAACGCTCAGTCATCTGCCATCCCCTAACTGCTCAGTGTATCGTGTACATGATGACGATTTCGCAATTTTAATTCAGGACGATTGCTCAATAGACACGCTTCAAGCTTATGCCGAGATGATAAAACAAACCTATCACGAAGCCGTTGTAGAAGAAGGCCAGTATCTTGGCAGTAACATCAGCATTGGCTTGTACCCTTGTATCGACCCTGCTCACTCTGCTGATGAAATTTTGCGTAAAGCTGCAAGAACATGCCAATACGCCAGTGAACAAAATAAAGATAGGATTGCCATTTACAGCCAACGCACTCAACACGCGGTAGATCGTTACTTTTTTATCGAACAAGGTTTGAAAAGCGCACTAGAAAAGCAAACCTTGAGTGTGAAGTTTCAACCAATCATTAATGCAAAAAGCTCCGAAGTGGTGAGTTTTGAATCTCTCGTTCGTTGGCGTAGCAAAGAGTTTGGCGAAATTTATCCCGATGAGTTTATTCCCGTAGCCGAGAACAAAGGCTTGATCGTCGAGCTAGGCTATCAAGTGTTCGCGAAAGCTTGTCAGTTCATAAAACAATACCGTGAACGCTACCAAAATGAAGTAAGAGTGAACGTAAACGTCTCCGTTCTGCAGCTTATGAATGGTGAGTTTCCCTCAAGAATCAAAGCCATGGCTGACGAGGCTGGCGTCGCACCTCAGTCTATCGTGCTAGAGCTCACCGAAACATTCATTTTGGATAACAACCAAACGGCTATGGCCCCCTTAAACACGCTTCGTGAGTTGGGTTTTGCGTTGTCTTTGGATGACTTTGGTTCCGGGTACAGTTCTTTAAACTGCTTCTTTGATTTACCGATGACGCAGATAAAAATCGATAAATCGATGGCTTGGAAAACGCTGACAAACCACTCTTCGCGAGAGTACCTAAAGTTTTTGATTGCAATGTGCCACGAGAACAATATTGAGGTAGTGATTGAAGGCATTGAGGATGCGAAGATGTGCGACTTCTTTACTCAGATGGGCGTCGACTATTTACAAGGTTACTGGTTCTCAAAACCCTTATCTGTCGCAAGTGCTAGCCGATATTCATTGAATTCATAGTTCGAATTTTGGAATTCTCACCTGTTCCGCACAGCCACCGTTTAGTTACCGGTTTTTACATCGAAACAGAACGTGGCTGTGGCGAAAACTCAGGTTAACTTTACCCACCTATCTTAAGCGGTCAAACACAACGTTTTGATCTAAGTGCTCGTGATATTGCGTGTAATCGAGCCCCATATCAAAGATGTATTGTGTAACGAGGTTTCTTACGCACTCAATCAACTGATTGGCTTGCCAAGGCTTTTCGAAATAGCGATCGATGCCCGCAGAGTTAATCGCATTGATCGTATCAGTGTGCGTGGCCTGCCCAGTCAACAAGACTTTGCGAGTGCGAACAAAGCGGCTGTCTTTGGAAATTTCCGTCAGCAGCTCAACACCCGTTTTACCTGGCATCACGTGATCCGAAATAATTAACGCGATCATTTCACCATCAGCATCAAGTTCATCCATCAGCTCAAGCACTTCATCAGCAGACTCACAATCCTCAATATTCAGCCATTTATTCAACGGTTCTAGATCTTGTAGAACCGCGCTTAACACCTCTCGTTGGTCATCAACGCAAATTAAATTAAGCTTCTCCATGTTCACCCTCTACCGGTAATTTGATTCTAAAAATGGTCTTTTCACTGTCACTTTTTACGACAATGGAACCGTTGTAACCTGCAATAATTCGTTTAACGATCGAGAGCCCAAGCCCCAACCCAAAAGACAATCCGCCCTTCTTCGTTGTAAAGTTAGGCCTAAATATTTTTCGGCGCGTGGCCTCATCAATTTCAGGGCCGTTGTTGGCGATCGTGACTAAAATCTTTCCTTTGCTCACGCGTGTATGAATTTCAATGGTCGGCGACTCAATGTTAATCATCGCATCGCACGCATTTTTTAAAATATTCACCCAAATTTGAACAAGCTCAGTTTGCGATCCAATAAAAACCGGCAGTTCTGCAGGGCTGAAACGCACACTAACGCGCCTCAAATCACTCTGCAGCAACGCCAATGCCCGATTTATTGAATCGTTAATGTTGATGGCCTCATCAAGGTCGATATCCGTTCTGCCCAATTGCTTAACGGAACGAACAATGCCAACCGTATGCTTAGACGCGATACGCAAGTCGTGCAGGTCTCGCCCAACTTGCCAGTAACGAATCGCCTCTTCTGGCCTTTTTAACCAATGCTCCGAGAGGTAGTTACTCGGCACGGCTCGCGCTAAATCACGCGCCAACTCTTTAGGCAACCCATAATATTTTTCGAAATGACGACCGCGCTTTCTCGCTTCACTAGACGATACTTTTTGCCCTTGCATCAAACCAAAATCAAAGAACTGACTCGCCTCTGGATGCACTTCTTCAAGCAGCGTCATAATGACGGACTCTAAACGCTCCGACTTACTGCTGACCACACCAATCGCATTGTTAAGTTCGTGTGCGATACCTGCAGCTAACTGACCGAGTGTTGTCATTTGCTCTGCGGTGTGGAGCTTTTGCAGCGCCTTCTCTTTGGCTATCGCTTCTTGCATCGCGCGGCGCTGACGGCGAGACAACTCATTCACCATAACGGGCATAAACTGTGTGGTTAATGGCCCGTAAGTTTCTTCTTCAACGGCTGGCGTATCGCGTTCTATCCACGCAAGTTCTACATCGGTTTGTGCAATCACCGTAGATGAGGCAGTCCATGTTCCTGAAAAAAAACTGTGCACTCCAATAAATGCCCCTTGAGAAGCAGAAAATACCTGAATGGGCTTTCTGTCTTCGTCCGCATAGAAGCCAGCAAGCTCGCCAGAGAGCACATAATATAGACGGTCGTTGTAGCCTTGCTGTTCGATCAATACGGAGCCGGCCAACACAGTCAGCCGACGTTCGATATGATTAAAGTAGCGTTCTACTAACGCATCTAACTTGGTTTCGTACATGTATTACCCAATATGCCCAACCGTATGAAGAATCCACACCATCACAAAGCTTAGCAGCACACCAACAATACCAAGTACCGCACCCACTCTCGCCATTTGGCTACTTTCTACATGGCCAGTGGCATGCGCGAGCGCGTTAGGCGGTGTACTGATAGGCAGTGACATACCAAGCGAAGCCGCGAAGGTCACAACAAGAATAAGCGTGACTTCACCACCTAATGGCGTCAAAGAAGCCATGGACGTACCAAGTGCAGCCATTATTGGCATCAGCAAGTTGGCTGTGGCCGTGTGTGACATAAAGTTTGCCATTAGTAAGCAGAGGAATGCCGCGCCGAATAGCACCACATAAGGCGAGAATTCATCAAACGGAATACTGTGCACCACCAGCTTCGCAAGCCCTGTTTTGTCGAGCGCTAAACCTAAAGCAATACCACCCGAGACTAACCAAAGCACATCCCAAGAGATCTTTTTGAGGTCTTCTTTGTTGATGATCCCTGTCAGCGAGAATACGGCAACCGGAATTAAAGCGACGGTGTATGAGTTCATGCCATGCGCAGAGCCCATCAACCAAAGAATGATGGTGCCAGCGAATGTGACGTAAACAATCATCGCTTTTGGTGTTTTTAGGAACTTACTTTTGATGTTCAGATCAATCTTAGTCTGCTCGGCTTTGTATAAATAGCCTATCAGAAGCCAAGCAAGGGCCATCATAATCACCACAAATGGTACGCCGAATACCATCCACTCCCCAAAGGTAATCAAGTTATCACCCACGAGGTATTTCAAAGCAATCGCGTTTGGTGGCGTACCGATTGGCGTCCCAATACCACCGATGTTCGCAGCAACAGGAATACAAAGCGCGAATGCAATTCGCCCCGGGTCTTTAGGCCCAAACACGGCGATAACTGGCGTTAAGATCGACAACATCATCGCGGTGGTCGCGGTATTCGACATAAACATCGAGAATATAGCGGTGATCAGCATCAGGCCTAACATGACAAACTTAGGGTTTTGCCCAAACGGCTTGAGCAACACCCTAGCGAGGTTCACATCCAAACGATATTTGGTTGCGGCCATTGCTAAGAAAAAGCCACCTAAAAACAGCATGATGATTGGGCTGGCAAAGGTAGCCATGATTTCGTGGTATTGCAGTAGTTCGCCAAAATGAGGCTGCCCTTCTTGTGTTCGAAACAAGACAATGCCTTTGTTCGAAATGAGCAATAACTCAAGCACGATGATCACCACCGACGTGGCATAAATTGGAATAGGCTCGAACACCCAACAGAGCGCAGCCAGCAAAAAGATCGCGATAACTCGCTGTTGGACGATGGTGATGCCGTCAAAAGGAAACGCTGACAAAGGCATCAGCCAAATAAGTAACGGAATCACCGTTGGGATGATGTATTTGAGATATGGGCGCATAGTACTACTACTCTTCCTGAGTTGGTTGGCCATGACATTAGGCATTTCGAGCCACATTCAGTCATCTTTCTATCAATCTGATTTTTATGAACAACTTTGCGGTTGTGAGATAGAAACATACCTGTTTGATAACTCTGAGTAGAGATTATGTACACTGTTTTGAAACGAAATTTTGGTCTTAGATCAATGAACTGGAATTCACATCAGAAAACATCTCTTATCTGTGTCCAAGCTCACTAATTACGCGATAGATACTTCTTCATCACATAATTAGTTAAGTGTTGCCCTCTCACTTCAACTTCTTGATGTTTAATCACTTTAAACCCCATCCGTTCAAAGAACGGACGAGCAGTGATACTGACCTCTGAGTACAAATACGGTAACGCTAATGACTCCGCTTGAGAGAAAATATGAGCCATCAATGCGCGGCCAACACCTGTCCTTTGATGCTGATGATGGCAAAAGAAATGGTCAATGAAACCATCTGGCTGTAAGTCCGCATAACCGACTATCTCACCTTCAATTTCGGCAATAAATGGGGTGATGGTGTCCATCCTCGCTTGCCAAGTTTTTGGTTCAAAATCATCGGGAGCCCAAGCTTTCACTTGATCTGTTTGGTAATCGCGGCAGTTTACTTCTCGAACCGTATGGTAGAAGAGCGTCCATAGTGTTGGCGCATCATCAGCGCGATAGCTGCGTATTGAAAGCATCATTACAATGTTCCAGACAGACGAAACAAAAACGTGGTCACAATCGCGCTCACTAACAACGTATTGATTGGCAAGTAGTGCGGAAACAAATAAGGCAGAGAGCGTAAATCTGGTTTGGTAATAACTCTTTGAGGCTGGATATCTAGGCTCGTCGCGACCTCACAAGCCCGAACCGTTAACGGATGGTTAAAAAGCCATTGTGAATAAGCGCTATAAAGTGCCACCACTCCCGCCATTCCGATGATTTCTATCAACACAATAGCCTCTAGAGTAAAAGGCAGTAAAGTTGGGCCACTTAAAAGCAGCGCTGCGGCAAAAAACCACTGTTTGTACGTCATCATCCATCCTTGAATTGCATTCTATAAATGTACATTTGAGACCAATCGTCCATGATCAGCCTTGCAAGCGTATTTTCTATAAGCCTGTGTACTAAGTTATTTTGATTACTGACCAAAATCAAGCAGACGCAAACATAAACAAACCGAGTTAGACTACCTCAACAGTATCCACACAGTTGACACGAGTGATTCGACCGTCTTCGATAATGAAAAAGGCATCTTGAGGTAAATCTTGCTGCCAAACTTGAGTGTAATCCATACCCAACAGCAATCCTCTTAGCACGATGCCTGTTAGCCCATGGCTCACCACGACAATGTCTTCGTCATGCGTTACATCACTCAGCCAGCAGGACAAACGCTCCCTTACCGACTCATAAGTTTCACAGTTTGGCGCTTGAAGATACCAGTCATTTTGAGCCAATAAGTTGGGAATTTCTTGCTCTAAGCTGGGAATCGTTCTTTGCTCCCACTCACCAAGAGAAAACTCTTTTAGCCTAGGCTCTTTGTTGAGGTTTTCATACGAGTAGTTAAGCTCTTCACATACGATTTGCGATGTTTGAAGTGCTCTCCCAAGCGTACTTGAGTAGACACGGAAAGGACGGTTTTCAACATACTGTTTGAGCGTCGTGCCAACGCGTCTTGCTTGGTCGCTACCTTTCGATGTCAGTGAAGAGTTACAGTGACCTTGTAACTTTTTGTCTGCGTTAAACTCTGTTTCACCATGGCGCAATACGAATATTCTTCTCGTCATTTCTTTACCTTAAACGGTTTAAATTAATAGGTAAGCTAACGTAAAGTCGCCAACTGGGCAAAAAACACTATTTGAGTCAAATTTGACACAGAATGACTCGCCTCATTATTCCTGAACATCCAAAATTTCATAATGGCGCTCAACATTCACTGTCAGCCGCCCCCAGTCTGAATCTTTGACTCGGAGTTGATGGTGCTCGAACGTATCTCGATTTGTAAACTCTTCGTACACATCAAAGCGCAACGGGTTGTCAGGGTTTTCCACCACTTGAAACACAAGGCACCCAGCCTCGCTTTTAGTTAATCGCATATGAATAGGCAGCGCACTTTTTACCGTTTCAAGTTCCCCTTCAGGCACCAATATAAATCCTTTTAATATGACTTTGGGCATCACGACTCCATCGCTATTTTACTACCTACAAAAAACGCATAACCGATAAGTTATGCGTTAAAACCATTAATACTGATTGAAAGGTTACCCAATTATTTTAACGTGAGGGTAAACACCTCGTTGTTCACGCCACCAATCATCATTGGTTTTCCAAGCTGATCTTGCTGGACAAAGAGCGTGGTTTTTAACTCACGGCTTGAGTGACGAGATTTGCTTTTGCGAACCACAAGCACATCAACAACGTAATCCGAATATTCCTTAATCACGGAGCCTGAGAGCTCGATGATTTCCTCATCACTGTCTTCAACGGCGTCAAATCCTCGATCAACCTGTATCGGTGCTGAAACCGAGGTTTGTCCGTAGTTTAAAACCGCAGTTTGAGGCTCTTCAAGCTGTGAAGCAACACTAGTAAAGGCAATAAAACACGTTGCCCATAACGCTTTGGATATTATTTTCATTAGTATTTTTCTGATTTCCGGCAAGCAAATAGAAATAAAAACCTTAGATAAGAGTTTGATAAATAATTAATAATGGCTATCTAAGGCGTGACTGGAAACAATACCGACTTCATCACGAATAAACAACTTTTACAGCATGTATCGTAATGTGATTTATCTCTTCACGTTCGTAGACGTTTGCAGTAACCACACGAAAGCCTGACTGTTCTAGTTCCGTAATCAAAGATTGTTGTGAAGATACATGTCGATAAACATGGTCATTTTTGATGATTTCGTAGCTATTACTGTCTTTGGCACACAAGCTGCTCACAAAGAAAACGCCATTTTCAACCAAAGAATTATAGATATGACCTAGAAAAGTATTCCGATCTTCACCAATGATGCAGTGTAAACAGTTTCCGTCGATCACCACATCATAGATCTCTGGAATCTCAAGCGTTTTCTCGGTCAAGTCCGCGACGTAAAACGCCCCTTGATTGCCAGTATCTCTCGCTTTTTCTTTTGCCCAAGATATGGCAGTCGGTGAAATATCAATACCTGTTACTTCAAAGCCTAATTTAAAAAATGCTCGACAGTGATGCCCTTCGCCACAGCCAACTTCCAAGAGTTTGCCAAAAGTCGGAGCTCCTTCTAGCTCAATAAAGCGCTGAACAAGAATGGCTTGCGATATTCGCTCATTGCCTCCCCATCCTTCCCAGCCCTCTTTTCGGGCTTGAACATACATATCCTCGTGGACATGGTAGTTCGCTTTCATATTCATCCTTGATAATTCCTTACGTTAAAGCGCTATCGACCTATCAATACATCACGGGTTGTACGACTCAACATGTTCATGTACTGCGTGCATTATCGACGCTTTAATATCCTTTAAATATTTCGCGTGTGGGCACCACATTGAAAGCGGCAGCTTCATCCCTTCTAGCATTAGGTCGATACTCACAGGCTCGATACCTTCTGCTTTAAACTGAGGCTTGGTTAATGCCTTGGGTAGCCACGACCACCCTAACCCCTCTCGCACCATATTGATGACAACAGAGAGCTGATCGACTTGCTCATTATTGGCTGAAAATATGAATTTCTCTTTTAAGCCTTCATCAACTAGCGATTTTAGAATGAACTGTCTCTCGGTCACCATCGCGTCAACAACTGAGTTCTGATCTAATTTCGCTAACCGTCCACCAGCTTGAACATAAGGAACGAACTCGACGTGGCCTAAAAAAACCGAGTCCATGCTGTGCATCGCGCTACTTTCGTGCACATTAACTAATCCAAAGTGGATTGAGCCATCAACAATACCGCGCTTGATTTCAGCGCGATCACGCACTAATAACTCAACGCGCATGGTCGGAAAATCTTTCGCTAGTTGTTTGCGAATCATGAACAAAGCAGAAGGCGGCATAAAGCTCGAATAGGCAATCACCACGCGCTCCAAACCTCCGAAAGAAAGGCTCAGTGCGATGTTTTCAAATATCCTCGCCTGTTCGACTGTTTTCTTGGCGTAGTGATAAAGCAAGTGACCATCTTCGGTAGGCTCAACAGAACGGCCTACTCGGTCAAATAAAGTGATAGCCAACTGATCTTCAAGATTGCTGATGACTTGCCCCGTTGTCGTTCGGTGCTTATTGAGCTTAACGGCTGCTTTACTAAATGATAATTCTTCATACACAGTGACAAATGCCAACAGCTGCTCAAAGTTAAACGTCATGTTATTCCCCCACGTTCAGTGACTTACTCAAAATATCACTATCGTTCACCGTCGTGTCATTAGAAATGAGTGAGATGTGACAATCGAACAGTTTATTGCCTCGCGGTTTACTATTCCAGATTTCTATACCATCGAGAGCGCCATGAGTTTCTTGACAGGGAAATCAAACGTAGGCTCAACAAACTCATACTGGCCAGAGATCGTTTCTAGCTCCGAACTCCCATTGTCATAAGTCAACTCAAGTACGCCATACACCGCATTGTTGGTATGACGTAACGCTGCAACCGGAGACATACGCTTGACTAAACAGGCCGTAAACACCACCGCTGTTAAGTCCCCAACACCAGCTGGTGGCGTTTCAAAATCTAGCATCGGCCTTTGACTTATATAGATAGATTTCGGTGTTGCTAGCATCATCGTGAAGTGTTCTTCAAGCTCAATATTTGTCACAAGGATGAGCTTCGGCCCCATTTCGAGGGCCTTTTGGCAAGCCTGCGTCGCTGATTCAACGTTACTAATCTTGACTCCTGTAAACTGCTCCAGCACGTTCTTACTCGATACAATCACGTCGGCCATTGGCATCAGACTCTCAAACAATGGAGCGTGAGACTCTTTATCAGCGATAGGCTCAGCTAGCTCTGGGTGACAGACATAAAGTACTTGGCGACTTTCCTCCTTTAATCGCGTAACTAACTCACAAACTGAATCGCAGAACTTTAAGTCCGTTTGATAACCCGCAATGACAGCGCCACATTCGGATAGCTGGCAGAAGCTTTCTACTCCATCCGTCAACGCTAGTAATTCATCGACAAGGCTTCTACCGACAAACACCTCATGGTCTTGTATTTGTTGTGCATTTTGAACAGCGTGGATTGGCCATATGTCCAACCCCATTCGTTGAACAGGAAACCCGGTCACGCTGCTACTTAAATGCCTAACTACGCCGTAAGTTTTAATTGAAATGATACCTTTCATCGCTATGCCTGCATTACTTTTCTGTACATCTATTCATTGAGTATTCGGCATAGCAATTACGCTCGAATCCCTCGCTATCAAGTGTTCTCACAAATAATCGAGGTTATCCATAAGCTGGTAGAAGAAACCAATTGAACGGCCGTACTCGTCTACACGGATGCGCTCATTCACACCATGGAACCCTTCAAACTCTGTTGTATTCTCCAACTGAATTGCCGTAATCGTGTAAACATCTGGCGCAAAATCACTGCAATCTTGATTGGAAATTGTTGGGAATTACACCGCTTTTGATAGGCGTTTTGCTGCCCCATCTAAGTCGACCTTAACTTCGATTTGCTCCACGCCTTTCATCTGCATTGAGCTAAAGTCTTGATCGCCTGCCGCCCAAGCTGCAACGCCCGCAGTAAGGGCAATTGCTGAAGCGACGCCAGCGAAAATTTTTGAATGTTTTGTCATGTCCATTTTCCTTTTCAATAGGAAGTGAATTGGATTAGTGCTCGTTGATATGGTCAGTATTATCGAAAAGCGTTACCTCAACCAATCGCTTATGTAGGACCTAACCCTACAAACGGTTTCATCGCATAAGGACGTAATAGACAACCATCAAAAGCTTCGCTCGCAGAGCTCATCACCTTTGGGAACTGGTGACATATGAATGCACCGAAGTGTTACAAGTCGGCGCTTTTTCTGATCTGCATGCTTCATGTGAACATCAATTTGAGGGTAAGAGGTTTCAACATGATTCTCTTTGAAGAGTTGATTAATTTTCTTATTCACCAAATGCAATGTTGGTAAACGATCATCGATGGAGTTGATGTGAAGTCGAAGCTCGAACTCTAAACTGCTATCGTCAGGGCATTAATCGTTTCCGGCCAAATCGACGAACACTGCCCTTGAGTAAGCTTAGTCAAAGATTCAATGATTCATTGTCTAACATGAACAAAAACGGGCATTGATGAGCTGGCAATAGCTCTACTGTTCAGGCTTTGAACATCAAGCGCATCACTCTTCGGTTTTCGGTGCAGAACAAGACTCAGATTTTACTTACACCATTTGTAGGATGGCGTCCTACAAATGCGATTATCTGCTTTTCATCTCTTCCCTTATCTTTGCCTCATCCAAGACAAACGAGACAACTTCATGAACACAATGCCGCACGAGCTGGTATGGGGTGAAATCTATTTCCCGCCGCTGCTTTTAGTCATCGGATTGGCTTACGTTCTGACCAC
Source organism: Vibrio parahaemolyticus (assembly GCF_900460535.1). Lineage (NCBI taxonomy): Bacteria > Pseudomonadati > Pseudomonadota > Gammaproteobacteria > Vibrionales > Vibrionaceae > Vibrio > Vibrio parahaemolyticus. The sequence goes on along the minus strand of NZ_UHIL01000001.1, from coordinate 1,620,049 downwards.
GATGGTGACTTCGCTAGCAACGAGATGCGGACTACATAAGTACGTTGCATTCCCTGCACTGGCAGAGCTAAGTCTGATTGTCATTTTTACAGGCGTTATTGGCCAATTTATTTCGATCTTTTGAGGAAAGCGCACTGTGATTAAACGTTATCTCATTACTCTTATTTTGTTGTGTACCGCGGGTACCGTGCTTTACACCCACTACCAAACATACACAAACAATCCATGGACGCGAGACGGACAAGTGAGTGCTTATGTTATCTCCATTACGCCTCGAGTCACTGGGCAGGTTACGCAGGTGTATGTTGCTGATAACTCAAAAGTAAAAAAGGGAGATTTGCTGTTTGAGATTGATCCAAGCACATACGTTGCGTCTTACCACAAAGCACTGGCAAACCAGAAACAAGCGACTGCATTGCTAGCAAAGGCACAAAATGAAGAACAGCGAGCACGAAAATTAGAGAAACGTACGCACGGTGCAGTGCCTGCGTTAACTCTTAGCAATTTACATAATGCCGTACAAACAGCGCAGGCAAATGTTGAACTAGCGAAAGCAAACATTGAAGAAGCGCAGCTTAACTTGGACTTCACCAAAGTTTACGCGCCGACCGATGGTTACATCACCAATCTAAACGTTCGAGTGGGCTCTCAAGTGGTCGCTAACTCCCCTGTTGTCGCCCTTATTGATGAAAATAGCTTCTGGATTGAAGGTTACTTTAAAGAAACAGACCTCGCGGGCATTGCCCCTAACGACCGCGCAACCGTGACATTACTCATGCATGATGACGTCGCGTTAGAAGGCAAAATCAAAAGCATTGGTTTTGGCATTGCGAAAAAAGATGGCATAACAGGCAATGACCTTCTGCCAACAGTGAACCCTAACTTTCAATGGATTCGCTTAGCTCAACGTATCCCAGTCAAAGTGACATTAAATGAAATGCCAAAAGATCTGCAGCTTCGCGTAGGCATGACGGCATCGATAAAAATCATCAAACACTAATTAGGTGAAGGTCATGCTGAGTTCATCGACTAAAGAAGCAATAAAAGCAGCGCTCTCAATTGTTGTCGCTATTTGCCTTGCACTGTGGTTTCAGTGGGAAAAACCTTATTGGGCGGCCATTGCGGTTGCTGTTATGGCACTAAATGAAAGCTTTGCCCACTCAATTCATAAAGGACACAACCGCGTTTGGGGAACGCTCATCGGAATCGCTTATGCACTTTTCTTAATTGGTACGTTTCCTCAAGATCCATTTTTGTTTTTGAGCTTTTTAACTCTGTTTCTTGGCTTGTGTATTTTCATGTCGAGTGACGAGAAATATGGCTACATATTTTCGATGGCTTTTACGGTTTGTGCGTTAGTTGCTTGTATGGGTCAATTTGATGATCAAACTATATTTCATTTCGCGATATTGCGACTTCAAGAAACAGTTCTAGGTGTAATAACATTCTCTGTTATTTATCGAGTCATTTGGCCAGTAAATACAGAGCAGAAATTCATTCAGAAGTTTGAAGACTGTCGAACGTTGCTACTGGAAGCTCTTAAAAATAAGCACGACTTTAACCTTGAAGCGCTAGAAGCCAATTCAGGAAATATCAACAAGCTTTATCAACTGCTTAACCTACCGTTAAAAGGCAGCTATCGGCTCAGACAGCACCGACGTGCTTGGCTTGAGCGAGTCAACGAACTGACTCACATTCAAGAAAAACTACTAAACCGAGGGGATAAGTCAAATTCAAACAGTGCAGAATGGAAAGCTCTTACCGAACAGTTAGAAAACTTTTATGTAGATAAGCCTCAAACTTCGCTCATTGGTGTCAAAGATAGCGATAAAATAGAAAGCGTTAACTCATCACTTCGCCAAGGAAAACGAACATTTTTCCAACATATCAAAGAGGATAAACGTAAAGTGTTTCACGGGGTGTCGATGTTCGTAACATCATTGCTCGTTTGGATTTATCTCCCAATACCCGGTGGTTCTATTTTTCCTATGATCGCAGCGGCTTTTTCTTGCATCTTACCGACAATGCCACCGAGCGTACTTAAAGATGCTTTCTTTGGTGTTATAGGCACAGGAACCGTAATTCTACTGGAGTACGTGTTTTTGATGCCACTCATGACTGAGCTATGGCAGTTAGCGTTATTTTACTTCATCAACACGATAGTAATTTGGGAGGTATTTTCAACACCCAAAATGCTGATTCATCGAGTTCTAGGGATTAATCTATTGGTTGTACTGACCTCCGGCGCGTTAAACCTGACTCCAATATATAGAATTGAAACACCAATTTTAATGCTGACGAATATTTTAATAATTCTTCTGATCGGCAAATTGTTTTCTGACCTGTTTTGTAAACCTCAAAATGTGCGCAGAGTTTAGAAACTCGATATTAATAGCCATGCTATTCATGTAATGAATTATCAAAATAAATTTTGAAATAACACATACACATTTTTAGAAAATGGGTATTTAGAATATTAAAGAGAGACCATTGTGAAATTAAAAATAGGACTGGTATTTTTAACCACTTTATTTACCCAGTTAAGTTTTGCTCAAGATTCATTTTTCCCTATTTGGGGAGATGAAGCAGAAAAGCGTGGCTATTCACTGCCAAAACCTTATGGTCTTTCCCTTTCATACATGGATATGAGCAATCCAATCACGGTCAACAGCATTGATTTAACAGGACATCCGGTACTTGAGGCACTTGATATTGATGCTAACCACGCCGATTTTAAAGGTTCCAATATTACTCTAAGGGGAGACGTGTGGATTTTCCCGTTTATGAATATCTATGGAATTATTGGTTATACCCAAGGCACGAGCACAGCAAAAATTAACGCTTTAAGTTGCGATACTTCCTCCGTGCAAGGTATCGGAAACAAAGTTCTGTGTTCGCTGCTCGATGCCGCGGGTGACGAACTACCGGATAGCGCCGCATTTGAGTTAGAGATGGACGGAGGAACCTATGGAGCAGGCACCACATTAGCTGGCGGTGTGGGAAATTGGTTCGCACTACTCGATATGAACTACACCTACACCAGCATAGCCGCCATTGATGGCAATATTAAAACCTTCGTGGCTGCCCCTCGAGTCGGATATCGCTGGCAATACGATGGTGGACGCGAACTGCGCGTATTTGTTGGCGCCATGTATCAAAATGTTCAACAAGAATTGTCTGGTGACCTCAAAAGCTTAAACCTACCACCGCAACTACTTGGCTTAGTTGAAAACTTGAGCCCTGATGCGGGCTTCAACGTCAGTCAAAGTGCCGATGAGAACTGGAACAGTGTGCTTGGTTTCCAATATGCCTTTAACAAAGACTGGGAGATATTGATGGAGGCCGGATTTGGGGAACGTGAGACCTTATTCTTTTCATTAGGTCGTCGATTCTAGGGTTGAAAGCATGACAAGATTACTTCCTATTGTTTGTCTATTTCTATCTGAAGCAATTCTCGCCGAAGCGGCTAACCAAAAGTCAGAAATGCAAGAACTGACAAGCTATCAGCAATATCAAGCGTGGCTTGAGAACTTATTGCTGGAACTAGGCGCGGATGGTCAGTTCGATCCTAAAAAAGGCATCGACTGGAGTGTCATGCCCGGTCCCTTTTATACTCCAGAGAAAAAGTTTGGTATTGGCGTATCGGCGGTCGGCCTCTATAAGCCAGATATCAATGATATCGACTCCCAGCCAAGCTCTATTACCGTTAACGGTTTTGGGTCAATAAATGGTGCTTATGGGGTATCTATCAACAATGCCAACTACTTAAACAACGATAAATACCGCTTGTTTGTTGACGCTGAACTAACGGATTCTCCCGATGTATTTCATGGTATGAGCGTTGATGCAGGAATGCACAATGAACGAGTTAATTATGACCGACGCAGTTATTCCGCCTCAATCACTGGTATGACGCGTGTATTACCATTTACCTACTTAGGCATAGGGCTCTCCTTTTTCCACAATGAAGCATCCAACGCCAAACAAGAAAATACACACATCCCCTGGATAGGTGATGATTTGGCGGAGTTTCCTAGCACGCAGCGAAATATTGGCAGCATGCTCAACCTCACTTATGACTCTCGGGACTTCGCCCTAAATGCCTCAAAAGGCAGGCTGATTGAGCTTGAATACCAGCACTTCAGCACTGAATTAGGCTCAGATAATGATTTTGAACGTGTGAGGCTTAATTACAGCGATTATCGTGCCCTATCGTCAATTCCTGGTGTTTTGGCCTGGCAAATACGCTCCGAATCCAACTTCGGCGACGTGAGCTGGGATCAAATGGCAATGCTCGGAGGCGCTGAGGCTCTTCGTGGCTATGAACAAGGCCAATATCGCGGCAGAAATATGCTGATTACCCAAGTAGAGTACCGGCAGCCGCTATCTGGGCGCCATGGCATGGTGTACTGGTTAGGAGCAGGCACACTGGCTGAAGAATTTGATCAACTGGGTCAAGACGAATGGCTCTACTCTGTCGGCGTTGGCTACCGATTTGAAATCAAGCAGCGAGTTAACCTGCGCTTAGATATCGGCTTTGGTAACGATCAAAGTGGATTTTATTTTGCAATTAATGAAGCGTTTTAACTGAAATGAACCGTATACTTTTTATATCTCTTTACACTGCCACCCTTTGTACCTTCTTGGCTGGATGCTCGTCCGACAATTGGGCAATTCATGCGATGCCAAGTTCGAATCAGGCCGCTGATATGCTCGCAGGTGATCTGACGACCAATCAAAATTGGTATTTGGATGAGTCTCGCTACCCTCAATTGACCGTACCGCAGAACGTACGCCCGTGTTGTGCCTTTGGGGATATGCAGAAAGTCAAAATTGGACCAGTTCCAGTGCCCTTCTTCAGACTGAGCAACGTTGTCGAACTTGAGGAGATAGGCCCGCACAAGTTTGCCAGCGGGATATATCACTACACACCGTCATCCTCATCGGCATTGGGTCATGGCGGCAGCGAAAATAACGGAATCTTATACACGCAAAAAGGTGGCTTTATCGACCTCGCCCATGTGCGCGATACCGCCGATGACACCATGGGCTTATTTTTCGAGATACTCGCCAACTTAGGCCAAGCCCATCGCATTGATTTACCTGCTGAATTAGGACCAAGATACATCGAGATGGCCTCGTTCGACGCATCTTCTTTAACCGATGAACAAAGGTGGTCTGTGGCCGCTCATTTAGCTGCGCGCTTAGCCTACTTCAAGGCTGAATCCCACGAGATCGCCCAGTGGCACGGCTACGCAAGTTTTTCAGGTTGGCCAGAAACCATTTCCGCCTACTCGCTTGAAGACCTCTACTCCAACATGTTGGGATCTAAAATTGTACTTAACCTCATTCAACAACATAAGATGCTGAGCGAAAGAGAATACAACCAAAATGTAAGTTTACTTCTCAATGCAAGTCTGCAAGAGCTTGGCGTCGTTGATAAATCTCAATCAAAACTGGTATTAGCCGCCGTCGACGGTAAATGGTGGAACTCACACGAGTCAATCCCAAACAAATACATGGTTCTGCAACGTCACTATGACCTAGGAGATGTACAAACGCCCCACCGACTAACACCGGAGTTATTAGGAAAAGAGAACTCGAACTTACAGTATCTCGCGCAATCTCCCGCGATAGTGCTCACCATACCAGCATCTGTAGAGTCGCTGGATCTAGATAACATTGCCAAGTTAGTACTTGAAGTAGCGCCGAGTTACGCAGATACTTTCAACCACATCCCAAAACGTATCTGGTCAGAGCGTATCGAACATACTCAGTTCGCCGTTATTGCGCAGTATGCAGAGTTACAAGATGGTCAAGAAATGAAAGCGCTAGATGTGGCGGAGAAGTAATTTAGAGAAAAAAGACAAAAGAAGGAATTTCACTCGAATATCAATAAGTTACAGACACAAAAAAGCCCACCAGAAAGGTGGGCTTCTTCTAAAATTTGGTGGGTCCGGGCGAACTCGAATCGCCGACCCCTACCATGTCAAGGTAGTACTCTAACCAACTGAGCTACGGACCCAAATTTTTCATTCCTGACCATTCAATTCAGAATGGTGCGTCCGAGTGGACTCGAACCACCGACCCCCGCCATGTCAAGGCGATACTCTAACCAGCTGAGCTACGGACGCATATCTCTGGAACGAGAAGGATATTAGCTATATCCGATCAGGGGTGCAAGCATAAATTCATCAACTTTGAATCGTTTGGTGAAAATGTAAACTCAACACCCGTTTTCAGATGATTTTATCGGCAAGCCCTTCGTCTATCGGGGATAAAAGTGTGATCTATATAACTTTTACGATTTTGTTCAATTGTCGTAAGGCACTTCACTTAACATCCAAATTTGTAATGTCTGGGAAATATCAGGGCAAAAACCAAACAGAATTTGATATTTAGGCTCAAATGGCTCACCAATGTAGGTAGTGCGGATCAGTTTACCCGTTTTGACATCGACTTGAGTACTTACTCTGCCTTTAAAGTTTTGGAAAATCACAAACTGCTCGCTGTGATAAACCATCTGTTCATGATAAAACAAAAAGTGGTCTTGTGGCGTTTCTGTCAGTTTGCACTCCAGCGGCTTTAAGCTCTGCATTCCTTGCACATGTGGAGCTAGCAGCAACAGTGCAAATATCCATCCATATCGCATACGACTTCCCTATTCCGCTTTCTTTCTCAAAGTATAGGTCTTGGCGTATTGGGCGATACAAAAAAGGCTTCGATCTACACAAATCAAAGCCTTTAGGTTTATCGTTTGATTGGTTGTATTAGTCGTCAGACTCAAACACCACATTGTAGTTTTCAGTGTAAGTACAATTAGGTTGACGACTACAGGTGAAAAATCGTCGTCCTTTAAATTCACCTTGGCTGGCGGTTTTGATGATCATCGGACTGCCGCATTTCTTACAAAAACGCACTTCTTTCTCAGGCTCGATCAAATCAATATGCGCCGCCAACAAACGACGTAAACGTCCCACTTGATAACTGTGTTTTACTGAAGTCCCGATCAGAGGCAAGTTGGCAGATTTACATACGTGCATCAGCAACTTCTGACGCTCCACCTTACCTTTATTCAATTGCTGCCCGTTATCAAACTCGATAATTACGCGCGGTTCTAACGTTCTTGGGTCACAAATTACGTAGTCGAAATAACTGCGCGCGATGCGATTATTGGCCACGAAAAACTGCTTTTTATTCTTGATGTCTTTCGGAGCAACCAAAGTAGACATGTTCACCTTGGCAAACACGACAGCATGCTCTCCAACTGCGGCTCTTAGCGCATTGAAAAAAGCACCTTCTTGCCCTCTTAGTAACGGACCTTTCGCACGATATGGATAGTCACGCGTGTCGTCGTGCTTAATCACGTACTTTTGAATAATAAAGAAGAATACAACCAGAAGAACAACAATGATAAAGATGTTGGTCATAGATAAAGTGCGCCCAAAACAACTAGTTGCTCAAAGCGTAAATGGAAATGCTATACAGAGCAACAAAACCTATCAATTTTGAGGTGCGATGACATAAGCAATGAAGAAAAGTTCGCGGAGGATAAGCAAAAACAAGCCAATCTTTCTAGGGATTGGCTCTTGTACGTTGTGCCTGATTAACAATCATTAAGTGTTAGCATCTGGTTGATTGTCTGGCATGGCATCAATGAAAGTTGGCAGTTGGTTGCAAGCATCTACAATTGCGTTGATAACCGGATAAGGCGACATATCAACTCCAAAACGTTGCGCGTTGTAGACTTGAGGCACAAGGCAAATATCAACGATGCATGGTGAGTCAGTCACACTGTATTTACAGTTTCCATGCTCTTCTCGATATTTGGCCAGTTTCTCTTCTAACGCAGCAAAGCCTTGTTTGATCCAGTGATGAATCCACTCCTCTTTCTGCGCTTGTTCACAACCTAGTGTTCCTTCCAGATACTGCAAGACACGCAGATTGTTTAAAGGATGAATTTCCATGGCGATGTCCTGCGCCATCGCCAACGCTTGATAACGTAATGGCATTTGTTCAGGAATGACCGACACATCTGGGTAGTTTTCTTCAAGATATTGAATGATCGCGAGTGACTGGTTTAAGCGTAAGTCGCCATCCACCAGCACAGGTACCAGCTCTGAGGCGTTAAGATCGTGGTATTGCTCATTGTGCTGTTCACCGCCATTGCGAACTAAGTGAACAGACACTGAATCATACGCCAGTTGCTTTAAATTCAAGCATATACGCACTCGATATGCCGCCGAAGATCGCCAATATCCATAAAGAATGATGTCATCGCCCATGGCTTGTCCCTATTTTGCTGTTTAATGTTTCAAGTATTGACTAACTTGCTGATCAATAGCACCAAAAATAGTATTACCTTCAACATCAAACATCTCAAGTTTGATCGAATCACCAAACGACATAAAGTTTGTCGCTGGCTTGCCATCACGAATGGTTTCGATCATACGGACTTCCGCGATACATGAATAACCAACGCCACCTTCCTCAATCGAAGTGCCATGGTCAGTGCCTTGCTTGTTAGACACCGTACCAGAACCGATGATTGCGCCAGCCGATAGTGGGCGCGTTTTTGTGGCATGAACGATTAAGTCTGCAAAGTCAAAAGTCATATCAACGCCAGCATTAGGGCGACCAAACGGCTTGTGGTTGTAAGTGGAAACCAATGGTAAATGAACTTTGTTTTCATACCATGCATCGCCCAATTCATCAGGGGTAACCGCTACAGGAGAAAACGCCGAAGACGGTTTAGATTGGAAGAAACCAAACCCTTTTGCGAGCTCCGCAGGAATCAAACCACGTAGCGAGACATCGTTCACTAACATAATGAGACGAATAGATTCTTGCGCCTCAGCAATACTTGCGCCCATCGGAACATCGCCAGTTACAACGGCAACTTCGCCTTCAAAATCGATACCCCATTCGTCGCTGGCAAACTCAATATTGTCGCAAGGGCCAATAAACGCATCTGAACCACCTTGATACATCAAAGGATCAGTCCAAAAACTCTCTGGCATTTCTGCGCCGCGCGCTTTACGAACCAACTCGACATGGTTGACATAAGCACTGCCATCCGCCCACTGATAAGCGCGAGGTAACGGAGACTCACAGTAATGCGCCTCAAACTCTTCAAACCCTGCGACCGTGCCGTTGTTCAGTGCGGTGTAAATTTCTTCCAACTGTGGTGCAACAGCTTCCCAATTATCAAGTGCAACTTGCATGGTCGGTGCTAGGTTTCTCGGGTGGAAAACTTCTGTTGTGGGTACGCAGCGCGTTAAGTCTTTGCTCACGACCATCAACAGACCGTCACGAGTCCCATTTTTCTTGGTTGCTAATTTCATCCTTGCCCCTTATTTCTCTTGCCAGCTATAGACGTATTCTTTGTTTTCTACTTTATCCAGTTCATCCGAGAACTGGAGTGCATGGCGGGTATCGATCATGACTGCGACCTCATCCGTAAACTTCTTCTTATATTCTCGACCCGCTTTAAACGCTTTAGGATGTGGGCCATGAGTAAAGCCTGCCGGATGAAACGTCACCATACCCGCTTCAATGTTATCGCGACTAAAGAAGTCACCTGCGTGGTAGAACAACACTTCGTCATAGTCATCATTGTTGTGGTAGAACGGTACTTTAAGTGCTCCCGGGTCGCTCTCAATTGGACGAGGAACAAACGTACACACTACAAATCCCGCTCCTACAAATGTAGTATGCGCCGACGGTGGTAAGTGGTAGCGATGTGACATAAGTGGACGTATATCACGCCAATTCACTTTCACTACTGCTAAGTCGCCATGCCAACCAATCGCGTCTAAAGGATTAAACGGATAGGTAATCACGCTAACTTTATCGTGGCGTTTTACCTGAACCTCAGTGCGGTTTTCAGAATATTGCGCACGAAACTCATCATTGATAGACGGAACTTCCAACACCGCAGGGTCAAATACCGCGTGATTCCCTACCATGCCCTTTTCAGGTAAGGAGTACGCTGCATCGGTGTTTTCAATCATGAGAATGAACATGGGTTCACTCGGATCTAAACGCCAACTCGTTGAGCGCGGGATCATGACGTAATCCCCTTCGCTCACTTTCAGATGACCATAGTCACAGTAAAGATCTGCCGTGCCTTGGTGGATGAACAGCAGCTCGTCGCCATCGGCATTTCTTACCAAGAAATCCATCTTTTCATCCATGCGCCATACACGTATTTTACAGTTAGCGTTGTGCAATAGGTGCGGTACTGACCAAGGAGAGATTTGACTGGCTTTATCCACTAAGGTGAAGTCAAAAGCGCGTGGGCGTAAGTCACCTTCCCACTCACACCAACCGGTTGGCGCATGTTGATGATGAAAATGTGCCGCAGGGCCGAAGAACCCACTTCGGCCAGCTTCACGTTCATAAATTGCCTCATCCGGGAAATCCGCATGTGCTTGTTTTGAGCACACACCCTCCCGATGCGGAAATGTGATCCATTTATGCATCGCTTAGTACTCCTCGGCGAATTTGATCTTCTTCAATCGATTCAAATAGCGCTTTGAAGTTACCTTCACCAAAGCCTTCATTGCCTTTGCGCTGAATGATTTCAAAGAACACAGGGCCAATAACAGTCTGAGTAAAGATTTGCAGCAAGATACCGTCTTTCATTGGCGCGCCATCAATCAAGATCTGCAAATCACGAAGTTTACTGACATCTTCAGTATGGCCTTCAACGCGCTCATCGACTTTCTCGTAGTAGGTGTCTGGCGTTGGCATAAAGTCCATACCGCGGTCACGCAACGTTTGCACCGTTTGATAGATGTCATCCGTTGTCAGAGCGATATGCTGAATACCTTCCCCGTTGTATTCGCGGATAAACTCTTCAATCTGCGATTTGTCATCCGAGGATTCATTGATGGGAATGCGGATTTTGCCACACGGTGCCGTCATTGCGCGGCTGACAAGGCCAGTCAGTTTACCTTCGATATCGAAGTATCGAATTTCTCGGAAGTTCCCGATGCGCTCATAAAAACCAGACCATACCTCCATATTACCTTGCTTAACATTGTGCGTGAGATGGTCTATCTCGTACAAGCCAACGTCTGATTTAGCTAAGCGATCGTCTGCATCGTCATAAAAACGGAAATCGACGTCGTAGATGCTCTGCTTGCCATAACGATCAACAAAATAAAGCAAGCTTTCACCAATACCGTAAATGGCAGGGATACTCAGTTCCATCGGACCAATTTCAGTTTTGTATTCTGTGCCGCCGTTTTGAATAGCATGTTCAAGCGCAACCGTCGCGTCTTTCACACGAAACGCCATACCACATACAGATGGGCCGTGAACTTTAGCAAACTCCTCCGCTTGGCTATGAGGCTGGGCGTTCACGATAAAGCTGATGTCACCTTGTCGATACAACCATGCTTCTTTCGAACGATGTTTGGCTATTTCAGCAAAGCCTAGCGATGTAAATAACGCTTTTAGTTGTTCAATGCCTTTGCTGTCAGCAGCTGTGTATTCAACAAACTCAAATCCGTCTGTACCTAATGGGTTGTATGTGTCCACCATGACTTTCTCCTTGCGTCACTAATTTGTTTACAGCCTCACTGAGCTGTTTGAACTGATTTTTCTAACTTCGCGCAGGTAGAGAGAAATTGGAATACATAAGCCGAAATCTCTATTTCGATGGGTCTTACGGAGAAATGTAAAATTAATGTTACACCACAAGGCCATCAATGTACCCGGTTAAAAAGAAACCAAAATTAAATTGAATTTCAATCAATTAGGTTGATATTTTTCGATTTACGCCACACCACCAAATGTAAACAACTTGTTACCATGGTGATTTTTATTGGCACCTAGCGACTTTAGATAAGTCTTTGGTTTCATTTAAAGAGAGGTTGGAAAGAGTGAAACAAGCGGGAGTTTCAAGACAACAAAGCGCACCTAAAAAGCGGCCAAGCTCTTATTGAACTTGGCCTATCCAGTTGGCAGTGCGAGGATATGAGTAAACAGAGACGTCATTAATCCACAAATGTGATTTTGCTTCAAATACACCCTACTTATTTACAGTGCACCTTGCAGCAATTATTGACTGCTTTCATCAGTTACATATTTGCTTCGAGCCATAGTGCATTACTGTCTCCGCTCTCAATTACCAAATTGTCACTTGCTAAACCACTTTCGTGATTGCGTCGTCACTTCTGGCATTATCCTCGGTCAGAATCGTGTCAGGCAGTGATTTTCTTTGATTCAACGCAGCTTCACCTACATAAAGCTGTGCAATAAGTGAGGTTCTGTTCCCTTTCGAGTCCGTGCCATTGATTTCGAATTCACATCGTTTCTCGGTATCGCCCTCGACCCCAAAAGAAAGAGACACCCAAATGACACAAATTAATCAAGAACGTCTAGTTGAACACTTCTGCCAACTGGTTCGCATCGACAGCGAATCTATGAATGAAAAACAAATTGCAGAAACGCTGGCTGAGCAACTGGGCGAACTAGGCTTTACGGTTCACAAGCTTCCTGTACCAGAACACATTTCTAATGGCTTCAACGTGTACGCACGTTTAGAAGGGAAAAAAGAAGGCTCAATCCTAATGAGCTGTCACATGGATACGGTAACGCCGGGCATTGGTATCGAGCCGATCATCGAAGACGGTATCATCCGCTCAAAAGGCTACACCATTCTTGGCGGTGACGACAAATCTGGCATCGCTGCCATCATGGAAGCAGTGCGTTGCATTCAAGCTGAAAACCTAGAACACAAAACGCTCGAATTGGCGTTCACCGTACATGAAGAAGGTGGCCTGTTCGGTTCTGAATACTTCGATATGTCTCACGTAACCTCAACAGAAGCGATCGTACTGGACACAGGTGGCCCAATTGGAACTATCGTAACGGCTGCTCCGGGCCAACAAAAGATCGTCGCAACCATCAAAGGCCGCCCTGCACATGCAGGTCTTGCGCCGGAAGAAGGCATCAGCGCGATCATGGTTGCGGCAGACGCAATCAACCAAATGAAACTGCTTCGCATCGACGAAGAAACCACAGCGAACATCGGTATGGTCAACGGTGGTCAGGCAACCAACATTGTGATGCCAGAGCTTAAAATCGTTGCTGAAGCTCGCTCTCTAAATGGAGAGAAGCTAGAAGCCCAAGTCAACCACATGATTTCAACATTTGAGTCGGTATGCGAAAAACATGGCGCAGAAGTCGAAATCGAATCTAGCCGCGCGTACGACGCCTTTGTTATCGAAGAAGACAACGCGCACGTAACCGCAATCAAAGCGGCGTTTGCAGATATGGGTATCGAATCGTTCACGAAAGGCACTGGCGGCGGCAGCGATGCGAACAACTTCAACAAGAAAGGTCTGACAACCGTGAATCTATCTACGGGTATGGCTAAAGTGCACACCACTGAAGAGTTCATCGCCGTTGATGATATGGTAAAAATCTCTGAGTTCGTTAAGCATTTTTTGGTGAAGTAGCCTCACTCAAATATTTAGATTAACTTCCGACTTTCATCCCCTTCTCGCCCTGCGCGAAGGGGATTTTTATTTTTGCCCACCACAAATATTCTTTCCTTAATGCCAACTTGGCAATCAGCCGCGATAAAAATTCTACTAGCTCACTTTTTGAGACCGAACAGCCCGACTTTCAGCACCTTGTTACAACTATGTTAAAACTCGATTGTACAGACAATTTATACAATATACATTTTGAGCACCTTTCAGGATGAATAGAGTGAGACAAGGATGAAATTACCTAAACTACTTTTGCTAGCATCGATAATGAGTCCGATACTGGCTACACCGAGCTACGCAGTGCCGTATCCGGCTGGCGTGACGCTTGCAGAGACGCAAGAAATTACGCTTAACAACGGGGCGGAAGTCACCTCTATCGATCCTGCAAAACAAGCCGCGGAGCCTGCGTTCAACCTTGGTCGAGACTTGTTTGAAGGCTTAACCATTCAGGACAAACAAGGCAAAACGATTCCTGGGATTGCAGAATCTTGGACGGTGAATGACAACAATACGGTTTACACTTTCCACTTGCGCGATGCGAAATGGTCAAACGGCGACGCAGTGACCGCTCAAGATTTTGTCTACAGTTGGCAACGATTGCTCGACCCTAACACGGCATCACCTTACGCTTGGTTTGCCGCCATACCGAATATCCTAAACTCGCAAGCCATTATGAAAGGCGAAGCGAAACCTGATTCATTGGGCGTGAAAGCGTTGGATGAAAAAACCTTCCAAGTCACTTTGGAGCAGCCAATTCCGTTCTTCATAAAACTCCTGAGCCACCCCGTTCTTGCTCCGGTTCATCAAACAACGGTAGAGGAACACGGCAGTAACTGGACACAACCTGAGAACATCGTAACCAACGGCGCGTTTACCGTTTCGGAGTGGAAGGTAAACGAGAAGATGGTAATAAAGAAAAACCCGCACTATTGGGATGCAAACAACGTCGTCTTAGATAAAATCACTTGGCTGCCGATCGGTGATGCTAATGTCGTGCTAAATCGCTACCTAGCAGGCGAAATCGATCAGGTCATGTCGATTCCTGCCGCACAAAAAAGGAAACTAATAAGCAAACTGCCTCAAGATGTGGCTGATACGAGTGCTTCGCTAGGTTCGACTTTTTACTACCTAAATACGCAAGAAGGACCGACCAAAGATCGTCGAGTTCGCCAAGCCCTCTCCTACGCCATTGATCGCAATCTACTGACTGATTCGATTTTAAGAAATGGTGGCATTCCGATGTTCACGCTAGTACCACCGCAAACCGATGGGTTTCAATCGCACACACCGGAATATTCAAAGTGGGACCAAATCCAACGAATTGACGAAGCAAAGCGTTTGTTAGCAGAGGCAGGCTACAACCAAAGTAACCCACTTAAGTTGACGTTTACCGTCCCGACTTTCTCGATGGATGTAAAAATGGCGACAGCCATGGCGGGCATGTGGAAGAGCCGTTTAGGCGCACAAGTCACCATCAAGCAGTTGGAACCTAAAGTCTTCTATGCCTTGAAAGAACCCACAGAAATTACACGCGGCGGCTGGACAGCCGACTACAATGAGGCATCGACTTGGTTAGATATCTTCGTCTCAAATGGCGAGTACAACGATTCACGTTACCACAACCCGAAATACGATGAGTTGATGTCGCAATCTAAGACCATGAGCGACCCATCTGAGCTGTATCTGCAAGCAGAAAGCATGTTGATTGACGATATGGCGATCATTCCAGTTTACCGCCCTGGCAACGATCAATACCTGATCAAGCCTTATGTCGGTGGCTACGAGCGCACTAACCCCGAGTCCTCGTACTACCGCAAGAATGTCTATGTGAAAGTCCACTAAAGGCATGTTTCGGCCTGTATCGATAAGGTAACTAGCACTGACATTGCCAATACATGGCATACCTTCTCGAACCTCTCTTTCCTCGGTAATGAGCACAGGCCAATTTTTTTCACCTTTTATTCGACGCGGCGGGATGTGGCGTCGTTTTACCAAAGGATGATGGATCATGATTTGGTACATTCTGAGACGGCTAGCCATCGCCGTTCCAACCTTGCTGTTTATTGCGCTGGTTTCTTTCTGGTTGATGCACATCGCACCGGGTGGCCCGTTTGATATGGAACGCCCAATGCCGGAAATCGTGCGCGCCAACATCGAAGCAAAATTCCACCTTGATGAACCATTTCTGGTTCAGTTTTGGATTTACATTACAAACTTTGTGCAGGGCGATTTAGGCCCAAGCTTTGTTTACCAAGACTTCTCTGTCACTCAACTGGTTGCCCAATCTTGGCCCGTATCGGCAATGCTTGGGGTGCTCTCTTTTAGCATCTCAGTCCCACTTGGGATGCTGCTCGGCACTATTGCCGCATTAAAGCGCAATAGCCGTTTGGATTACGGATTAATGACACTCTCGATGACGGGCGTGGTTGTTCCTGCTTTTGTTTTGGCTCCCGTGCTTGTCACCATTTTTGCGATTCAGCTTAGTTGGCTCCCCGCTGGTGGCTGGGAAGGTGGGCAATTAGCTTTTCTTGTTTTGCCGGTATTAAGTCTGGCCATTGGATCAGTCGCTAGCATCGCGCGTGTCATGCGCGGCGCGATGATTGAAACCCTCAATCAGCCTTACATTCGCACCGCAAAAGCGAAGGGATTATCGACCGCCTACATCTTGTTCCACCATGCACTGCGTCCGTCATTGATCCCCGTCGTCGCCATGCTCGGGCCAGCGTTTGTCTCTGTCGTGACGGGCTCTGTCATCATCGACATCTTTTTCGGCACTGGTGGTATGGGCCAGCACTTTGTCTCTGGTGCACTGAATCGCGACTACGGCTTAGTAATGGGCATCACCTTAATTGTCGCCTCACTCACCATCTTCTTTAATCTTGTGGTCGATTTGTTGTACACGGTGATCGACCCACGTATCCGAGTTTAGGAGTCAAACATGTTATCGATTAAGAAACTGGATACTCAATCCTTACAAGACCAAGTCGTAGACAATATCGAAGCGGTGGAAGGTCGTAGTTTGTGGCAAGATGCCTGGGCTCGTTTTCGAAAAAACCGCGCCGCGATGACATCGGTTTATGTGCTCACGTTCATCACTTTGTGCATCACGTTTGGCCCATCGATTGCGGCCTTTGGACACGATGAGATTGATTGGGACGTACTCGCCGACCCATACGAACTAGGAAAGCCATCACTTAGCAGCGGCCATTACTTTGGTACCGACGATCTCGGCCAAGACCTTTTTGCCCGCGCCATGCAAGGTGGTCGCCTTTCAATTTTAGTTGGCTTTGTGGGCGCGTTAGTCGCCGTCGTTATCGGAACAATTTGGGGCAGCATTTCAGGCTACCTAGGCGGCGTCGTAGATAGCGTGATGATGCGCATCATCGAAGTGTTGGATTCAGTACCATTTATGTTCATGGTCATCCTTTTCGTCACCCTCTTTGGCAACAACATCTATCTGATTTTTATCGTAATTGGCATGGTGTCATGGTTGGGAATCGCTCGCGTGGTACGCGGCGTGACCTTCGGAATTAAAAAGCGCGAGTTCATCGAAGCGGCACATTCCATTGGCGTTTCAAAGTTCACCATCGTTCGTCGTCACGTGCTGCCGAACGTATTGGGAATTGTAATGGTCTATTCATCGCTCATGGTGCCCGGTTTCATCATGTTTGAATCGTTCTTAAGCTTTTTAGGCTTAGGCGTCCAACCACCAGACACCAGCTGGGGAATACTGATTTCCGAAGGCGCAAAAACCATTGATGTTGCCTTGTGGATGCTGCTTTTTCCATCCCTGTTCTTGGTCACAACCCTATTCTGTTTCAACTTCATCGGCGATGGCTTACGCGACGCTCTTGACCCGAAAGATCGATAAGGACAACTCCATGCTATCTATTGAAAACATGAACGTGCGCTTCGATACGCCAGACGGACAAGTGCAAGCGGTCAGCAACCTTTCCTACTCGATTAAAGCAGGAGAAACGCTCGGCATTGTGGGTGAATCAGGCTCTGGTAAAAGCCAATCGGTATTTGCGCTGATGGGGCTCACCGCCGACAACGGTAATGTATCCGGTGAAGCCTTATTTCATGGCGAGAACTTACTCTCAATGTCCAAGAAACAGCTCAACCGTATTCGCGCAGAGAAAATCGGCATGATCTTCCAAGATCCCATGACCTCTCTGAATCCATTTATGAAGATAGGCAAGCAGCTGAGCGAAGTGTTGATGGTGCACAAAGGCATGAGTCGCAAGCAAGCCATTGCGGAATCCATTCAGATGTTGGATGCGGTGCGGATTCCTTCTCCGGAAACACGCATGAACCAATATCCACACGAGCTTTCTGGCGGTATGCGCCAACGTGTGATGATTGCCATGGCGTTGTTGTGTAAACCGGAACTGCTTATTGCCGATGAGCCCACAACCGCACTCGATGTGACAGTACAAGCGCAAATCCTGACGTTATTACGTGAGTTACAAAAAGAGTTTAATACCGCGATATTGCTGATAACGCACGACATGGGCGTTGTCGCCGAAATGTGTGACCGCGTGTTGGTAATGTACGGCGGACAAAAAATGGAACAAGCAGATACGGACACCCTCTTTGCTCAGCCCGCACACCCTTATACCCAAGGCTTACTGAGAGCAATTCCTTCGATCACCGAAGACATGCCTCGTTTGCCAACTATCCCTGGCAATCCACCGAGCGCCTTAATTAACCACCAAGGCTGCCCGTTTAGAGATCGCTGTGATTACCGCCTCGCTCGCTGCCAAGCCGAAACGCCGAAGTTTATGCCGCTCAATGGTCGTCAATCCATCGCCTGCCATGTCAAAGCCCAAAGCAGCATTTCACTCATCCACCAGTCGGCTTAAGGAAACGTTATGAATCAGAAAGAAGTGTTATTGTCCGCTCGCGAACTGCAAGTGCATTTTCCTGTTTCGCGACACCTCATTCCGAGCCGAAGAAAGATCGTACAAGCCGTCAACGGCATCGATTTGGATGTTTATCGAGGCGAAACGCTCGGCATTGTTGGCGAATCAGGCTGCGGAAAATCCACCTTAGCACGTGCTCTGCTGCGCTTAGTTGAACCCACGCACGGCAAGCTCACTTGGAAAGGTGAAGACATGCGTGGCTTCAGCAAAAACAAGTTAACACGTCGTCGCCAAGAATTTCAGATGATATTCCAAGACCCATCGGCGAGCCTCAATCCGAGATTGACGATTTCAGAATGTATCGCAGAGCCGTTACTCACACACCAGCCTCAACTTAAACGCGCCGAAGTCGAAAAACGCGTCATTGAGATGATGGACAAAGTGGGTCTGTTGGCAAGCCAACGTAACCGATATCCGCATGAGTTTTCTGGCGGTCAGTGCCAACGTGTTGGCATCGCGCGAGCCTTAATCCTCAATCCGGACTTGGTGGTGTGTGATGAACCCGTCAGCGCATTGGATGTTTCGATTCAAGCGCAGGTCATTAATTTGCTCGACGACCTTAAACAAGAAATGGGACTGACACTGGTGATGATCGCTCATGACCTAAGCGTTGTGCGCCATATCAGCGACCGAGTGATGGTGATGTACCTTGGCAAACCAATGGAAGTGGGACGCTACGACCAAGTGTTCGACGATGCTCAGCATCCCTACACAAAAGCATTGCTTTCTGCGGTACCGATTGCCAATCCGCAACTTGCACGCAACCGCGACATCCAATTGTTGCCCGGAGACCTCCCTTCTCCGCTCACCCCACCCAGCGGTTGTGTTTTTAGAACCCGATGCCCAGAAGCTACGGAACTATGTGGGCAGCAAAGCCCAGTCAAAACAGGCACTGAGCAACATCATATTTACTGTTCAAACATGATTTAGGACGTTTTCATGAATACAACAAATTCGGTTAACCAACGCCTTTCATCGCTACGCGACGCAATGGCAAACTACAAGGTTTCGGCCTACATCGTCACAAACAATGATCCCCACAATAGTGAGTATTCCGCTGACCATTGGGCTGGACGCACGTGGATTTCTGGCTTTACTGGCTCGGCTGGTAATGTCGTCATAACTCAACAAGGCGGTGGATTGTGGACAGATGGTCGCTACTACATTCAAGCAGAAGAACAATTGCATGGAACGGGGTTAGACCTTTTCAAAGCGCGTCAGCCGGAAACCCCCACCATTCCTAAATGGCTTGCGAGTACGCTCGACGAAAACAGCGCGATTGCCGTGGATGGGCGCTCGATCAGCTACGCATTTTACCAAGAACTTAAACAAGCGCTTGAGCCAAAGAACATCGAGATTGTTCTCGACCTCGATCTGATAACGCCAATCTGGACTGACCGCCCGAGCAGACCGAGCGCAGAAATTTTTGACCATCCGGTTGCGTTTTCTGGTGTAGAAACCAAACAAAAACTCGCAGATATT
Source organism: Vibrio parahaemolyticus (assembly GCF_900460535.1). Taxonomy (NCBI): domain Bacteria; kingdom Pseudomonadati; phylum Pseudomonadota; class Gammaproteobacteria; order Vibrionales; family Vibrionaceae; genus Vibrio; species Vibrio parahaemolyticus. The sequence goes on along the minus strand of NZ_UHIL01000001.1, from coordinate 1,600,134 downwards.
CGTAAATGGCTCAATGAAAACCATGCGGACTGTTTATTGGTTTCAACCCTTGACGATGTGATGTGGACACTGAATATTCGTGGCGGTGACACGCTTTACTGCCCGGTTTCAGAATCCTACCTTATTGTCGAGCGAGACTGCGCGACGGCGTTCATCGATAAACAAAAGTTACCAGCCGAGATAGAGAAGAAGCTGACTGCGCAAGGTGTGAGCGTTCGTCACTACGAGTACGTCAGCCAGTATTTGAATCAGCAATGTGAAGGCTTGTCGCTTGCTTTTAGCCCGGTTTATACCGACAGTTTGTTGGTTAACTCCATTGAGCAGAACCTCTCATTAAAGCCAATGGCTTGCCCCGTCACCGACATGAAAGCCACCAAAAATCAGACCGAGTTAGCCAATCTCGAACAGTCATTGACGGACGATGGTGTGGCTGTCGTGAAGTTCATGAGCTGGTTAGAAGACCAAGTCCCAAGCGGGCTCGTTACTGAGCTGTCAGCCGAGGCTCAATTGAAAAGCTATCGCCGTCAAACTCGCCATTATGTGAGCGACAGTTTCCGCACGATTGCAGGCTTCGCCGCACATGGCGCGAAAATGCACTACGCCGCCGATGAAGAAAGCAATGCCGTTGTCAATGAAAGCAATTTCTTCCTTGTGGATTCAGGCGGTCAATACCTTGGCGGCACAACAGACATCACCCGTACTTTCCACTTCGGGTCACCGACCATTAAACAGCGCAAAGACTACACGTTAGTGCTGAAAGCGGTCATCCGACTGACTCAGACTCGATTTATGAAAGGCTCTACGGGTGCCAATCTCGACATCATGGCACGAGGCGTGCTGTGGCAACATGGTATTGATTACAAATGCGGTACAGGACATGGTGTGGGTATTTGTTTGAATGTCCATGAAGGGCCACAAAACTTCTCGCAAAGCCACCGCGAAGTTGAGCTAAAACCTGGCATGGTGATCACCAATGAGCCCGGTGTTTACCGTGAAGGTGAATACGGTGTTCGGATCGAAAACATCATGAAAGTGGTTGAAGTCGAGCAAAATGAGTTCGGTATTTTTTATGGCTTCGAGACCATTACGCTGGCACCAATCGCCACGAACATGCTTGATGTCTCTTTGCTAAGCCATGATGAAATTAACTGGCTAAATCAATACCATTCTCGCGTCTACCAAGCACTCAGCCCATTTCTTGATGAGCACGACAAAGCTTGGCTTCAGCGCGCAACTCAGTTTGTAGAGCTTTAGACAAACTGCCCTATCTCCCGATTTCATTTTCATTTCAAACTCCCTGTTTGATTGCCAGCCCTAAGGCTGGCTTTTTTATATAAACTCTAACCTTTTACAAAATAAGGAATTTTATCAATTCACCGCATAAAGAATCCTATTTTATATAGATAGATAAATACGAATTTGGACATAAGATATCAATTCGATTTCGTAATCAAATCAGAGTTTGAAGCAGAATCACAAGCCCAATTTGTCCCACCTATTTAACATTCAAATCTCAGCAGATAATCAAACTCATCATCCGTTCATATTGAAATGGATGATGCAACTCCCCTAAGTGCCGAACTTCTGGGGGCATGTTTAATGTTTATTCCATTGGCAAAAGTAGAGTCTCATATGAAGAAAAATACGCTCGCTTGGCTGATCTCTTCACTCCTAGGAAGTGCAGCCGCTTTCGCAAACGCGAACCACGACCTAACATTGGTCGAAATCGGAAATCAAACCTTTGAACGCATTGAAATGCTCAAGCAGTTAGCAGATAAAGGTCAAGACACCTATCAACGTGACGGTAAAACCTATATTAATTTCCAAGGACATGAATACGGGGTCAACTTCGATAACTATCCTAAGTTTCCTTTTATATTTGGAGAGCAAGACCAGGCTTATCGCAACGTGGTGGACTTCGTCGGTCCGGAGTGGGAATTTATTTGGTATAACGGTGGTTTCTACCTGATCCACAAAGAGTTTGGTGTGATTAACCCAGGCGGCACAGGTTGCTACGTAGAATATATCCCTGCTGCCCGAGGTTCTAAGGGTCCAAATGGCGAATACATTTGGCAGTCAGATATGATTCAAAACATCGAAACTTCTGACTGTGGCGACCTATCTGCACCAAACATCAATACATTGAACGTAGCCAGTGTTTCAGATCAAGGTGTTCAGCTAAAATGGGCTGCGCAAAACACTAATGACAATGTGGTTCTGACATTGAGCGAATCAGGTTCAGAGTCTGTTCGTTATGACAAAGTTCAATCTGGCTTGTTCATTGGTAACCTGAAACCAGATACTCGGTACACGGCAGAGCTTTCTTCATGCAATGCGATTGATTGTATCGAGCCACAAAAGATTGAATTCACAACAAATACCGCACGCCTTGGGTACGCAGACGAATTGCAGCTAGAAAATCACTTGAATGGCGATTTGACTGGTTCTATCCATTTTGCTCAAACCCATACTACCACCGCCCCGAATCAAAACGATGTGAACCAGTTCCCTGACTTGGTGATCGACCGTGAAGCTCTGCTTTTATTCACGCCAGAAGACAAAACCGTTCAACATGTTTGGGTAGAAGTGAGCTTTGAAGGCTCTGTAATCACTCGCGTCCCAATGCTGCCACCAAGCGCGCTTGCGGCTTCTGATCAGCCAGACAATGGGCGTTCTAAAGTGGTATTCTCCCATCACGCGTGGTCACTGCCGCTGCAATGGGATTGGATGAAGCCAGGATTGTCGCTGCGCTTAACCGATAACAATGATCGCCAAGGCGAATTAGCTGCCAATGAGCTTGTCTTTGGCGGCGCACCGGAGCTAATCATTCAAAACATCGACATGGGTATGCTTACAGCGCCGCGTAATGGCAACGCCATGATCAAAAACATGGCAAAACTCAGCGCCGATTACTTCCAGAAAATCCCAGCATCTAAACTGGTGATGGCGGATTATACTGCCGCTTATTTCCCGAAAGTGACGCTGCCAAACGGCAAGGTTTACACCACTAGCTCAGACGATGCAGGTGGCTGGCACGGCGGTGACATGCGTGAAGCCATTGGTAAAGCACTAGTATCTACAGGCGTGAATAATGCGAACGTAGGCATTACCGATAGTGCTGGCTATTCACAAGCTTACAATAAACGCTTCAACCACATTACTGCGCACACCAACCGAGGCGTTTACACCAACGGCATTATTGACCATGGCGGCAGTGGCGGAGGTGGCATCGTGACGTTAACAGACACAACAGGTAACGAATGGTCGCACGAGATGGGGCATAACTACGGTCTGGGTCATTACCCTTGGCATGCTTCTACACACGATTTGGAATCTGGTTGGGGTTGGGATGCTCTGCATCGCCGCTTTATCGGTAACTTACACTGGACGGGTAAAGCCGCAACTAACGATGTGGGTGGTGAAGTTGTGCCACCATTTGCGGGTGAATTCCGCTTTACGCGTGACGCACAAGCCGGTGGCGAAGCCGAACGATTAGGCACCATTAGTCGTTACACGTTAGAGCACCCTTCTCAGTCTCGCCGTGTACAAACTTGGCTCAATAACGGCTTTAACATCGACCTAAATAGCTCGACTGGTTACGTTCGTTGGAATCAAGAAAACCAAAGTTACGAAGAAGCACAAACCAACGCGCCTGTACCTACTGCGGTAGGCGTGCCCGTTGTCACCATGTTGGGTATTTACGATCCACATAACGAACTTGCAAGCCAAGTTTACCCGCTGATTTACTCCAACTACGGCAACGTGTTTGATCTGCCTTCCGTACCAGACGTGACTTATCATCCAGAAGGTTGGCAAGCGGTGTCTTCGTTGTCTGACGAGCAAATTCAACAAGATTTGTGGCAGACGATGAAAGTCAACAATCAGCAGGCTCGCATTTGTCAGTTTACCTACACGGCAAGCAACGGCGAAAGTGCAAACTTCGTCGGTACAGTCAGTGCGGATATGGCGCGTTGTGAAAGTAGCGAAGACATGTACTGGAACATCAATGGTAAGCGTGAGCGCATGATATCTCAAGATCATAGCTACTCATTGCTGTCTAAATACGGTGAAGGTGCTGTGACTTACACGCCAAACACCGAAATTGGCGAAGTACCACTTTGCGTGCTGGATAAAGCAGGATCGAGCCATGATGGTGCGGGCTACTTGACCTCTTCCCATTGCCAGCAGTTTAGTGGCGTGAAACACAACAACGGTGCAGATTGGCGTTACGCGCAACATCAAGGTGGAATGTATCAGCCAAGTATGATCTCTCAACGTAGCTGCGCGGTTACGGTGGAGCGCCAGGATGGCTCAGTACAAAACATTGCGGTTGCAAATAGCCGATTAAACGGATCACAAAGCAATAAGTTCCACTTTAACCTAGAGCAGCAGCCACTGCCGACTCGTGTCACCTTAAGTTGTACTGACGAGAATGGTGAACAAGTACTAGATAGCTTGATCCCTGATCAAAACCCAGCGATCGATAAGCTTGTTGGCCCTATCTTTGTTGGTCAGGAGCACGGTTACAAACAATACATTGATGAACAAGTCATGTTTGCCGACAACGCAGCGTTAAACCGCATCGACTTTGGCTTTGTGGCTGACTTCGACAAATTCGTAGCAGACAACTACGGAGCAGGTGTGCTGAACAATGGTGAGACAAGCGCAGAACGCCGCGTTGGTGCACTTTACGTGTACCCTAACCCAGTCACTGGCACTCGCGATTACTTTTTAATGCGTGACATCTCTGCGGCGGATTTCCCAACCAACCAAGCAGACAATGAAGGCTGGAAGTACCTAGGCTCAGCGGAAAACCATGTTCAGTTTGGTTTTAATCCACTGAAAATTGATCGTAGTAACATCGACAATGCACAGCGCATTGCCAGCTACTTCAATCAACCTCAGTTGCTAACTTGGGAACAAGCGAGTTCAACGACATGGGGTCAATCTGAGAACGCTATTTTCATTGATACCGATGAAAACGGTGAACGCCGTTACTTTATGCAAAAACGTCCGGGAGTGAACAGCGCGCTGCCTGCTCAAAACGCCTCTGATGCTGATTGGCGCTTTATTGGTAGCGATACAGATATTGAACAGTACATTGCCGAGCTCAACAGTGACCTAGCTAAGTTTGAAGCTGAAATCTTAACGTGGCACAAACAAGATCGCATGGGGGTTTGGGGCGAGAACAACAAAACGGGAACCATTAACGATATTTACGTGTATCCCTTCCGTGGTGGTTATCATTACTACCGCCTCATTAAAAGCAAATACGGGTACTTCCCTTGGCCAACACAGGGCTCGAACCCAAACAACGCTGATTGGCAGTACTTGGGGCACTTCTAAGTCTTAACCGATATTCAATATAAATAAAAAACGCCCAGCACAATGTAAACTCGTGCTGGGCGTTTCATTTTCTGTCGTTACTCGGATTTGTTGTTCTTAATTAACAGAAATAACGTTTACTGACGACAGCCAGAGGTATCAAAGTCCACCACAATCGCAGCATTTTCAAAACTGCCAGAGACTTTGATATAGCCCCAATAATTGGCTTGGTTTGAAACGGTTATGCACTCTTTGTTACCAGCATTGTCTGACCAACCATGTAGGTTTGAACCATCTGGCCAGCCTAGGTTGCTGTATTCAATTTTGAGGTCACCCGTGCCATTGCCAGTTGAGATAGCAATGTTCGCATGTTCATTAACTGCCGGCACACTCAGCCAAATGGTTTGCTGATTTGACAAACAGACAGGCTCGCCAACATTTAAACGACCACCACTCGCTTTGCTTTGTACCGCGCAATCTTGCGGAAGCGTACTACTGCCGCCAGTCGCCGAAATCGTCACATTGTGGGTCGCGGTAGCTGTCAAACCGTCATTATCTGTCACTGTTAAACTGACCGTGTACTGACCTTCACTCCCATATTGGTGCGTCGGCTGGGTTTGTGTGCTGGTCGTGCCATCACCGAAGTCCCACAACACACTGACGATTTGCCCGTCTGTATCCGTACTGTTTTCACTGCTGAATGTAATGCTTTCACCGACTTTTCCCTCATTGTTTGCGGTTATTACTGCATTAGGAGCGCCACCTGAAACCAATGACTGTTGCCACTGTTCAAACTCGCTCTGGTATAGGTTTGCCCATTGATTGATGGTCGCCTTGTAATTGCTCCAATTACCTTGGCGTGTTTCCACCAGCATTTGGTTTACATCATCTTTATGTCGCTCGAACATAAATCGAACGGCCAGATAGCCCCAGCGATAAATTCGGTCAACATCAAAGCCATCGTATGTGGTTTCAAAAACCTCGCTCAAGGTGTAAGTTGAGCCGTCTCGAATCGTATCTAACGCCGCTTGATTGTCTTTTTCGTTTGCGATGTATTCTGCAATGCCTTCACTCCACCACACTACCTTTTCAGTTGGATGACCAAAACCGCCATAAAGGTCGAATCGGCCATCTAGGTAATGCACGTATTCATGTTCTAAGTTCCAAACAAAATGGTCAGGGTTCGCATAAGACGCTTCATAAGCGACAAAGTTAGGAATATTGCCCGGCTTGGACGGGTCACCCTCAAGGTACATGCCGCCGTTGTTGGTACTGATATCAAAGATTGGTCCCGCATATTTGCCGTAGTCATCGCTGGAATCAAAAATATTCACTTGAAGCTGTGTATTATGATCATCAGCGACTGGCTGCTCGCCAGTTTCCAAAGATTGATGAAAATACCCTTCTTCGTAACCCATTTTGCTACAAGCGGCCACATGCTGCTCTTGCGTCATGTTTTGCGACAGAATACGGATGGTTGAGCTACAAGTGTAGGTTTGCGATAACACCAAACCTTTGAGCTTGGTTTCGAAATCACAAATTCCGTACTCGCTGCATTCGGCGTAGTACGAGACCGTATCCGCAGCAGCAAGCCAAACGGCATCGCCTTTTCCGTACATCTCGTAGCGAGCAAAAATATCTTTTAACTTGTTACTCACCGTTGTGGCGGCACTGCCCGAATATTTGGTCAGACGCCCCAATTCGCGACCCGCATTTGCCACCATGAACTCGTCACTCGCTCCTATCGAGGACTCTCTCAACGCAAAGTCACCCAATGCTTTTGCAAGTTCGGTTTGGTTACCGATGGTTTGCAAATATTGGTCGTTCCACTGACCGCCGAATAAGATGGTAAACACCCCATTCACCGCGTTGCGCATGTACCAGTTTTGAGCGTATTGATCATTCCAGCGCGTCAGCCACTCCGTCACTTGCGGTAAATAAGCGTGTTGCAGCCCCGCACTGTCCATCGTGATGATCACTTCACTTAATACCTTGCCGTGCGGGTCGCTGTTTTCGTAAAAATTAGCGTTGTTTACAAACGCGTCTACCGCCTCTTGTACTGCGGGCGTGACCCAAGAAACAAACGAGATATTGTTGTTGTAAAACTCGGCGTAATAGCCAGCGCGCAAATACAAGTACAAGGCTTCAAGCTCATCACTACCGCCGCCAGTATAGGCCTTCGCCAAAGTCACCGTATGCTTTGCCACGTTGTACATGTGGTCAGAATCAAACGCCGCTTCTTGCACTCGGCTTTGAGCAGAGAACAGCTCGTTGATGCAACTTGCACCTTGAGTTTTTATCGCGCTGATCAAGTCGTTGCTGTTGGTGGTTGTGAACGATTCTACGTCACAAACCACGCTTGCCGCTTCAACCGATTGGGTAGCCCGGGTACGTAACGTCTGTTTCGGTAGCTGTGGTAACAATTCTGTCGGTGCATACTCAGGCTGCGCCGTTTCTACACCGTGTTCGTGCTGATGATGTTCAACTTTCTCTGTGACTTGCGCTACTGGCTCGCTCATTGCGAACGCAGCAGTGCTGCTCAAGGTTGCCGCAATCGCGACGCTGAGGGTTTTCAGTTCCATCTTTGTTCTTCTATATAATGTGTTCCTTAAATGCCGATACCACGTGACATCACTTCGTGCTCTTTTCACAACAAAGAGCATCCTCATATAAATCTGATTGAGCTTTAAAATAAACAATTCATTAACAAACAAATTTAGCGGTATCACTTTTTAGTACCCAATTCGCCACACTACGAACTTTATTAAAATCGATTTGCTCAATAGACTTTGATGAACTAGCACTTAAAGACGCCACAACGAAGGATTTTGGCGTTATGAAAAAACCAAGCTACACTATCGCTCTCCCAACATATTTAGAATGAAATCTATGACCGATGCCGATATCGAACTTCAGCACCTGTGGTTAGAAATCCAAACGCAACGCTGGCAAAACGTGTCCCGTTTTTTATTCAGTTACTACTGCTATAAAAACAATTTAGTAAATAAAAACAACAAGGTTTGTTGGGAAACAGCCCGTGATGCATTGCCAGCCTCTATCAGCCTTAAAACTCGTAAACAGGCGGTTATTGAGCCTTTAGTTCCTGAAGAAACCGTGGTTGGTTTGCTCAAAGCCATCAGTAAAGATGGAGAGATGACGTGTGATGTAATGACGGCTACGCTTAACGCGTTTTTGCACTATGTGGTGATCAGCAAACAGGAGAAGCTACAGCTTAAACCTAACATGCCAGCGAGCTGGTATCAGCAGCATCACAGGCCTGTATTCGCCCGTTTTGAGCAAGCGGGAATAGAAATTCAACAAATCAAATAGCCCCCCTATCGAGCCGCAGACGTAAAAAAGCGCCCACAAGGAGGCGCGTTCGGTCAAAGGGTGAGTAATTCCTGGACGAAAAAGCTCTGAGCAACCGAAAAAGGCTTATTTATTCTTGAATCCCACGAATACGGACATTGCGTCTGCGTAAGATCTCCAACGTCACGAGCAAACACACGGACATAAAAATCAGCAAGGTCGCAACAGCCAAAATTGTCGGGCTGATTTGTTCTCGGATCCCTGACCACATCTGCCTTGGGACGGTTTTTTGTTCTGCGCCCGTTAAAAACAACGCCACGACCACTTCATCAAACGACGTGCCAAACGCAAACAATCCACCGGAAATCATGCCGGGACGGATCAACGGAAAAGTCACATGCCTAAAGGTATAAACCGGATTTGCGCCCAAACTGGCCGCCGCTTTGACGAGGCTTTGATCAAAACCACTCAGCGTCGCGCTCACTGTGATCACGACAAAAGGCGTACCTAGCGCGGCATGCGCTAAGATAATGCCAAAATAAGTCTGAGATAAACCCAACCGAGTGTAGAAAAAATACATCGCAGCGGCAGAAATAATCACAGGCACAATCATTGGAGAGATCAGCAACGCCATAATGGCATTTCTAAACGGCAAATTGCTGTTGGCTAGTCCCAATGCGGCTAACGTACCCAGACCCGTCGCGAGCAAAGTAGCCATGAGCGCAATAAACGTGCTGTTTTTGAGTGCTAATAACCACTGCTCATTGGTGAACATTTCTTGATACCAGCGTACAGAATAGGCGTCTGCGTCCAAGTTCAGCATACCTTCTGTAAACGTAAAATAAGGGGTGGCATTAAACGACAAGGGGATGATTGTCAGAATAGGCGCAATGAGAAAGAACAGCACCAGTCCACAAAATACCAAGTAGCCTGCGTAAGCCATTCTCTCACTTTTTGAAGCGTAGTTTGGTAGTGCCATGGTTATCCTCCTACCTTAATGTTATTTATGCCAACCACACGGTTAAACACATAAAACAGCGCGAGCACGACAAACAAAAGCAGCCCACCTAACGCCCCCGCCATTCCCCAGTTGAGCGAGGTTTGCATGTGGTACGCAATCATATTGGAGATCATTTGCCCACTCCTTCCTCCCACGAGTGCCGGCGTAATGTAAAAACCAATCGAAAGAATGAACGTGAGCAACGCTCCAGCGCCAATACCCGGTAAAGTAAGCGGCATGTAGACTTTGACGAATGCAACAAGAGGGGACGCCCCTAAGGAACGAGCGGCGCGGAAATACGTTGGACTGATGCCTTTCATTACACTGTAGAGCGGCAGAATCATAAAAGGCAATAAGATGTGTACCATAGAAACAACCGTACCAAAGGTATTGTGTATCATCTGAATTCGCTCAGACGTTAAACCAGACCACATCAGTAAATCATTAATCACCCCCTGATTTTGCAACAACACAATCCAAGAGGTCGTACGAACCAATAGTGATGTCCAAAAAGGCAGTAGCACCACAATCAACAGCAAGTTGGCGCGTTTGTCTGGCAAGTTTGCTAACAGATACGCCACGGGATAAGCCATCAACAAACAAATCACGGTAATTAAGATCGACATCCAAAAGGTTTTAAAGAAAAGGTCAACGTAGATCTGCCGTTTTTCTGGTTGCGCTTCAATCTCGCCCATTTCGTTCACCTGCATATCCAATGCCGCAAGGTAATGGTTGACGGTTATCGCACCGCTCAGGTTCTTAAAAGCAACCCAGTGTTTTGCATCCGCCCAGCGTTTATCAAGCCTACTCAGTTCTTTTATTGACGTAGGAAGCACTTCTAAACGAGACAATTTTCGTCCCGTTTTCATCATCAAACTGCGCATGCCAGAGACTTCTATGTTCATGCGATTGGCGATTTTAGGCAGGGCTTTGGTCTCATACAGTGCCAGCAGCTCAACCGAAAATGCTTCTACCACTTCGGAATCTGGCAATCCTTGATAATCCCAATGCGCTAACGCTTGGATTGTTTTCGGCATGGCCTGCGGAATATCTCGGTTGTCGACACTGCGATAAAGCATTTCTAAAATAGGAAACGCAAATGTGAGCAAAATAAAGCATACCAACGGCAACGTCAGCATGATTGAGCGTAGGTTTTTATTGCGCTCCGCTTTTTGTAGTTGGGCTCTGAGATCGCTCTTTTGGTGATTCACATGTCGTTCGATTTCCAGCACCGAATCTAACGAGGTTAGCTCTCGACTCATGCCGCCACCTCTTCGGTTTCTGGTTGAATCGCATCTAGCGCATGGCAATCTGTACTTTGCCACCCAATTCGACAAACCGTTCCCGGAATAAGGTTCAGATGCGTTCGGTTGTCGTTCGGCACTTTCACAACAAACTGACCAACCAGTTCAACGTCGACCACTAGACGATAATGATCTCCGTGATAAATTAGCTCACGCAGCACGCCTTCAATTTGGTTATCACACGATTCGTCATCAGGTTGGATGGAAATTTTCTCTGGTCGAATAGACAAGGTGGTGTGCTCGCCGTTTTGGGTCACTCGAACCGGTTTGGCAACGAAGTGAGCGGGGCCGACCTGGACTTGGCATCGCTCTGATTGCCACTCTTTTACCACACCAGAAAGCTGATTATTTTCACCAATAAACTGAGCGACGAACGCGTTACTCGGAGATTCATACAGTTCCGTTGGCGGGGCAAGTTGCTGCACTTCGCCTTGATTAAAAACTGCGATTCGGTCAGACATAGTGAGCGCTTCATCTTGGTCATGCGTGACATACAAAATCGTAATGCCGAGCTTTTCGTGCAGGTGTTTAATCTCCATCTGCATTTGCTCACGAAGTTGCTTGTCCAACGCGCCCAAAGGCTCATCCATCAGGACGAGTTTTGGTTCAAACACAAGCGCTCTCGCCAACGCGACACGTTGTTGCTGCCCGCCAGATAACTGCTTTGGATAACGGCTGGCAACGTGCCCCAACTCGACCATGTCCAGTGCGCTCTGTACTTTATTTTGAATGGTTTGATTATCGAGCTTGCGCACTTTTAGAGGAAAAGCGAGGTTCTCCGCAATCGTCATGTGAGGAAACAGCGCGTAGTTTTGAAATACCATTCCGATGTCGCGTTTATGTGGCGCGAGATTGTTTACCGGAACGCCATCAATGTAAATCTCTCCGCCTGTTGCCGTTTCAAAACCCGCCAGCATCATCAGACACGTTGTTTTGCCTGATCCAGAAGGCCCCAACATGGTGACAAACTCTCCGGGTGCTATGTCTAAGTTGAAGTCTTTAACCACCAAGTTTGCACCGTCGTAGGTTTTCTTAACATGTTGAAAGCTCACATAATCCTTGTTTGCTGTGCTCATGGCATCCCTCCGTTCATTTTTGTATAGCGAAAATAAGTAGAGCGCCACAAAGCGCCCTACTCACTAGCTCAATTACAGATTGTATTTTGATAGGTCTAAGCGGGTAGCAAGTGCGTGCTCCACCATCTGGATCACTTGTTGACGCTCCTCACCTTTAAGCAGTTGGCGCGGTGCACGAACTTGCTCTGAACCACGGCCACACACTTGTTCAGCAAGCTTAATGCACTGAACCAGCGTAGGAATGGTGTCGAGACGCAGCAGCGGTAAGAACCAACGGTAAATTTCTAACGCTTCTGCATAACGGCCTTGGCTCGCCAGCTTGTAAATTGCAACTGATTCTTCTGGGAACGCATTGGTTAAGCCAGAAATCCAGCCTGTCGCTCCTAACATCAGCGACTCAAGCGCAATATCATCAACACCGCTGAACACGGTAAAACGATCATCGAACTTGTTGTAAAGCTCAGTGATACGACGCGTGTCGGTAGTCGACTCTTTGATTGCAACAATGCTGTCAAACTCAGCCAGCTTCGCCATGATATCGAGATTTACATCGACGCCGTACGCAACAGGGTTGTTGTAAATCATGATAGGCATCTCTGGTGTCGCTTCTGCCAGCGTGCGGTAGTAATCATATGTTTCGCTTTCAGACGTGCGGTAGACCATCGCAGGCATCACCATACACCCGTCGATACCAATTTTGTGCGCGTCTTGCATGTAATCGATAGCCGCTGTGGTAATTGACTCTGCCGTACCAGCAATAAGAGGAACACGACCATTAACCACTTCTTTGGCAGCTTGTAGCACCTGACGCTTTTCTTCCGGATATAGCGCGCAGTTCTCACCTACCGTACCAAGGCAAATAATGCCGTTCACACCATCTTTAATTTGGTTATCGATAACGGTTTGTGTTGCGTCTAGGTCAATGGACTGATCTTGACGAAACTGCGTACTGACCGCCGGATAAACACCTTTCCAATCTACTTTCATTAACTCCCTTTCCTTTATGTATATTGTATGCAATTTATAAAGACGAGCGAAAATGCTCAAATTTGGCTTTCAACGCCATGTTTTAACAACACCGCTTTTACTGCGGCTAAATCAGCCAAGGCACTGCCAACCGATTTATATAAGGTAATCACCTCGTCACTTTGACGCCCTTGCACTTGCTGAGCGCAAAGCTCAGGCAACTCCCCATAAATGTCTTCAGGTGTGAATACCCCCTCTTGTATTGGGATCAGCAAATCTCCCGCTTCCGCCAACACATTAATGCGGCTGTCGACATACACATTCGCTCGTTGTACCGAGACAGAATCACATTCACGCTTGTCTAAGTCGTGATTACCGACCAGATCAATGTGTGTTCCCGGCTGCACATCAGAGCCATTAAACAAAGGCTGAGCAGACGCAGTAATGCAACTTATGATGTCGACTTGATCAATCACTTGCTCAACGTTTTCGACCACAGACACAGAGAACTGGCGCGCTTCTGGCAGTGATTGATATTCAGAGGAAGACAGAATCTGATCCACCGTTGAGGCAGCCTTTTCTGGGTTTCGTCCCCAAACATAAACTTGTTTGAGTGGTCGAATCGCTGCGTAAGCCCACGCAAAATAAGGGGCTAAGTTGCCAGTACCACAAATCAACAAGCGGGAGGCGTTTTTGCGCGCTAAGTAATCGGCGGCTAAAGCAGATGCGGCAGCTGTGCGCCAAAAAGTTAAGACTTTACCGTCCACCAGCGCGATAGGTTCACCATCTCCGCGTTTGAAGACCAACAACTTAGATGCCAAAGTATCTTTGCCTTGCAGAGGATTCTCAGGAAAGTAAGTAAATGCCTTAACGGCAATCAGTTCTTGGTTCCATGCGGGCAGTAAAGCAAAAGCTTCATACTTCCCCTCTTCTAATGACATCACTCTGCGCTGCGGAATCGTGGCAGGCTGTGCATAGATGTCTCGCATGGTTTCAATCAAAGAGTGCATACTCAAACTTTGCGCGACTTGCTGTGCATCGATGACTTTCATCACTTCTCCAAAATAGATACGTTGAGTTCCAATGTGGGGTTTAACTCATCAATCGAGAAATAAACCCCTACAGTTAACGCCTAATTAAGCAGCCAAGTATTGAACTCTTCATTCAACTCATCGGCATAATCAGACCACCATTCGTCGTTAATCAAAAACGCCGTTTTAAAGTTCTGAGGCGCGGTCGGCAGGTTCGCCAGAATCTCTGGGCTTACTTCCGCGGAGGAAGACTTACGAGTCGGGCCATACGCGACGTATTTAGCTTGATCTGCCAAAGGCTTAGTACCCGAAGAAAAAGCAATGAAATCGAGGGCAAGTTTGGTATTCGCGCTTCCTTTAGGAATAGCCCAGCCGTTCATATAACCCATTTGATGATCCCAAATGATGCGAAATGGTTGGCCTTCATCTTTACGCGCGTTGTGTATCCGGCCATTGAAAGCAGACGCGATTACCACTTCTTTATCTGCCAACATTTGTGGTGGCTGCGCACCTGTCGTCCACCAAAGCACTTGCGGTTTGATGGTGTCGAGTTTGGCAAAGGCGCGTGCTCGCCCCTCTTCAGTTTCTAGTAGGCGGTAAACTTCGTCAGGTTTAACGCCATCGGCCAATAATGCCCATTCAAGGTTACCTTGAGGTTGCTTTTGTAGCGCTCGTCGACCGGGAAAGTTTGTTAAATCAAAAAGGTCCGTCAACTTGGTTGGTGCCGCTTTACCTTTGAAAGCATCCTCGTTCACCGCTAAGACGGTCGATACGACAATGGTGTTAATCGCACACTCGTGGATCGCCCCATCGATGAAATCCTCTTTTGCTGGTGTCCCGTCAGCGCCGGGAGGCAGAATACTCGGGTTGACGGGTTCCAAAAGCCCTTCCGCGCAGCCTCGAACAATGTCTGGTTTATCCAGCGAGACCAAATCCCAACGCACGTTGTTTGCTTCTACTTGCGCTTTAATCTCCGCCAAACCGCCACTGAAATCCTCCGATACGATCTCAACACCAGTCTTTTGGATGAATGGTTTGTGGTAAGCCTCTACTTGGCTTTTGGTGAAAGCGCCACCCCATGAGACGACCGTTAGTTTATCTTCAGCGTATGCCGAGGTACCCAACAGCATTCCTGAAATCAACATCACCAGTGGTGTTTTCGTCATTCGTGACATGGTTTACTCCTTTGGTTGTTTTTCTGGAGGTATCCGTTACTGCTGTTGGATACCACACTTGTTAAATTTTCGTTAACATTAGCATTAAATATATTTTATACAATATTTAATTTTAAAATTTTTTAGGCAAATCGCTGTAGTGTGAACGGCGCAATATTCACCGATGTTGGCTTGTCTGCAACGAGCTCAGAGATTAGGTCTGCAGTGATCGCCGCTTGAGTCAATCCCAAGTGCTGATGACCAAATGCCAGCAATATCTTGCCATTAAAACACTGGTCGATTACCGGCAACGAGTCGATTGTTGAAGGTCGATTTCCCATCCACTGTTCCTGCTGTTTTAACGGATTTAAACCGGACTCAAACATCGCGCTCCCCTGCTGATACAACATCTCTGCGCGCTTCATGTTTGGTGGCGATTTCACATCGGCATACTCGACCGTTCCCGCCAAACGTAAGCCTTCAGACATGGGCGTCATAATGAACTTTCTGTCGGCAGAACTGATAGGAAACGGCAATGACTCACGCTTGTCATTCATCATGAGATGGTAGCCTCGCTCAGCTTGTATCGGGACATTCACACCGGTTAACTGGCGAACCAAAGCTTTAGAATGAACACCCGCTGCGACCACAATTTTGTCAAAAGACATTCGCTGAGTATTGACCAAGACATCGCCGTTTTTACTTACTGCGTCTACTTCTTCATGGACAAGTGAACCTGCGAGTTTTTCAAATGCATTACTTAGCTCAACGCAGAGTGCATAAGGGTTTATTGTATGTCCTGTTTCTGGAAAAAAGACGCCAAACCGTACCTTTCTGCTGAGTTCAGGAAGCCGACGTCGGATTTCGTTTTGCGTCCAAAGCTCGTACCGAACACCTTGTTCCGCTAACTCATCAAGCGTACTTTGATAACCTTCAAACAAGCTTTCGCTTTCAAACGTCAGCAGTGAACCATCCATCTTAATCAGCCCACTTTTTCCGATCGAATCTAATAACAGATTCCAACTCTGAACGGCTCGCGTGTTAAGGCTTGTTATCGCCTGCGTGGAAGCTTTTGCCGCTGAAGGTTTGGCTTTCAATAAAAAGCGCATCATCCAACCGACGGTATTGGGCAAGTCTTGCCAACGAATAGAAACTGGACTTGTCGAACTCAATAACATCTTGGGTAATTGAGGGATCAAGGCCGGCGTGGCAAGAGGAAAAACTTGCTCGGTCGCGATGTGCCCGGCATTACCTTTCGAGCACCCATTGCCCACTCCATTCGGATCAAAAATGGTGACGCGATACCCCTGCTGTTGCAGTTTTAAGCCAATCGACAAACCGATGATTCCCGCCCCTATAACCGCGATGCTTTGATTTCTGAGTTCTTCCTTACCCAACATGAATATGCTCCAAGTCACATTTGAAAAAGCAGATTGTATACAATATATTTTACATTACGATAACATCAAGCTCGTTCGATTCAACCCATTTCTTCAGCAAGGAGAGAAAAATGAGACAAGGAACCTTTTTCTGTATCGATGCCCATACCTGTGGAAACCCAGTGAGATTGGTGGCTGGTGGTGTTCCACCACTTGAGGGCAACACGATGAGTGAAAAGCGTCAGTATTTCTTAGAGCATTATGATTGGATTCGACAAGCACTGATGTTTGAACCGCGTGGCCATTCAATGATGTCGGGCTCCGTTGTTTTACCGCCTTGCAGCGACAATGCAGATGCTTCCATCCTTTTTATTGAAACCAGCGGCTGCCTGCCTATGTGTGGACACGGCACCATTGGTACCGTGACCACCGCCATCGAAAATCGTTTGATTACGCCGAAAGAGGAAGGACGTTTGATCCTCGACGTGCCAGCCGGCCAAATAGAAGTCCACTACCAAACCAAAGGTGACAAGGTCACGTCAGTAAAGATTTTTAATGTTCCAGCTTATCTTGCGCATCAAGATGTCACGGTTGAAATCGAAGGTTTAGGAGAAATCACGGTAGATGTCGCTTATGGCGGCAACTACTACGTCATTGTTGATCCACAAGAAAATTATGCGGGACTCGAGAACTACTCCCCTGATGAGATTTTAATGCTCTCCCCCAAAGTGCGCACCGCCGTTTCTAATGCAGTGGAATGCATCCATCCAAATGATCCCACGGTTTGCGGCGTTTCCCATGTACTTTGGACAGGGAAACCAACGCAAGACGGCGCAACGGCTCGCAATGCCGTTTTTTATGGCGATAAAGCGCTCGACCGATCGCCATGTGGAACCGGCACGAGCGCACGTATGGCGCAATGGCACGCGAAAGGAAAACTCAAATCAGGCGAAGATTTCGTGCATGAAAGCATCATCGGTAGCCTATTTAACGGCCGTATTGAGGGTATCACCGAAGTAAACGGGCAAACGGCGATTTTGCCGAGCATTGAAGGTTGGGCACAAGTGTATGGCCACAACACCATTTGGGTCGATGACGAAGACCCGTACGCGTACGGATTTGAAGTGAAATAGGACAGTAAGGAAGAACAATGAATTCGCAAAACTCACAGGTGTTTTACGCCACCAACGCCTTTACCGGTGAACGATTAACGACGGCGTTCCCCGTTCATGGAGAGATGGAAGTTAACCAAGCAGCGGAAGCAGCAGCCAAAATTGCACGCAGTTTTCGCCGACTCAGCAACGAAAAGCGCGCCAACCTACTCTGCTCTATTGCGTCAGAGTTGGAAGCAAGACGTGAAGATATTGTCGCGTGTGCGCATTTAGAAACAGCGCTTCCACAGGCACGTTTAGAGGGAGAAGTCGGTAGAACGGCGAACCAGCTACGATTGTTCGCAGATGTTGTAAAATCTGGCAGTTATCATCAAGCCATCTTCGATACGCCAAATCCTGAACGCCAACCTCTACCAAAGCCTGACATTCGTCGCCAACAAATTGCCATTGGCCCTGTCGCCGTCTTTGGCGCTTCGAACTTTCCGTTGGCATTCTCAGCCGCGGGTGGCGATACCGCATCTGCACTTGCGGCTGGATGTCCGGTTATTGTTAAAGGTCATACCGCGCACCCGGGAACGAGCCAAATCGTCGCCGAATGTATTGAAAACGCACTGAATAAAGAAGACCTGCCTTCAGCTATTTTTACTTTGCTTCAAGGTAACAAACGTGAACTTGGCCAAGCGTTAGTGACACATCCAAAGATTAAAGCCGTTGGGTTCACAGGCTCAGTTAGTGGAGGGCGTGCCTTATTCAACCTTGCTCAACAGAGACCTGAGCCGATCCCTTTTTATGGAGAACTCGGCGCCATTAACCCAACCTTTATTCTCCCAGAAGCAATGAAGAACAACGCTTCACTTGCAGAGCAGTTTGTCGCATCAATGACCATGGGCTGCGGCCAGTTTTGTACAAAACCGGGAGTAGTGTTCGCGTTGAATACTCCAGAAACACAAGCCTTTATCGAAACCGCTCAGGCTTTGATTCGTCAACAGTCCCCTTCTACGCTTCTCACTCAAGGTATCCGAGAAACCTATGAGAACGAAGTCGTCAAGCGGGCCGCTGATCAGGGTATTAACGTGACTTACTCTCAGGCTGACTCTCCAAATGTCGCCTCTGCGCTGTTTGTCACCGACAGCCAAAACTGGCGCACAAACCCAGAATGGGAAGAAGAGATTTTCGGCCCTCAATCAGTGATTGTTATCTGTAAGGACTTCGAGGATTTACTCGATCTAAGTGAAACACTGAGCGGCACCCTCACCGCTACCATCCACGCGACTGAAGAAGATTCATCACTCGCTGAGCAGTTGATTCCATGCCTGGAAGAAATTGCCGGACGCCTGGTGTTCAATGGCTGGCCAACTGGCGTAGAGGTTGGTTATGCGATGGTTCATGGTGGGCCATATCCTGCGTCGACCCATGCGGCATCAACCTCTGTCGGAGCAGAGGCCATTCACCGTTGGTTACGCCCGGTCGCTTACCAAGCGTTGCCAGAAAGCTTGTTGCCCGATTCATTAAAAACATCTAACCCGTTAAATATCCAACGCACTATCGACGGTAAAACGTCATAACAGGCAACATACACTTAGCCAAATGGTTCAAAAAGGCACCAGTTGGTGCCTTTAAATTCACTCTACTTCTCAAAACCTTATTTCGTAGTTGGCTTAAGCCGGAAAAACAATAAACTACTAGAGTTAAATGGATTGGATACAATATTTATTTTTGAGGGGAGCCTTCAATGTCACAAAAACCTGTTTTTAAGACGCGTACTCAGCTCGTTGAAGAAGCAATTCGAACTCAGATCCTGAAGGGCGAGTTAAAAACTGGTCAGCCTTTACGTCAGGATGCGTTAGCAAAAGAGTTCAATGTCAGCCGAATTCCTGTGCGTGAAGCGCTAGTACAATTGGAAGCGCAGGGTTTAGTCAGTTTCGAGCCACATAAAGGCGCGACAGTGACTGAACTGTCTCCAGATAAAATCGATGAGCTATTTGAACTGCGTGCGGTTGTGGAATGCCACATTCTGGAACGTGCGATTCAAAACATGACGGATGAAGATCTAGAACGCGCTCGTGAAGTTCGTGAACGCTTCGAAGCGGTGGTAAATAGTGGCGACGAAGTGGAAGAATGGAGTAACTATAACTACGAATTCCACAAAGCGTTATACGCACCTGCCAACATGCCAGAAACCATGGATGTGATTTACAGCTTAAATACCAAATGCGATCGCTACATTCGTATGCAGTTGTTATTCACCACAGGCATTAAAAAGCGGAACAAGAACATTTGACCTTGTTTGAAATGTGCCAGAACAGAGATATTGATGGCGCAAAATATCTGCTGAAAAAACACATTCTAGAAGCAGGTACAGCTATTCGTAACTTGCTGTTAGAAAGACAGAGCCCAAATAACTAAACAGATAACTTAGGGGAATCACGGATGAATGTTGGACCTAAATTTCTGTTGGCGGCGCTGCGACAAAAAATAAAAGATGAAGGGCTGTGTTACAGCTCTTTATCAGAGAAAAGTGGCATTCCTCTCTCGAGTATTAAACGACACCTTCACAATCCCTCTCTCGGATTGGATAAAATTCTCCTCTACCTAAACTACCTAAATACTGACCTCATCGAGCTAGCCAATTTAGCCAATCAACTCCAGCATGAAAACGAACAAATGCTGACGGATGAACAAAGTGCACTCTTTCTCAAACACCCCTACCTCCTCGACTTCATCTATATGGTGACATCTCGAAATATTGAGCCGAAAAAGATTGCTGAAATGTACAACCTAACAGAGACAAGCCTGCGTTTTTATCTCCGCATTGCAGAGATTCTCGGTTATGTGGAAGATTTCGGTGATGGTTTGTTTTATCGCTCCGGCCGCCGATTTTTGATGGAAGAAGGCTCAGATCTCGACTCTCTATTTCGTGAACGTTTTCAGAAAGAATCGCTTTCGCATGAAGTCAGCCCCGGTATTTGTATTGGTCGTATTCGTCTGACCGAAGCACAGCGATTGCAGTTAGAAGATGATATTTACAATAAGCTGGTCAAATTCAATGCGCTCAATACCTCCAACCAAGATGGCGAGTTGACTAACGTTTTAATGCGTTGCACTCCAGGAACACAAATATTTTTCTCTGACGGATTACCCAATATTGATGGGGATTTATTAAAGTATGTTTCTCAGCTAAATCAACGTGTTTAAATTAAATCGCACATACCAATATTAATTCCAGACTTAAAATAAATTGAACAAGTCAGTATACTTGGTCAAACCAACCCATTTAATTGACATTAAATTCTGTTAAAACACGTCATTTAAATATCCACATATAAATATACTGCTAAAACACTAACCTACCTTCCGTTAAACCTATCACAATATTTAAATATAAATTTGCGCATAAACAGTTGAAATTTATACATTCATCAATGCTAAGGAAATAAAAATAAGCAGATTAAATAATTATAAAATCATCACTTGTAGGGACATACAAATATGAAATTTCAGTATTCTATTGCAACGGCAGTTACTCTAGCGTTATTACAAGGCTGTGGTGGTGGCGACGGCGCTTCTCCATCCATTAATACGTCAACCAATTCGGCATGGACGCAAGGCGATTACAGTAAAACCTCTAACGAATTTGCCAACCGATGTGAAACGCCAAGAACGGGCTTAGATCCGTACGCGGGTTACCAACCATACCCAGACAAAGCAGGTTCAGCGTTGCAAGAAAAACTCTTTTTGCGTGCTTTTACCAATGAAACCTACCTTTGGTACGATGAAGTACCGGATAGAAACCCAAGCTTTTACAGCAGTGTCATTGCTTATTTCCACTCACTCGTGACTTCTGAAACAACTGCAACTGGAAAAACGAAAGATCGCTTTCACTTCGCTATTCCTTATGAAGATGAAATGAAATCCTCACAATCGGGATTGGTTGCTGGGTTTGGATTTAATTGGTCGTTCATTCAAACGACAGAGCCTCGAGACGTTCGTATTTCTTATACGGAAGACAACTCTCCAGCCGCATTAAACGGTATTGTTCGTGGAGATAAGTTAATAAAGATTGGCTCAATCGATGTGGTTAATACTTCAAACAACGCAGAAATTAACACGATTAATACCACGCTATTTAGTCCAGAAATAAATAAAGAGTATTCGTTTACATTTGAAACCGTAGATGGATACAGAAAGTCAGTAATACTGAAAGCCGCAGATGTTGCGACTTCTCCGGTTCGTAATGCGAAAGTCATTGAGCACAACGGTAAAAAAGTCGGTTACCTGCAATACAACTCGTTCGAGCCAAGTGCACAAACACCGCTCATTAACGCCTTTAATAAATTGGCAGAAACTCAGGTTGATGAAATTGTTATCGATTTACGATACAACGGCGGCGGTTTAGTGCTGCAATCTTCTCAAGTGGGATACATGCTCAGCGGCGCGAATAAAAATCGTGTCTTTAGTGAGCTTATTCACAACGATAAGATCATGAAAACCATACCTAATGGCGACAATATATACCCATTTACTAACGTAGCCATCGACTGGGCAGCAGGCAAGTTCTCAGACCAAGTGTTGCCTACTCTAGGCAAGCAGCAAGTTTATGTGCTGACCTCTGGCGGTACTGCCTCTTCAAGTGAATTACTGATGAATGCACTGCGCGGTATTGATGTTAATGTTATCCAAATTGGCTCAACCACAATGGGTAAACCTTATGGATTCGCACCCGAGCAGAACTGTGGCACCATGTACTACACCATTCAGTTTAAATCTGCGAACGAAAAACAATTTGGCGACTTTGCCGACGGTTTTGTTCCAACACCTAAGAGCCAAATTAGCAGCAACCTTGGTTTAGATAATCAAGTTGAAGGTTGTTGGGTAGATGACGACTTAACGAAGCCACTAGGCGATACATCCGAGCGCATGCTATCTGCCGCACTCAACTACATGGATACAGGAACTTGTCCACAAGTGTCGCCTGCGAGTTTCAACACAATGCCACTTAACAGCGACTCTCCAGCACTTAAGGATCACCGTTCACCACTAAGAACAGAGGCTATTCATGTTGAGATCAACTAGATCAAGGCGCGCAACAGCTATAAGACTTTGTGCTTGTCTTGGACTAACACTACCGATTTTGGGGTGTGAAGCAATGTCACGAGAACCTGTTGAAGCCTTAAGCACTAAAACCACGCCGGAGGCCGTAAAGGAAGTACAAGCTGCGATTGCACAAATTCAAGGTACGCCAGCACCAAGAATCGCAAGCAACGTATTTGAATCGTCTCCGCACTTGTTGATTGAGAAAGGCAGAGTTAAAGGCAAGGATAACGTGCTACTAGACGGTAGCTATACCGATTTTCCTGACCAGTACACATTGCAGATTCGCGGTACAACCTGCGGGCTGTTCCACGCGAAAACAGACCAGTTTGTGCGACTAACAGCACTGAATTGTGAACCAGTCACCAAACGTTGATCAAAAAGCCCGCTAAAAACTGCGGGCTTTTCTTATCAATTCTGCTGAACAAATACAACTAGATAAAATTATTTCAGCTCAATCCAAGTCTTTCTTTGCTGCTTGTCCATGAATGACCAAGCCATAAAACGGCTGATCTTTTGGCCTTGGCTCATTTCCACCACACGAATCGCTTTAACTCCCAGCTTTTCTAGCTGCTTACGCATCGGACGCACGTTGTCTTTTTTCGAAATCAACGTCGTAAACCACAGCACTTGAGAGCTGAATGCTTGGCTTTCATTGGCCATTCGACGAATAAACGCCGCTTCTCCACCTTCACACCAAAGCTCGGCGTTTTGACCACCAAAGTTCAACGTTGGCTTGCCCTGCTTCACTGGGCTATTTTGCAACTTGACCCCTTTTTTTCGCTGGTTTGCTTTTAGGTTGTCTAGTTTACGCTGACTGCCCATCGCAGCATCTTCTGCTGAACGATGAAACGGCGGGTTACAGGTCGTCACATCAAAGCGATCATTTGGCTGAATTACACCGCGATAGATGTGTGACTCGCTCATTTGTTGTACGAGTTCAATTTTTCCGTTTAACGCGACGTTGCGCTCAACGATATTGGCTGCGGAGTCTATGGATTTCGGATCAACATCGCTGCCCGTATAGTGCCAGCCGTATTGAGTAACACCGACGATCGGATAAATACAGTTTGCTCCAACACCCACATCCAGCGCGCGTACATTCTGATGGCGGTACTTTCCTTTGACTTCACCATCAAGCAGTTCTGCCAGCCGGTGAATGTAGTCCGCTCGACCAGGAATTGGTGGACATAAATAGTGCTCAGGAATATCCCAAAAATCAATGTCGTAATACGCCGTGAGAAGTGCTTTGTTAAGTATTTTCACTGCATTCGGGTCAGAGAAGTTGATTGAATCATCGCCTTTAGGATTCTTGATAACAAACGACTCCAGTGCTGGCTCACTGGCGATTAGCTTTTTGAAATCATAACGACCACGATGCGCATTACTTTCATGCAAGCCACTTTTAGCAATCTTGACGAAATCCACATCGATCTTTTCTGCCGATAGTTTCGCTTTCACTGCTGCTTTCTTTTTTACACGCTTCGGCTTGGCCTTGTTAACGTCGTTATCATGCTTTGGCTTAGCTGTTTTAAACGGAGCCTGTTTCGCGTTGTGGCTATTTTTCTTCATTCGAGTTCGCTTTTAAATCGAGGTAAATCATAAACAGACGAGCATCAAATTCGAGTTGGTGATACTCAGGTTCCATGTAACAACACAGTTGGTAAAACGCTTTATCGTGATTCTTCTCGCGAGTATGAGCCAGCTCATGCACCACTAACATTCGCAATAATGCCTCCGGCGCGTCTTTGAAAACGTTTGCAATGCGAATTTCGTTTTTTGACTTAAGCTTCCCGCCATGATTTCGGCTGATCACACTATGAAGCCCCAGCGCGTTGTTCACCGCATGAATTTTCTTATCGTAGACTACTTTACTGATTGGTGAGGCTTTCTTCATATAGCGGTTTTTAATCGCTATTGCATACTCGTAGAGAGCCTTCTCGCTTTTGATTTGGTGTCTATCTGGATAGCGCTTTTCGAACCAAGGGATCAGTTTTCCATTGTCGACCAATGAGCTCACCTGCTCAACGATGTTCTGAGGATAGCCTTGAATGTATCGAAGTGACGGATGCATGAGTGTTAAGTCTGCTATGACAAAATAAAGGCGCCAATTCTAGCTTTTATCAATCTGTAATACCAATAACAGTCGACCGTACGCAACTTTAACAAGGATAAATTGTTGTGTTATTGCCTAACCTTGTAGAGAAGCTAGGCATAACGAGACTACATAGGAAGCAAGTGCTCTTTGATAAAACCTACGTTATCGTGGTTTTCTCTATCCTGTTCTTTTGGCAACTGCATGTAGTCACCATAAATCATGGATAGGTAATCATCGTATCTAGCGATGCATTTATATTGACGATCTTCAAATGGGCACGAAGTATAATCATGATAAAGCGATGACTCCGTAAACTCTTTAGCAAGGTAACTGCTGCCAATGCTCACGGCATAACCATCATCATTAACTGAGCATGTTGAACACAACCCTTTGATTGCTGATAGAAACCATTTTTTAGGCAAAAGCTTTAAACACTTTTGAAACAACCGGAATGCGATATTTACTATTGGGTTTGCCCTATCATGTCTCGAACGTTGAATACGAGCGAAAAAGTTGATCGCTTTCATTAATGAGAAGCGTAACTTTGCTGCCCCCTTCTCTTTACCAAGGCTATCAATAGGAAATATATCAATATTGATCCCGACGCCTTTAATTCGCCCGTTCGAAATAACAGAATCATTCAGAGATAGCTTGCTGAACAAAAACGGATAAGGATTGTGCTTGGTGTCCAAATTGAAAAACGTGAAATCAGGATACTCTTTGGCAAAATTTTGCAACAGGTATTCGTAATCTTCCCTTGGCATCATAATATCGATGTCATCATCCCAAGGAATATAACCTTTGTGGCGTATCGCCCCTAACAGCGTTCCACCCGCCAGCGAGTACTCCAAATCGTGACGCTCACAAAACAGATGCACTCTATCTAAAATAGACATCTGTACGCTTCTGAGCTGCTCAAATGTTAGTTTTTTCAATTTAACTTACCTAATAAACTCGATGGTTTTCTCTAGACCAGATTTCAGATCAACCCTTGGCTTCCAGCTCAGAGCTTCAATTTTCTCCGTACACAACTTGGTTCTTTTATATTGACAATACGCATTGTCGTTAGATATTTCATGCTTAACAGAAGAAATGCCACCACCTAGGTCCGAAAGAAGGTTTGCCAGTTGCAATATCGAAACTTCTTCCGTTTCATTGGCAATGTTGTACGCAGTATTTACCTCACCTTTTAACAACACCAAAAGCATTGCTGATACAGCATCTGTGACATAGCAAAATGAGCGCAGCGCACTTCCATCGCTTTTCAGCACTATTGGTTGATTATCTATCACGCAACCAACTAAATCTGACATCACGCGTCCATCATTTAGGAACATACCTGGCCCGTAAGAATGAGCGATTCTCACTGCAGTGAAAGGAACGTCATGCTGAATGGCGTAGCTTTGTAACAATGTCTCAGCCATTCTTTTACTCTCTGGGTAGCAAGATCTTGAGTCCAATGGGTCAAAGCTGCCAAAGTCCCTTTCGCGGATCAGCTCTTGACTCTCTAAGTTTCCATACACTTCACGAGTGGACATGAACAAAAAGTTTTTTACTCGTTTGTTTTTAACGAGCTCAAGCAAATTCATGGTTCCAACAACGTTGGCCTGAATAATCCCAACAGGATCATGTTTGATGTGATGTGGGCTTGCATTACTCGCCGCATGAATAACGAAATCGACTTCGTCATCAAACTCAATCGGCTGGCAAACATCTTGGTAAAAACATTCAAATTCACCGGTCAGCTCACCAAATAAGTTTTGAACTTTCTGTTCACTACGGGCTAACAGCAAAACTCTGATGTTCAGTTGATCTTTTCTATTGAGATAAACAAAAAAGCGAACCATACAAGCTGCAAGCATTCCTGTCGCACCCGTAACAAGTACAGTTTTATTTCGCAACAAATCCCATGACTTCTGGCTCAAGTACAATTGCTCGTTATCATCACTGATGATATTAATCCGATTATTTTTCATATAATTAACCAAAAACCTGTAGATTTTCCTGCGTATCGATTATTGCCTTAAAAATAAAGAAATCGATGGGTGACGTGATTTTAATGTTTTCAGAAATGCCAGAGACTAGGCGAACATCGTATCCGTACTTTGTCATCAACGAACATGAATCGATCGCTTCGGTGTAACAGTCCTCACGCGCTTGACGATGTACTTTAAGAATATCGCGCAAATAAAAGCTTTGTGGCGCTTTCGCTAATCGAGATAACGAACGATCGTGAACGTCTTTCACGACGTCTTCATTGTCGACAAGGACAAAGGTCTCTACTGGAGGACAAGTAGTGATCGCACTACCGTGACTTTTGACCGCTTCGATATTTCGGTTGATAATTTCGTCATTGATTAAAGGTCGAACGCCATCATGAATCAAAACAACAGAGTTATGATCAAATTCTTCTTCTATCTTACATAAGCCGTTAAATATAGACTCCTGGCCAGTTTCACCACCGGGAATAACAAACTTCACTTTCTGAATATCAAATTTGAACAACAGTTTGCGTAAATAATCGATCCACGGTTCAACGCAAACCACAACAATGGCATCAATGTTTTTGTTCTCTTCAAACTTCTCAAGTGTGTATATAATTACTGGCTTGTTATATAGCTCTAAAAACTGCTTCGGTTTAGTGCTGTTTTGCATTCGGGTTCCGACACCACCAGCAAAAATCAAGGCAACATTCATAATTCACTCCTAAATCATAGATATCATTTTGTTAATGCTAGTGTTCACAGTCTCTCTATATCGCTCATAGTGATTAGGTTCGTAACCTTCCGCGACAGACAGGGTTAAGCGATCAATGATCTCATTTGCATCAAAATCTTGATGAGAAAAGAAACGTTCTGGATAACCTATACACTCACCGAACATTTTGACTTTGTTGTTCCAAACAAGCCCTACAACAGGAACAGTCAACGAATAAGAAATAATGCAGGCATGAAGTCGAGCGGCGATTGTGCATTTAAATGTTGAAATAAGCTCAACCAGCTCTCTTGGCGTTTGTGGCTCAATAACGTTTAGTTGCTTCCCTAGATAGGTCTCCAGATCTTCGAGAATATCTACGTCGCTTTTCAAGCCATTAGTAAACAGCTGATAAGATTGCCCTCTAGCTTCCAGTTCTGAAATAAGCGAGGCATATAGTTCGATAACTTGCGTTCTATCCAGATCAATACCGTTATCTTTGAAGATCCTTGCACGCACCAATCCAAGCCCGACAACATCTCGCGATTTTTTCTGTACCCCATAAACTTCTGAGCTGAAAACTGCTGAATCTGCTACTTGAGCGGTTTTGATGTACCCGTTTTCTATGTAGCCATCATTGAGTAAGCTCAAATCATCACGTGTCGTAACCATTTTTATAGCACTATGATTCAGACTTTCTTTTAACAATCGACATTTGTAGTTGCTTTGGTCATAACCTTCGACGCCCACAGCGTTGAAAAAAATCGGGCATGGCTTATCCGCAACCGTGTCAACTAAAGCAGAAATATGCGCCCAACAATCTTGGTACTTAAACTTAATCATTCCTCCGCCTGCAAATACAATTGCAGACGCATCATTAAATTTATTTTTGTAATCTCGTTTATAACAGCCGACTTTATAATCAAACGATGAGCTAGAAGATAGTCTGCTTAAAATTTTATTTATTACTTTTCTTTTTAATCTTTTAAAACTATTAAATTCATTTGAATAATTTAGGTTAAACCTTTCAACAGAGAATTCATTATCTATAATATTCTTCTTTATAAGATATTCTGCACTATCTGCTATCACTTGATCACCAAGGTTTGTGTCATGTGTATAGCCAACCATCACCAACTTTTTCGCTGTCATGCTCTTATACCTTTAGTCTTATCATTTTCTTTTCTTCTACACCTAAAACCAGCCAATACGTTAAAAAGCTAATCATCCCGAATGAAACCAAAGTGGTAGAAATAAACCTTAAAATACTTTGCTCGAAACTTATCGTTAATGAAAACAATACGACTATCGTTGGTATTAGTACTTGAAGCGCTTTGTTGATGACAAATAATATATATTTCTTAATGGATAACCCGGCTTTGAGCTTGAGAAAAGCGAGCCTCATTCCACAAGAAACTACCTCCATAAAAATGGAAACAACAATAACGGTGTAAGGGGGATAACCTAACGATAGGAAAATATAGGCCAATGGCACAGTTAGCAGCAGCACTGACCCAATAGTTGACTGGTAAGCCTTTACGTCTCCGGTTGCTTGTATAGCAGTTTGAAGACCAACCGTCGTAAGGTTTACAAACGCAAGTACTAAAAATAGTTTGATAAAAGTCAGTACACCATCAGGATAGTCACCCAACCATATCGACAACATAAAGTCTGTTTCAAAAAATATCGGCAGCGCGATGACTGAGTAAAGCAACAAACTAAAACGGCTTGCTAACATGGATAAGTGGAGCATTTCCTCCCTATTACCCTTGCTTTCTGCCTTTACGATTCGTGGATTGAATGCTTTCATAATGTTAATGCTAAATTCCTTTAGCTTTCCATTTACTTGAACAGCAATGGCATAAACAGCATTGATATAAACGCCAAAGAAATTATTAAGCACAACAGCTAAGCCTTGAACTCTAGCAACGCCACAAATGGCACCAAATGAGTTCCAACTCGTGAAGCCAATCATTTCTTTAAATAAGGCAATATCTAATTTGAAGTTTAGAAGGTTACATTCTTTATATTTAATCCGACAGTAAGCCACCTTCATAATAAGCATTATCCAAGAGACTGAGACAAACAACGTTCCCAGAGCGACTAGTTGATTTTCAAAGAGGATAATCAAAAATGCCGAAATCAACTTAAGCAGTGATTCAAAAACACTAAACACAGCATCAATACCTAAATCTTCATTGGCATTAATTTGCGCATTAAATGGCACGGTTACTACAGATGCTAATACGCCGACAGCCATAATCTGGTATAACGATTGAGCGGAAGAAACAACTGATACTGGTATGTTAATTAAATCTTCAAAAATAAAAGTTTGCAGTGAAAATAACAGTAAAAAAATAATCATAGCAACAACAATATGTAGCGATTTTGTGGTAGCAAAGACGCTAGTTCTTTTTTCTAACTGTTGGGTACTGTAAAAAGACAAATAACGCTGACTTGATGTTGTCATTGCTCCATTTAAAAACAGCATTAACGCCAAAATGCCGGCAATAAGATTGAAAATACCATAGCCTTCAACACCAAGTTGATGGAGTAAAACACGTACCATATACAGGTTAACTACGGTCGTAATTAGCATTTTGACGATCTGAAAAAGAGTATTTTTCGCGACCCGCTTCCCTGACATTTTCTCTTCCGAACTTAAAGTAAAACTCGACGTTTAAGTGAATTAGTTACAACAATTCATAAAAACATCATATCAATGCAACAATTAGCATTCAGATAGTAGATAAAAGGATATTTAAGTTCTATTGCTACAGATACCAATCAAAGCGTTTGGTACTTTTTCCCAACCTTACGTTCTTTATTGGCATTACATTTTTATGACTTTCACTTTCCAAACCTCATTCTTTTACTCAACAAATCAAGTTCTGGAGAGTTGAAGAAGCATATAGTAGACTTCGCCTCCCAATGATAATGGAGAGAAATTCAATGAAACGTGTCGTTCTTTACGTCAAAGACAAATGCCCTCACTGCAAAGATGCTCAACGTTATCTTGATTCGAAAAACATTAATTACCGCCTTTGTAACGCGAAAATGCAACGTGGTCGTAAAGAGCTTGATGCACTTGGTGCTCGCTCTGTGCCTGTATTGAAGATTGGTGACCGAGTAATGATCGGTTGGAATCCGAAGAACTTCGAAAAGATGTACAGTGGCAGTTAATCGCCTATAAATGGATAGTGACAAGAGCTTCTGAAATAAGAAGCTCTTTTTGTATCAGACGTAACGTTTCACAAAATCAATAAACGTCCGATCTGCGATAGATAAATACCCTTCTTTCCGCCAAGCTAGTGCCAAATCGAGCGTTACTGGAGGATGAAACGGAATGCCAACAACCTCCTTCTCGTTTTGAGTAACAAGCTCAAGCAGGGCCGTAATGGCAAACTCCTGCCTGACGATGCTCAATATCAGAGGCAGCAAGTTGGTTTCAAAGGAAGATTTCATGCTGAAACCGTGCTCTTCACTGACATGGTCTAAGAATTCTCTATGAAAATATCCGTGCTGAAACATCACCAATTCATGCTCGAAAAATTCATCAAACGTTATGGCTTCGCGCTGCGCTAGCTCATGCTCGGGAGCAACAACGGCCACCATTTGGCTGCTGAACAAATGGTCCGTTTCTAGATCTTCAGGTACATCGTCACAGCTGATCACGCCGATATCGAGTTGTCCATTGAGCAACATTCGACGAATAGATTGCGTGCCAGCCTCAACGAGCGTCAATTTCAGATCAGGAAACTGGCTCTTAAACGCCATCACGATTCTCGGGAAGAAGTAACTCCCCATCATAGAAGGCGTGCCAAGGCGCACTTCTCCTTTTGCTAAACCTTTTAGTTCATCAATCGCTAATTGCGCGTCGTGCAGTTGTTGAATCACTCGCTGCGCGTGAATGAGTAAGGTTTCCCCCTCTTTCGTTAGGCTGATTTTCTTATCTTCACGACGAAACAACGTCACGCCGAGTGACTGTTCGAATTTTTTTATCGAAATGCTTAACGCTGGTTGCGCGATATGAAGTGCCTTAGCTGCGTGGGTGATATTGCCATGCTCAGCGACAGCCAGAAAATGTTTCAGTTGTTTCGATTCCATAAGATCAAAAATATATCGTATCCATATTTTTAATATATTTTTTTAATCCATATCCAACTGATAGATTGATCACAATCTCCTTTATTGCTCCTATCAGGCAGGAAACATGGTCAGCTTTGGTACTCCGGAATACAAACGCATTACGCTATCTCTGGCGCTTGGCTCTTTTTTGGTTTTTTCTAACCTATACCTTTTACAACCTATGCTGCCGACCTTCGCAACGCTGTTTTCCATTTCAGAAACGCAGGTTAACTGGTTGTTTGCCGCCTCAACGTTAGCGCTTTCATTCAGTTTGGTGCCAATGGCGGTCTTGTCCGAATCCATCGGTCGTAAGCCAGTGATGATGGTTGGCTTGTTCTCTATTCCTGCCATTTCTGCGTTGATGCTACTCGGAGACTCATTTATATTTTTGGTGGCATGCCGAGCACTAATCGGAATCGCTTTAGCCGCATTTGCCGCTGTTGCCGTCGCATACATGGCAGAAGAACTTGATAAGCACGCATTTTCAATGGCCATTGGTACTTACATTGCAGCAAACTCATTAGGTGGTATCGCAGGACGTATTAGCGGCGGTTTGTTAGCGGATAACTTTAGTGTCGATGTCGCCATCGAAGTCATGATGGTTGTAACATTGATTGGCGTAATCTGCGTTCACTACTTGTTGCCAAAACAACGCAACTTCACACTGTCATCCAGCAGCTTAAGACACCAAAATCGTGCCATTATTGGCCACTTCCGAAATCAGCGGGTTTGGTTTGCAATGCTCATCGGCGGGCTTAACTTTGCGTTGTTCGTCAATCTTTACTCAGTGATGGGCTTTCGTTTGGTTAGCGCGCCGCACAACGTTCCGGTCGGTCTGGCATCGTTGATATTCATCTGTTATCTGGGAGGAACTTTTTCTTCTCGATGCGCAGGGCATTGGAGCAAACGTTACTCTTCTATTCTAGGTATGTTCATAGGCGCTGTGGTTAGCATGGCAGGCATGTGGATTGCGGCTTTTGAGAGCCTCGCCGCTATGCTTATCGGTCTTCTGCTGATTAGTTTTGGCGCGTTTTTTACCCATACTTTGGCTTACGGCTGGGTAGGCCAAAACGCAACACAAGCAAAAGCAACCGCAACAGCTTTGTACTTGGTGCACTACTATGTTGGCGGAAGTTTAGGTGGTTTTTTATTGCTCTACTGTTGGCAACATGGCGGTTGGTCAACCGTACTGCTTGGCGGAAGCGTTTTGTATGCCGTGATGTTTGCTGCCATTGCCTATTTAAAACACATTTGTGAAAGCGTAGATACCGACAGCAACACTGATGTAGCAAGCTTGGGAAGAAGTTAATCGACTTCTCTGCTATGCTTGCGCCAAATTCATAAAAGCAAGAAAGTCGTATGCCAACGAGCTCAACACAAGAAACACCGAATACAGATATTAATGCGATCACGCAACAAGTCGAACAATGGCTTAATGATGTCGTGATTGGTCTGAATTTGTGTCCTTTCGCTGCAAAGCCGCAGCGTAACAAACAAATTAAGATTTTTGTCAGCGAAGCAACACAAGAAGAAGCGCTGCTTGAGGATATTCTGCTGCAACTTATTGAACTCAGCACCACCGAACCAGAAAAGCTGGAAACAACATTGGTCGTCGTACCTAACATGCTGCAAGATTTCTGGGACTACAACTTCTGCATCGATTGGGTTGAAGGACTTATAAAACAACAGGATTGGGAAGGAATATTCCAAGTGGCGACTTTCCATCCCGACTATTGCTTCGGTGGTGCAGCGCCAGAAGATGACGAGAACTTAACCAATCGATCACCATACCCAATCTTCCATCTTATTCGAGAAGAGAGTATGGAAAAGGTGTTGAAGCACTACCCTGACCCTGAATCTATTCCCGACACAAACATCGCGCGAGTTTCTGCTCTTTCAGAAGAAGAACGTAAAAAGCTCTTCCCTTATCTATTTCGTTAAGCCACAGTTTAGAACCTCAAGAGACGATTTCTAATCAGTTAGATTCTGATCTCTTGGGGATTAAAGTGCGGTTTGGTATCATTGCCCCTTCAATCGATTCAATGGACATTAGAATGCAACTGTCAAAGCTAACCCAAGAGATTTTTGATCACTTATACCGTGACATCACCGAGTTCCGTAGTACGTTCGACCTACCAGTCGCAGACGCTGCAAGCCTAGATGCACAAGCAGACACACTACACACCTCTTTGGCGATCGAAGAGCTAACAGAGCTAGCAGAAGCAGATTGTAAAACTGAACAAGCTGATGCGATTGTAGACAGCGTTTACGTTCTAATGGGTCGCCTAGTTCACCTTGGTCACAGCAAAGTAGAAGATAACCTAGCGATCAGCTACCTTATTGATCTTTTACTGAACGTTGCAGTAAACCGCGGAATCGACTTTATTCCTTGCTGGGACGAAGTTCATTCAAGCAACATGAGCAAAGTATGCCGCAGCGAGCAAGAGTATACTGAGACCGAAGCCTTCTACGCAGAGCAAGGTATCAAGTTGATGGCTGTACAAAAAGGCGAATACATCATCGCAAAATGTGCACAAGACTTCGTGTCAGAAGGCAAAACCGTACGTAAAGGCAAAGTGCTCAAGTCGGTTTACTACCGTCCAGCGGACTTAAAACCACTAACTCAATAAATACTTGGTTAAGTATTCAAGAAACAAAAAACGACCTTATACGGGTCGTTTTTATTTTATCAGCACAAACCTAGGCTCTAATCGAAGATCAAATACGGTCTCTCGTCTATCATCACTTTTCTGACCTGAGTTTTGAACACTTCAGCGAGACCAGTCTCGGAGAGCACCTCATCCGCCCTGCCCGACGCATGCAACACACCATTACTGAGCAATAACACTTTATCGGCATGTTTAAGGGTGCGATTCAAATCATGATTCGCCACGAGCACGCTAATACCTTGCGCTGCGATAGCATTGATTAACTGATACAACAAACCTTCTTGAGCGATGTCGAGCGGAGCGGCTGGCTCATCTAAAATCAACAACTGCGAGTATGGATTTATCGTTCTCCACACTTGTAGGCATACACCCGCTAAGCGTACGCGTTGCCACTCGCCGCCTGATAGCGTTTGAATACTGCGGTGCAACTTATCTTGCAGTTGGACGAGCTCGACCACCATATTAACGGCATCACGAACTTTACCATCAGTGATCGCAGTGCCACTTGGCAACGACAACGCAAGATATTGAAAAACATCGACGTTAAATGCAGGTCTAGATTGCTGACATAAGTAACCGCGAACATGAGCTTGTTCCGACAGAGATAACGTTAGCAAGTTTTTGTCGTCCACATGAACTTCACCGCTCGCTCCATCCCTGCCAGTTAATGTGCCAGAAATCGCTGCGAGTAACGTACTCTTACCAGAGCCGTTTGGTCCGACAACGTGGACGACTTCGCCATCTTTGCATTCAAATGAAAGTGGCAGTAAACGACTTCCAACCGCTATATGCTTAACGCGCATCATGACTCTTCACCAACATCCAAATGAAAATAGGCGCACCGATAGAAGTCGTCATCACACCTAAAGGCAGTTCTGCGGAATCCAGCAATAGTCGCGCACCAATATCCGCAAAAACAAGTAAAGCTGCGCCAGATATCGCCGACAGTGGCAACAAGTAACGGTTTTCTGTGCCAAACGCTAATCGCAGCAAATGCGGAACCACCAAACCAACAAAGCTAATGATGCCACCTAATGCGACGGAGCAACCAACCAACACTGAGATAGCTAAAATCAACTTCCAGCGCATCTGATGGACATCGACACCGAGTTGAGTGGCATGAATCTCTCCCAGCATTAACTTATCGAGTGGTTTACCTTGGCAACATAGCCAAACTAGAACAGGTAACATGACTAATGTTACCGTGTGCTGATACCAACTCGCGCCACCAATGCTCCCCATAAGCCAGTACATTAGCTGGCGTAGACTTAAATCGTCACTGAAGTAAAAAGCCCATGTAACGATGGCACTGGATAAAATACCCAACGCGACACCGACTAACAGTAAACGCGCTGTCGTGAGATGCATCGCCCGAGCAATACCAACCAATATCAGCGTGAACAACATCGAGCCAGCTATCGCCGCCAGCATAAAGATCATAGGCGTTGGCAGCACAGGCAATGCAAACATCACCAAAACCATCGCCAAACTTGCGCCCCCAGAAATGCCAAGCACGCCCGGCTCTGCCAGCACATTCCCCAACAAAACTTGTAGTGTGGCACCAGATACGGCCAATGCAGCTCCTATCATTGCTGCTGCGACCAATCTTGGCAGACGCAAATCCAGTAATAGCTTTTGCTCAAATACAGAGAGGGATTGAAAAGGAGAAAGGAAAACCTCCCCGACCATCAAATGAATAGTAGAGAGTAAAACGAGTACGACTGACATAATCACGAGATTACGCTGCCAGCGTCGCTCCTTGTTCAAGATAAGTTGTTGAAAATCCATAGTGGCCGATAAAAACAAACGAGGCTTAACCTTACAGTTAAGCCTCGGTAGATTGCAATTAACTTCTAAGAGTAATGTTGGATTAATCGTAAACCAACTCACCCTCTTCAAAACGTGTTTTTACTTCACAAACCATCAGCGCAGCACGTTGACCAATAGCGACATGACGATTTGGGAAGACAATCGCTTCGTTGTCATTTTTAGCCATCAGAGGCTTGTCGCCATCATGACCAAAGACTTCACCATGAACAAACGAAGTAAAATTCTCCACATTGTCGTCAAACATGAAATCGAAATCATCATGCAAGCGGACGATAGTGCGACTTACGCGATATTTAATACACGGTTTCGATAAGTGCTCTGGCTGAGCTTCTGCAATCAAATTACGCAGAGCCAAGTCAAATGCCGTTAATCTGTCCAGAGCGTTTTCACCAATTCTAGCGACGCGGCCAAGCTCCATCGTTAGCGCTTGTGCACTGTAATTCTCTGCACTGTACCAACTGAACGTACTTGATGGTGAATTGGATAACAACACAGCTTCAATATGCGCACTATCGAGAAAATCTACCAACGCTTTGCTGCGAACTGGGTGGCGCGTTTTTGGGCTTACCGCAAACGTGTAATGTTTCGAACCACGAATAGCACAATGCAAATCCAGGTGCCAACGCGTTTTTGGTTCTGTATCTTGATAGAAATCTCGCACCAACAGTTTCAGCGTATCAGCAATCGCCAGTTCTTTCGTTGGTTCGTGCTCTTTTTCATCGAATAGACGATTGAGGTTTTCTTCTAGGAATCGTGTATGCGCCAGAGTTGACTCAGGGTGAGCAATAATGAATAGGCAACGTGCATCGACTTTCTGGAATCCAGATTCGATGTCTTTGATGATCGAATCCACCAGCTCCATCGGTGCGGTTTCATCCCCGTGAATACCACAAGAGATGATGATGTTCTTCGTTTCCTGAGTCGGGTTTTCAGGAATGACTTCTAGCACACCACGCTGATAGAGTTTGAGTTGTACGCCGTTTGATAGCACCTGCTCCGCTGGCGCTACATCAATATGAACATCTAACGTGTCAGTTAAAAACGATTGGCGAAAGAGAGACTTCGTCATGCGTTACTCCTTAATAGCACGGCGGGTATGTTAATAAATTGTACAAAGGATTTTTGTTGCTGCGATCTCACTTATGAGTAGAAACCGCTAAATTTATCAAAAATCCGATACCCATTTGCGCCATGCACTCAAATCAAGCATTGAGGCGTTTATTTTTTAAACAATTACAAAGTGTTAGGGCTGTGAACTTTACCACAGCCTTCTGTAAGATCATTATGATTTGATCAAGTTTGAGTGTCTGTTAACCTTTTGAGCCGATTTTTTCGGCGGTGTGCGGGTTCTTTATACAACACATGGTCATTTGCTTTGTCACTGCTTCTATGAGCAAGCGGCTATGCGAACCAAAGAAACCGCCAGTACCACCAAATAGTTCGAACTGAAGCCCTATCCGAGCAAGATTCATCAACTAGGGGCAACAGAACTCAACGTTTTATTGGCTACGCTGCGCAAGTAGGAGTTCAAACTCATCGACTTTGTCGCGCACGAGCTCCACGCTTTGTTGCCAGAAGTCTGGTTTGGTTAAGTCCATCGATAGATGTTTGTCAACCACCTCTTCTGCCATCATGTTGCCAGTATCACGCAGTAAATTAACGTAATCAATGTAGAAGTTTTCACCTTTAGCTTCACGTTGCGCATAAATGCCTTTACTGAACAAGAAGCCGAATAGATACGGATAGTTATAGAAACTCACATCGGCAATCGAGAAGTGCAGCTTGCTTGCCCAAAAATAGGGGTCAGCTTCACTCATCACGTCTCCGTACCAATCTTCCCACGTTTCTGACATCAGATTACAGAAATCCTGAGCGGTTAATTCTCCCTCCTGACGACGTTCGTAGAATGCTTTTTCAAACTCGTATCGAACAGGAATATTGATCATTAACGCCAGCGCAGAAGACAACTCTTCCCACAGCATTTCGAGTTTGTCGTCCACACTTTCTGCTTTCGAGATCAAATGATCGCGTACGATATTCTCTGCAAAAATAGAAGCGGTTTCTGCAAGTGTCATTGGGTAGTAAGTTTGGCAAAGCGGCAGATCTCGAATAACCCAGTTATGGAAGGCATGACCAAGTTCGTGAGCCAATGTCATCAAATCAGAACGGCTACCACTCCACGTCATGAATACCAACGGTGTGCGCGTAGCTGGTAGTTTAGTGCAGTACGCCCCCAAACGTTTATTGGCATTTGGCGCGGCATCAATCCAACCGTTTTGAACCATTAAACGCACAAACTCAGACATCTCTGGGTTGACGGTTTCAAACGCTTCGCAAATCACATCGATTGCTTCATTGAAATCGTAGACTTTAGCATCACCACTTAATGCAGGCATTGCAGCAAGGTGGTTCCACGGCTTCATCTCATCCAAACCGTGCACTTGCGCCATCAGTTTACCGGCTTTTTGGCCAATATCACGACTGTCCTTCGCCACTTTCATCATGGCAGCCAAGGTTTCAGATTGAATGCGGCTACCGTACAAACTTGGTTCTAAAAAGTGTACCTCTCGCTTAGTCGAGCGCTTTTTGTTTTCAGTTAAACGCCAGCCTGCAAGTGCATTTAAAATCGCGGCGAAAGACTCTTGGTGCGTTTCCATTGCTTTTTGGACGCCACGCCATGCCGCTTCTTGGCGGTCAAACTCTGAACCGTAAAGGATACTTGCAGCTTGGGAGAAACCGAGCTCTTCAGTAGTGCCATCAGCATGGTCTAACGTAACCTTTAACGAGCCCGTCAAGTTGTCGTACAAATTGCCCCACGCAGATTTGCCATCGACACTCATCGCAGCTAAAAGCTTCTCTTCTTCCATACTCAAGCGTGTATCTGCCAGTTTTCTCGACTCCATAATAGAGAAAGCTTGACCGCTGATGTCTGGATTTTCGTGATCGAGAACGCGAGCAATGAACTCATCATCTGCATGCGTTAAGGTAAGTTCGAAAGCACTAAACGCTTGAGACAATTCAGAGAAAATACGCATCATACGACCAGAAAGCGCTTTCGCTTCGGCGTTAGTAGCGTTCACTGATGAGTAGCAATTTGCGAAGTTGTAGACCGTGCCCGCCAAGCGACTTGCTGCTTCGTTAGTCAGAATGGCATTTTGCATCACTTCAACATTTTCACAATCTTGCGATTGCTTATTCAGCAGGTCAATACATTGCTCAACAAGTGCGATATCGTCTTGAATTCGAGGGTCGGCAAGGTCGTTGTAAACGATGGATAAGTCCCAACTAGGAGTGGTCATTTTTTAGAGTTCCTTTTGATGTAATCGAATCGGTCTTTCCTCTTCCTCCTAACAAGATAGGATTTAGGAAGCCGATTTCTTCCATGACTAGGGCTGCTTTTCTTCCTTGATTTGTTTCACGTTGAAGGCCAACAGCGCCTGATTTTAATCTTCTACAAGAGGCACGCCTATTGAACGAACTGAGGCGTAAATTTGGTCATCAATAGTAATTGTTATATGAGTGACTGAGGCATTTCCTATCGCCAATGTCGAATACCATTGAGGATTGCGCCAATCCACGCCCAAAACATGAGCGAGAATTATTCGAATTACGCCACCATGCGTGACAATTAACAAGTTGTCATTGATATCGTTAATGATTTGAGACCAAGCGCGACTAACGCGCTGAGAAAATGTGCTTAAGCTCTCGGCATTAGGCAACGAATGGTGAGCGGGTGATTGCCAAAAGGCATCGAGTTTTTTCCAATGTTCAGTAAGCAAATCAAATGGCATGCCGTCGAAGTCACCAAAGTCCATTTCTTGCAGATCGTCTTCGGTGGTCATTGGCAACAATTGTTGCTCAGCTAATATTTGCGCCAAATCGTGACAACGAGAAAGCGGCGACGATATTATCCCCGCTACGTCGTATCCTTTGGTTTTCCAAGCCATGGCGATTCGCTGCTGCTCGGCCTCTTTCACTTTGAGATCAGTCTGACCATGTAAGCCAGGCGCGGCGTCTACTTTTCCATGACGCATAAGATAGATATTGAGCGTTTTCATTACCTTCGTATCCTATTCTTTAAGAACCAATGGCAGCCCTGCCGCAACAAACGTTACTCGAGAGCATACTTGAGCAAGTTGTTGATTCATGCGCCCTGCATTATCAACAAAATAGCGGCTCACAGCACCCAGCGGCACGATGCCCATTCCCACCTCGTTAGAGACAAAAATCAGTGTCGCGCGAGAATTTTCAACCGCTTGAGTGAGCTTTTCTATCTCTTGTTCTAATAACTCGTTACTGCAGGTTTCACCTAGCTCAAAAATCCAGTTGTTCAGCCACAACGTTAAGCAATCAACCAATACAACGTCATTAGCATCAAAATGAGCAAGTAAATCAGGAAGTCGAAGGTGGCATTCGTGTTCATGCCACCCTTCCCCACGTTGAGCTTGATGATGCTTAATCCGCTCTCGCATCTCATCATCAAATGGCAACGCAGTAGCGACATAATGTAATGACTTGTTCTGCTTTTCGGATAACTGTCTTGCGGTTTGTTCAGCAAGTTTCGATTTTCCTGAACGAGCACCACCGAGAATTAACTGCTTCATATATTTTGATAAAACGCGATTAGAGTAAGGTAAACCAAGAGTTCAGAAAGCTGCTGCGCTGCACCTAAGCAATCGCCAGTAAAACCGCCAATGCGCTTAGTCAGCCAACGTTTGAATGCAAATCGAAATGCAAACAAAACGATGACGATAAATGATGCCTGTATTACCCCGAGAAAGAGCGAAGCCACGCCCGCAGTAAACAGCAAAATGGCAACTTCAGACGAGGACTGTTTGCTCGCAAGCGGCTTGCTTTTCGAGGTGTCACTGTCACTCACATAAGGCATGTCGTAAATTAGCGTTGCAGCGAGGGCACGACTCGTGGTGTAGGCCACAACAATAACGAGCCAAAAATCAGGCAAATGCACCAACTCGCTCCAAAGGACAAACTTAGCCAACAACGCCATCACTAATGTTGCGGCGCCATAAGTCCCGATGCGGCTGTCCTTCATGATAGAAAGACGACGTTCAACCGTCATACCGCCGCCAATGCCATCCGCCATATCAGTCAAACCATCTTCGTGAAAAGCACCGGTGAGCAACAGGCTGAACGCCATGGTTAATACAATAGCAACAGAATCAGGGAAAATAAGTTGAGTGAAGTAGAACACAAGCGCGCAAAGCACACCAAGAATCACACCAACCAAGGCAAAATATCGCCCGGCTTGATTCATACGCTCTTCGCTGTAAGGTAAGTCACTCGGTACAGGCAAGCGGCTAAAAAAGCTCACAGCCAAGAGGAATAGCTCCATTTGATAGCGTAGCGTTGCTTGTCTTGAACTTTTTGACTCAGACACTAAACCGTTACTCCTGCACTCTCAAAACTGGCCATTTTATTATAGAACTGCGCAGCGGCCTTCAATAGCGGCATTGCCAACGCAGCACCTGTTCCTTCACCGAGGCGGAGCCCTAAATCCAGCAAAGGTTCGGCTTTTAATGACTCCAACACAAACTTGTGTCCGTTTTCTTCTGAACGATGTGCAAACAGCATGTAGTCACGTGTTTCTTCATCTAGTAACGTGGCAACATACGCCGCGACAGAGACAATAAAACCATCGACAAGCACTGGCGTTTTCAAACGCTTCGCCTCAAGGAACGCCCCAACCATCTGTACGATTTCAAATCCACCAACTTGCGATAATACAGCTTTGGCGTCTAGACCTCGACAACGACTTACCCCTTGAGCAACCAACTTTAACTTTCGGCTCAACTGCTCTGAGTTGATGCCCGTACCAAGACCAACACAGTGGTTTACCTCAAGCGGGCTGAGTGCCGCCAATAATGCGGAAGCCGAGCTGGTATTTCCAATGCCCATCTCGCCAAACATCAGTAAGTTAGATCCTGAATAGATGGTGCTTTGCGCCACTCTTGCACCATATTCCAAACCAAGCGCTACTTGTTCAGAAGACATCGCCGCTTGCTTTGAAAAATTGGCAGTGCCATTTCCTAAACGCTGCTCAATTAAA
This sequence comes from Vibrio parahaemolyticus, assembly GCF_900460535.1. Taxonomy (NCBI): domain Bacteria; kingdom Pseudomonadati; phylum Pseudomonadota; class Gammaproteobacteria; order Vibrionales; family Vibrionaceae; genus Vibrio; species Vibrio parahaemolyticus. Next base: position 1,557,901 of record NZ_UHIL01000001.1, on the reverse strand, counting down.
TTCGGATGAGATTTAAACTCAGGAACCATGACTTCGATTGGCGCAAGCATACCGCAGTCAATCACTTTGAATTCGATTTGGTTTACATCGCAAAAGCAGTTAATTGCCGCACCTCCAGCAAGGAAGTTTGCAACCATTTGCTGGGTAACTTCACTCGGTGCGATGCTAATGCCTTCTTTCGCAACACCATGGTCGCCAGCAAACACCAACATCGTTGGCTTGCGAATAACAATCTCTTCAACGGCTTGTGCTTGATCTTGGCTTTGAATCAACGCTAACTGCAATGCGACTTTTTCTAGCAACCCTAGAGCACCTAAGGGTTTGGTTTTGTTATCAATGCGCGTTTGAATATCTGCGGAAAAAGAGCAATCCATGTTTGGTATTCCTTCAAGTAATTGGTGTTCGTTCGATAGAAACGTTGTCTACAGTTGCGTATGCATTACGACGAGACAAGATAAAAGGCTGACGACGAATGAGAGAATAAGTGTACGCCTCTTTCATTCTATTTCATCTGATTTTCTCTTTTTGCTGATGTTTTTAGCATTCTGACTGTCATATTGACAAGAATATGATTCTAGGTGGCTGTTTTTACATAAATAGAAAAGTGATACGAATACATATCACCTGGATATCCGGCACAAAAAACCAAGCCCATACAACCAAGCAAACCATTGAAATCTATAACCAAAAAAACAAACCAAAGTGACTAAAAACAAGCATTTATAACATGTCTAACACCTAATAAATTCAACGATTGGCACAACAAATGCTTGAATTAACTTGTCCCAATAAAATGGAGAGAGAATTATGTTTGCCAATCAAAGTCGTCGCCCTGCTAAGAGAAGCAAGCCCAAACCGCAGCGCAAAACCCGGCGCTCAATTCCCTTATCACTCTCCTGAGCCTAAGACCCGTAAATAACGGGTCTTTTTTTAACATGCGATATCGAGCTCGCCACTGCACAAATTTGATGGTTAGTTGCGGCTTATTCTTGCTCTTTCAGCGTGTTGGCATAAGCTACTAATGCCTAAGCACTTGTTCTCTAAAGAGGAAGCATACAATGACAAACGATGTTAACACTTGCGTAATCATCGCTGGCGCAACTGGGTTAGTCGGCAGCAAAGTGGTCGAAAACCTCATTGCTCAGTCAGGTATTTCTCATTTGTACTCCCTCTCCAGACGCCCACTTAAAGACATTTATGACCCAACAAACAAGATCATTCCAATCATTGATGCAGAGCTCACTATTCATCAATGGAATGAAAATCAAACAACGCCCGATATAGGTTTCATTTGTTTGGGCACGACTCTCAAGCAAGCAGGCAGTAAAGAAAACCTACGTAAAGTCGATGTCGAACTGGTCACTTCGGTCGCACAGCAAATGAAAATGGTCGGCGTAAAACGCCTTGCGGTGGTGTCTAGTTTAGGTGCCAACCGTTCCTCTCCTTCTCACTATCTTGCTTGCAAAGGACAAATGGAGCAGAACATTGAAAAAATGGGATTTGATGAAGTGGTGTTTGTGCGTCCAGGCCCTTTAGTTGGTGAACGCGATCACCCGCGAAGTGATGAAAAGCTTGTTCAAGCTTTATTCAAAGTCATTCGCCCACTTATGATAGGGAAATTGTCTAACTTTCTGCCGATTAAAGCCGAAGAAGTGGCCAAAGCGATGATTTATCAAGTTTACAGTTATCAGGAAAATTCGGTTGTTTATCTACAAAGAAAAGAAATGCTCGACCTACTGCATCATTATGACTAGTCATTTTGCTTAAAAATCACGCTAAACAGTAAGTTCACGAGATTTATCTCTCATTTTTATATTCATTTTAGATCTATCTAATACCTGTTTGTCATTTTTAAAGTTATATCCTGAGCGTTATCTTACGGCATCAGTATATAACCCCGTATAAAAAACAGTCGGCGTTTCACGCCAGATTGATAAGGTCAGATTATGGATTTTGCAGTGATAGCCTCTCTTGCCGTGTTTATAGGCATATTATTCTTTCTTTTTACCCAGCAACAAAAACAGAACACCCTTTCTCGTCTCGTTTTAATTGGTCTTGTTACTGGCTCTCTTTTTGGCTTGGCTCTTCAGCTTATTCACGGTGAAGGCAGCGACGTCATTTCGAAAACACTAGAATGGGTTGGTATTGTTGGTAGCGGCTATGTCGGCTTGCTAAAAATGGTGATCATGCCACTTGTGTTGGTTTCGATGATTTCTGCGGTAGTAAAACTGGAGAAAGGTGGCTCACTTGGCAAAATCTCTGGTCTGACGATTTCTGTGTTGCTAGTCACCACAGCAATTTCGGCTTTGATCGGTATTCTTGTTACTTCTGCGTTTGGTCTGTCAGCGGAAGGGCTAACTGAAGGCGCTCGTGAAACGGCTCGAATTGCGGTTCTTGAAAGCCGAGCGGGTACAGTAAGCGATCTAACCATTCCACAAATGCTAGTAAGCTTTATTCCGACAAACCCATTTGCAGACTTAACGGGAGCACGCTCAACCTCAATCATTGCTGTTGTCATTTTTGGTGTACTAACTGGTATTGCAGCTCGCAAAGTAATGATAGAAAAAGAGGAATTGGAATCACCAATTCGCACGTTTGTTGAAGCGGCTCAATCTATCGTTATGCGCTTAGTAAAAATGATCATGGCGCTTACACCTTACGGTATTGCTGCATTGATGGCGAAAGTGGTTGCAACCTCAAATGCATCCGACATCCTAAACCTACTTGGTTTTATCGTCGCGTCATACGTCGCTATTGGTTTGATGTTTGTTGTGCACGGCATTTTGGTTTCATTCGTTGGCGTTAGCCCTGTTGAATACTTCAAGAAAATTTGGCCTGTATTGACGTTTGCGTTCACATCTCGCAGTTCGGCGGCAACCATCCCATTGAATATTGAGGCGCAAGTGACCAAGCTCAATGTGCCACCAGCGATCGCGAACCTATCTGCTTCTTTCGGTGCAACAATTGGTCAGAATGGTTGTGCGGGTATCTACCCTGCGATGCTAGCTGTGATGGTAGCCCCAACAATGGGTATTAACCCACTAGACGTAAACTTCATTCTTTCTCTGATTGCGATCATTACTATCAGCTCGTTTGGTATTGCGGGCGTTGGTGGCGGTGCAACATTTGCGGCATTGATTGTTCTTCCAGCAATGGGCTTGCCTGTAACGATCGCTGCACTTTTGATCTCAATTGAACCTCTGATTGATATGGCTCGTACTGCGCTGAACGTTTCTGGCTCAATGACGGCAGGCACCATTGCAAGCCGAGTGTTGAAGTCCTCAGAAGCTGAAACGGCTCTTGAAGAAACGAAAGCCTAACCCTTATTTGCTGCCTAAGCAGACAAATGCAAAACTTCAAGCCGATGGTTCGCCATCGGCTTTTTCATTTTCACAACTTCACCTTGCATCTTTCGTTGCTAGTCAAGGCGTTGAATGGTCTAATACTCTTATCGGTTCCGTAAACGGTAAGCAGAATGCACCAAGATAATCAGCCCACTTTTTTCTTCTTTGACTACGAGACTTGGGGTACAAATCCCGCGAAAGATCGTCCAAGCCAATTTGCTGGTGTTCGCACAGATGAAAACTTCAATATCATCGGCGAACCTCTGGTGATGTACTGCCAGCTTCCTGCTGATTATCTACCTTCTCCGGAAGCTGCATTAATTACGGGTATTACGCCGCAAAAGGCGATGCAAGAAGGCCTATCTGAGCCTGAGTTTATTGCTAAGATTCACGCCGAGTTATCGAAACCCAAAACCACCAGCCTAGGCTACAACAGCATTCGTTTTGATGACGAAGTGACGCGTTACACCTGTTACCGCAACTTTATCGATCCATACGCGTGGAGCTGGCAAAACGGCAACTCGCGTTGGGACTTGCTCGATGTATTGCGTGCATGCCATGCGTTGCGTCCTGAAGGCGTAGAATGGCCCGAGAATGAAGACGGCTTCACCAGTTTCAAGTTAGAACATTTATCGGTTAAAAATGGCATTGAGCACAGTAATGCGCACGACGCGATGGCTGACGTTGTCGCAACGATTGAGATGGCAAAGAAAGTCAAAGCCGCACAGCCAAAACTGTTCGATTACTTCTTCTCTATGCGCCACAAACGTAAGCTGAATGAACTGGTTGATATTGTAAACATGACACCGCTGATGCATGTCTCAGGCATGTTAGGTCGCGAATGCCAATACACCAGCTGGATTGTGCCTGTCGCGTGGCATCCAACGAATAACAACGCGGTTATTACGATTGATTTAGCCAAAGATCCGCAGCCAATTCTTGAACTTTCAACCGAAGAGTTGCACGAACGTCTCTACACCAAGCGTGAAGACCTCGGCGACCTACTACCCGTACCGGTGAAACTGGTTCACCTCAATAAGTGCCCTATTTTAGCACCAGCGAAAACGTTGACGGCGGAAAACGCAGAAAACATCGGTATTGATCGTCAGAAGTGTCTCGATAATTTGGCACTACTTCGCCAGCACCCTGAGATTCGAGAAAAACTAATCGGCTTGTTCTCTATCGAACGTCAATTTGAAAAAAGCGATGATGTGGACACTCAACTTTACGATGGGTTCTTCTCTCCAGCTGACCGTGCAGCGATGGATATTATCCGCGAAACCGATCCAAACAATCTTGCTGCCTTAGATATCGAGTTTGACGATAAACGCATCAAACCGCTGCTATTCAGATACCGTGCTCGTAACTTCCCAAGCACTCTCGATGAGCAAGAGCAACGACGCTGGGCACTTCATTGCCGAGAGGTATTTGAAAGCCAAATCGAAGAGTATATGCTGAATTTAGAAAACTTAGTTCACGAACATGAAAGTGACGAAAAGAAGATTGCAATATTAAAATCCGTTTACCGTTATGTAGAGAGCCTAGCCTCCTAATTTCTACTTATCCAAGCGCACCTTATGGTGTGCTTGTCGTTTATATGCTGTCAAAATGATAAAAGATCGATTCTTACAACTGATCCAACTGCTCATCTCCCTCTTCCTCATCATGGGAGCACTTGGAATCGGAATTACTATTCAAAAATTCACTGGCGTTTCTGTTCCCGGAAGTGTCATCGGTATGCTTGTACTGTTTTTCTCCATGACACTTGGCCTTGTCAAAGTGGATTGGGTCAAACCGGGCGCAACGCTATTCATTCGCTACATGATCTTACTATTTGTCCCAATCAGTGTGGGACTCATGCAGCACTTCGATATGCTACTTGCGAATGCATTGCCAATCATAGCTAGTGCAGTCGGTGGTTCACTCATTGTCTTGGTCAGCCTTGCTTGGCTACTGGACTACTTGCTAAAGGAGAAACATTAATATGTGGTTAATTGTCACTATTGTCGTTTTCCTGATTGCTCGCCAAATCGCAATTAAGATCAACAGCCCACTTGCAAACCCTTTGTTGATAAGTATTGCAGTACTGATTCCTTTATTAACGTACCTCAATGTACCGTTTGAGACATACTACGCCGACAACGAAGGCATCAGCTTTTTACTACAACCAGCTGTTGTAGCGTTGGCTTACCCTTTGTACGAGCAACTCCCTCAAATCAAAGCCAACTGGCGAATCATAACGTTTGCTTGTACGCTCGGTAGTATTATGTCAATGGCAACCACAACCCTCATCGCCGTTGCATTTAAAGCTGACATCAGTTTAATCGCGAGCCTAGTAGGTAAGTCAGTGACCACTCCGATTGCAATGGAAATCTCAAGCCACCTTGGTGGCGAAGCGGCAGTCGCTGCAATCTTAGTACTGATCGTAGGTCTTCTTGGCGCTATTTTGGCGTACCCAATCTACAACCTAATCGGCATTAAGCATCCAATTGCTCGTGGTTTGACGATGGGCACAGTATCGCACGCGCTTGGTACTGCGACTTGCGCAGAGAAACAACCTGGCGACGCTGCATTTTCATCGTTAGCGTTGGTGCTATGCGGCATCATCACCTCCATTCTCGCTCCGAGCTTTTTTGGTTTAGCAGTCTGGCTATATCAATAAGTCATTGTGACGGTCTGTCCTCCTTCCGACAGGCCGTCACTTTCCTTTTCTCATCGTAGTGCGCCGTTGAAAACGCTTTTCGCTACAAAGCACACTTCCCATCTAACGTGCTCTAACAAGATTCATACTAAACACTATCTTTCGCTGCTAGCATATTTTCATTACTTGGGTATATGAATATCCATTGATATAGTTATTTATGAGACGAAGTTAACGCTCAACACGATTGCAATCGAATACATGTGTGAGCTCACTCTAATTATGTAACAGAAATATCAATTGCATTATTTAACGTGATCCAAAGCACGGAACATTTCTCTCCTTTGCATAGAATAACTGTCCATGCAATAACAAGGATTCAACATGAAAAGTCGCATTGAACAGGCGCTAGCAAGCGCTCCTGAAGCACTTTCAAAACAACTTGCTCCTATCGTCCTCGCCGACGATTTTGATGCTACTCTTTCAGCGCAGCAGTTTGAGCAATTGCTTTCAGCTACCAGCCTATCAGATAAAGAGCTGCGTGTTGCTCTACTTCCTTTTGCCGCTGCATATTCTTACGCTCCTATTTCTGAGTTCTATGTTGGTGCAATTGTTCGCGGCTTGTCTGGCCGTCTGTACTTTGGTGCAAACATGGAGTTCTTTGGTGTTCAGTTAGGCCAAACTGTTCACGCAGAACAATCTGCAATTAGCCACGCTTGGATGAAAGGCGAACATGGTGTCAAAGACATCACCATCAACTTTAGCCCTTGTGGTCACTGCCGCCAGTTCATGAACGAACTGTCGACTGCTAAAGAGTTGAAAGTTCAGCTACCTGAGCGCGACGAAAAGTCATTACATGAATACTTACCAGAAGCTTTTGGTCCAGCAGACCTTGGTATTGAATCTGGTTTGATGGCCGAAGTAAAACACCAATTTGTGTGTGATGATGAAGACGCATTGATTCAACAAGCCGTCGAAGCGATGAACATGAGCCATGCGCCGTACACCAGTAACCTCAGTGGTTTAGCATTAGAGCTCGCGAACGGTCGTGTGTTTAAAGGTGCTTATGCAGAAAACGCCGCATTTAACCCAAGCCTTCCACCGCTACAAGTAGCACTGATTCAAGTGTTGTTGGCAGGCGAAACCTTCGACAGCATTAAGGCTGCCGCTCTAGTGGAAAACTCTGAGGGTAAAATCAGTCACCTAGCAGACACACAGTCTACGTTAGAAGCGCTAAACCCAGATATTCCAGTCAGTTTTGTTAACGTATAAAATTCACTAATATGTCATTAAAAGCTCTACAACATGTAGAGCTTTTTTATTGACAAAAAACCACAAGCAAACGTTTGCTTCACAATGAAAAATCAGTATGATCCCCTGCAATTTCTGTCTCATCACTTTATTTTGTAAGGGAACACTATGTTCGGTACTGCAACCAGCGCAAATGCTACCCGTGTATTACTATTAGGCTCTGGTGAGCTTGGTAAAGAAGTGGCAATTGAATGCCAACGACTAGGTCTAGAAGTGATTGCTTGTGACCGTTATGCAGACGCACCTGCGATGCAAGTCTCTCATCGTAGCTACGTGCTTGATATGTTGGATGGTAAAGCTCTAGAAGAGATCATAAACAAAGAGCAGCCAGCTTACGTTGTTCCAGAAATAGAAGCTATCGCGACCGATAAACTTGTCGACCTTGAAGAGAAAGGCCTGAATGTTGTGCCAACTGCGAAAGCGACCAAGCTCACAATGAACCGTGAAGGTATTCGTCGCTTAGCCGCAGAAGAACTAGACCTATCCACCTCCCCTTACCGATTTGCAGACAACTACGATGACTTTAAAGCCGCAGTAGAGCACGTAGGTATCCCATGTGTGGTCAAACCTGTCATGAGTTCATCTGGCAAGGGACAGAGTGTCATCAAAACGGAAGACGATATTGAAAAAGCATGGGACTACGCACAAGAAGGCGGCCGAACTGGCGCAGGTCGAGTCATCGTTGAAGGCTTTATCGATTTTGATTACGAGATTACTTTGTTGACCATTAGAGCAGTGGACGGTGTTCACTTCTGTGCGCCAATTGGCCACCGTCAAGAAGATGGTGATTACCGTGAATCATGGCAGCCACAAGCAATGTCGGAAAATGCAATCAAAGCAGCAGAGTACACGGCAGAGAAAGTCGTAAACGCTTTAGGTGGGTACGGTATTTTCGGCGTAGAGCTCTTTGTTAAAGGTGACAAGGTTATTTTCAATGAAGTGTCTCCTCGTCCGCATGACACTGGCATGGTTACGATGATCTCTCAAGAGATGTCCGAGTTTGCTCTTCATGTTCGCGCATTTACTGGAATGCCGATTAACAAAATCGTTCAGTATGGCCCTTCTGCATCAGCGGTGATCCTAGGTCAAGGCACATCAACGGACATTCGTTTCGACAACCTTGCGAAGGCTTTAGCGCAACCTCAAACTCAAGTGCGCTTATTTGGCAAACCAGAAATCGATGGTCGTCGTCGTTTGGGTGTCGTGTTAACTCGCCGTAAAACTATTGAAGAGTCTGTTCAAGACGCGGTCGAAAACGCAAAGAAAGTAAAAATCGTTTACTAATCTTTGAGTTCTCAACAATCAAAAAAAGCGCAGCTTTATATCGCTGCGCTTTTCTTTTATTTGCGAGTTCTATTCATAAACTCACTAGTACGGAAATCGTCTTACTGAGCTTCAATTAAGTACACTTCTTCAGAGAAGCGGCTTAAACCCTTCTTCGCGATCTTTGGATGATGTTCATCAGCTTGATCGACGTTTAAGCATGTTACCTTGTAGCCTGCAAACAACTGTTGAATTTCTTCCAATGGCACACTAAATGGAGGACCAGCCATTTCCTCTTGCGGATAGTTCAATGTCACAAGCAAAATACGACCGCCCGGATTCAAAAGCAGCTTCAAGCGCGCTACGTACTCTTCTCGCATATCTTGCGGCAAAGCCACCAACGCAGCGCGATCATAAACGATATCGGCTTGAGAAACCGGAGCCGTAAAGAAATCACCAGTATAAATCGACAGTTCATCAAACTGATACAACTCATGCATACCACTAATTGGGGTCACAGTTGGTGTATAAAAGTGTTCAGCAAAGAAAGAACGCACCGCTATTTGGCTCAGCTCAACCCCTTCCACAGAATCATGTTTCGTTGCTAACCAAACGAGATCTTCAGACTTACCACACAAAGGAACCAAGACTTTGTCTTCACGTTTCGGATTCGCATGGTGCCAGCACGCTGGCAATAGAGGGTTCACATCTTCCAAATGAAAACCGATTTGATTACTGGCCCACTTACTGTGCCAAAATTCTTGATCTCTCATTCTTACTTTCTACTTGTTGGCTGATTTTCGTTTTGTGGGGTAAGACTAATGATTTTTTTAAATTTGTCTATGCCGTTCATCTTTGGTTAATACGGCGATGATAGGATGTCATCGTTCCTTGGAGAACAAACTCTTTATTCTCTAAGCAGAATAAAGAAAAGAGAAATGGTGATCTAACGCACGATTCCTCCAAAAGGTTAATTTTTAGCCTTGGGATCTTTCGGAAAGTCCCCATAAATAAGTTAGTACCTAATTTGCCCAGTCTTAGCGACTTTTACGTTCCCATTTTCTAAGTGCAAGCAAGTTAAGGAGAGTGAATGAGCTTATTTCTACGTACTACAGCATTGATGCTTTTGGTACTAAGCCGTGCGCCAGCATTCGCCGCACTTCCTAATGCCCCAAGTAATGAACAAAATCGTTCCCCTAGTCAAAACGAGGTTTGTTCTAAACTATTTAAACACAGCCTTAGCGGCTTGTATGGAATCCAATCCATCGATTCTCGTCCAACCCAGCCTTATTCAGATTTCGATATTCTTTACAGCAAAGCGCATCAAGCCCAATTCGAGCTTGAAACCATTTGTAAAAGTACCGCTCTACTCAACGATGCTAAGCCATATTTCGCTGGCGTAAAATCTAAACATCGCGCCGAAGAAAAAATCACACATGAACTGGATGGCCAAGTAGAACGCATTACTGACTTAGCTCGTGCGACTATTGTGGCGGAAGATGTGGCAAGTTTGGTCTCTATTTACGAAACGCTAGAGCGCGAAACAACTATCGTTAAAGTCAAAAACCGCTTTAAGAAACCTGGCCCTTCTGGCTACCGTGATCTGAACTTGTTAGTCCGTTTGCCAAAAACGAATTTGATTGCAGAAGTACAGCTGCACTTAAAAGCGATTGCGGATGTAAAAAATGGTCCTGAACACGACCTGTATGAGCAAATTCAAAAGCTTGAACGTCAAGCATCAATGGAAAAGCGAAATCTAAGCGAGATTGAAATGGCTTCCATTAAGAATATGCGTAGCCAAGCGAAAAACTTATACCAACAAGCATGGCAGCCTTACTTAACGACGCATTTAGAAGCGGCATAAACAAAAACGCAGCCTGAGAAACAACAAAACCACCGCAATGCGGTGGTTTTCGTTTGTATGAAAACATCAAATTTCATACATAACAAAAGACCACGACTAAGCGTGATCTATTTGATTGGTTTTACTGTTCTTTTTTTAGATTTTCTACACGAGCTTTTAACTTCTGGCCCGGGCGAAACGTCACTACACGTCGAGCAGTAATTGGAATATCTTCACCGGTTTTCGGGTTACGACCAGGTCGTTCATTCTTGTCACGAAGATCAAAGTTACCAAAACCTGACAGTTTTACCTGTTCGCCACTTTCCAGTGCCTTACGAATCTCTTCAAAGAACACTTCCACCGTTTCCTTGGCGTCCCGTTTACTAAATCCTAATTTATCAAACAGGTTTTCTGCCAATTCGGCTTTTGTGAGCGCCATAAAACTTTCCTCAAAGCTATGTTAAACAATGCTACCTAGTGTAGCGCCAGAGCAGTTTTACCCTACCAATTCAACAACATATCGGGGTTACATCAGGAAGTGTATGACAAGCTTATGATTTTCGCCAACTTTTTTCTTTGCGAATAAAAGGAATGCCGATGTATAAATTATTGTTAAATAGCGACATTTCAATATTTTTTGTTTAGTGAATGCTTAATTACAAAAAATATCCAGTCAATATGACTAAACAACAATAACAAAACAACATTAATCACTATTTAATAAAAATATCAGAGATTGGCTATTTTACAGACACATGACATAAAACTTGTCGGTATTTCAGTGATTTGTATGTAACTTGATACGTAACAATTAGTTCAAAGGTACGACCACTCCATATAGCTAATGTGCTTTGAGAAAGCTTGATTTAATCCACGGTTCTCATTGTTTCACCATGACGCAATGCATGAAGGTTTGATACTGTGATTACCACTTAGTTGATTAACCAACTAAGCGCACATCTACCTCATATACACTAAGGCGACCATGATTAATCAGATCATTAATATTCTTTTTCCTGTGTTCGCTCTTGTCGGTGTGGGCTATCTTGTCGGGCGCTATATCAAACCTGATTTTCGCCCTATAAATCGAATTAATATCGATGTATTCACGCCAGCTCTGGTGTTTTCCTCATTAGTGAGCATGCCGCTCGACTCTGAACAAGGTCCCCTGCTCTTAGCCGCCATCATTGCGGTTTTAATTCCGGGGTTACTCATGATTCCGATTTGTAAAATCACTGGGCTAGCATTTAAAGCTTGGGCTCCACCTCATATGTTTCGAAATAGCGGGAACCTTGCGATACCGTTGTTCACTTATACATTTGGCGAAGTTGCCCTTTCTTCTGCTGTACTGCTGTTTGTAGTATCAACTTGCTTACATATCAGCGTAGGTGTGATGTTGTTAAGTAACGGTAATCCATTGAAACAAATCATAAAGATGCCAATTTTCTTATCAGCGTCACTCGCATTATGTTTGAACTTATCAGGTATTGGCGCGTGGACACCGTTGTATGAAGCAACAGCACTACTAGGGCAAGCCGCTGTTCCGGTAATGCTGCTTTCTCTTGGCTCACAAATGTGCCATCTAAGACTGGATGGATTAAAAGTTGGAGTTTTGTGTACCGTTCAATCGTTAACGACTGGCGCAATCGCGTTTGCAATCATTTATTGGTTTATTCCTTTACCAACCATGCAACTACAAATGATGGTGCTGTTCACCATGCTACCTCCAGCGGTCATGAATTATCTATTTGCAGAGCGACTGAATATCGAACCGATGACAGTGGCATCCATGGTGTTGTTTGGGAACTTCTTTAGCGTATTGACGTTGCCATTGCTCCTAAGTTACACGCTGTCGTTGGCGTAAGTGAACCTTGAGAGTCCATCGTTGCTGTTGGTAGGCAAACCTGAAGGTTCGGATTTTCGACACTATCTTTCTATGTAATCTTGTTTCACAATCTATGGTTGCATGAGTGGAATAGGCATAAAAAAACCCTGCCAATTTGGCAGGGTTTTCAGTCTCTTAAAAAGTTTGTTACGCTGCGTTAATTAGTCGCGTAGAGCTGCACCAAACTTCTCAGATACGTGAGTAACGATAGCATCAACCGCACCAGCGATGTCTGCATCTTCAAGCGTACGCTCGAGTGACTGTAGAGTCAGAGCGATAGCTAGGCTCTTCTTACCTTCTTCAACGCCTTTACCTACGTAAACGTCGAACAGCTTCGCATCTTTAAGGAACTCGCCACCTTGCTCTAGACAAGCGTTAACGATGTCACCAGATGCAACAGCTTCGTCCACGACTACTGCGATATCACGACGGTTTGAAGGGAACTTAGAAAGCGCTACCGCTTCTGGGATCACTTTGCTGTTGATTGCAGACCATTCGATTTCGAATACGATTGTGCGACCGTTTAGACCGAACTTACGCTCAAGCTCAGGGTGAACAGTACCGATCACGCCCACTTCTTTGCCATCTACGATGATTGCCGCAGATTGACCTGGGTGAAGAGCTGGGTTAGCTTTTTTGCTTTCAGGTGACAGTGCAGCGAAAGAGTACGCTTTTTCGTTAGCAGACAGTTCTAGAATTGCTTCTAGGTCGCCTTTAAGGTCGAAGAAATCAACAGTGTTAGTTTCGATATCCCAGTGCTCTTCACCGCGAGTACCAGCAATAACACCTGCAAGCATAGGCTCTTGGCGCATGCCGTTTTCTGCAGATTCACATGGGATGAAACGTAGGCCGTATTCGAATAGACGAACGCGTGGCTGTTGACGCTTCTGGTTGTGAACAACCGTGTTCAGCAGACCTTGGATAAGACCAAGACGCATTGCTGACATGTCTGCAGAAATTGGGTTTGGAAGTACTAGAGGCTCAACACCAGGTACAACTAGCTTTTGCTGCTCAGGCTCAACGAAGCTGTATGTGATTGCTTCGTGGTAACCACGGTCAACAAGAAGATCACGAACGCGTTTCAGTGGAAGATCCGCTTCAACGTGGTTGTGCATCTTAAGTGCTGCTGCTGGGTTTTGGTTAGGAATGTTGTCGTAACCGTAGATACGGCCAACTTCTTCAATCAGATCTTGCTCGATAGCGATATCGAAACGCCATGTTGGCGCTACTGCCGCCCAACCTTCTTCTGAAGCTTCAACAGTCAAACCTAGGCGCTCTAGGATTTCTACTACATCAGCATCAGCGATGTGGTGACCTAGTAGGTTGTCTAGTTTCGTGCGACGTAGTGCAACTTTGTTTGGCTTAGGTAGGTCTGCTTCAGATTCTACAGCAACAACAGGTGCAACTTCACCACCACAAATTTCAACTAGAAGCTGAGTTGCGCGCTCCATTGCGCTCGCTTGTAGTGCGTAATCCACACCACGCTCGAAACGCATTGAAGAATCAGTGTGCAGACCGTAGCTACGTGCACGACCACGGATGTGGTCAGGCGCGAAGAATGCACACTCAAGTAGAACGTCTTTAGTCTCAGTTGTTACACCAGACTCTTCACCACCAAAGATACCTGCGATTGCAAGTGCTTTGTTGTTGTCTGCTACTACTAGTGTATCTGCGTTTAGTTCTGCTTCGCTGCCATCAAGAAGTGTTAGCTTCTCACCTTGCTCAGCCATACGAACTACGATGCCACCTTCGATCTTCGCTAGATCGAACGCGTGCATTGGTTGGCCTTGCTCTAGAAGAACATAGTTAGTGATGTCTACTACAGGATCGATAGAGCGGATACCACAGCGACGCAATTTCTCTTGCATCCATAGTGGCGTTTCAGCTTGAACGTTTACGTTCTTAACCACACGACCTAGGTAACGTGGACATGCAGTAGGTGCTTTCACTTCGATAGACACTTTGTCTTCGATTGAAGTCGCTACTGCTTCTACTGATGGCTCAGTCACGTCAGCGCGGTTAAGTACGCCGACTTCACGAGCTAGGCCACGAATGCTGAAACAGTCAGCGCGGTTTGCTGTTAGGTCAACGTCTACAGTTACGTCGTCTAGACCTAGGAATTCACGGAAATCGGTACCGATTACTGCGTCTTCTGCTAGCTCCATGATGCCGTCTGACTCAACGTCGATGCCTAGTTCCGTGAATGAACAAAGCATGCCGTGAGATGGTTGGCCACGTAGTTTCGCTTTTTTGATTTTGAAATCACCAGGAAGAACAGCACCAACTGTTGCTACTGCTACTTTCAGACCTTGGCGACAGTTGTGCGCGCCACAAACGATGTCTAGAAGCTCTTCTTCGCCAACATCAACTTTAGTTACGCGCAGTTTGTCTGCATCTGGGTGTTGACCACATTCAACAACGTGGCCGACTTTAACGCCAGTAAAAGAACCAGCAACAGGAAGAACGTCGTCTACCTCTAGGCCGGCCATTGTAATTTGGTGAGTTAGCTCGTCAGTAGTAACCGCAGGGTTTACCCACTCACGAAGCCATGATTCGCTGAATTTCATGTTGATGAACCCTCTGGATTACTTGAACTGTTTTAGGAAACGAAGGTCGTTCTCGAAGAACGCACGTAGGTCGTTCACGCCGTAACGAAGCATTGTTAGACGCTCAACACCCATACCGAATGCGAAACCAGAGTATTTTTCAGGATCGATGCCTACGCTACGTAGTACGTTCGGGTGAACCATACCGCAGCCTAGTACTTCTAACCATTTACCGTTTTTGCCTTTCACGTCTACTTCTGCTGAAGGCTCAGTGAATGGGAAGTAAGATGGACGGAAACGTACTTCTACTTCTTCTTCGAAGAAGTTACATAGGAAATCGTGCAGAATGCCTTTCAGCTGTGCGAAGTTTACGTTCTCATCAACCAGCATACCTTCCACTTGGTGGAACATTGGGGTATGAGTTTGGTCGTAGTCGTTACGGTATACACGGCCCGGTGCGATGAAACGGAATGGTGGTTTACCATTTTCCATCGTACGGATCTGTACGCCTGACGTATGAGTACGAAGCATCAAATCTGGATTGAAGAAGAAAGTATCGTGGTCAGTACGCGCTGGGTGATCAGCGGCGATGTTTAGCGCATCGAAGTTGTGGAATGCATCTTCGATCTCTGGGCCTGCTTCGGTGTTAAAACCAAGTTCGCCAAAGAACTTCTCGATACGCTCTACAGTACGAGTTACTGGGTGTAAACCACCGTTTTCAATACGACGACCTGGTAGTGTTACGTCGATTGTTTCTGCTGCTAGTTTCGCTTCAAGCTCTGCACGTTGTAGTGCGTCTTTACGAGCTGCGATAGCTTGCTGAACTACGCCTTTCGCTTTGTTGATCTCTTGACCAGCTTCACGGCGCTCTTCTGGTGGTAGTTTACCTAGGCTTTGAAGTTGAGCAGTTAGCTCACCTTTTTTACCCAGATACTGAACACGCACTTCATCAAGTGCGACTAGCGATTCGGCAGCTTCAATTGCAGTGCTCGCGCTAGCAATGATCTCTTCTAGATGTTGCATCGTTTCCTCATCTACCTGCTGGTAGTGTCCATAAGGGAGTGATTGGTTTTTTGATAGCTGTACATAGTAGCCAAACCAGACACCAATGCCAAATTGAATTATGAAAAGAAGAGGTTATTGAATAAAAAGAACACAAAAACGTAAAAAAAGCACTGTTATCGAACTTAACAGTGTGCAAGCGCCTGTGTAACAAGCACCAGTTTCATAAATAAGCTTACAAACATAGAAGGGGAAAATGCATTAACTTGGTAGCAGAATCTCACCATTCAAATCATTCTGAACTGATTAGTTTTGTCGGACAGAAACCGGCTCTAGCGTTACGTACTTTTGAACAGCCCGAACTCTATTTTTACCTTCTTGCTTCGCTAAATAAACGGATTCATCGGCTGCGCGAATCAAATCGGTGTACGTACTCATGTTTTCTGTTCGCTCTGCAACGCCAACACTGATGCTACCTCTCCACGGTTCATAACACGTTGGAACGAGCATTTGAGACACCTGTTTTCTTACCATTTCCGCAACATGTAACCCGCCGTCCAGTCCTGTGTCTGGACAAATAACAAAGAACTCATCACCTCCCAATCTGCACACAATATCATCGCTACGAAAATGATATTTAAGTGCCTGTGCAAGCTCGATTAACACCAAGTCTCCGGCCTCATGCCCACACGTATCATTGACTTGTTTAAAATAATCCGCATCAATCATGATACAAACCAAAGGCAGTGTTTTGTGCTCCGTGCCATCCCAAAGCTTTTTCAATGTTTTGATTGCACTGCGTCGATTAGGAAGTTGAGTTAATGAGTCCGTTAATGACAGCGCTTCCAGCTGCTTATTTGCCGTTAACAACTGGTTCGTTCTTGCTTCTACTTTTTCTTCTAATTCCAAATTGAGTTTTAAGAGATCACGATTACGTTCGGACACTTGAGAAAACAGCGCATTGAGTGCTTCTAGTAATGGCTCGGTAGACGCGTTAGCTTGCTGCTCTTGTTCGCGATAAGCTTCTAAAGGAGAAACGCCTCGTTCGATGGCTTTGATCTGTTTCGCCATATTTTGACCGATGCCAAGAATGTGGTACGCCAACCAATGAATGAGAAAATCCAACAACTGCTCCGCTGATTGCCGATTATCTTCGTTAATAAAACTTTGCATGCTGACAATATCACCCATAAAAGTGCGATGTACTTGAATATGCTTTTGGAGATGCTCGTGATGAATCCCCACTTCTCTCATTAAATTTTCCTCTTCTTTGAAGTGAAATTCGGCGTAACGAGAGAGTTCAAATAACGCGCTCTGAATATCCGCTATCGAAATCGTGTTTCGCGTCAAAAGTTTGCCGTACTTATTAATAAACTCAACGAGATACTGGTGTTGATCGTCAACATCTTCGATTCCTGTTTCAAAATAGATGTCCCAACGAAATGAATTCAACGTTACTACTCCCAATATCGACGAGTCTATATCAAGTCACCATGCCGCAACCTGAAATACCACAATAAATGCAGGGAATAGTAACGATAAAAGTTTTCTAACGCCTCACTGAGTAGTCAAAATAATGACAAAGATCTCCATGATGGATTATTTTCGCTAAGCAATTCAGCAAATCTAAAAATAATACTGTATAGAGAGCTCAATAAAATCGTCGTCTCGAGCAAAATAAAGTAAGTCTGTCGGCGTATCATTTTTAAATAACCACGCATCAACTTGCCACTTCAGATGGTTCGATATTCTGCTAGAGGCTTCTAACTTTGCGTTATAAACATCTGAGTTATCCAAATCTTGCGTAATCCCAGTGAGAATTTCAGTTCCATCCTCATCATTTAAGGCAAAGCGGACACCTGCAAACACATCATTTTGACCGATGTTCTGTGCGTTATTTCCCCGACTATCATAGAGGTACTCTCCAATAAGGCCGACATCCCAAACCGTATCAAAAGCGCCGACGATGGTATATTCGAAACCAGTCACCGCGCCGACATGATGGTCATAACTATCTCGATATACACTTTCAAGCTTCCATAACCAATCTCCGACAATGCCTTGAACATCAATACCGACATGACTCATCAGCGCATAATATGGTTTGAGTTCACCTTGCTCGAATCGAAAATAGGGATCTCGATTGGTCCCGTACAAATAGCTCAAACCAATATCCCAATCACCCAGCATTTTGGAATATCGAAATGCCACATCAATGTATTTCTCTTCCCTACTCGATTCATAAATAGCGTTGTCAGAAACAACAGGCTCCGTACGTAAACGTCCGTCTTGACCAGCAAAAGTACGCTCCCGAAAATAAGGAAGTACCATGGCATGAAAAGCGCCCCAATCTTTAATCGCCGTAAAGTGTACCATTGGCTGACCCAGTTTATCTTCGCCATCAACCGCTTCCACAGCATCTGTTTGGTTCACAACATCAACCAGATGTGCGGACTCGGTGACGCCCCAAAACACTTTACTGATCCCAACTCTAAGCTCGTAATCAGCCCAATACGTGAGAAAAAGCGCTTCTCTAATGTCACCGTGGGTTCTTTCATCATCGAGGCTATCGACTCGAAAAAACGGTGTGAAGGTGAAGCTACTATCTCCGCTTTGGAAGTCCCAGTAAAATTCAGGCTGAACTACAACAGAGCTTTGGCCTTTACTCTGCCCTTGCAGCCCGTGAGAGAGAAATTGTCGATGCTCAACATTCAATTGCCCCGCAAGCTCAAATGCGAACAGCGAGGGCGTTACCAACATCGCGAGTATTCCGCCAAGTTGGTTTACTCCTTTGCCCATATTCATACCACTCCCTTATTTAACTCGCTTGAGCACGTTTTTGTTGAAGTCGTTCTCTTCCAACCCTGTTTGAAAGCGCAAATCGCTAGTGTTCAATTCTGTACTTTTGCCAGTTTGGTGATTCGTCATTGCCATGGTATGTGCACGCCAATATTTATCGAGGTACTGCTTATAATTAGCGAAAGTTAGAGTTTTCAATAACGCGCCTTTTCGGTCGTAAAACTCGACTTTGAGAGGGCGATAATGCGCCTTGTCAAGCCATACTACCTGCTTGGTATAACCGGAGTTCTTGTCCGTTGGGATTTGTTCTAGAACGAATACGTCTTGCCCGTTAAACTTCTCATCCTTGAGGTAGTTAAAGCGGTATTTTTCGATTTCAAATGAACTCAAGTCTTCATACGCAAACTCGCTTCCCATAAACGGCCCCGACTTATTACGTGACGAAATTCGCTTTACTCGCTTTAAAGCAGGTAAATACAACCATTGGTCATCCGCACCAATGGTATGAGAATGGTTGAGAAAAGCCGTGCCCGTGACATCCCGAGGCTGGTCAAAAATGGTCAGCCCTTTGTCGCCATCCCCTTCAACTTCGAGAGATTTCAATCGCATAAGACGCGTACTGCTTTCACCTTGTGCGTTCTTTAAAATCATCTCCATGGTTGCGATAGAGTCGCCCCAACCTTCATCTCTTGCTTTTCGCTCCTGGGCAATTTCCAGCCCTTTTTCTTCATTCGCATAAGTGAATGGCGATGCAACTAGCGAAGCCGACAACATCAAAACTTGCAATACGTGGTTCATTTTTTTCATGGTTCAATTCCTTTTAATTCTGAGTTATGACTGAGTTGCAGAGATGGTGGACGACGCTTTCAAGCGCGCGTTATCAGACGGACTTTCTTGTAAGTACGCTTTTTTATCGAATAGCATTAGTAAGGTTGGGAGGAATAAGAAGTCCACAACCAAAGCGATGAAGATAACAATGGCGCTGAGCTGCCCCATATCCGCATTCAGCCTGAAGCTAGACATTGCCAATACAGAAAAACCTGCCACTAAAACCACCGTAGTGATCCACAGTGCGCGTCCAACGGTATGAAACGCGTAACGAACGGCTTGCTCTGCAGTTTGCCCCTCACGGCGCGCTCTTTGATATTTGGAAAGGAAGTGAACGGCATCATCGACCACAATCCCAAGCGTCAATGTCACAACAACGGATAAGCCGAGGTTGATTTCACCCGATATCAGTGCCCACAAACCAAAGCCAATGACCGCTGGCGCAATATTGGGCATCAAACTAATTAGCCCTAGTCTCACGGAGCGAAGTGCAAAAATCAGCAAGGCAGAAATTAAAACAAGCGTGATCGGTAAAGTGGACAGCATGCTCGCCATATTCGTCTCTCCAATATGGGCGAACATTAATGACGGGCTTGATGCAACCACTTGATACTGAGGGGCATGCTCTGCAAACCATTGATAGATTCTGTTTTCTAAATCGACCAGTTCCACACTGCCGAGGTTTGCCACGGTCAACACCATTTTGATCGAGGATTTATCGACATTGATTTGATTATTGAGGTCAAGGCCGTACGGCAAAGACATTTCGTAAAGCAGTAGATATTGCGCTGCGAGCTCTCGCGCTTGAGGGAGCGAGTAATACGCCTCATCATCACCATGCATGTTCTTGTTGAGACGCTTATAAACATCTGCCAATGTCGCCACATGGTCTGTTTCAGGTTGGTCTCGTAGCCAACTAGAAAACTCACCTATCGTGTTAAGAAAATCAGGAGCGGCAATACCTTGAGACTCGTTAGTTTTAATCGCAATGCTGATGTTGGTCATACCGCTGATTCGCTCTTCCATAAAATCAGCAGCCTGACGAAACTCGTTACGTTGACCAAAGTACTCTACCGATTCGTCATTCACCTTGTTAAGTGGGATAAGACTCGCGCACACGACAATGACAGCAACCGAAAGTGGCAACAAGGCTCTTCGTTGCGAAACCACAAAGTCACCTAAGCGATCCATGACATGTTTTTGGTCTTGTGACATTTCCATTTTTACGTGGATAGGCAGCAACTTGAGCAACGCCGGCAACAAGGTAACGGAAAGAAAACAGGCGACCATAACACCTAAAGCAGACAAGTTACCGAAGTCTCGCAGGACAGGAGAATCGGACATGTTCATCATCAAGAAGCCAATCGCGGTTGTTACGGATGTAATCAGAATAGGCACGAAATTCAAAGCGATACTGCGCTCGATTGACTGCGCTTTCGTGAACCCGTTTTTCATTGATTGAAGCATGGTCGCAATCACATGAACACAGTCAGCAACCGCAAGCGTCATGATCAACGTTGGAACGTTTACCGTCGCAGTGCTTAAGAACATTCCAGCCCAACCGGAAATGCCCATGGTCGCCATCACAGAACCAATGATGACAATCAGCGTCGCTATCACACTTAGAATGGAACGCAGCATGATAGTCAAAAAGACCAAAATCACAACGAGCATGGTTGGCACTAATGTCGAGCTGTCATCTTGCGCGGCAGTCATAAAAGCGTGGTTCATAGCAATAATGCCCGCTTTATGAAAAGTCACGTCAGGATACGCGCGTTGGTAGCGGTCAATCATGGCATTGATACTCGACACCACCTCCTCCACCTCTGCGGTCTTATCCATCTCGGGCAACTGGACGGTAATATTCACCACGGTGACATCGCCTTTCTCTGACACCAATGCGCTTTTTAAAACAGGTTCACTGAGTGCAATGCTTTTGACCTTGGAAATTCGTTCTGGGGTCAGTTCGTATTCACTGTATAGAAGATCTTCAACCAACAGCTCATCGTCAAAGGCTTCTGTGTGTTGATAGTTAGCGATAGAATCAACACGGCTCGAGTATGGGACTTGCCAAGCGTCGACTGTTATTTTCTGGATAAGAGATAAGGTCTGCGGGGTAAAAATGTCGCCATCTTCAGGCGCGATGACGATGGCAAGGTTGTCCGTTTTTGCGAACGTGGTTTGGATTTCATCAAACGCAAGCAGTTGCTTGTTAGTACCATCAAAGAAAATGTCGTAATCTCCTCTGAAATACAGGTTTTTACCTCCTATTGTAGCGACAATAATCAAGAAAATAGTTGCTAGTAGAACGAGCAAACTATATTTGGTGGGTATCTTCCCCAAACCAATTCCTTGGTGTTGCTGAGCTTTATGGTGTGGCATCACACTCTCCTTTGTGACGTTTCGTCAAATTTAAAAACTAAAAAATCAGCCAGCGCTGTTTTCTAGTTTTTACGTAACTTTTCAAATGCCTCTCTAGGTTCTTCACCTTAAGCATCATCTTTTAAGTCAAATATTGACGATTCGTCACTTTAGTGTGATAAAAAAGCCAATCATCGTTTGGATTGGCTTCTGTAACCGATTTAGCGGTTCACTGTTTCTAAGTAAGCAATCTCTTCGCTAAAGAGTTCCTGTTCTACTCGACGCCAGGTTTTCCGATAGTCCCACTCTGTAGAAAGTGGCGCCCAACCTAAGCCGTCTAATAACATATTCGCATTGTGCAACACAGAAAATGGGTCTTGGATTCGTTGTATACAGCGACTATTCGATGCGTTTTGCGCAAGCGCGTTAGAACCAAATGCGATAGACCAGTTAGCAAACACAATAGCATCCGCACCTATAGCAGGAGAAAACTTTAGATCTCCGCACTCTACGGCATTATTGACCAACGCATCTGCACCGGAAATCACTTCTTCTTCTAGCCGATTCAGCTCATTCAAACGTTCAGGTGATGCTTTTTCCAACACCCAAGGCGTTTTAGCTACAATCGCGCAAGTCGACAGCACTGGCTCCATTCGAGCGTAAATACGATAGCCTACATGCATCGCAATAATTTTCTCTCGAGTATTGCCATCGAAGTTTGCCGTGCGCTCGAAAAATATCGCTTCGCTTTTTAACGAATGGATACAAAGCGCAAGTATTACGTCTTCTTTGCTGCAAAAATGATTGTAGATGGTGCCCTTAGAATAAGAGCTAGCCGAGGTCAGCTTATCCATAGTGAGGTTCGCAAACCCCTGCTCTTGGACGAGTGACTTAGCCAGTTGAATAAGCTCAACTTCTCTATCCGCAATCGCTTGTTGCTTTTTGGTTAGCCCGGACGAGACACGACACCCGTCTCGCTTACCATCCTTTTTACAGCGAAAGTTAAACATAATCCTTTGATCCGTATACCCACACACTCCTGATAATTGTAACACGATTATGTAAAACAGGAACGTCACCATTTTTGACGAACCGTCATAATTGACACTTCGTCATAATAGATCAAAAAACAAACATTACAAGTATGAATTTATCCATAACGAAAAATTACAAAAATCTATAGTTTTATCATTAAAATGCAAAAACAAAGGCTAGACAAACTGATGTGCTGAAGATTTAGGCGAGAGATAGACGTTAAGCCAAGAGCTTACAAACTCGATATTTCCCAATACCTAAGATGCAAGCCATTGGCTCTGAGAGATAAGTGAATGGATTAAATTGAAAGGCTTGGTTTATCCCCTGCTGCTGCAATTGCGTAGCGAATATCGTCAATAAAACGAGATTCTGTTTCTACAATTCCATCAGAGAATGTCACTGGTTGATGTGGCCCAGCAAGTAGAACGACGTTTGTGAAGTCGGAAACATTAAAGTTTTCAGCGACAACATTCTTCGAGTGAAAATCAATCACCGTTTTCGCTACTTGATCTTCAAGCTCCAGCAACTGTTCTTCCGTAATTTTCATTCGCGCCAAAGCAACACGAACGCATTTATCATGTGTCGTTGTTTGCTCTTTGATTATCTCGGTGTAC
This sequence comes from Vibrio parahaemolyticus, assembly GCF_900460535.1. Taxonomy (NCBI): domain Bacteria; kingdom Pseudomonadati; phylum Pseudomonadota; class Gammaproteobacteria; order Vibrionales; family Vibrionaceae; genus Vibrio; species Vibrio parahaemolyticus. The sequence continues at coordinate 1,534,429 of NZ_UHIL01000001.1, read as the reverse complement.
TTATCGTTTAACTTCGAGTTTTCTGCGTAGCTGTAGTACAGCGGGCCGTGCAACGTAATACTTTTGTTTTCATCTACGTAAACAAGGTCTAGCAACTCTAGTGCACCCAGATAATCAGACATGCTTTGCTCTGATAAGTCGTATTTCTTCTTTAAAATTGTGTATCCATCTTTTCCGCGCAACATCCTCAGTTCACGATAAAAATCGTAAAGATGTGGGAACTGAAAAAACACTTCATCTTGTGTTCGACTAAAATAATCTTCATCTTCACCTTGCAACTGATTGGCTAACTTTTGCAATTCATCCAATGTACAGTCAATCGCACGACAGTATTCAAGCAGTTTATCTAACGCGAGGTTGGTACTGGTTAAATGTCTCTTAAAAGTGGACAGTGGCATGCCCATTTTTTCAGATAGCTCTCGATATGTTAGCCCCTTTGTTTTAATCGCTTGTCGTAGAGCGGCTAGCAAATATTCGGGAGTCAGATCTCTCATCTACTATTCCTTTTGGCAATGTTACAGCTTTATAGTATTTGTAACAATTTAGAGCTTATTAGCAAGCTATAAGTTCATATTTTTATAATAAATTCTTGAATTAATATACCAACAACACCATTCAACACGCAAATGACATAACTCAAAAGACATTGGACTTAGTTATATATATCTAAGTCATTTAATAATAAAAGAAATAAAATCAGTTTACCTGATCGCAATTTGTATGGCTTAGATAATTAAAACAAGAAGATAACACCAGATCACATAACTAGTTTTAGAACATTTACCCTACTTAAAGCCAGTCAATAAAATGAATAAAAACTCACATTAATAAAAAATATACCAATAAAACCCTAGGATTAGAATTTGAGTTTTTTAACATTTTGGAGTGAAGCCATGGCTTACTCAAACCACTTAAGGGAGAGTCTAAAGAAGGCGAAGAACCGATGTTGCCTCGCCAATCAAAAGCAATTCTATTCCACGAGCTTTACAGCGGTACCAAAAGCAAGGATTTCAGATGAACCATCGACAATTGAGCTTGTAGTAAAGCGAATTCCTACAATCGCATCGGCGCCTTTCTGGTTCGCTTGCTCGACCATACGTTGAATAGCAATGTCACGTGCTTCGGTCATCATTTCGGTGTATCCGCGGATCTCTCCACCAACAATGCTTTTTAGACCAGCCATTAGGTCTCTGCCGATATGCTTAGATTGAACAACGTTGCCCGTCACCACTCCTCTAACTTCTGCTATTTCCTTGCCTGGAATCGTATCTGTTGTTGTGTAAATCATGTCGTGCCCTTAATGCTATGAAGTAAGTACAGTACGTTACCACCAAGCCTTTAAATATGAAATCAGGATAGTGTTAGTAAGTTATATAGAAGTGGCTGTGCGTGAGTACCTTTATTGAAAGTATTCAATGTGAGAGGAGTGTAACCAGAAGTGATGCAAACAAGTAAGAAAACACATAGAAGAGAAATTACAGATAATAAAAAAGGAGAGCGAATGCTCTCCTTTCCTTAAACCTAAACTGCTAATTAAAGAGCAGCTTTCGCTTTTTCAACTAGAACTGCAAATGCAGCTTTGTCGAATACTGCGATGTCCGCAAGGATCTTACGGTCGATCTCGATAGATGCTTTCTTAAGACCATTGATGAAACGGCTGTAAGATAGACCATTTTGACGAGATGCCGCGTTGATACGTGCAATCCATAGTTGACGGAATTGACGTTTCTTAGCGCGACGGTCACGGTAAGCGTATTGACCAGCTTTAGTAACTGCTTGGAAAGCTACGCGGTAAACACGTGAACGTGCACCGTAGTAACCTTTAGCTTGTTTTAGAACTTTCTTATGACGTGCACGAGCTTGTACACCACGTTTTACGCGAGGCATTATGCTTCTCCTAAACTAAACGATTGATAACTAAAAAGAATTAAGCGTATGGCAACATACGGATTACTGCAGCCACTTCACAACGTGGAAGGATTGCATTTGGACGTAGTTGACGCTTGTTCTTAGTAGTACGCTTAGTCAGGATGTGACGTTTAGTAGCGTGCTTGTACTTAATACCACCAGCAGTTTTCTTAAAACGCTTAGCAGCACCTTTGTTGGTTTTCATCTTAGGCATGATGAATAACTCCGCATTGAGTAGTTTAATAAACAATGTAATTAGGGCGAACAAAACCCATCCGTTACCTTTTATTCAAAGGGAAACGACTGGGTTTCAATTACTTTATGAGCCGTTAATTACTTCTTTTTAGGGGCTAGCACCATGATCATCTGACGACCTTCAATACGGCTAGGGAAAGCTTCTACTACAGCAATTTCTGCAGTGTCTTCTTTCAAGCGGTTTAGAACGTCGACACCGATGTCTTGGTGTGCCATCTCTCGGCCACGGAAGCGAATTGTTACCTTCACTTTGTTGCCTTCTTCAAGGAAACGCGTCAGGTTGCGTAGTTTTACCTGATAGTCTCCAATATCAGTTCCAGGACGGAATTTTACTTCCTTGATCTGGACCTGCTTTTGCTTCTTCTTCTGCTCTTTAGCAGATTTGCTCTTCTCGAAGAGGAACTTACCATAGTCCATCACACGACAAACTGGTGGCTCGGCGTTAGGGCTGATCTCAACGAGATCCATACCAGCTTCTTCAGCAGCTGCAATGGCTTCTTGAATCGATACAACACCAACTGATTCACCGTCAGCGCCTGTTAGTCGAACTTCACGAATACCACGAATTTCACCGTTGATACGGTGCGGGTTTTGTTTTACCGGCTGTTGGCCACGTCTTCCGCCTTTAATAGCTTATTCCTCCAGATTGAGCTTACGGCTAGAGATCTCGTCTTGGATGTATGCGATGAAGTCATCCACTTTAAATTTACCAAGATCTTTGCCTTTACGAGTACGTACTGCAATTTCGCCAGCTTCCATTTCTTGGTCACCAACAACAAGCATATACGGTACACGCTTCAAAGTATGTTCGCGGATTTTAAAGCCAATCTTCTCATTTCTCAAGTCCGCTTTAGCTCTAATTCCACTTTTTTGTAGTTTTTGTACGATTTCTTGAACATAACCTGACTGTTTATCAGTAATGTTCATAAGAACTGCTTGTTCTGGCGCCAACCAAGTTGGGAAGAAACCAGCATATTCTTCGATAAGGATACCGATGAAACGTTCTAGAGAACCTAGAATTGCACGGTGAATCATTACCGGAACAAGACGTTCGTTGTTTTCACCTACGTAAGTTGCACCTAGGCGACCTGGTAGGTTGAAGTCTAGCTGAACTGTACCACATTGCCATGCACGGTCTAGACAGTCATATAGCGTAAACTCGATCTTAGGACCGTAGAATGCACCCTCGCCTTCTTGAATCTCGTATGGAATTTCCATTGATTCTAGAGACTGTTTCAATGCTTCTTCAGATTGATCCCAGATTTCGTCTGAACCTACACGTTTTTCTGGACGAGTAGACAGTTTCACTACGATGTTGTCAAAACCAAATGTTTGGTACGTATCGTAAACCATCTTAATACAGCTTGTTACTTCCTCTTGGATTTGACTCTCAGTACAGAAGATGTGAGCGTCATCCTGAGTAAAGCCACGTACACGCATGATGCCGTGTAGTGCGCCAGATGGTTCGTTACGGTGACATGAGCCGAACTCAGCCATACGTAGCGGAAGATCACGGTACGATTTCAGACCTTGGTTAAAGATCTGAACGTGACCAGGACAGTTCATTGGTTTGATTGCGTATTCACGGTTTTCAGAAGAAGTTGTGAACATCGCGTCTGCGTATTTATCCCAGTGACCAGAACGTTCCCAAAGAACGCGGTCCATCATTAGTGGGCCTTTCACTTCTTGGTAGTCGTATTCGTTTAGTTTGTCACGAACGAACACTTCTAGATCACGGAAGATAGACCAACCATTGTGATGCCAGAACACCATACCCGGTGCTTCTTGTTGCATGTGGAATAGGTCTAATTGCTTACCGATTTTACGGTGGTCACGCTTCGCCGCTTCTTCTAGACGAGTTAGGTGCGCTTTCAGTGCTTTCTTATCGTGGAAAGCAGTACCGTAGATACGTTGAAGCATTTTGTTGTCGCTGTTACCACGCCAGTAAGCGCCTGCAACATTCAATAAAGTGAAGTGTTGACAGAAGCCCATGTTAGGAACGTGAGGACCACGACACATGTCAATGTATTCTTCATGGTGGTATAGGCCCGGGCGATCATCGCGAGATACGTTTTCGTCTAGGATTTCCACTTTGTACGGTTCACCACGTGATTCAAATGTATCACGTGCTTCCTGCCAGCTTACTTTTTTCTTAACAACTTCGTACTTGGTTTTCGCAAGTTCTTTCATACGCTTTTCGATCTTTTCAAGATCTTCTTGCGTTAGAGACTCGTCTAGGTCGATGTCGTAGTAGAAGCCATTGTCGATGGTAGGACCAATCGCCATTTTAGCTTGTGGGTATAGCTGTTTTAGAGCGTGACCAAGAAGGTGAGCACAAGAGTGACGAACGATTTCTAGACCGTCAACTTCATCTTTTACTGTGATGATTTCTAGGCTTGCGTCTTCTTCAATTAGATCACACGCATCAACGCGGTTACCGTTAACACGACCAGCAATCGTTGCTTTTGCAAGACCGGGACCGATCGATTGCGCAACTTCCATTGTAGATACTGGGTTGTCAAATTGACGCTGACTGCCGTCAGGAAGAGTAATAATAGGCATGCTATGTCCTTTACAGTGGTGTTGCATACCAAGCAACACATGTTATTCAAATTTAGAAGCTATTTGTTGATAAATAGTTGAGAAGCGATAGAGGTCGCTCAGTAACACGAATACCGGACCGCTATCGGAAGAGCGATTGTACCTAGCTCACATTTAGATTGCAAAGCGCGATTTCAGTTTGTCATTGAAAGTTCACTACTAAATAAGCTACTCGGCGAAAAACACCATTGGTATAATTAGCGGCACGAAACAATGAGTGACACTATAGTTAATTTATTGAGTAATCTATATTTAGGTATTCATCATGAAGAAAAATCGATGGCAACCTACAATATTGGCTTTTGCTTTTTGGTTGCCTGCTTCCACTTTTGCCTCTAACGATCTTTACGGACCACTTCGATCTTACGCTCAATCGCCAATCCAAGTGGTCAGTCATACCAACCATCTCCGCTCTGGGTTTAGCTTGCCTTCAGAGTACATAGAAGCTTATGGCTCGGCGACAATAGCGAGTGTTTGGGCTCATACCGACGAATACGCTTTGGATTATTACCACAACCAATTAGAAATTGGAGCTAAGTGGCAAGTCAGTTCTCAATGGCAATGGGAACTCAATTATCGCTGGGTATTTGCTGCAGATAATCATCTGGATGGCTTAACAGAAAGCTTTCATGACCTATTTGGAATTGGACAAAACGGGCGAGATAAAGTTGATAAAAACCGCTTTTACATCTCAATGCCGCAATATGATGTGTTGGAAGACGGCTTCGAAGGCCAAACCATCGCGAACAACCTCTCGACGTACGTTCAATACCAAATATTGCAAAATGAACGTCATGGTCTTTCGCTAGGAGGAAGCCTCTATTATAACAAAGTCGCGCACGGTACCTTTAAAGGCAGTAACTTTGAGCAAGGCGTGCAACTCAATTACTCTTATCTGTACGGAGCACACGCTTTCTATTCAATGTTCGGGATGACTTTTCGTTCTGACGATCGTGCTCTTCTCGATTTACCTTACCGCCACAACACCGCTGCAATGGCGGGCGGATATCGTTATGCACCTTGGGAAAACCACCACTTTATTGTTGAATACCACTGGTATCAAGGTTCCACTGAGGGGCCAACAGAATTTGCCGATGCGTCAAATGAAATTGTGATGGGATATCGCTATCTCATGGGCAACTCCGCCCTTGAAATCATGGCGATAGAGAATGCGAGAAATATGGATAACAGTACCGATATCGCATTCACGATTGGATATCGGTACCTACTTTCATCTAACTCGGAAAGCGAGTTTTTATAGACTCAATGTTGGTGCCACTGCGGCTGCCACTTGCGCATCAGTGGCATTGATTGGCAATGTGAATGAGCGATATTGATCACCTGAGAAACTCAAAGAACGGTCAATTTCAGCCAAGCAGTGCATCACCTGCCCTTCCAAAATGAAAGACAGCTCAATTTCCTTTGAAGACACAAACCCGCTATTGCGAAACTCAAGCTCTTGATAGATACCAGAACGGGAGGCAAAAGAGCCGCCGCGCAAAAAGCCTTTTTCGACATCTGCTTTCACCATAGTAAAACCAGCTTGTTCAATCGCTCGAATAACGCGAGATGCCACTGGTAGTGGTTTCACTTCAATGTAATCGCGATCTCGTGGGTCGATGGCAAAATCAATATCCAGAGTGGTTTCTACCCAAACATTGCACTGGTTCTTCAATGCGCTAACCGCAGTGATAGGTGTTTCATCATGCAGTTTTAGCTCGAAAGGCACTTGTTTTTCTTCATTCGGTTGAATCACAAACGGTTCAACCGCCTTGAGCTGGTCGATAGTGAAGGTTTGATAACTTACGCTATCGTCCACTTCAACTTTCATTTCTGTGTTCAATTTAATGGTGATAGCGTCGATCTGCTGTTCAACATCCCCACCTTTGATATGAACATGTCCCTTCAGCGTCGCACCTTGAAACACGCTCATTTCATCCAAAATAGTATCCACTTTTGCAGATCCAATACCCAACGATGCTTTTAATTTCTTAAACATGCCTTTCCTTTTTTGCGACTGTTTTTATTAGTTGTGCTTTGTTTACACAATTGCCTTATAAGCTGCAAGCAATAGACCGCAAGAATACGGCTTGATTCCATTATCGATTCAAAAAATATCAAATCAGCCAAATCATTCAGCAAGCAAATGCCCGTTATTTGTCTCTAAATGTCGTATTTGTCGATAACTATTTGCAATTTGTACTTAAATTGAGCAGTATTTGTATAGTCAATTTAAAAGGTATCATTATGTCTGCGCCACTCTACATGCAAATCAAACAATTTATCCTCGATAAAATTGATTCCGGAGATTGGATGGTCGGACAGCGCATTGCGACTGAAATCGAGCTGACTGAACAGTTTGGTGTAAGCCGAATGACAGTAAACAAAGCGATACGAGATCTGGTGAATGAAGGGAAACTACAACGTCGCCCAAGGTTGGGAACGTTCGTTTGTGACCCTAGTGAGAAATCAGAATCCCCATTACTAGATATTCGCAATATAGCGGAAGAAGTCAGTGACCGAGGACGCCAATACAGCAGTAAAGTAGTTCAGCAAGTCGCGATAAAAGCGGATGATAGCATCGCAATAAAACTTGGTGTAATGCTTGGTACAACGGTGTTTTACAGTGAGATCATTCACTATGAAGACAGCACACCTATTCAGTTAGAACTGCGTTGGGTAAACAGCCAATACGCCCCGAGTTATCTTAGCCAAGACTTCACCCAAATTACTCCTAATCAATACCTATCTAATAACTGTCCGTTGAGTGCGATTGAACACACGGTTGAAGCCATTGTTCCCGATAATCGCATCAAACTGGATTTGAAAATGCAGGCCAATGAACCTTGTCTTCTTCTTAATCGTAGAACATGGAGCCAAGACAAATTGGTCAGTACAGCTCTACTCTACCACCCAGGTAATAAGTACAAGCTGAGCTCTAAAGTTCTGCTCTAGGTGCATATAAACAGCCTTTCCCACTACGTTTTGATCACATTTTAGCAACATCACGCTTGTCACCGCATTCTTTTTGACCTATTTATTTGTATATACATTTAAAGATACAAATCAAAGTAGGAATGAGAGAATGGATTTGCTGATTGAGAATGCCCGACTAGTTAGCATGGAACGTGGTGAAGCAGGTTACTTACCAACGCCGCCAGCCCGTGTTGGTATTCAAGCTGGTAAAATCGCGGCTATCAGTGCTCATCCAGTTGGAAGAGACACCCCTCAAATAGAAGCGCTTCTGTCTCCTCAACACTATTCGCAAACTATCGACCTACAAGGTCAACTTCTGACGCCGGGACTCATTGATTGCCACACCCACTTAATTTACGCGGGGAATCGCGCGAATGAATTTGAGATGCGCTTAAACGGCGTGCCTTATCAGGAAATAGCGAAGCAAGGTGGCGGTATCCTTTCCAGCGTAAAGGCCACTCGAGCAGCTACTGAAGAGCAATTAATTGAGCTCGCGTTGCCTCGTTTAGATGGCTTGTTAGCAAGTGGGGTTACGTCGGTTGAAGTAAAATCAGGCTACGGCTTGACGCTCAAAGACGAACTAAAAATACTGCGTGCTGCAAAAGCCTTAGAACAAGAGCGTAAAGTCAAAATCACAACTACCCTTCTTGCCGCTCATGCTTTACCGCCTGAATTTGAAGGTCGCGCAGACGATTACATCGAACATATTTGTCAGGAAATCATCCCAATCGTCGCAGAGGAAAACTTGGCTACCAGTGTGGATGTGTTTTGTGAGTCTATCGGTTTTAATTTGGATCAAACCGAAAAAGTATTTGCGACAGCGAAACAATATGGCTTACACGTAAAAGGCCACACAGAGCAACTATCGAACCTTGGTGGCACTGAATTGACTGCACGGTACGGAGGCCTTTCGGCTGACCATATCGAATATCTCGATGAAGACGGTGTGGTCGCCCTTTCGAAGTCCGATACCGTCGCCACACTACTACCCGGTGCTTTTTACTTTTTGAGAGAAACTCAGTTACCACCGATTGAGCTACTAAGGAAGTACCACGTGCCAATGGCTATCGCCACCGATGTAAACCCAGGTACATCACCCTTTTCAGACCTGACTCTGATGATGAATATGGCGTGCACCCTATTTCGTCTCACGCCACAAGAAGCATTGCGCGGCGTAACGCAACATGCTGCACAAGCACTTGGCTACACCAACTCACGAGGAGTGATAAAAACAGGTTTCGATGCGGACTTTGCTATCTGGGATATCGAACACCCAGCAGATTTAAGTTACCAAGTCGGAGCAAAACGTCTCGTAGGTCGTATAGTAAATGGTGAATATGTTTCACACGGAGGCTTTTAATATGTCTCAGTCAGATTTACACCAACAAAAATTTCACTGGCAAGGCCGTCATGATGCTGAAGATGGCAAATTGGGTCAACGCATTCACCACGTCGTTAAACATCAAAAAACAAGCGAGCTAGAGAGAGCCTCTCAAGGCGTATCCATTCTGGGTTTTGCTACCGACGCAGGCGTTGCGAGAAACAAAGGCCGAATTGGAGCGAAAAAAGCACCAGATTTGATTCGTAGAGCGCTAGCGAATCTCGCTTGGCATAAAGATGCCCAGCTTTATGATCTTGGGACTGTCGTTTGCGATGATGACTTGTTAGAAGAAAGCCAATCACGCTGTGCAAACCTCATTTCAGAAGCGCTACCTCACACGCCAACTATCGTTTTGGGGGGCGGACACGAAATTGCGTGGGCATCGTTTTCTGGTCTAGCGGAATATTTCAAAACGCATCATCCAGAGAAAAAGCCAAAAATTGGCATCATTAACTTCGATGCGCACTTCGATTTGCGCGCGTTCGAAAGTTCATTAGCGGATGTAAAACCAAGCTCAGGTACACCATTCAACCAAATTCATCATTTTTGTCAGCGTAACGATTGGGCTTTCCATTACGCCTGTTTGGGGGTGAGTCGAAGCAGCAACACGCAAGCATTATTCCAAAAAGCGGACGAGCTGAACGTATGGTATGTAGAAGATAGTCAACTCAATTACTTGAATCACAGCTACCACCTAACCCAACTGCAACACTTTATCGACGATTGTGACTATCTCTATCTCACCATTGATTTGGATGTATTCCCAGCAGCAACCGCGCCAGGCGTAAGTGCTCCTGCGGCTAGAGGTGTAAGTTACGACACAATCGCACCTTTTTTAGAACGAATTCTTCACTACAAAAACAAGCTTATGTTAGCCGATATCGCAGAGTACAACCCGAATTACGATGTCGATAGTCAAACCGCTCGCTTAGCTGCCCGTTTGTGTTGGGACATCGCCAACGCCATGGCGGAGAAAGAACATAAACCTCAACCTATTAAATAACCATCACTTTGAAATCTAAGTGAATTTTGAATAAAAAGACCAAGCAAGCACTTGGTCATCACGAGAAACTAAAGGAGTCTGAAAATGACACAGCGCCAGGGACAAGATCCACGACTTGATACAAGCAGAACAATTCGTGCACCTCACGGAAATAAACTGCGCGCAAAATCTTGGCTTACAGAAGCCCCACTTCGTATGCTGATGAACAACCTAGATCCTGATGTGGCAGAACATCCACATTCATTAGTGGTATACGGCGGCATTGGTCGCGCAGCACGAAACTGGGAATGTTACGACAAGATTGTAGAAGTACTGGAAAGACTCGAAGATGACCAAACGCTTTTAGTGCAATCAGGTAAACCTGTGGGTGTTTTCCCAACCCACAAAAACGCACCGCGTGTGCTCATTGCTAACTCAAACTTGGTTCCGCATTGGGCAAACTGGGAACACTTCAACGAGCTTGATAAGCAAGGTTTGATGATGTACGGCCAAATGACCGCGGGTAGCTGGATTTATATCGGTTCACAAGGCATCGTCCAAGGCACTTACGAAACCTTCGTGTCAGTTGCGAAAAAGCACTTTAACGGCGATGCAAAAGGTCGCTGGGTTCTAACTGGTGGTCTTGGTGGCATGGGTGGCGCTCAACCACTTGCGGGCACCATGGCAGGTTTTTCAATGATTGCCGTTGAGTGTGACGAATCACGTATCGATTACCGTCTGCGTACTGGTTATGTTGACCAAAAAGCGACGTCTCTAGACGAAGCACTCGCAATCATCACCGAATCAGACACGCCAGTATCTGTTGGCCTTCTAGGTAACGCGGCTGATGTTTTCTCAGAGCTTGTTGAACGCAATATCACACCAGATGTAGTTACTGACCAAACCTCTGCGCATGACCCATTAAATGGTTACCTACCACAAGGTTGGAGCATGTCTCACGCAGCAGAAATGCGTCTGCAAGATGAAGCCGCTGTTGTAAAAGCAGCAAAGAAATCCATGGCAGTACAAGTGCAAGCGATGCTTGATCTGCAAAGCCGTGGCTCGGCGACACTCGATTACGGTAACAACATTCGTCAGATGGCACTGGAAGAAGGCGTAGAAAATGCGTTTGATTTCCCAGGTTTCGTTCCTGCTTATATTCGTCCTTTATTCTGTGAAGGCATTGGGCCTTTCCGTTGGGCAGCTCTATCTGGTGATCCAGAAGACATTTACAAAACCGACCAAAAAGTAAAAGAGTTGATTCCTGACAACCCACATCTGCATAACTGGTTAGATATGGCGCGTGAGCGTATTCAGTTCCAAGGTCTTCCGGCTCGTATTTGTTGGGTAGGTTTGAAAGATCGTGAGCGCCTTGGTCAAGCGTTCAACGAAATGGTGAAAAATGGTGAGCTGAAAGCTCCTATCGTTATTGGTCGCGACCACTTAGATTCAGGCTCTGTAGCAAGCCCGAACCGAGAAACAGAAGGCATGATGGACGGCTCTGACGCAGTATCAGACTGGCCACTATTAAACGCATTATTGAACACTGCTGGCGGCGCAACATGGGTATCACTTCATCACGGTGGTGGCGTAGGTATGGGCTTCTCCCAACACTCGGGTATGGTCATTTGTTGTGACGGTAGTGACGATGCTTCTCAACGCATTGCTCGCGTACTGCATAACGACCCTGCAACGGGTGTAATGCGTCATGCTGATGCGGGATATGATATCGCCAAACAATGTGCAGCCGAGCAAGGACTGGATTTACCAATGCTCAACGAAGAACTGAAGAAGCTCAAGTAAGGATGAAAGAGATGTTAAATTTAACGCTAAAGCCAGGTCATATTAGCTTAAACGAACTGCGTCAAGTGAGCCGTTCCCCGGTCAACCTTACTTTGGACCCAGAGGCCATTCCGGGCATTGAAGAAAGTACTCAAGTCGTCGACCGCGTCATCGCAGAAGATCGCACCGTCTATGGTATCAACACCGGTTTCGGTCTTTTGGCAAACACTCGAATTGCACCAGAAGATTTAGAAACGCTGCAAAGAAGTATTGTTTTATCTCATGCTGCGGGTATCGGCAAATTCATGTCTGATGAAACCGTTCGCCTCATGATGGTTTTAAAAATCAACAGCTTGGCTCGTGGATTTTCTGGCATTCGTTTGAAAGTCATCAACATGTTGATTGATTTGGTCAATGCGCAAGTTTATCCATGCGTTCCTCAAAAAGGCTCAGTCGGAGCTTCAGGCGATTTGGCTCCCCTAGCCCACATGAGTACGGTGCTGCTTGGTGAAGGTCAAGCACGTCACAATGGCCAAATCGTATCCGGCTACGAAGCACTAAAAATTGCTGGTCTTGAGCCTATCACACTAGCGCCAAAAGAAGGCTTAGCGTTACTCAATGGTACACAGGCTTCAACAGCATTCGCGCTAGAAGGTCTGTTTATTGCTGAAGACCTTTTTGCGTCAGCAACCGTGTGTGGCGCCATGTCTGTAGAAGCCGCACTAGGTAGCCGACGTCCGTTCGACCCTCGAATCCACCGCGTACGTGGTCATCGTAGCCAAATGGATGCAGCACTCGCATACCGTCACCTACTGGATACATCAAGTGAAATTGGTGAATCGCACACTAACTGTGAAAAAGTGCAAGACCCATACTCACTGCGTTGTCAGCCGCAAGTGATGGGCGCGTGTTTGCAGCAAATCCGTAACTCCGCTGAAGTATTGCAAGTAGAAGCGAACTCCGTTTCTGATAACCCATTAGTATTTGCAGAAGATAACGACATCATCTCTGGCGGTAACTTCCATGCAGAACCTGTTGCGATGGCAGCCGACAACTTAGCTCTCGCCATTGCAGAAATCGGCAGTTTGTCCGAGCGTCGTATGGCACTTCTCATCGACAGCGCGCTATCAAAACTGCCGCCATTCTTAGTCGATAATGGTGGCGTGAACTCTGGCTTCATGATTGCTCAAGTAACCTCTGCGGCATTGGCAAGTGAAAACAAGACCCTTGCTCACCCAGCCTCAGTAGATAGCTTACCAACATCAGCAAACCAAGAAGACCACGTGTCAATGGCGACATTCGCGGCTCGCAGACTGAAAGAAATGGGTGAAAACACTCGCGGCATTCTAGCTGTCGAATATCTATCGGCGGCGCAAGGTTTGGATTTCAGAGCGCCAAATAAATCGTCAGAGCGAATCGAAATTGCAAAACAGATGCTGCGTGAAAAAGTGTCGTTCTACGATAAAGACCGTTACTTTGCACCCGATATCGAGCAAGCAAACACATTGTTGAAACTCGCTCTACATAACGCACTGATGCCAGAGAACCTTCTGCCAAGCGTACATTAATCTGTAGAAGCAAACTTCAGTCTAGGCTCCACCTCTTCGTGGAGCCTTTTTTGTGTCTATACTCTTAACAATTCGTGAGTGATATCAGAGTCGCGCGACGCACTTATTCGCATCATAAATGGATAAGCCATTCAAGCATGTGTTTTTAAACGTTTATCTGCTGATTTGGGTGCGCATTGTCAAAATGCAGTGAACTTTCTACTGGATGGACCATTGCTACTCAGATATTCGCATATAATCCCTTACAGTTTTGGTTACTACTTAATAATTATGTTTCTAACACCTTATTTTTCAAACAATAATCATCAATTTCAATTCACTCGCGAACAAGCAAGTCACTTTGCTAAGCGTGTGGCTGGTGATTACAACCCTATTCATGATGAAGATAACAAACGCTTTTGTGTGCCTGGCGATCTGCTATTTGCCGTTCTACTAAGTAAAGAAGGCATCAGCCAAAAAATGCGCTTTCGTTTCTCTGGCATGGTAAATGATGGCATTGAGCTGCATATTGAAAATAAGTGTGAAAAAGAAAGCGCAGTCGTAGATGAGGCAGGCAAAGAATACTTGCACATGTCTCGTGAAGGCGAAACCAACCACAACCCAGCTTTTATTGAGCACGTTGTAACAAATTACGTGCAGTTTTCTGGCATGAACTTCCCGCACATCATGGTTCCTCTTATGGAAGAGAAACAAATGATGATCAACTGTCAGCGTCCACTGGTTATTTATGAAAGCATGGAAGTGGAATTTTCACGCTTAGACCTTACACATCCTGAAGTGGATTTCACTGGTGCGACGTTTGATGTAGATGGTAAGCGCGGCGTGGTGACTTTGAACTTCGCATTCAAAGAAGATGGTGAAGTGGTCGGTAAAGGCATTAAACGTATGGTAGCGAGTGGTTTGAAGCCATACGATCAAGAAGCCGTTGAGGACCTTGTACACCGCTTTAATGAGCGTAAGGATGCATTCCTAGCAAAGTTCGTTAAGGCAGCGTAACAGACTGCCGAATTAGCGATAACAATCGGATACCAAAAAGAAAGCCCAACGATTGATGTTGGGCTTTCTTTTTACTTAAAAAATGAGTCGATGGCAGCTCGGTATTCAAATCCAGCGACGAACTTGGTTTTTATAATCCAAGTATTCATCACCAAACAACCTTTCCAATACATGTTCTTCTGGTTTGATTTGAAATCGATTCATATAACTGACAAACAACACACCGCAAAGCACCACACTTAAATGTTGCCACCATAAACCCACCGCAATGATGAGCAGTAACAACGCCATGTACATTGGGTTACGTGAGAAGGCAAACACGCCAGTTCTTACAACGGAAGATGCTGCATCAGGTTTTACTGGGTTCACGGTAGTCTTTACTTTGCGAAATTCATATACACCGGCAATCCCCATGTAGCCAGACAACAAAGTTAGTGCGCCGACTACAAACTCAACAAAGGGCACTCGAATATTCATGCTCGGCGTCAAGACTTTAAGCCCGTACATCAGAAGTATGACCAGCAAAAACACCGCAACAGGTGGGACTTTGAGTTCAAGTTTTCTCAAGGTTCAGATCCTTTGAAATGGAATGTTCATCATTGGGCAAAAAGCCCAGTTGGACTGGGCTTGATGTCATTATACCAAAGTTAACAGTGCTTGAACGGGATGCTTAGGCTTTGTTCCTTCAAAGCGTTTTACTTGGCTTCGGCAAGAATAACCAGTAATCAAACATCTTTCGTTATCTAACTTATCTAGGTTTGGTTTCCAACTTAAATTGTATATGTCTTTCGACATCGACAGCTTATCAACCTCGTGGCCAAATGTACCCGCCATGCCACAACAACCAACCGGTACTGTGTTCAATACCGCGCCAAAGTGAGCAAAAATAGCGCCCCATTCTTTCTCTGCGTTCGGCATTTTGGTTTTTTCAGTGCAGTGCGCAAACAAGTACCACGGTTCCTGATTTTCCCGTTGCTTTGCTACTTCAAACGCTTCCAACCTTGGGTACAGCCATTCGTGTGCCGTTAGCACATCGAAATCGCCTCGCTTGCTACCGAGTACTTCCGCGTACTCATCTCGATAGCACAGCACCAATGCCGGATCAACGCCGACCAACGGAATGTCTAAGTCCGCCACCATCGCCAAGAACTTCGCCGTATCAGCCGCGGTCTCTTTAAACTGGCGTAGGAAGCCTTTGATGTGTTGCGCTTTACCATTTGGCTTAAATGGCAAAAGCACTGGATGCATACCTAGCTTTTTAACCAACTTGACGAAGTCTTCAACAACGTCCGCATCGTAATAGCTGGTAAATGGGTCTTGAACGATTAATACGTGCTTGCTCTTTTCAGTCGAAGACAAACCACTCAATACTTGCAGATCATACGGCGTTGTCAGCGACTCTACGCGCTGTTTCAACGTAGGAACAGACAACAACGGCGCATCCACATACCCTACAGTTGAAGCCGTTAAGCTCTTCACCCACGACTGTTTCAATACGCCGTTCACGACTGCCGGTGCTTTTGCCATTATTGGTAGCATGGTTTCAATGTTGGCAACCAAATAATCTTTTGCCGGACGCTGATAGCGCGAGTGATAAATGTTTAAAAAGCGGGAACGGAAACTTGGAACATCCACTTTGATCGGACATTGGCTCGCACACGCTTTACACGCTAAGCAGCCGTTCATTGCTTCATAAACTTCATGAGAGAAATCGTATTCGTGACGACGATTAATGGAATGACGCACACGATCAATCATGGTTTTGATCGATGTTTTATTTTCTAACGTTTGCTTTTCTAGGTCAAGAATATCAATACCTTGCTCAGTAAGCTGACGCAACCATTCACGAACCAATCCAGCGCGCCCTTTTGGCGAATGACGACGATCAGCCGTCACTTTCATCGATGGACACATCGGCGAACTGGTATCGTAGTTAAAGCATAAACCGTTCCCGTTACATTCCATCGCTTGCTTAAAGCTGTCACGTACTTGTACGTCAATTTGGCGATCATAGTAACCACGTTTGGTGTCGGTTACTTTTACCAACTCTGCATCGCTATCAAGTGGCGTACAGATTTTGCCTGGGTTCATTTTATTATGTGGGTCGAATGCAGCTTTTACGCGTCGAAGCTCAGTAAACAACTCTTTGCCAAAGAACTCCGGACCATATTCCGAGCGGAAACCTTTACCGTGCTCACCCCACATCAGGCCGCCGTATTTCGCTACCAGCTTGACGACTTCATCAGAGACTTCATGCATCAATGCTTCTTGGTGCGGGTCGCACAAGTCCAACGCAGGACGCACATGCAGCACCCCTGCATCAACGTGACCAAACATACCGTAATTCAGAGACTTGCTATCTAATAGTTCGCGGAACTCTACAATGAAATCGGCCAAGTTTTCTGGTGGTACACACGTATCTTCAGCGAATGCGACCGGTTTAGCGCGGCCTTTTGCAGCGCCTAACAAACCCACCGCTTTTTTACGCATGTTGTAGATACGTCCAATACTCGCTACATCGTTACAAACTTGGTAGCCGATAATGCCCGCTTCTTCTGTTTCCAACATGATATCGAGTTTGGCGGTTAACGCCGCGACCTGCGCAGCAACTTCTTCTTCGTCTTGCCCTGCGTATTCCACCATATTGATGCCAAGCATTTCTTTGTTTGGCACGTCGGTGATCAGATCGCTCACGGTGTGCCAGACAATGTCTTGCTTCGCGAGATTAAGTACTTTTGAGTCAACAGTTTCAACAGAAAGTGCTTTCGCTTCGACCATAAATGGCGCATTGCGTAGTGCAGAGTCAAAGCTGTTGTATTTCACGTTAACTAAGGTACGCGCTTTCGGAATTGGCGTCAGGTTTAGCTTCGCTTCCGTAATAAAGGCCAATGAGCCTTCTGCTCCACACAGCACTCGTGTGATATCGAAACGGTCATCTTCTTCATTTAACGCGTTCTTTAAGTCGTAGCCCGTTAGGAAGCGATTAAGAGGAGGAAATTTATCCAAGATCTGTTGACGTTTATCTCGACAAACTGATTCCGTCACTTGTAACGCCGTAGCGGCAAACTCGCCTTCTTTTGGATAACCATGAGACAAATCAGACTCTAAAATCGAGCCGTCAGCAAACACCGCTTGCAACGACAGTACATGATCAGACGTTTTCCCGTATTTAAGAGAGCCTTGACCAGAGGCGTCGGTATTCACCATCCCGCCAATCGTTGCGCGGTTGCTGGTCGACAAATCTGGAGAGAAAAAGTAGCCGTAAGGACGAACCGCATCGTTCAACTGATCTTTCACTACACCAGTTTGAACGCGAACCCACCCTTCATCTTCATTCACTTCCAATACTTTGTTCATGTGGCGAGACAAATCCACCACAATGCCTTTGGTCAGCGACTGGCCATTTGTACCGGTACCGCCACCACGAGGGGAGAACGTGATTCTTTCGTACTTTTCTTGATTGCTCAGTTTTCCGATGAGAGAAACATCTTGAGTCGTTCGAGGATGGACGACTGCTTGAGGAAGTTGCTGGTAAACGCTGTTGTCTGTAGCGACAGCTAAACGACTTGAATATTGGCTTTCGATGTCGCCAGTGAATCCGGCTTGTTCAAGCTCTTTCAGAAAACGAAGAACAAGAGGATCGACATCAGTTTGCGAGTGTAATCTTGGTAACATTTGCTTCCTGCCCCTACGACGCTGATCCCATCAGCTGCGGGTTATCTAATTATTTGCTCATTTCTCATACAGCGCAGCTATCAGCACAACAAGACGCCGCAAAAAAAGTGAGAGGAGTAATATTCTTTGAATTTCGTCACTTTACAACATTTAAAAAGGCGATCAAATCAGAATCTCAATACAATAATTAAACTTATGCTTTATTTTTTGAGGCTTGATGCCTTACATTGGGATAGAAATCGCGTTTCTAGATGAGCTTTCAGAATGAAAAAAAATAAAGTTGTTACCACGGAAGATATCCTTCTAAAACTTTGCCAGTCTGTTTCTGGCGTTCTTACTTCGGCCACCTCTTCTCAAGTTAATTACTCCGCAATGGTTCAAAAGATCAACAAGACCAGCCTCAAACCAGATTTTGGCTGTTTTGTCCTATTTGATGGCGGATTTACCGGACTTGTAGTGATTAACTTTACTGCAAAAGCCGCTTTAGAGATTTACACCAACTACATGCGTAACATGGGCATGCCAGAAGAAGAACTGGCTATCTCCCATACTTCTGATGAAGTTGCAGACGTATTGGGTGAACTCATGAACCAATTGGTCGGTGACTTTACCAATAAAATCCGTAAAGAACTGCAAACCAACATCACGCAAAACCAGCCGAAGATGCTGGCGTTGAACAAACAGGTAATTTTGCAAGTTGATACCAATTTGGATCGCCCTCAAGCACGTCGTGTGACGTTCTCGACCGCAAACAACAACATTTTCTATTTAGAGCTAGCGATGGACAAAACAGAGTTCATCCAGCTTGAAGAATTTGAAATTGCAGAAGATGAAAACCCAGATGAAATCTTAGAAGCCGCGCGTAAAAACATGGCAGAAAAAGAGTCGGAATCTTCGAACTCTAAAGATGACGCTGACGACTTACTGAGCCAACTGGGTTTGTAACCGTCAGACACGCCATCCCAAGAGAAGTCATCTCGATAAGGTAATATCGTTTCGCCTGATTAAGACGACCTAAAAACGCCTAGCCTCGCTCCTCGCGGGGCTTATTTTTTCTCGGAAGAAACCACTTCCACCTCGCCTTGTATTTCGTTTTTATGTCAAAAAAGGTAATATGTCTGACTTCGTAAATTTTCTGCTTTCGTTACTGGTTGTCGATGGATAAACAAAAAGCTCTGAAAAAAATCGCCAAGTGTTTGGAACTGGGTAACTCCGCCAACGTGAATGAGGCGGCAAACGCCATCAAGATGGCGCATCGCCTTATGCTCAAATATGGTTTGGACAAAGACGATATTGAGTTTATCAAAATGGGAAAAACTCAATCTTCCCATTTGTTGCCGTCCAACATCAGTTCTACCCTATTGCGCGTGATTCGTGGCATTAACACTAAGTTTGGTGTTGAAGCCGTCTTGTTGAATCACAAAGGGCTTAAACGCGTTGAGTTTATTGGTGAAGCCGATCGCGCTATCTTTGCTGCCTTTGCTTTCGACATCATCTATCGAGAATTGAATGAAAGCACCGGCCAGTTCCGTAATAGCTTTGCAGGTTCTGGTACGTCTTCAATGGAAGTGACTCGCCGTGTTAACTCTTTTGTTTCTGGCTGGGTAGAAGGCGCACTTGAAAAGCTGCCAGTGATCTCACCGGATGAAGAGTCTGCAAACAAAATCAATGATTACATTGATAAAGAGTTTCAGAACATCGACCGTGAAACGTTCAAAAAACAATTAAGAGAAGCCATGAAGAATCTGACTGAAGACTACGAAGTCGGATTAAAGAAAGGCAGAAAAGTCTCTGTAAACCGTGGTGTCGGTGGAGAACAAGCCAGAAAAATGTTGGGCAACACCTCGAAATAAGCGCAACATACTCAACTAGATACGTAAAAGTGGGTTGATATTGAGCGTTATAAGAAAATTCTTACACAGCTCTCTATCAATCTTACTTTCGCATAACAAATATCAATATCTACTGATTCATAATTCGCATCCCATTATGAGGCACTCTTTCGCCTCAGTTTTATACGGAGATTTTCCCTTGAAAAAGATGTCTATTGCACTGGCACTAGTGCTAGCTCTTACAGGCTGTCAAGCTACTCAACGCCAAAATGCAACAACGGGTGAATACGAAACGAACTCTACCACGCAAGGCGCGCTAATTGGTGCTATTGCTGGTGCAGCGATCGGTTTGGCAACTGGTGATAACGCAAAAGAACGTCGTAAACATGCTCTTATTGGTGCGGCGGCAGGCGGTGCTACTGGAGCAGGCGTCGGTTACTACTTTGACCAACAAGAAGCAGAACTGCGTCGTGCGTTGCTAAACTCTGGCGTACAAGTACAGCGTGTAGGTGAAAACCAACTTCTACTTCGCATGGAAAATGGCATTGGCTTCTCTTCAAGCTCATACCAACTGGATGCAAGCATCCACAATACTCTACGTGGTGTTGCTCGTATTCTGGTTGAATACCCAGATACAAGCCTAGTCATTGATGGCTACACAGACAGCACTGGTAGCGAATCATACAACCAAACGCTTTCTGAGCGTCGCGCGGAATCTGTTCGTCAGTTCCTAGTGTCTCAAAAAGTGGCTCCAGGCCGTGCAATTGCACGTGGCTACGGTGAGCGCAATCCAATTTGCTCAAACCAAACTTCTGAAGGTCGTGCTTGCAACCGCCGTGTTGAAATCCAGATCTTGCCACTGAAGTAATTTGGTAGCACCATAACGGTAATAACAAAAATTACCGGAGCAGGCCTAGCAACTTACGCTAGGCCTGACACATTCAATGTCATTCAAAACCATCGCCCTATCCTTTACGTTAAGCAACTGTCTTTCTGTATCTGCATTTGCTTCTCAAGCACCAACATCCCCAGCAGAACAATTTGAACTGGCGCAGCAACTGGCTCTTTCTCCAAAATCAGATTCGCCATCGGATGTTCGCTATTGGCTAGAGCAATCCGCAAGCCAAGGCTATTTACCTGCACAGAAACAGCTGGCCGAAGACTATTCCCGAGGATTGACCGGTGCGGTTAATTACTCACAGGCAACGTATTGGTTTACCTCTGTAGCGTTGAATGACCCTCGCGACCGAGGGTTCTTGTTAGCGGACTTTGTTCAGCATCACCAAAAAGACATCACCACCAGCGATCTCGTTGAGGCGTGGTACCAATTAGCCTCGGACACAAACCCTCAAGCGGAAGAAGCTTACAATCATTATCTCGAAGAGCGCTTCAATCAACTGCGTGCAAAGCAAGTCTCCGAAATTGTGGAATTAGATAAAGAAGCGACAAAAGAAGAGCAGCCTGTCGCTCCACAATCAACCGTAACGTCTGATAATGGCACGATTATGTGGTTGGCTATTGGTGGATTGGTGATCGCTCTAGCAGGCTTCGGTGGATGGGCAATTCTAAGAAAACAACAACGAGCCTTGGCCACACTGTCTTCCCAAGAGGCAAACCAAACTCAGCAACTTGATGCGAAAGTAAAAGAGTTAGAGTTCACGAATAAACAATTGAAGCGTCAGCTGGAGAAAGTATTCAAAGAGTTTAAAAAGACTCGCAGCCAATCCGACAATCATAATAAAGTTGCGGTTGCCTGCGCGATGTTTGGTTACACACCACAAACCATTCCTGATAACCAAGCAGTGAAACTCCGCTATCGACAACTTTCAAAACTCTATCATCCAGATACTCGTGGAAGTGAAGAAGAAATGAAACGTTTGAACCAGGCGTTTAAAATCATCTCACAAAATGTTACAAAATCGTAAAGCATAACTAGAAGGCGTTTGATGGCTAGCTTTAAGTCTAAGTAAAACAAGGTTCGCAATCGATCTCGCTCTCAAACAAATTAACAGACATTTAACGTCAATCTCTTTTTCATGCCATAATGCCCGGCGAAAAATAACACCTAACGACTCATATTTATCTAGGTGGGGAGAAAATCAATGTTCACTGAAGAAGGCACCTGCGATTGGTGTAAAAAACCTAGTTTTGTTACTCGTCACGATTATGTAGATGGCAAATATCATCACTCTTGCCAAGCCTGCTACGACATGGCGAAGATCGATGTTCGTCTGTTTAACCAAGGCGAAATGCAAATGCGTGAGCGCATGGCACAACGAGCGAGCTAATCCGGTTAGAATCAATGGAACTGATTTTCAAAAGCGCCTTTTAGGGCGCTTTTTTGATCGCTTATGATTCACATCTCTTCCCCATAATCACGACGTAAACACGCTCATTGTGTGACTCATACCTGTATCGACCATCAAAAACCACTGTATAACATCAACAAAAGCACTGTATATACAGTAGTAAACACCTGTATATATCACTCGGATAATGTTGCTAACTTCACACTTTTCAATCCATACCCAACATATCAAGAACAAAAACAATTCGTTAAAAATCAACATCTTAAAAAATCACTCAACTATCAGCGAGCGTTATCTCACGTACTCATCAGTAAAAATGGGTTGATCAGATACCCAAAACAAACTACTGTATACACATACAGCATGTATAAAGGAACAGTAAGATGCAGTTACAAAGTCAATCTCGTACATACTCACGTTACAACGTACTGGCACAAACCACTCAACCAATGGATGTGTCTGATCAGCTTCTTTCTAAGTTGGCAGTATTGTCACAGCAAAAACAATGGATTCTGTTTACCGCTGAGTGTCCTCGTCCTGATTTTGAGCAACTCACTGCTTCCAATATTTGCTGCAAAAACGTTATTCAGATGAAGCCGTCTCAACAGCTTTCTGAAGTCGAAATCGTTATCAAAGCCATTCAGTCTGGCAATGCCAGCGCGGTTGTCGCATCAAACAAAATTGCTCTTATGAACCAATCCATGTTGCGTGACATCGCTCAGCGTTATCAGTGTGAAGTCTTTTTCGTCGAAGGCAGAGTAAACCAGTATCACTAACAAGATCGACGTTATCCATCCTGCATCTCGCCTCCTTTTAAGGGGGCATTTTTTGTATTAAAGAAAAGAGGCAAACGTTTGCTTTTTCTCTGGCGAGTTAAAATAGTTCTGGTATGATGCCCTCATTCGATTTATTCAGCTGATATTTTCCGCTGAATATCTTCTCCTTAAGACGTTTGATTAAGATGATAGGAATGTCGCAATGAGCCTTGCTAATCAAGTACTTGCCGTCAATGACGACCTGCCAATTCGCACCCACAAACCCGTACACAGCGGAAAAGTTCGTTCAGTTTACTGGTTAACTGAAGAAGACAGTGCCCGACTGATCAAAGAAAAAGGATACGATGTCGCACCAGATGCGCCCCTGGCCATCATGGTGATCAGCGATCGTATTTCTGCTTTCGATTGTATTTGGCATGGTGAAGGTGGGCTTAAAGGTGTACCGGGTAAAGGTGCCGCATTGAATGCCATTTCGAATCATTGGTTTAAGCTTTTTAAAGACAACGGCTTAGCTGACAGCCACATCTTAGATATTCCTCACCCATTTGTTTGGATCGTTCAAAAAGCAAAACCGGTAAAAATTGAGGCAATCTGCCGTAAATACATCACTGGTTCCATGTGGCGTGCATACGCAAATGGTGAGCGCGAGTTTTGTGGTATTCAACTTCCTGAAGGGTTAGAAAAAGATAAAGCGCTACCGGATTTGCTAATGACGCCGTCAACCAAAGGCATCCTAAAAGGCATTCCTGGCGTACCAGAAGCAGACGATGTGAACATCACTCGCCAAAATATCGTGGACAACTATGAAGCGTTTAACTTCTCAAGCGCAGAAGATATCGCTCAGTACGAAAAATTGTTGAAAGAAGGCTTTAACGTTATCAGCCAAGCGTTAGAAGAAATCGATCAAATTTTTGTCGATACCAAATTCGAATTTGGTTATGTTCATGACGCCGCAGGTAATGAAAAGCTGATCTACATGGATGAAGTTGGCACGCCAGATTCTTCTCGTATTTGGGATGCAAAGGAGTACCAAACAGGTAACATCGTTGAAAACTCGAAAGAAGGTTTCCGTCAGTTCCTACTTAACCACTTCCCTGACCCAGATATCTTATTAAACAAAGAACGTATGCCAGAGCGCGAAGCTCTTGCACGCGATAACGATCTTCCTGTTGAATCTTTGATGGATATTTCAAGAACCTACATTGGTATCGCCGAGAAAATTACAGGTAACCCAATTACGCTAAGCGAAAATCCAAAAGCTGAAATCATCGAAATTCTCAGCAAAGAGTACGGTTTGATCGACTAGCTATCTGAAAGCTGATTGAAAATTGCCAACAAAAAAGTCCGCCTTGATGAGCGGACTTTTACTTTTTTCGCCAGTTTAGATTAGATAATGTCTAACGTTGTGCCATTTGTCGTAGACGCCGACTTCGTCGTCACCTGATACTTTTTATCTTTGATGGTCGACACCAAGTACCACGTTGATTGAGCGGCATCAGCAGTAAAGGTCACTCGCATAAAGCCACGTTGTTTAATGTCAGCCCATTGCAGCTCGGAGACTAAATGCGGCAAGGTGTATTCCATTTGAGCAATCGCCACCGGGTCCAACGCCAAATACTCTTCCAACCCCGGAGAGCTCACCGAGCTCGTCGCAAACTCGACCCCTATCGGATTGTTTGACACATCTTTTAACTCACTTGCCCACGCGTTGTGAGTATCGCCCGCTAAACACACAAAATTGCCACTACTTGCTTTGGCCAGTTGGTAGACTTTTTCACGCTCGACATAGTAACCATCCCAAGCATCGAGGTTGTAAGGCAGAGAAATGGGATCTGCACTTGGATCGGCAAGATAACCGGTAATCGCTGTATTGACCGCCAACAAAGCTTCTGTTTTCTTCTCTTCTGTAGACGTAAACAGTTGGAACATCGCCGTCATCACTGAACTTGGTAGCTCCATTCGCGACATCAAAACTTGTTGGCCTAAAACGTTCCATTTTGCATCGTGCGTGTTGAACTCTTTCATCAACCAAGCAAGTTGTTCAGTGCCTAGCAGTTCTCTGTCTGCACTGCGTGATTGAGCAACTAACCCACCGATAGCTTCCATTGTTGGTGCACTGAGTGAGAAGTAATCCAATGGCTTATCACGACCGACAAGGCGCGTATCGAGCATCATGAGATTCACTAAGTTGCCAAATGAGAACTGACGATAAATCAACATGTTTGAGAATGTATTCTCACGAACTGGCAACCACTCAGTCCATGCAGCCGCAGCGGCGGCTCGACGGTCGATAAAGCTACCTTCATCGTCTTGATGGTTCTCTGCGCCATTTTTCCATGTGTCATTAGCTAACTCGTGATCATCCCAAACTGCAATCATGGGCAGTTTGGCATGTAATGCTTGCAGATCGGCATCTTGACGATATTGGGCGTATCTTTTTCGGTAATCGTCCAGCGTGATACATTCTGTGCCTTTGCTCGGTTCGCGCCCTAATGCAGCGGCATCTTCACTGGCATAGCCTCCAGCCCCATATTCATAAATGTAGTCACCAAGATGTAACACAACGTCGAATGGCGATTGTTCATGTTGATTTAAGATCTCGCGATAAACGTGGAAATAACCCGCTGGATAGTTGGCGCAAGACACCACCGCCATCGATGCTTTTTCGACACCATCTTCAGGTAGAGTTTGAGTTTGCCCTACCTCACTCATCATCTCGCCGACCATAAATCGGTAGTAGTACTGAGAATTGGCGTTGAGGTTTTGTACGTCCACTTTTACCGTGAAATCACGTCCTGTATCGGTAGTGAATACGCCACTTTGCACGACATTTGAAAACTCCATGTCGGATGCGACTTGCCAGCTCACATCCACGTAACTCGCGGCTGTAGTCACCCGAGTCCAAATAATCACTTGTGCTTGAGTCGGATCGCCACTGGCGACACCATGTTCAAAACTAACGGCAACGGATTCATTATCGTCGCTGCCACAACCGATTAGACCGGTAGCAACGGCGGTTGAAGAGACAACTTTCATAAAGTCTCGACGAGACAAAGACATACTGACTTCCTTTCTTATTGTGTTTTTGTTTTTGCCCAAATAACGCAACGAATAAAAATCTCCCTATCCGCAGACAAAAGAGTATTGATTCGAGCTCACAGCGCCGATGATTTGGGTCGGTAATTTGTCCTAAAAACACTAAGTTAGAAGCTAGTTATGACAATTGCATTTCCAAAGGTTACATTTTTGTTAAATTAAGTGTAAATACTCTATATTCATCACACTTCCAACAAAAGTGGCATTGGACTAAGCCAATCAATAATATGAGCTAGACAGAGCAGGTGGAATGCATGGCGCTTGAGATACGAAAAAAGCGACCCAGAGAGGTCGCTTTTGTGGTGATTCTATTTAAGCGTACAAGTGAGATTAGAAGGCCACGCTTAAAACTTGATATTAAGAACATCTTGCTCCGACGCATCGACCTTTAACTTACTGCGAGATTCAATATATTCAATCTGCTTTGAGTCGAGTGAATATGGCATGACAACACGTAATTCATTTATCCCTTCATGCTTTGCGAGCTGAGTTAAACGAACTAAGTTCGATTCGTCACTTTGGCGTGAAGACATCGATTTTAATGCCGCATCCCAGAGTCGATCTTCCGGTCGGCTCAACTCTGCAATGTTCTGCTTCCACATCAAACCAAAAATGGGCGCAATGGTCGCGAACGCCTCTAAGAAGGTCCATTTCTTACTTCCTGTAGCTCCTAAAAAGCTGGTGTAGTCGAACTCAATGCATGTCTTTCCTTGTTGATCCATTCTCTGCCCCCGACACTCGAAAATGAGATATACCAAATATCGTTCAACTATTTTGATATAGCAATGGGATATAAAAGAATAGTCTTTTATGCCCTTAATTACATTCAAAAGGAAATATTAAAACCAGCTTTGTAACAAGTGATGCACAGCTTCGCCATATATAAGCATTCAATTGATTAATATTTCAAACAGCAAACTAAAAACAGGGCTTAAGCGATGATGTCAATATCAAAAGCTTATAGATTCATCAGCTTAATGCCAAGCCCAACACGGGTTTGAGAATGGTCATAGTCGATCAGCGTTTCACCGTAGCCATGGTAACCTTGAAGATATACACCAAGAATGTCATTGAAATAGAATGTGTAACCTAGTTCAACCCCACCTTTATCATCAGCAAAGTTGTAAAAACCGCGCGTATTGACCACGCCCGCACGGGTATAAACTTTCGCCCACAACTCGTAAGGTGCGTAGTAATTTTCCATGTCGTCATTTTCTGTGGTAATCACCCACCATGCATGTACGCCATACTCGACTGGGCCAGAAAAACGCTCGGCAGCGACATATAGACGATCCCAACTGCGTGACAGTTTGCTGGATTGACCGTTCGATTCATGTTTGTAACCGGCTTCAACATGATTGAACAACAACATGTTCGATTGATGCGCTAAGAACACTTGCGGCTTGTAGTTTGTTTCTCTAAATGGCGATGAGATATCAGAGTTTGCCAGTTGCCATAGGGACTTTTGAGTATAAGCCCCCATCAAAGCAGTGCCTGAGCTGAAGCGATAAAATGGAATTGATGCTGAGATCTGAAACTTCACTTCAAAATCTTGCAGTGAATCCATCTCTGAGCCCATTTCACTGTAGGCGCTTTGGTTGATGTCTGTGGTGTATGTACCTAGAACGTAGTTGTCTTCGTAGGTAGAGATATGGGTAATGTCTTTTCCGTAAGCAAGTACGGGGCACAACAAGAGCGGAATTACTTTATACTTCATCGTTATCCTTTTGCCGCCAAACCATAAAGCGGCAATATCATTCCTTATCATCGATAACTTCGACAATAAACAGCAAGGGAAAAGCGGTTAAAGCAATTTTCATTCCGGATTTTATAATTAGCTGAAGATTTTACAATAAGCCGCAGATACACAGCTCTATTGTTATCAGCTCGTTGATAAAAAGCTTATTTTACATCTACCACACGGCTGGCTTTTTTGTACTGAACTTTCCACCCAGCCCATCTTGGAAGTTCCCAGCGTTTAGGGTCACCTTTGCGATTTCCTTCTGTGTAGATGACATGAACCAACTTGCGAGACACAAAATATTCCACATCAAGCTTGAGCTCAGCTAACACGAGCTTCAGAGGGTACTGCTCTGCGAAGTCGTTGTATTCCCACTCGGGAATGCCTTCAAATGGAAGGTCATCAGCCTCGAACAATTCGATGTCATCAACACTTTCAACGCCGAGCGTTGCCAGTTGTTCAGTCAGCCAAACAGAAAAACAAAGTTCATCAAGGACTTTCTTATCCACCAGTTCAGTATTCAGACCTAGGGAATTGTAGATTTTCCAGTGTTGAATTTGTTGTTTTCGCAATGGAGCAAATCCTTGCAACAACATTTCTTGTTCGATCATGTCGACGATAGATTGAATCGCCACTTCACCTTGTAACGCTTGATGCTCGGTGAATATTGTCCGACCAGCGTACACTAAGTGCATAGTTGCTAGCGGAGTATCATCTTCGTATTGAGTATCACCTTGGTGCCATTCTCCCAGTTCGAGCGTTTTAATGAGGTCGAGCGAAATCGGCATCATGACAGATGCAAGGTTGAGCGTTTGTTTAACTCCCCTACCCGGTACGCTGTGGCTATCTAGCACCAAAGCCGCTTCACTTTTATCCGGAAAACGACTGTTTCGACCAACGACCATTTCCATCGAACCATTGCCAAGTGCATCTCGGCGACGCTCTCTGCGCACAAACACCAATTCAGGATGCAAAGCCGCTATCGCTTGAGTCAGTTGATCTCGTCGATAACGCGAAGCCACTTCCAATTGAGGCAATTCAAATACGTCCCGCATCTGCTTTGCTAAGCCTTGCGCTTCTTCCAGCACACTGGTATCAACAATCACAACAGGAAGCTGTTCTCCACGCACCAACCGAATCATTAGCGACGCGTCACACCCCAAAGGTTCTTCTTGCTCTAGTGCCTCTGTTGCCTCTCCCCCTTGCAGTTGATACAGCTGTGCAGGCACGGAGAGCGCTGCCGCTAAATCGATCATGGCTTCTTTTTCGGCTTTGGTCGGAATGCGAGTCACCAGATCGGCGAATAGCGCATCAATTGGCAGTGGATAGACTTTTTTGCCGTGCTCAGTTACGTCACCGTTATCGTCTAATGCACCCATCGCTTGCAAACACAGAAGTGCTGCGTTCAATGACTTTTCTGGAACCGCATCAAGAAAGTGCAGCTCAGATAAACGATAGCCACAACACGCCGCCGCAAGCATGGGCTCTACCAGCTCTTCACGATGCAACTCCGGTGGCGTGACCAACTCTAATGGAGCATGTTCGCCAAATAAACGGATACAAGTGCCTTCTGCTACACGCCCTGCACGCCCCATTCGCTGTGCTGCACTGGCTTTTGAAATGTTGGTTAATGTGAGAGCAGTACGTCCGTTGCGCTGAACCGTTCTTCGCTCCAAACCGCTATCAATCACAACGCGGATGTTAGGAATGGTAAGCGACGTTTCCGCGACATTGGTTGCCAGCACCACTTTGCGCTGCGCTTGAACAGTTAAAGCTCGATGTCGCTCTTCATCACTGACCGAGGCATGAAGTTTCACCAACAGCACATCATCCAAGTGCTGTAACATCTGCGCGCACTGAGCGATCTCTTTTCGACCTGGTAAGAACACCAAGATATCGCCTTCCTCATCTTCAAGGGCTTCTTTTACTGTTTTCACCACGTCATTTTCACACCCTTTTTTATTGGGCAGATGACGACTGTCTATTACTCGATGAGTCACCGAGACAGGAAAACAGCGCCCTTCTGAGCGAAGACGATGAGCATTAAGATAATGTGCGAGTTTTTCGCCCTCTAATGTGGCAGATGTCACTATCAATCGATGCTGATTTTCTTGCTTCAAAATTGCGGTTAGTAGATCAATGTCCCAGCGACGTTCGTGAAATTCGTCCACTATCACGATGTCGAAGCTTGCAAGTTTGTCTTCCGCAAACCAACGCAACGCTACACCCGGCGTCACAAACACAACTTCCGTGTTCTCATCGAAATACGCATGCAGCTTGATCGCGTAACCAATTTTGTTACCTATCGGCTCACCAGATTGCTCCGCAAGAAACTCAGCTAATGAGGTACAAGCAATTCGACGTGGCTCGATGACCAAAACACGTCCGTGCTTTGCCGCCCAAAGAGGAAGGCGTGTTGACTTACCCGAACCCGTTTCGGCTTCCACAACGAGGTGGTGGTGCTTCACGTGTTGGTCAAATTCAGCTTGTAAGCTATCGATAGGCAGTTGAAACATAAAGAATGGATTTTGTTGTGATAATGCTGAGCATTATACCCAAGTGAAAAAATCCTGCTTTAGGTATCTCTTACAACAAATATTGACGATATTTTCGTCGGTAAACGAGTTTTTTTGCGACATTACATTGATGTGCGTCAACGCATGTTTACAACTAAATGGTGAACCCGTTAAAATTTCGTGCGCATCCTTCAACCCTACATTAAGGCACCCAATGAACAACGATAAACGCCCACTATATATTCCATATGCGGGTCCGGCTCTTATGGCAACCCCTCTATTGAACAAAGGCAGTGCTTTTTCTGCTGAAGAACGTAGTTCATTCAACTTAGAAGGTCTGCTTCCAGAGACAACAGAAACAATTCAAGAACAGGTAGAACGTGCCTACCAACAATACAAGAGTTTCGAAAGCGACATGGATAAGCACATTTACCTGCGCAATATCCAAGATACCAACGAAACCCTATTCTACCGTTTAGTACAAAACCATATTTCTGAGATGATGCCGATCATCTACACGCCAACCGTTGGTGCTGCGTGTGAGAACTTCTCGAACATTTACCGTCGTGGTCGTGGTCTATTTATCTCTTACCCGAACCGTGATCGTATCGATGACCTGCTAAACAACGCAGCCAACCACAACGTAAAAGTGATTGTTGTGACTGATGGCGAACGAATCCTAGGTTTGGGTGACCAAGGTATCGGCGGTATGGGTATTCCTATCGGTAAGCTTTCTCTGTACACCGCATGTGGTGGTATCAGCCCTGCTTACACATTGCCTATCGTTCTGGATGTGGGTACAAACAACCCTCAACGTCTTGCTGATCCAATGTACATGGGCTGGCGTCATCCTCGTATTACGGGCCCTGACTACGATGCATTTGTAGAAGAATTCATCCAAGCAGTACAACGCCGTTGGCCGGATGCACTTATCCAGTTTGAAGACTTCGCGCAGAAAAATGCGATGCCTCTACTAGAGCGCTACAAAGACCGTATTTGTTGTTTCAACGATGACATCCAAGGTACGGCAGCAGTAACCGTAGGCTCTCTACTGGCAGCATGTAAAGCGGCGGGTACTCAACTTTCTAAACAGCGCATCACTTTCTTAGGTGCGGGTTCTGCGGGTTGTGGTATCGCAGAAGCGATCATTGCGCAAATGGTATCGGAAGGGATTTCTGACGAGAAAGCACGCTCTCAAGTTTACATGGTCGATCGCTGGGGTCTGTTACAAGAAGGTATGCCTAACCTGCTTGATTTCCAACAGCGTTTGGTCCAAAAACACAGCAACACAAAAGAGTGGGAAAATGAAGAAAATGGCTTCTCACTACTGGATGTAATGCGTAACGCGAAACCAACGGTACTGATTGGTGTATCAGGTGCTCCTGGCCTATTTAGCCAAGAAGTAATCGAAGAGATGCACAAACACTGCAAGCGTCCGATTGTCTTCCCGCTATCAAACCCAACCAGCCGTGTTGAAGCAACACCAAACGACATCATCCGTTGGACAAACGGTGAAGCGCTAGTGGCAACGGGTAGTCCGTTTGATCCTGTGGTTCACGAAGGTCGCACTTACCCTATCGCACAATGTAACAACAGCTACATCTTCCCAGGTATCGGTCTTGGCGTTTTAGCGGTTAACGCAAAACGCGTGACTGACGAAATGCTAATGGAATCAAGCCGAGCGCTGGCTACATGTTCTCCACTTGCGATTAATGGTCGTGGTGCACTTCTACCACCTTTGGAAGAAATCCACCTAGTATCGAAGAAGATCGCTTTTGCCGTTGCGAAGAAAGCAATCGAGCAAGGTGTGGCACTGGAAATCACAGACGAAGCGCTAAACGATGCTATTGACCAAGCGTTCTGGCAGCCAGTTTACCGCCGCTACAAACGCACAGCATTCTAAGCTTGAGACAACTTGTATAATTATTAGCCCCTACTCTGTAGGGGCTTTTGTTTTTTAAGCTGTTTTTTATCATCCTAACCAGATTTTGGCATAAATGGGCTTCTCTCTTTTTGTTTCTATCAGATATGATGAGGAATACACATTTATTAAAGGGTATAAGACGTTTTGCTGTTTTCTCGTATAAGGTCAAAGTGGAAGCTTAAGTGTTCGTGGAAGCGAATTGCTTTGATTTTGTCGATCTCTTTATTTGGACTCCTCCTGTCTGTCGTTGCCATCGACCGCTGGGTCGCATTGCAGGCCAAAGACAATATCTTTATCGATTACGACCAAATACCCCAGCACGAAGTCGCGGTGGTGCTTGGTACGAGTAAATACATCGGAAAGACACTCAACACCTATTACACTCATCGCATCAATGCAGCGATCGAGCTTTATAAACAAGGCAAAGTGAAACAGTTTTTGCTTAGCGGAGACAACGCACATCGCTCTTACAATGAGCCATGGACCATGAAACGAGATCTGCTTAAAGCCGGCGTTCCAGAAGAAGTCATTCATCTCGATTACGCTGGATTTCGGACTTTGGATTCCATCGTGCGAGCAAAAAAGATCTTCGCCTCAGAGCGTTTTTTGATAGTGACTCAACGCTTTCACTGTGAGCGCGCGTTGTTCATTGCCGATGCGTATAACATTGATGCACAGTGCCTTGCAGTCGCAGGCCCAACGGCGAACAAACAAAAAACTTCGATGCGAATTCGTGAACTGCTTGCTCGTGTGAAAGCATTTTTGGATCTCTACGTAATGAATACGCAGCCACGCTTCCTTGGCCCTCAAGAGCCAATTCTTGCGGTAGAAGACCCAACAGAAGCATCAAATGCTGAGCGCAACATTCCTATAGAATAATCGGCTGGCACCATTTTCGTGCATCACGTCACACATGAATAACAATTCGTTAAAAACAAATGGGTAGAGTTCTACCCATTTCCAAATCTCAACCTCACATTTTCTTATTTCGCCTACGATTCAGGCCAAATTGCCCTTCGCATTCGCAGTAACATTTAATCAATAAATAACTACAAGTCAGTTACCTTGCCATAAAAAACCGACAAAAAGGCAATGCAAAAGGAGCACACCCATGACCGCACTCGCTGTGACACTGAAGAATTGGTTCTTCACTCGCAACAGCATGATTTTGAATGCCAACATTCTGCTGTTCATTATCTTGTTTAATACCCTACCCTTTGAACCACAAGTCGTAACCGGCATCAGCATCTTAGTGTTTGTTGCGATTCTTTGGTTAACAGAAGCGATTCACGTCAGCATTACTGCTTTGCTGATCCCGATGCTTGCCGTCTTCTTGGGCGTGTTTAACACCCAAACAGCACTGAATAACTTCTCGAACTCAATCATCTTCTTGTTCTTGGGTGGCTTTGCTCTCGCCGCTGCGTTGCACAAGCAGAAACTTGACCAAGCACTCGCTGACAAAGTGTTGCTGATTGCTCGTGGTCGAATGTCTGTCGCGGTATTTATGCTGTTCGGTGTGAGCGCAGGTCTTTCAATGTGGATTTCCAACACAGCAACAGCCGCAATGATGCTTCCTTTGGTATTAGGTGTCATGACGAAACTGGACGCGAAGAAAAACCACAACACTTTCTTGTTCGTTCTTCTCGGTATTGCTTACAGCGCCTCTATCGGCGGTATCGCTACGCTAGTTGGTAGCCCACCAAACGCGATTGCTGCTGCCGAAGTAGGTTTGAACTTCACGGAATGGATGAAGCTAGGTCTGCCAATCTCTT
Organism: Vibrio parahaemolyticus; assembly: GCF_900460535.1. Lineage (NCBI taxonomy): Bacteria > Pseudomonadati > Pseudomonadota > Gammaproteobacteria > Vibrionales > Vibrionaceae > Vibrio > Vibrio parahaemolyticus. The sequence goes on along the minus strand of NZ_UHIL01000001.1, from coordinate 1,500,339 downwards.
TGATTTTGATGCCAATTGCGATTTTGGTTCTGTACACCATGACCAAGCCAGATTTGAGCCACAAGTTTGAACTTGACCACAAACCTGTTGAGTGGACAAACGGCAAAATGGTCACACTGGCAATCTTCTTACTTACCGTCACTTTGTGGATTTTCAGCAAGCCGATCAACACCATGCTTGGCGGATTTGCAAAATTCGACACCTTGGTCGCGATTGGTGCCATCTTGCTGCTAGGCGCATCTCGAGCAGTAGAATGGAAGGACATTGAAAAGACAACAGACTGGGGTGTTCTGATCCTGTTCGGCGGCGGTATCTGCTTGAGTAACGTTCTAAAAGCGACAGGCACCAGCGTTTTCCTAGCGCACAGCCTAACTGGCTTCCTTGAGCAAGCAGGTGTATTACTCACTATCCTTTCTGTGGTTGCCTTTGTCGTCTTCTTGACTGAGTTTGCAAGTAACACAGCAAGTGCTGCGCTACTGGTACCAGTGTTCGCGACCATTGCCGAAGCACTTGGTCTATCACCAGTGATTCTGTCAGCGCTTATCGCGGTAGCCGCATCTTGTGCCTTCATGTTGCCAGTTGCAACGCCACCAAATGCAATTGTGTTCGGTACGGGTCACATCAAGCAAAAAGAAATGATGAGAATCGGCTTCGTATTAAACATTGCTTGTATCGGTGCACTGACACTGTTCGCTTGGTTGTTCTGGTAAAGAAACACTGACTCGATTAGCACTACACTGCTGTTCACGGTGATCGAATTGATAGCCCAAACTTCCCCTAAAGTGGTGTTCAGCAGTTTCCCTCTTGGTGGCCAGTTGGCCACCTTTTTTTATTCTTTCTTACCTCGTATTGGCGGATTCACTTTGCATTCTTCCCTCTAAAGGGGGAATTCCTAGTGCTCAATCAACCTTTACTCTTAAAGCCTGAACAAACTCTCATACCAGCTTCAATGAACAATCGAACTCAATAGCCTGCCAACACAAACTGTAGACACAAAAAAGCCGTCATACTTTGCTTTCATAAGCTCAGTACAACGGCGCGTTTAAACGAAAAGTGTGAATCGCTAGAACGTCATGCTATCTATTTATGCCTCATTCTTTTGGCAACTCAACAATCCGTAATTCACTTCAACGCGGTTTCGACCATTACGCTTAGCGAGATACAATACTTCATCGGCTCTTGCCATGGTCTCGGTTACGCGCTCATTTTGCATTTGAGCCACACCAATACTGCAAGTAAGTGCCTCTCCATGAACCCACAAGTGGTTTGCGACATTCTTGCGTATCATCTCGGCCTTTTTCACGGCTTGTTCGATATTGGTATCTGGGCAGAAAACCACAAACTCTTCACCACCCCAACGAACCAAACGGTCATCAGGTGCAATAGAACTGGCAACGACCATGACGAACTCACGCAGAATGTCGTCCCCCATTTGATGCCCGAACTTATCGTTAATCTTCTTAAAGTTGTCTAAATCCATATAAAGGATGCTCAACGTCGAGTGCCCCCAACGTACTTGGCGTGCTTGCTGTTCTAACCAAGTTTGTACAGCATGACGGTTCATCGCTCCGGTTAGCGCATCTCGGTGCGCCAACTCGGCAAATTCGTAATTCTGCGCGCGCAAAGTGCCATTCACTTTTTCTAGATGACGATGACGACGCTTCGCTTTTTCATACGCCGCTCTGTTTTTCCGTAGTTCATGCAGAGAGAAAGCCAGCCCTAAAGCCATCCAAGAAAACAATAGAGCAAACAACAACGTTTCTTGTGCAAGATAGGCACCTTCAAATTCGATCTTATCAATCACAATTTTGTGCTGACCAAGCGCAGCACCCGAACCAGTGGCAATATCAATACGCGTAATGTTCGAAAACTCTGGTGCAGAATGTTCAATATCGACCTTGTTATCCGCAAGCCACCAGGTCATTACCTGTAAGTTCTTAATCGGAATCTCGATGGTTTCACTAAAATTCGATGGAGAAAACTGCATGCCATTGTATTTGATAGTGTATTCATCATCCGGTTTCGAGTATTCCGGATTGTAGTTTCTCAGATAAAGACGCAAGTCATGGCTTGAGTTTTGCCCATTGCCCGCCTCTTCATAATGAAGCTTTAATCGGATGGTATGGTAATTAGAAAGATCGATGCCATGCGTTGGCTTCGCTACATCGGTATAAACCGAGATACCGCAATACGGCCAAGCATAACTGCTTTTTTTCAGCTCACAATTGAGTACCAAGCTTTGTGCATCATAGGTGATATCGGCCGAGCTTAGCCCACCTTCACTCGCATCTTTTGTCGCATAAATATTGAATTGTTCAGGTGTGATGACGAGCTTACGCGTGTCACCTAACACACTGTACAGAGCAACTAAACTGATCGTACAAATCGAAAGAGCGAAGATTAATTTGTGTATCCACTTCATAGGCAAGTGACCTGCTTAACTTATATACAACACAGTGTACTCAATGATATTTCGAACTTCAAATAAAGTCATTTATCAAGAAACAAAATTACTTTTGGCTTGGGTTCTTATTTCCGATACATGGTAACGCGTTTTGAACCGTTATCACGGTTTAAAATCGTCTAATTTGATGACTTACTTGTTATTTGCGAAGCAATTCACAACCACTCAAGCGAGGCACTATCATGCTTTGCGACGAGAAACAATGGTCATTCATTGTGGAAACATTGCCAGTTATTAGCCCTGTCAACCCTGCATCTTGAGCGCACTTCGTTATATACTGTCGCAAAACACAATAACGAGTAATGTCATGTCATTAATTGCTACTGGTACGCTAAACAAAATGCGTGCTTCTCTCCATGGTGCTGTCAGCTATCGTCTTCCTGTGGGTGATGAAGAAGTCGATCTGTCACCGTTTCTCGGTAAAACACTCTCGTTGACGCATACTGGCAATATTTTTTGTTGCTCATGCGGTAAGAAAACCAAAAAGAGCTATTCTCAAGGCCACTGTTTCGTGTGTATGAAGAAGCTTGCGAGCTGCGATATGTGCATCATGAAGCCAGAGACTTGCCACTACGATCAAGGCACATGCCGCGAACCGCAGTGGGGAGAAGAAAACTGTATGGTGGATCACTTCGTGTATCTATCAAATACATCAAGCTTGAAAGTGGGCATCACTCGCCACACTCAAATTCCAACACGTTGGATTGATCAAGGTGCAACTCAGGGTCTGCCAATTTTCAAAGTCAAAACGCGTCATATTTCAGGCTTGATTGAAGTGGAACTGGCAAAGCATATTGCAGACAAAACAAACTGGCGCACTTTGCTTAAAGGCGATGGTGAACCGATTGAGTTACAAGATCGTTTTGCTGAACTGCTTCCTCTTGTGCAAGACAAGATTGCTGAAATCAAACAGCAATTTGGTGAAGATGCCATCGAGGTGCTGAGCGAAACCATTACCGATCTTAGCTACCCCGTTCAGCAACACCCAACGAAAATCACCTCTCATAACTTCGACAAAAACCCGGTTGTGACTGGTATTTTGCAAGGCATCAAAGGTCAGTATCTGATTTTTGATACCGGTGTGATTAACGTCCGCAAATTTACATCTTACGAAGTTGAAGTAAGCGCATAGATACGTCTGCTTTACTATACAAACTTCCTAGATAAAAAAAGCTCGAGCACTGGCTCGAGCCTTTGTTTTTCTTCGTTCAGAGCGATGAGAGATTAAGCATCAAGGATGCTTTCTAGCACATCAAACAACATATCCACTTCTTCAATAGTGTTGTAATGCATACAACCAATTCGTACGACCCCACCTGATTCTTCAATGCCAAGCTGACGAACCAAACCAAGTGCATAAAAGTGGCCATTCCAAACACAGATATTGTGCTCACCTAAGGTCTTAGCGATAAACTCTGGTGAATACTTGTCAAATGTTAGGGCAAACGTCGGCGTACGTTGCTGACAATCTTCGCTCTCAATGCCATACAGTTTCACACCTTCTAGCGCGTCGAGTCGTTGCAAAAAACGCTCACTTAAACGCTGTTCGTGTTGATTGTAAAGCGCGTAACTTTGTTCTAATCGCTGACGAAGTGGTAAGTCGTTATCGCCAAACTGAGCCAAATATTCCACTGCGGCCGCAACACCAGCAAGGCCTTCGAAGCTTTGTGTACCCGTTTCAAAACGACCCGGACCAATATTCGTAGCCGGTTCTACTTTATAAGGACGAAGGCTGTGCAACCATTGGTCAGCCACGTAAGCGATACCGACATGCGGACCAAAGAACTTATAAGCAGAACACGCTAAGAAATCACAGCCCAGCGCTTGTACATCGACTAAGTGGTGAGGAGCATAATGCACTGCATCGACATAAACTTGAGCACCAACACCGTGCGCCATGTCAACTACGCGCTGAATATCGACCATCGATCCCGTGGTGTTTGACGCATATGTCACGGCAACCAAGCGTGTTTTTTCTGAAAGTAGGCTTTGTAAGTGCTCAAGATCTAAAGTGCAGTCCGCTTCATTGATTCGAACTTGGTGAACCTTAGCACCTTTGTCTTCTGCTGCTTGTTGCCAGCTTGAAACGTTCGAGTAATGGTCAAGCGCTGAGACAATGATCTCATCCCCTTCTTGCCAATCACGACTGATTGCACGGCTTAACTGGAACGTCAGTGATGTCATGTTCGCGCCAAAGACAATATTACCAGACGAAGGGGCATTCAATAGCGCTTGTGCCGACTCGCGCGCACTCTGCATGACATCGACTGTAGCTTGGCTAGAGAAGTAATGCCCACCCAAGTTGGAATTAAAACGCCCAAGGTAACCGACCATTGAATCAAGCACAGATTGAGGAACTTGCGAGCCGCCAGGCCCATCAAAAAACGTAACTGGTTTGTCATTATGATACTGAGCCAGCGCGGGAAACTGTTCTCTGATTTGATTAAGATTGAAGTTCATTACGTTTGTCCGTTGCGGTTAATACAAAGACATCCATGTGGCCTGCTTGGTCATCAATCACAGAACGAATTGGACAGGCGTTGTGCCAAAGTTTGCTGTCAGCCAACATCGCCACTTCCCCGTTTTCTAATACTTTGCGGAAAAATGGGGCTTGGTTATGGCTACTGTATAGCATGATGTCACCACCAATGATGTTGTGACGACCAACACCAACCATCGCGATATGATCAAAACCGTCTTGGTGCACACCTTCTGGCGCGACCTGCGTTTCGCTATCTAATGCAGTGATTCGAATCTGGTGAATTTCGATTTCTTGACCATTTGGAAGGTGGTTTGCGCTCACAAATAGCGCACACATTTCGCGAAAGCCTTCACTTGCTAAAATGTCTTTCTCGATAGGTTCAAATTGACGAATGACATCACCCTGAAATCGGTTGATATCTGAAGACTGTACAAAGCTGTTCTTGTTCAAATCTATCACTTGTCCATCTTCAAAACTCACGACTGAGTAGCGTCGTAATCGATATTGCCCATCAGCGTGCTCAGTATGAGGTAACGCTTCAAATGAAGGCGAAAGTTGCTCAATTGCTGCCATGCTGAGCTGAGTTAAATGTAGAGTGTTCTCACGCGAATGTAACATCATTGACTCCTTTAATGAGGTACATTTAATTAACATTTAATTTACAACATAGATTACGCAAATATTCTGCAATTGCCAGCTTTTAACGTTGATAGCTTCAACATAAATAAAAAAACAAGATTAAAGCCCACAAACAAAAGCTAAATTAGGTATATGTTTTAGATTAAAGCTTACGCAACATTTGAAACTAGATTTCTCTACTGCAAATAGAATTTTATGCTGGATTGAGACAATTTCTATCACGCGATAGTGAGTTCTAATCTATAACCATTTATTCGATCTCAATCGCCGTTTATGCTTTTAAAGCTATAAGAATTTCCATACAATCGAGAGAAATGTTCAGCCCTCTTTGGAGCCACAATGAGCGACGTAAAACACTGTAAACTATTAATTCTTGGTTCTGGTCCAGCAGGTTACACCGCGGCAGTATACGCTGCGCGCGCGAATCTAAACCCTGTACTTGTGACGGGAATGCAACAAGGTGGTCAGCTAACCACTACAACAGAAGTAGAAAACTGGCCAGGTGATGCAGAAGGCCTAACAGGCCCAGCATTAATGGAACGCATGAAAGAGCATGCGGAACGTTTCGAAACAGAAATCGTATTCGATCACATCAACGAAGTTGAACTGTCTCAACGTCCATTCCGTTTAAAAGGTGATTCTGGTGAGTACACCTGTGATGCTTTGATCATTTCAACAGGTGCATCAGCTAAATACCTAGGTCTGGAATCAGAAGAAGCGTTCAAAGGTCGCGGCGTATCGGCATGTGCTACGTGTGACGGTTTCTTCTACCGCAACCAAAAAGTAGCGGTTGTCGGCGGCGGTAACACAGCGGTTGAAGAAGCGCTGTACCTATCTAACATCGCATCTGAAGTTCACCTGATCCACCGTCGTGATTCATTCCGTGCTGAGAAGATCCTCATTAATCGTCTTATGGACAAAGTGGAAAATGGCAACATCATTCTTCACACCGATCGCACACTAGATGAAGTTCTGGGCGACGATATGGGTGTAACTGGTGTTCGCATTAAAGATGTAAACACAGGCACAACTGAAGATCTTGAAGTGATGGGCGCGTTTATCGCGATCGGCCACCAGCCAAACACCCAGATCTTTGAAGGCCAACTAGAAATGAAAGATGGCTACATCGTTGTGAAGTCGGGTCTAGAAGGCAACGCAACGCAAACCAGCATTGAAGGTGTATTTGCAGCTGGTGACGTAATGGATCACAACTATCGTCAAGCAATCACATCAGCAGGTACAGGCTGTATGGCTGCCCTGGATGCGGAACGCTTCCTAGACGCACTTAGTGACAAATAACTTTTCACATTTGTGTCATATCCTTAAAGCCCAGCGGTATTCCCGCTGGGTTTTCTTTTGTATACTACCGCCTCATTAAAACAATTATCATTAAGCCTTCACGATGGATAAGAAAAAGCAAAGCAGCTTGAATAAGTGGCTTAAGCAACAGAGCAAGTTAGCCAAGCGCTGGCTCATGATTGCGATAGGCCTAGGCGTACTTTCAAGCGTGTTTTTATTGGCTCAAGCAGCCCTGCTCGCCTCCATTCTTCACCAATTAATCATCGAACAAGTCGATAAAAGTGAGCTCATTTGGCACTTTGTCGGATTAGTCGGAACCGTCATCGGCCGCGCTGCATGTACGTGGGGCCGCGAAATTGCGGGCTACCGCTGTGGCGAACAAATCCGAGTTTACATTCGACAGCTCATTTTAGACAAAGTCCACAAGCTGGGGCCTGCTTACATTAAAGGCAAACCAGCAGGCAGTTGGGCGACATTGATTCTAGAGCAAGTTGAGAACATGCAAGACTTCTTCTCTCGCTACTTACCTCAAATGTCGCTGTCGGTATTAGTTCCTTTCATCATTTTGGTTGTGGTATTCCCAGTTAACTGGGCGGCAGGTTTAATCTTCCTTGTGACGGCCCCACTGGTGCCTATTTTTATGGCATTAGTTGGTATCAAAGCCGCGGAAGCGAACCGTAAAAACTTCAAAGCAATGCAACGCTTATCCGGTCACTTCTACGACCGATTGCAAGCGATGACGACTATTCGCCTTTTCGACCGTACAAAGTCAGAAACTGAGACCCTAAAAGGGGCATCAGAGGTATTTCGTACCCGCACGATGGATGTACTAAAAATCGCATTCCTTTCTTCTGCGGTACTGGAGTTCTTCACTTCTATTTCTATCGCTATTACTGCGGTTTACTTCGGCTTCAGTTACATCGGTGAATTGAACTTTGGTTACTACGGTGCTGGCGTCACCTTGTTTGCTGGCCTGTTCATCCTGATTTTAGCTCCTGAGTTTTACCAACCACTTCGAGATCTCGGCACTTTCTATCACGCGAAGCAACAAGCGGTGGGCGCTGCCGAAAGTATTGTCGAGTTTCTTGAACTAGAGGTAGATCAAGTGAAAGATGGAACTCAATCTCTTGAACAGAACACGCCAATTCAAATCGAAGCTCAAGATTTGGTTGTTTTCAGCCCTGAAGGCAAACAATTGGCTGGCCCTCTGTCATTTTCATTGGAAGCCAATCAAAGCACTGCGCTTGTTGGCCCAAGTGGCGCAGGTAAAACCAGTTTGGTTAATACCATTCTTGGCTTTATGCCATACAAGGGCAGTTTGAAAATTAACGGCTGCGAGTTGTCTCAACTTGATCTATCGACTTGGCGCGAAGCTGTCAGCTGGATTGGTCAAAACCCAATGTTATTGCACGGCAGCATTCGTGATAACGTCACGCTTGGTAAACACGATATTCCAGACGCACAAGTGAATACAGTGCTCAACGATTCTTACGCGGCTGAGTTTGTTGAAATGCATGGCCTGAATTACGCAATCTCTGACCGTTCAGGCGGTTTATCTGTAGGACAAGCTCAACGTCTTGCACTTGCGCGAGCAATGCTACAAAACGGCCGTTTCTGGTTGCTTGACGAACCAACAGCAAGCTTAGATGCGCGCAGTGAAAAACTGGTGATGGAAGGAATTAATAAGTATACCCAATCCACCACTAACTTGATGATCACTCACCAACTTGCACCTTTGCAAAACGTTTCACAAATTCTCGTGATGCAAGATGGTCAAATCGTACAACGTGGCGACTACGCTACCCTAGCCTCACAAGAAGGTTTGTTTAAAGACATGTTAGCTGCCAACCTAGCGCAGCGCGAATCAGACAAGGGGAACCTAGATGCGTGATTTACTCCCTTATCTAAAACTGTATAAAAAACATTGGTTCGGTTTGTCACTGGGTATGCTATTGGCGTTCCTAACACTTGCTGCATCTGTTGGCTTGCTCACTCTGTCTGGTTGGTTTATCTCCGCAGCAGCAGTGGCTGGTTTAACCGTTGCGCGTGAAACCTTCAACTACATGCTGCCAGGTGCTGGCGTGCGCGGTGCCGCAATGGCACGAACAGCTGGCCGTTGGGGTGAGCGCGTTGTAAGCCACAATGCGACATTTAAGTTGCTAACAGACCTGCGCATCTTCTTCTTCAAGAAACTTGCTCCGCTGATCCCAGGCCGAGTGTCAACAATGCGCGATGCTGATCTGCTGAACCGTCTGGTAGCCGATGTGGACGCAATGGATCACGTTTATCTGCGACTTGTCAGCCCAGTCATTATTGGCATCTTTGGCATTCTGAGTTTAACCGCAGTCTTGGCATTCTTTGACTGGCATCTTGCGCTACTTTTAGGCTCAATTCTTACGATCATGCTTTTGGTGTGGCCAGTGCTTTTTTACAAACTGGGCAAAAACAATGGTGAGCACTTAACGCATAACAAAGCTCAGCTTCGTGTCGCGACACTCGATTGGCTACAAGGCTATAGCGAGCTGAGTATTTTTGGCGCAGAAGAACGCTACCGTAACCTGATTCTTGAAAAGCAAAAACAACTGCTTTCAAACCAGTTTGTAAACGCTAATCTGACTGGTATGGCGTCAGGACTTCTGATGTTGGTGAACGGCCTGACTTTAGTTGTCATGCTTTGGTTTGCTGCTGATGGCGTTGGTGGTCGGGCACCTGATCCTTGGATCGCCCTATTCGCTTTTGCAACAATGGCAAGTTTTGAAATTTTGATGCCTATTACGGGTGCGTTCCAATACCTTGGTCAAACGCTGACTTCTGCCCGTCGCTTGAACGAAGTGATTCTTGCTGAGCCTGATGTTGTCTTCCCTGAGCAATCTAAACGCGAAGAAAAGCCACTGGATATCGAGTTCATCAACATTGATTTTGCATACCCTGATGGACAACAGAAAGTGCTAAAAAACCTTTCGCTTTCACTTCCTTTAGGCTCGAAAACCGCAATTGTTGGTCAAACGGGTTCAGGCAAGTCGACTCTGATTCAACTACTTTGTCGCTACTGGGATGTAAACCAAGGTGAGGTTCGCATTGGTGGCGCTTCACTAAAAGATTGGTGTGAATCCGATCTGCGCTCAGCAATTACCGTAGTGAGCCAACGAGTAGATGTGTTAAACGGCACACTACGTGACAACTTGTTAATGGCGTCACCAAATGCGACTGATGAGCAACTGGCGGATATCCTAACGAAAGTTGAACTGGGTGCTCTGCTTGAAGAGCCGGGTCTTGATGCTTGGCTGGGTGATGGCGGTCGTCAGCTTTCTGGTGGCGAGAAACGTCGTATTGGTATTGCGCGAGCGTTGCTACGAGATGCACCGCTCTTGCTTCTTGATGAGCCAACCGAAGGCCTCGACAAGCGTACCGAACAAAAAATTATGGCGCTTTTCAACGAGTATTTTGCCAACAAGACGGTTGTGTTCATCACTCACCGACTCATCGAATTAGAGAACATGGACAACATTTGCCTTATGGAACAGGGCGAGATCATTGAGCAAGGCGACCATCAAACGCTACTCGCTCAACGCGGTCGTTATTACCAGTTGCTTCAATCTCTATAAGTAAGACTAAAAAAAGCTCATCTTCGGATGAGCTTTTTCATTGACTAACTCAACAAATTTGAAGAACGCTCTAACGACCAGACTTCGCCAAGTAAGCTGACATTTCGGCTTCTGGCACCATCCCTCCCCCGGTCGCCCAAACTAAGTGTGTGGCATTTTTCAAACGTTCATCCGTAAGCTGTAAACGAGTCTGGTAGTGTAGAGAACTCGATACATGCACCGCGCCCATCATTCCGGCTAATGCAGAGGGCTCCAAATTGATGCCTTCTCGTTCGCTCAGCTCACCTAAAAGCTGATACATACATTCGTCCGTCACGGTGTAGTAACCATCAATTAACCGCTCCATGGCTCGCCCAACAAAACCAGAAGGACGGCCAACGGCCAAGCCATCTGCCGCGGTGAGATTATCTATACCGATATCTTGCACCGCTATCTCATCATGCAAACCAGTATGTACTCCCAACAACATGCAAGGAGAATGTGTTGGCTCAGCGAAGATGCAATGCACGTGGTCACCAAAGGCCACCTTTAGCCCAAAAGCAACACCACCTGGCCCACCACCAACACCGCATGGTAAATACACAAATAGTGGATGACGTTCATCAACCACAATACCTAAATCATCAAATTGTTGTTTTAAGCGTTCACCTGCAACCGAGTAACCTAGGAACAAGGTTTGTGAGTTTTCATCATCGATAAAAAAGCAGTTGGGATCGCTCTCTGCCTGTTTTCGACCTTGCTCAACCGCAACACCATAATCTTGCTCGTACTCAACCACGTTGACACCGTGCGATCGAAGTTTATTTTTCTTCCACTCTCTCGCATCGGCTGACATATGAACCGATACTGAAAAGCCAAGCTTGGCACTCATCATACCTATCGACATGCCTAGGTTTCCCGTCGAACCAACCGCGATGCTGTATTGTTGGAAAAACTGTCGGAACTCACCACTCAGCAGCTTGCTGTAATCATCACTCTCACTTAACAACCCTGCGGCAATCGCCAGTTTTTCAGCATGAACTAACACTTCATAAATGCCACCACGGGCTTTTATCGAGCCGGATATTGGTAGGTGACTATCAAGCTTGAGCATAAGGCGGCCGAATATTGGGACGTTGTACTGAGTTTCCAAAGCTGCTTTCATCTTTGGAATGTCCACTACAGGCGACTCAATGAGACCAGAAGCGGCTTTGGTTTCAGGAAAAGCTTTCATAAGATAAGGAGCAAAGCGCTTGAGCCTTGCACTCGCGCAATGAATATCTTCTGCGTTCAATCCGACGTGTGGCAAACCTTCTTCAAGCGAGGTCACGTTGGGATTAAACCAACAAACTTCATCTAGGTTGATCAGTTGCTCTAAAAGTGGGAATTGTTTTTTAAGCACTTCCACATTCAGCTTGTTCATATCCTCTATCCTGCAATTCGTTCTTTAGAATCTTCCATTCAATTGGTTACGCACATAAACAAAAGCGCCGCAATTGCGACGCTTTTAACTCATTCAATTTGTGCTCTATGCGTAGTTTTGCTCGAACTCTTTCATGAAGTCGACCAACGCTTGCACACCTTCTAGCGGCATTGCATTGTAAATCGATGCGCGCATACCGCCCACCACACGGTGACCTTTTAGCGCCTTTAGTCCTTTTGCATCTGCAAGCTCAAGGAAAGTCGCGTCAAGTTCAGGCTTCGCTAATTGGAAAGGAACGTTCATTAATGAACGGTTCGATGGATGAACGCCGTTGCGGTAGAAATCAGACTGTTCAATGTAATCGTAAAGCAGTTTTGCTTTTTCGCGATTCACTGTTTCAATGCTCTTAACGCCGCCTTGTGCTTTAAGCCATTTGAAAACAAGGCCAGACAAGTACCAAGCAAACGTTGGTGGCGTGTTAAACATTGATTCTTTTTCAGCAAGAACTTTGTAATCAAGAATACTTGGTAGCACTTGTTTCGCCATGCCGAGTAGATCGTCACGAACGATCGCGATGGCAATACCTGATGGGCCAATGTTTTTCTGAGCGCCCGCGTAAATCACACCGTATTTCGACACGTCGATTTCACGAGAAAGAATTGTCGAAGACATATCAGCAACAATTGGTTTGTCGGTGATCGGAAGATCATTGATTTCGATGCCATCGATGGTTTCATTTGGGCAAAAGTGAACATAAGCCGCTTCTGGGGCAATTTTCCATTCGCTTGCAGGTAGAACAGCTACTTTACCGTCAATCTCTGTTTTGGCATCAAATACGTCAGGTTCGCAGTACTTCTTCGCCTCTTCGACTGCACTTTCAGCCCAGTAGCCACCATCGATGTAGGTTGCAGTTTCTGCATCACCAAGTAAGTTTAGCGGAACAGCGGCAAACTGAGCACGAGCACCACCTTGGCAGAACAGTACTTTGTAGTTGTCTGGAATATTCAGCAAATCACGTAGATCTTGCTCTGCTTCTTGTGCAACTTTGATGAACTCTTTACTTCGGTGACTGATTTCCATTACCGAAGTACCAAGACCTTGCCAGTCGATAAGTTCCTGTTGTGCTTGCTGCATGACAGCTTTTGGCAAAGCCGCTGGCCCTGCACTGAAGTTAAATACGTTGTCCGTATTTTGTTCCATTATGCTCATTGCTCCTGCTATGTAAATATTACGAAATTAATATCACGTTTTTATGGTGATAAAAACAAGAAAAGAGGTCTTAAGACCTCTTTTAAACTGAAAACGTCAAATTAACGGAAAGCTCTAATCGTAATCGGCTTATTTCTGCATCAACGCGGGCATTAACAGACCAATCAATGGAAATTCATGACCATTTTCAAACTTAAGCTTGCCTTCACCGATTTGAGCTTTAAGTTCATAACCACCATCGACTTTTTCAATCAACTCCATGATCAAAAGCTCATCAATGCCTTCTTGGATAAATGGATAGTGTTCAACAAGTTCATCTGAGAAGTAAGTACTCAATTCGCCGTTTGTTGCGGTCATCAACTTCATTGGGTCTTGCGTGATATGGTCTGTACCTTGAGGGACAGATAATTGCCACTCGTTGCGGAATTTACCTTCACCAAACGCCAAAGAAAGCTCATTAACTGAAAGCTTAAAACCCTTACTAAATAGCGTGTCGATGTGAGGCATTAATTCGGACACCTGTTGTTCATCAAGTACTGGTGAGCTTTGATAGATCGACATAATTTGATCGAACGAATTACTATCGACATCTGCAATAGCAAAATTCAACTTAAAGTTATCAACATCAGTGCCATCCGTTAGGCGCATTTTTTGAGCATTAATGTTCAATTGGCTGTTTAGCTTCTCACCGGTTTCGTCATTCGACGTGTTGCCGCTGTAGCTCGCCTTTTCAATCAAAAATACCTGTTTAAGCGATGAATCCACCACATCTAACTTTTCTAAAGAAAAGGTTTGTTCACCAAGCCAATAGCCTTTCGCTTGCTTACCCTTACCTTGTCCACTCAGCTCATTCAGGTGTAGCTCGTCACCATTTTCAAAATCGACTTGAACCGAAGGAATCGATACTTGGTACTTCAAATCACCGAGTACGGTAACATCGCCAGTCACTTGCGCAGGACTTGTCGAAACCGATACGCCTTGCGCTTCATTGCGATAGTTCCAGCTGTCTAAATCCAACGTAAACGCAGTGTTACCATTAAGCTGTGTTTTGCTATGCATGGTAAGCGGCAGAAAATCATTATCCACCAGCTTAGAGTCTGCTGTCAGGCTAGTTAAGCCATGGCTTACATCACTCGTGACTTCGAACATAATCGGCAAACCATCGCGTTCAAACTGTGTTTTCAGTTCAGGGTCAACCACTGAGTATCGAGTTAATACAACGGAAGAAAGGTAGCCGCGTTGGTATTCAACAACTTCGCCTTTGATCATCTTATCGTTCATATTGGCGATACCGTCTTCAATGATCGACTGACCAATTTGACCAACCGCAAGCGGCCAACACAACGCCAATGAGATTGCACCACCGATGGCGCCTAGTTTTTTTAAGTTTTGCATAACATCACTTTTCAGGTATTTGCGCTCAGTCTACCCCAAACTATTAACGGATAAAACATTGAGATAAATCAGACTATTGATGCTAATTCTAGTCCATTAGTCAGGAATCATACGCAGCTCGCACTCATTACACCGTTTTATTGATAAAGTTTGCTTGGCCAAGTTTTAACCGGAGCTCAACCACCTGTGAATCGTTACGCTGTATTGTGTCTCGACAATAATCCAATCAGTGCAGAGCAGTTTCGATTGGAACTGTCGGCTTTCTCTAGCAAGTTTGATATTTTTTCTGTCGAGTCGATAGAAGAAGCGCAAAGCGCGTTGGAATATCTTGAAGAAAGAGAACAAACTGTCGCGTTAGTGATCGCCAGCCATCACGCGCACTTTAATGGTGTGGATTTTCTCATTGGGCTGGACAAAACACCGCACACCGAGCGCGCTCGTAAAATTCTCATCAGTTGCTCTTCAGATATTGACGCGATACTCACGGCCGTCAATGAAGGTCGTTTGGATCATTGTTTGACCAAGCCTCTACCAGATAATGTCCTTTTTAATACGGCTCAAAAAGAGCTGACGCAGTTTATCTTACGTAATTGCAAAGAAGACTTGCTCAGTTATAGCCAAATCTTGGACCAGCACAAATTGCTACGTGCTCATATCGAAAATCAGATGAGCAATTACCAAGCAGGTTTCTTACACGACTATCACTCGATGTCTGATAATGAACTGGCAGAACAAGTAATCTCTGCCTTGCAGCAGTTTTTCAAAGAAAATGACGAAACAAAAGCTTGTCGAACCTACTCTCCTGAGCATTTGCTGACGGTTGAAGGGGAACCTAACAGCTTTTTATGGTTCATAACCAGCGGAGAAGTGGCGCTTTACAAAAGAGACGAACAAGGTATGCAGCGAGAAGTGGTTCGCCATACCAAAGGGAACATTGTCGGCGGCATGTCATTTGTAACTGGGGAATGCTCCTTTTCTACTGCACTTACGCTTACCGAAACAGAAGTAATTAAACTTGATAGAAATGTGTTCCGTAAAGTAATGCAGAGTGACTCAAACCTTCTCCCCCTATTTACGAACTTACTTCTTCGTCATTTCAATCGCCGATTACAGAGAAGCATCAACACAAAATTACAATTGCAGAAAACACTCGAATCACTTGAATCTGCTCATCAACAACTGATTGAAAGAGAAAAAATGGCCATGCTCGGCCAGTTGGTTGCAGGCGTGGCCCATGAACTGAACAACCCAATAGCTGCGATTTTGCGTGGTGTAGAAAACCTCACTCATACCCTCGAAGGGCTATTAACTCAACTTCCGACAGCAGAAGTACAAATCAAAGGCGTTCAGCTTCTAACCAGAGCTCAAACCGCCAAGCCAGCCTCGACTGCGGAACTGCGCTCACGCGTCAAAGAGCTCAACAGCACGTTACCTGATCGTGCCATTGCCAAAAAAGTCGTCAATTTAGGCCTAGAGAGCGATTCCGAACTCGTTTCCCAGCTCGCCAAGAAGAAAGACAATGCCTCCTCTACGCTAGAGACGTTAGAACAATACCATCAAGCAGGTGCTTCTCTCCGTTCTATCAATGTTTGTGCCGCTCGCATCGCTGACATGGTGAAGAGCCTAAAAGGCTACGCGAGATCTGATGATGAACGCATGCACTACGCCGATATCCATGAAGGCATCGAAGACACTTTAGTGATTTTCGAAAACAAGCTAAAGGTACATCAAGTTTCAACAGATTACGCCCCACTTCCGCGTATGCTTTGCCAACCTATTGCATTGCAACAAGTATGGACCAACCTAATATCCAATGCGATTGACGCCTTTCCTGAAAAAGGGTCGTTAAAAATACAAACGAGAGAAGTTGAAAAAAACCAACAGAGTTATGCCGTGATTTCATTTGAAGATAATGGATGCGGTATTCCGGATTCGCAGAAAAAAGCAATTTTTGAACTCAACTTTACAACCAAAAAAGAAGGCAACTTTGGCTTAGGTATTGGACTGTCTATTTGCCAACAAATCGTTGCAGCACACAAAGGCTGGATTGATGTTCAATCGGAACTCAATGCCTTTACTTGTATGACCGTCTGGTTACCAGTCATTGAAGAAGGAGATGAAACATGACTAAGTATCTGATTTTATGTGTCGATGACGAACGAGAAGTCTTGGATAGTGTCCTTCAAGATTTAGCACCATTCGAAGAACATTTCATCGTTGAGGGCGCAGAGTCCGTTACGGAAGCAAAGCAAGTGATTGAAGAGATGGCGGAAGAAGAAGTTCAGCTTGCGCTGATTTTGTGCGACCACATCATGCCAGAACAAACGGGCATCAGCTTTCTTATAGAACTGAGTCAAAATGGTGACACCAAAGCAGCAAGAAAAGTGCTCCTAACCGGACAAGCGGGTCTTGAAGACACCGTTGAAGCGGTAAACCATGCTAGCTTAGATTATTACATTGCCAAGCCTTGGAAAGGTGAGGAGCTAAGACAAGCCATTAAATCCCAGCTAACAGCCTTTGTTATTGAAAATGATGACAATTTGTTGTCTTGGACGACGATTCTCGATTCAGAAGCAATCTTGAATGCAATGGCAGATCGCAGAGCCAGCTTCGGAGAGTAATAGTTGAGAATAGCTCTCTAGCAACTAGTGGCGCGCTTTTTGCTTTTGTTACGTCACCATTAAGTCAATTGACAAAACCTCGACACATTTTTGTTGGTCGTAGACCTTCGTTTTTATTATGATGTCGGACAAATCAGATTACGGTTCAAGCATTTGCCTGAATCCATGGAAATAAAGAACAAGGTTTATCGTTAGTTATGCGTAAAACACTATTAGCCGCTGCCCTATTAATGGCATCAAGCCATGCCCTAGCCGCAGACCGCAACGCGCCTGCAACTATGAGCAACTTTAGCTACGATTATTTCGAAGCTCGTATCGGCGCAAGCCCTGTGACATTTGGTGCTGGCTTCAGCAAATCTATTCACCCGAATGCGCACGTTATTGCTCGTATCGACTCTGAGTTTGATAGCGACTTTGATTCTGCTGCAGGTTTTGGCTTTCACTCACCGCTAAACAACTGGGCAGACCTTACAGGTGAAATGCTGATGCGTGTGGTTCAGCCAACAAGCTCAAGCAGCACAGATGTTGGTATGGAGCTAAACCTAGGCGTTCGCCAATGGCTTGGTCCTCAACTTGAAGTGGGTGGTAAAGTTGGTTACGTTTCAATCGACAACGATGACGATTGGACAGGTTCTGCTTACGCGCGCTTCCATTCAACAGAGCTTTTCTCTCTTGGTGCTGAAGCTCGCATCAACGATTTCTACGGTGATCAAATCATGTTCACTACACGCTTCAAGTTCTAATTGGCGTGAAAAAAGCAAAACCGAGGCAATTGCCTCGGTTTTTTTGTTCATAAAATGACTAACTCAAATGAAGTGGTCAAAAACATCAACATCCCTTTTCTGCTTTTAACACTTACTTTTCTGACTCGCTAACTCCATTAGAAACGAGTCAATCATTGTGTGGTTCAGTTGCCTTATTCACACAGTGCCAGTAACTGTTTTTTGCGTGGCTCTTGGATTAGTTTCCAGTGCACACCATCAATGGCACCAGCAAACTTCCACAGCAGTTTAACGTCAACATCATTGCCGTAAGCAACTCTTACTTTGTTGAACACTTCAACTGGACCAAGTTCCAAAAAGGTTTCAACATCATCAATACCCGCCTTTTTAACCATGCGCTCTAATGTAAGCTGCATGTTCGGTAGATCTCTCAAACGTTTACTTGCAGAAGACTTTTGGTATTTTCGCTCCTTAATTGAGCAATCAATAGATTTGCGTAACAAATCGTCAAGACCAGTAAATCCGGACTCAAATAAATCGGTTACGTCATAATAGTTTACAGTAGCCGTCGTCTGTTTTTTGACGTGCTTGTATTTTTCACAATTAAGCAGAGTAAATTCTTCGTCTAAACCATTACCGCCGCGCAAATAACAGCAATCATTGCTGACAAGCGCAAACATGGCGTCATCGCTAAACAAGCCGATACCACCAAACATAGAACGTTTCTGATACTCATTAAAATTGCGTACATATTTAAAAAAAGCTTGGTCTGTCATGTCCATTGACCTCTTTAATCTGAATAAATTACCCCGATTAGCGATGTCACCAGATAAACAGCAGCTTGTAGCGAATTTAAAATGTCGATTTGTTGGCGATATTTTTGTGAGTTGTGCTCACCAACTTGCTTAATCATACTTAACGTTGAAAAATAAGTTAGGACATAGGTCACATATAAAAAAGTATAAATTCATCATACGTGATTAGTTTCACACTTATTGGGTATTTAGCGATATTTTTTTGACGCATGGCGTGCCAAAAACCACGCATCGTTATGATCCGTATACCATTTATAGAGAACTTAGTACGCATTTCATTGATAATGCTCTTCGGGTAAGGGTACACTGTACGAAAGTTCTCTAACACCACGTCACAATGGAACATCTATCATTTTTTTGGCTACCAAATAACAAAGATAAGCTTATACAAGCGCTTGAATCTGAATTCGCCCAATTGGTCGAACAATCCATATCTACCGGTAAAATTTCGTTACCACCCATCCCCGATGTAGTCATCAAAATTCAAAAACTTTGTATAGAAGAAAACACCACGGTTTCTGATGTCGCAAATTGCCTTTTAGAAGATCCAGGGTTAGCTGCTATTGTGATTCGCGTAGCCAACTCGGTGATTTTTAACCGAAGAAACATTACTTGTAGTGATTTAACTACCGCCGTCTCTCGTTTAGGTATCTTCCGCGTTCGAGACATCGTGACCGCACAAGCTATCGAGCAATTGAAACACGCGGTCAATCTGAGTAAAGAGTGCAATGACATACTGGTAAAAAGTGCGGCCGTCTCTCGAGAGCTTGGCGC
Source organism: Vibrio parahaemolyticus (assembly GCF_900460535.1). Classification (NCBI taxonomy): domain Bacteria; kingdom Pseudomonadati; phylum Pseudomonadota; class Gammaproteobacteria; order Vibrionales; family Vibrionaceae; genus Vibrio; species Vibrio parahaemolyticus. The sequence goes on along the minus strand of NZ_UHIL01000001.1, from coordinate 1,480,912 downwards.
CACGATGGTGCTGGTCGTACAAGAATTCCACAAACACGAGCCTTCTGTTTACACACATCTGGAGCTGGAAAAGGCACTTCTAGTTGGCTTATTGGCCGATATTGGCTTGTTCTGCCTCATTAACGAATATCACCTGTATCTGGATAGTGGCAATTACCTTGACCCTGATATCGCGTTGCAAATCTTCCAAACTCGCTGCTCTGCAACCAGTAAGTTGGTGCTAGAACGCTGGGGGTTCGACAACGATTTTCGAGAAGTCTCTTCAAACGAAAAGTTTGTTACCGCTCGTCCAGAAGTCAGTTATTTGGACATTGCTCGAATTGCAAACCACTTATTGATGTTCCGCAATCAAGACGAACGTATTGATGAACATGAAGTGGAATTCAATTTAACAGGTGCAGAGGTCTTGTATGACCTAAGCAATATGAGTGATACTGACTTTCGAAACGAAATCAACGCAGTACTCAGTGCTAGCGGCTTGTAATTAAGTTAACTAACGTCATCCACGATAAACATTAAACTCAAGGTCGAGTGTTGTTTTGTCAGTGGCTTTTGTCTCCGGCTTGTCTCACTAAGGAATTATCAAGTTTTATGTTCTCAGGGATGCTATTCATTTTTGCCCCTCTTGTTGTGGGGTACTTAATTCCTATTTCTCGCGCAGCTTTACTAGAGAAAATTAACCAATCAACTTCATACCTTATTTACGTCATTCTTTCGTTGATGGGTTTAAGTTTAGCTGCCTTAGACAACTTGAGTAGCAACTTGCAGAGTATACTGCTGTACGCTGGTACTTTTTTCGTCTGCTTGAGTGTATGTAACTTACTCGCTCTGCCAATAATCGATAAGATTATCCCGTTACAGACCAATCACAACCAAAACAAGCTTCCACTTTCTTCTATGGCACTAGAATCAGTAAAACTGATTGTTGTCGTTGGTGGAGGCTTAATTGCTGGTCTCATTTTGCCGATAGGTCTGGAGTGGGTAGATACCGCGAGCGAATGGATCCTCTTCCTTCTGCTCTTTTTCATCGGCATTCAACTCAGAAACAGCGGTTTAACTCTGAGGCAGATCTTGCTCAACAAACAAGGCATGGCGATTGCTGCCATTGTTATCGCCACTTGTATGCTCGGCGGCGTTATCGCTTCTGTGATTTTAGACTTACCACTTTATCAAGCATTAGCGATGTCTTCCGGATTTGGCTGGTATTCATTAGCAGGCATTTTGATGGGCGACGCATTTGGTCCTGTGTTTGGTGGTGCGTCTTTCCTTATCGAACTCATGCGTGAGTTGATAGCGCTGGTCGCGATCCCACTCTTTATCCGTAGCTACCCTTGTACTGCTATCGGTTATGCGGGCGCAACTGCGATGGACTTTACGTTGCCTGTGATTCAAACCACAGGTGGCGTCCGCTGCGTCCCTGTCGCTATTGTTAGTGGTTTTATCTTGAGTTTACTTGTGCCCGTTATGATGCTTTTCTTTGTATCACTTGCTAGCTAGATCTCAGGTTTTATCTTTAACATCCATTACAATACGGCAAAAATTTAAATACCCAGTTAACGTTAAAGTGGTCAGTACACTGACAACTTCTTAATTTGAATTTTGTTATTTAGCCCAACGATTTATACAACAAATCCAATTGAGAAGAGCAACATCATTCGATGCGCTTTAACGTTAATGAAGGGATAACAACCAGAAGGAAGAAGAATGAAACGCTTTGTCGTTGCAGCGCTCCTCGCTACAAGCTCAACTTTTACGTTTGCCGCAGATCAACAGTGTCTTGCTAACAAGTACGATGGCTATGTCGATGCTTCACTACAATGGTATCAAGATCTTGTTGATTTAACGGTCTCCCAATATCCTGACTTAAAAGAAGTCAGCCAGTGGTTCTTAGATGGTCGCAAACACCACTTTGAACTTAATCGTGAGGCTGTTCATTACTTTCTTAAAAATGATCCAAGCCGCGTAGCAACAGAACAACCTATCGAAGCTTGGTTGAAATTAGAGCAACACGATGTCAAACAGCTTGCAAGTCGCAGTGATGATTTAGGTGAAGCCGCTAAGAAAACATTTAGCGATCGTCAATCAACCAATCATCCGAAAAACTACGAACTTCGCTCTGCGTTTGCTGATTTGTTAAGTCACCCTCAACAAATTGACTCGGCACTCAACAAGTACAACCAATCGATTGAGAAGCTTGAAAAACAAAAGTGTGACTAATCGCTAACTGACTCTAAAACCTCCGCTTTAGAGCGATTAGATATGACCACGCTTTCATTTCAGTAACATGGGTTTCAATAATTAAAACGGGACTTTGCGCCCGTTTTAGTTTAGATTGTGCCGCTCGCATTACCAAAATAACTACAAATGATTCTTTGCCATGGTTAAGGAACAAAAAACCGCTGACGTTAGCTTTGAGAGCTTGCTAAAGATCTTCACCGTACCTGAAGGTCCTGATTCTACGTTGACAAAAATTGACGAAAGTCTCTCCCGAAACTTGAACCAATTTCTTCGTGAACACATCGTGGCAGAAGAAAAGCCTTTACGCGAAATCGAGAAAGACTTTTCTTCTGCTCAGATTCCTGAGCAACCTGAATTCGTGTCAGATCACACCGAGCACCTGCTAGACACGTTAGTGTCGCACTCGGTTCACACTTCAGCCCCAAGTTTTATCGGTCACATGACCTCGGCGCTACCCTACTTCTTGATGCCTTTATCCAAGATCATGATCGCGCTAAACCAAAACTTGGTTAAGATCGAAACATCAAAAGCATTCACACCTCTTGAACGTCAAGTTTTAGGGATGTTACACCGCTTAATTTACGGTCAAAACGACAAGTTTTATCGTAAATGGATGCACAGCGCGAACCATTCACTTGGTGCGTTTTGCTCTGGTGGCACAATCGCGAACATTACGGCGCTTTGGGTTGCACGCAATAAAGCGTTGAAAGCAGATGGTGATTTCAAAGGGGTAGAAAAAGAAGGTCTATTCAAAGCCATGAAGTACTATGGCTACGAAGGCCTTGCAGTTCTGGTTTCTGAACGTGGTCACTATTCACTGAAAAAAGCAGCAGACGTACTTGGCTTAGGTCAAGAGGGTTTAGTCGCGGTGAAAACCGATGCAAACAACCGTATTGTTGTTGACGACCTAAAAGCAAAAATTGCCGAGCTTAAAGAACAAAACATCAAACCAATTGCGGTTATCGGTGTCGCTGGCACAACAGAAACGGGGAACGTCGATCCTCTGTCGCAGATCGCTCAAGTGTGCCAAGAGCACAATTGTCACTTCCATGTAGATGCCGCTTGGGGTGGTGCAACGTTGATGTCTAATCATTACCGTCACCTTCTCGAAGGTGTTGAACTGGCTGACTCAGTGACTATCGACGCGCACAAACAACTGTACATCCCTATGGGTGCAGGCATGGTGTTGTTCAAAGACCCAGACGCGATGAAGTCCATTGAACACCATGCGCAATACATCTTACGCAAAGGTTCAAAAGATTTAGGTAGTCATACACTAGAAGGCTCTCGCTCAGGCATGGCCATGTTAGTGTATGCGGCGATGCACATTATTAGTCGCCCAGGCTACGAACTATTGATCGATCAAAGTATCGAGAAAGCGCGCTACTTTGCTGACCTCATCAAACAGCAAGATGACTTCGAACTCGTTTCTGAACCGGAGCTTTGCCTACTGACCTACCGCTATCTACCGCCATTGATTCGTGAAGCGCTAGATAAAGCGGAAGGTACTCAAAAGGAAAAACTAAACGAGCTCATCAACCAGCTCACGCAGTTTATCCAGAAGCGTCAACGTGAAACGGGCAAATCGTTTGTTTCTCGTACAAGACTGAACCCTGACCAATGGCAAAGAATGAACACCATCGTATTCCGAGTGGTACTAGCCAACCCATTGACGACCAGGGATATCTTGAGCTCAGTACTGGACGAACAACGCGAAATCACCAAACAAGCACCAAGTTTGACAGCAAAAATCGAAGAAATGGCCTCAGATATTTTAGGCGCGTAAGCCTAAGAATGAGTTACATCAACTTGAAAATTTCTTTCTTTTTGATGTAACTCAAACATCATTCTCGTGCGACTGGCGCAACAAAACTACGATTCCACATTCAATTCTGTAGTTTTTACAACATTTTGTTTGAGGCCTGTCAAATTCTCACTAAATAGTAACCGTATTTGGTTTAGCCAGATTGAAGATCAGGTTTATACTGAAACTATGGCGCTGGTAGTTTTCGTTAACGCCCCTCTCTAACTTAGAAACCGATGTGTTTCCACCCGTTAACAGAGCCAGCGAGTTGTTCTCTATACCCTCGTGAACACTATGAATACATTAGAAAAAATTCAAAAAAATCTGGAGAATTTCAGTAAGTCAGAGCGCAAAGTTGCAGAAGTAATTATGGCGTCTCCACAAACTGCGATTCATTCTAGCATTGCAACGTTAGCAAAAATGGCTGACGTGAGTGAGCCCACTGTAAACCGCTTCTGTCGCCGCCTGGATACCAAAGGTTTCCCGGATTTTAAACTTCACTTGGCTCAGAGCCTTGCTAACGGTACGCCATACGTAAACCGTAATGTGGAAGAAGATGACGGCCCAGATGCTTACACGCATAAGATTTTCGAATCGACAATGGCGTGTTTGGATGTTGCTAAAAATAGCCTAGACCCGATGCAAGTAAACCGTGCGGTTGACTTGCTGACTCAAGCAAAACGTATTTCTTTCTTTGGTCTTGGTGCGTCTTCATCTGTTGCTCGCGATGCTCAAAACAAGTTCATCCGTTTTAATATCCCAATTACTTGTTTTGAAGATATTGTCATGCAACGCATGAGCTGTATTAACTGCAGCGACAACGACGTGATTGTTCTCATTTCTCATACTGGTCGCACGAAAAGCCAAGTTGAAATTGCGAATCTGGCTCGTGAGAACGGTGCAACTGTCATCGCTATCACTGCGAAAGACTCTCCATTAGAGAAAGCAAGTTCACTGGCTATCACTTTAGATATTCCTGAAGATACGGACGTATACATGCCAATGGCAAGCCGTGTCGTTCAAATGACCGTTATCGACGTATTAGCCACAGGCTTTACACTTCGCCGTGGTACAGGTTTCCGCGAAAACCTAAAACGCGTGAAAGATGCCTTAAAAGACAGTCGTTATGACAAGCTAAGTCAGTACTAAGCATTGATTAAGGGGAGCCAATTGGCTCCCCTTTTTATTTCTTCTCGCAACGACTTTACTTGTATTTACTCATTCACACTTGATAAATCGCTTCTCGATTCCAATACCTCTACTGAACTCATGTGCGGCGTGCTTTCTGCGGCACAATCTCCACTGCAATCGCACACTTGTTTTAGTATGAACACCAAACGCTCCTGATTAAGAGGTAAAGGGTTACCTTTAATCGCAACAGACTTAAGCGCATCGTTTGCTACCTGTTCAAACGAAGTTTGGCAAACACCAAACTTACCAAGCAATGGCAATTCTAGCTTATCTAACACCATCTTGACCCACAGCACGCCGTCATGTTCATTCGCATTCGCTCTATCCGTGACAAGTTGAGCCAGTTTTCGATAACGGTTGATCACATCATTCCTGCCCGCTTGCTTTGCTGCATTGATGTTTTCTTGCATCACATGAGGTGCTAAACGTGCAGTTATCACACTGTGCGGAGCATCAAGTTTCCCACCAAGTGCAGAGGCTAGCCCATGAGCAGCGCCCAACTTAGCGTTAGTGATCGCCATCCCTCCAAGCAAAGCCGCAAAAGATAAATCCGAACGAGCCTTATGATTATCCTGCTTACAGCCTGCAATCACTGATCGACTCAATCGACGAAGCCCTTCTTCGCATACCATATCAGTGAGAGGATTCGGCTCGCCGCACACATAAGCTTCCATCAGATGCGTAAATGCATCCATAGCGCCTCGTCCAGATGTGTATTGATCTGTCCCATAAGTTAATGTTGGGTCGACAATCGCAACGTCAGCCAACATGTCCGGACTTCTTAAACTTACTTTTACTTTGTCCTGCCCAGACTTAAGAACGGCATTTCTAGTCACTTCTGAGCCAGTACTCGCAGTTGTGGGAATCGCGATGAAGTGAATCGGTTTCGCTTTGAGAGGAACGTTTCTTCCAACTACTTCCACATAATCGTAGACATTACCCTGATTGGGGATGATTGCGGCCAATGCCTTGCCCATGTCGATGACGCTACCACCGCCGATCGCGATGACCATATCAGGTTGAAATTTTCGCCCGAGCACCGCCGTCTCTTCCACCATCGTAATGTTGGGCTCCCCATTGATGGCGACGTGCTGATAACGCATATTTTGAGCTTTGAGATAATTGATGATGGGCGTGGCGCGCTGAGTCTCTTTTCCCGTCACAAGCAAGACGCTATACCCAAATTGATTGATAACTGATAGTGAAGATTGGAGCGCTCCTTCACCGAAAATAATCCGTGTTGCAGTCATAAACTGAAACATACACTTCCTCCCCAAAACGACAACTTTTAATAGATTGCTATGGTTTGCGTAAAAAAAAGTTGACCCAATCCAGCTTGCCATCAATAACCCTTCAGAAAGTGTGTTTTTATGCGTCACTTCACATAGTTACCATGTCATTTTTAAGGCTTATTTTTTGTCCGAGTAAGCGGTTATTTACGTCTTTTGGTTTAAAGCTCGTTTAGTTTTTATCCGATAGATTTCGCCTATAGATACAAGAGGTAATTGCTGCTTTATTTCCGTATCTGGATAAGGCATAGTTACTTCAACAAAAGAGAGCGCACCAAGCCTCTATGTTTGTACGCTTTCAAAAAAGAATAGATTTAGGAGAAATAAGAATATGTTCGTTGTTATTTTTGGTCGTCCTGCATGTCCTTACTGTGTTCGCGCTAAAGAACACGCAGAAACACTAAAAGCTAAACGTGATGACTTTAACTACCGTTATGTTGATATCCAAGCTGAAGGCATTTCTAAAGCAGACCTTGAGAAGACAGTTGGCAAACCAGTTGAAACTGTTCCTCAAATCTTCATCGACCAAGAACACATCGGTGGTTGTGACGATTTCGAAGCTTACGCGAAAGAGCACCTAGGTCTATTCGACGAGTAATGAGCATTAGATTTTTTAAAAGCCGCATCATGCGGCTTTTTTATTATTTTTCAGCTTGTTACTTCCCTAAGTCAACTAATAGCAAAACCTAAAAAAATTCACTTATCTTTTTGCTATATTTAGTTACAATTCGCAGTTCTAAACCTTTTTTTGGCACACACTTTACCGAGCCACACAGTGAACATAGACGTCGTACAACTTCTCGATCAAAACCCCATTCTTCTAATCTTCGTCGTATTAGCCATTGGCCTTGCCATCGGAAAAATTCGCTTTGGAAACCTACAGTTAGGCAACTCTATAGGTGTTCTAATTACCTCGCTGATCATGGGTCATTTAGGCTTTTCCTTTAACGCTGAAGCGCTAACCATCGGCTTTATGCTCTTTATCTATTGCGTTGGCATAGAAGCTGGACCTAACTTTTTTGGCATCTTCTTTAGGGATGGTAAACACTACTTCATCCTCAGTATGACCGTGCTTGTCGCTGCAGTGAGCTTAACTTACGGTTTAAGCCACTACTTTGGCCTCGATTTCGGTCTTTCTGCCGGTATGATGGCCGGTGCATTGACAGCGACACCTGTTCTAGTTGGTGCTCAAGATGCTTTGAACTCTGGTCTTGCGACAATACCGCGCAATATGGATTTTTCTTTGGTATTAGAAAATCTATCCGTAGGTTACGCGATGGCTTATCTGATTGGTTTGATCAGCATGATCATGTTCGCTAAGTTGCTACCAAAGTTACAAAAGCAGAACCTTTCAGACTCTGCTCAACAAATCGCTCAAGAGCGTGGCCTTGGTAACTCAAGCCAGCGCAAAGTTTATCTACCTATTATTCGCGCATATCGAGTTGGCCCGGAGCTTATCGATTGGACAGACGGCAAAAACTTACGTGAACTTGGTATTTACCGCCAAACGGGTTGTTACATTGAGCGTATTCGCCGTAATGGTATCCTCGCCCACCCTGATGGTGATGCGATTTTGCAAGAAGGCGATGAAATAGCACTGGTAGGCTTCCCTGACAGCCACGCTCGTTTGGACCCAAGCTTCCGAAACGGTAAAGAAGTGTTCGACCGTAACCTTCTCGATCTGCGTATTGTGGAAGAAGAGATTGTCGTTAAGAGCGACGCGATTGCCGGCAAACGTCTATCTGATTTGAACCTGTCTGAGTTCGGTTGTTTCCTTAACCGCGTAGTTCGTGCGCAAATCGAAATGCCAATGGATTTAGACATTGTTCTTGCCAAAGGTGATGTACTTCAGGTGAGTGGTGAGAAGAGTCGTGTACATGGCCTTGCTGAGAAAATCGGTTTCATCTCGATTCACAGCCAAATGGCCGACTTATTGGCGTTCTGTAGCTTCTTTATTCTTGGCATTATGTTTGGCCTAGTGACCATGACATTTGGTCAAGTGTCGTTTAGCTTAGGTAACGCGGTAGGCCTTTTGCTGTCAGGTATTACACTAGGCTTCCTTAGAGCCAACCACCCTACTTTCGGCTACGTACCGCAAGGCGCGTTAAACATGGTCAAAGACCTTGGTTTAATGTTCTTTATGGTCGGTATCGGTTTGAGTGCTGGTGGCAAGATGTTCGAGCACTTGACTCAAGTTGGCCCACAGGTGATTGGTCTTGCGTTTATTGTCAGTGTCGTGCCTGTTGTGATTGCTTACCTTGTTGGTGCATACATTTTGAAGATGAACCGCGCATTGCTATTCGGGGCGATCATTGGCGCACGTACTTGTGCACCGGCGATGGATGTTGTAAACGAATACGCGAAGTCGACGATTCCAGCTCTTGGTTATGCGGGTACTTATGCGATAGCCAACATCCTGATGACGCTAGCTGGTACGATTTTGATAATTTTGAGTTAACCGGCTTGAGTTTGATGAAACGGCTCAATCATCAAGTACAAAAAAGGCGCTCAATGAGCGCCTTTTGCATATCTATCCAATCAATTAGATTTGAATGAAGTCTGTCTCTACTGCTGGATTTACGTCAGCGTCGTAGTCAACACCTTCGACACCAAAACCGAATAGCTTCAAGAACTCTTCTTTGTACTCAACGTAGTCAGTTAGCTCTTTTAGGTTTTCAGTTGTAATTTGTGGCCATAGCTCACGACAGTGTTGTTGGATATCTTCACGCAGTTCCCAGTCATCCAGACGTAGACGATTCATATCATCCACTTCTGCTGCGCTGCCATCTTCTTTGTAAAGACGTTGGCTGAACATGCGGTAGATTTGCTCCATACAACCTTCGTGTACACCTTCTTCACGCATCTTCTTGAATACCATTGCGATGTAAAGAGGCATAACCGGAATTGCAGAGCTTGCTTGAGTAACAACTGACTTAAGTACAGCAACGTTTGCGCTACCGCCAGTTGCACCCAGTTTCTCGTTTAGTGCTTTTGCAGCACGGTCTAGGTCCATTTTAGCTTTACCTAGCGCGCCATCCCAGTAGATTGGCCACGTTAGTTCAGTACCGATGTAGCTGTAAGCGACTGTCTTACAACCTTCCGCTAATACACCAGCGTCAGAAAGTGCATTGATCCAAAGTTCCCAGTCTTCACCGCCCATTACGGTTACTGTGTCTTTGATTTCTTCTTCTGTCGCAGGCTCAACGCTTGCTTCAATGATTACGTCTTTGTTGGTATCAACCGCTGTCGATGTGTAAGTCTCACCGATAGGTTTAAGAGCTGAACGAATAAGCTCACCTGTTTCTGGCATTTTACGCACTGGTGAAGCCAGTGAGTAAACCACCATATCAACCTGACCTAGGTCTTCTTTGATCAGATCAATGGTTTTCTGTTTCGCTTCGTTTGAGAAAGCATCGCCGTTTAGGCTTTTAGCGTATAGGCCTTCTTCACGAGCAAGCTTTTCAAAAGCTGCCGCATTGTAGAAGCCTGCCGTACCAGGTTTCTTCTCTGTGCCTTCTTTTTCGAAGAACACACCGATAGTTGATGCGCCGCCACCAAATGCCGCAGCGATACGAGAAGATAGACCGTAGCCACTTGAAGCACCAACGACAAGAACGCGTTTAGGCGCGTTTTTGATTGGGCCTTGCGCTTTTGTGTAAGCAATTTGTTCTTTTACGTTAGCTTCACAACCAACTGGGTGCGTTGTAGTACAGATAAATCCACGAATTCTAGGTTTGATGATCATATTCAACTTCCTTTAAAAAACCTTGTTAGGATAAAAGTTTCGCTCGAAGTTCGCATCTAATTTCTGTAAAAATGCTTCGAAAATGCAAGTGGTTGGAGCACTATCTCTCCTTGTCATGAATAAAAGACACAAAAAAGCACCTCTAGGAGGTGCTTTTCATTACCAAGGTTCACTCATTAGGCTGCTGGATTCAAGTGTGATTTTTTCGGGCTATCAGTACGAACTTCAGAGAAATCATGACTGAAGTGGTCTACTTGAATAGCTTTGTAACGAAGTTGGTCAGCAGCAGTGATCTTTTCAACCTCTTGCTCTGTCAACACACCAGCGTCAAGTGCTTGCTGTAAGCGATCTTGCAGAAGACCTTTACGAGCCACTTTGCCATCTTTCGCTGCTTTCATTAGCTTACGCTCCAATGGTTTGACGTCATACATGGCTAGGAAGGCATTTTCCATCAAACCTACGCTATCATTTTCGGATTTGCCGATGTAACACAAGTGGGTTAAACGGTCACGCTGCACGCCTGGGGTCATCATGGCTTCAGCAATGCTGACACTTAACTCATCACTTGGTTTGTCGAAGTGATTCCCTAGTGGAAATAGCAAGCCTTTCAACACGCCACCAACATATTTCACTGGGAAGTTTGCGTACGCTTCATTCAGCGATTTAGCCGCGTTGTGCAAACAGTATTGGACAGCGTAATGCACGAAGTTTAAATCGCCTTGCTGACGCCCTTCATCTTCGTATTTTTTCAGCGTCGCGGATGCCATGTACAGGTAGCTCAAACCATCACCCAAACGTGCAGAAATCATCTCTTTACGCTTCAAGTCACCACCTAACGTCAACATGGCAAAATCGGCGCTTACTGCTAACGCTCGGCTCAGGCGGGTGATGTCTTTATAATAGCGCTGAGTTGGACCACTCATATTCGCTTTCACAAAGCGCGAGCCTGTTAGTGCTGCACCTAGCGCACCAAACGTATTCCCCATCGCATGACCAATATGTTTGAACAATAGAGAATCGAACTCTTTCGCACCCTGCTCTGAGTCTGGATTCGCCGCCGCTTCCATCTCTTTAAGCACATATGGATGACAACGTGTCGCACCTTGACCAAAGATCATCAAGTTACGCGTTAGGATATTTGCACCTTCAACTGTAATCGCAACAGGAATACCCAAGTAGTGTTTCGCAAGATAGTTCATTGGACCATCTTGAATCGCACGACCTGCGTGAATATCGAACGAGTCGTTCAAAATCGTACGTGCAATTTCAGTCATGTGGTATTTGGCAATAGCCGTAACAATGCCAGGTTTCTCTTTCATATCGAGAGAGGTAGTCGTCAACGTACGCGTTGCTTCCAAAAGATAAGTCAGACCGCCAATACGGCCCATCGCTTCTGCTACCCCTTCGAACTTACCGATAGACATACCAAACTGCTTACGTACGTATGCATAAGCGCCAGTGGTTCTGGTTGTCAGGTGGCCGATTGCAGTACCAAGTGCTGGCAGTGAAATACCGCGGCCAGCAGACAAACACTCAACCAACATACGCCAGCCTTTGCCCGCGTAATCTGAGCCACCGATGAGCCAATCCATTGGAATGAAAACATCTTCACCACGAGTCGGACCATTCATGAAAGCAGAACCAAGTGGATCGTGACGCTCACCAATTTCAACGCCGTCATGGTCAGCAGGAATGAGCGCACAAGTAATGCCTACGTCTTTCTTATCGCCGAGTAAACCGTCTGGGTCCTGCAGCTTGAAAGCTAGACCAAGAACAGTCGCAACAGGTGCAAGTGTGATGTAACGCTTGTTCCAGCTAACTCGAACACCAAGCACCTCTTCGCCATCGTGCATGCCGTAACACACCACACCCTGGTCAGGAATGCCGCCCGCATCTGAACCTGCTTCCGGTCCAGTCAAAGCAAAACAAGGAATGTCCGTACCATCAGCAAGACGTGGTAACCAGTAATCTTTTTGCTCCTGAGTGCCGTAGTGAGAAAGAAGCTCACCTGGCCCCAACGAGTTAGGAACCATTACCGATACCGCAACACTAATACTGCGCGTTGCAATACGAGACACAATCGTTGAGTTTGCCAATGCAGAAAACTCACGGCCACCGTACTCTTTCGAGATAATCAGTGAGAAGAAACGTTCTTTGCGCAAGTATTCCCACACCTCCGGTGGCAAATCACGATCTTCTTTCACGATTTTTTGATCGTCTAGCATGTCTAAGAGCGTTTCAAGTTCATTATCCATAAACGCTTGCTCTTCAGCTGTTAACGTCGGCGCGGGGTAATGGTGTAGCGTCGTAAAGTTTGGCTTGCCAGAAAACAACTCGGCATCCCACCATACACTACCGGCTTCCATCGCTTCTTTTTCTGTACTCGACAGCGGAGGAAGAACTTTCTTAAACACTTTAAATGCTGGGTCACTAATCCATTTTCTTCGTAGAGAGCTCATAGTTCAGATCCTTTTGTTCACGTCACCGCTTGCGGCTAATCCTTATTATTGGTTTCACTTTTTACTTGTCGTTATCGAGCGACTATTTCGCCGACATACCAGCGGACAAGTAAGGAATCAGTAAATCGACGACAGATTTCACATCGATTTCTTTTTCAAATTTGCTTTCTGCCAGCTCGGTCAAAGCTTGACTAGAGGCCATCGTAAATACGCACGTTCCCAACGTGAAATGTAATCGCCAAAACAACAACTCTTCCGTCAGCTCTGGGTTTGCTTTCATGATAGAGAAAGTAAACAAATTCAATACTTCTGAGTATCGAGTGCTGATAAACCAACGTAAATGCCCTTGTACATCGGTGTAACCTCGACCAATCAACAACATAAATAGTGCAGTACCATTTGGTCTAACATCATTAAGTGTACGCAGCGGTAAACGTAATGATTCAAACACTTCGTCCATGTTGTAGCTTTCGCGGGTATTCAACTCAATGAGAGACGCCTTTATGCTTGGCATCAGTGCTTCAAGGTACCGGTCTAATACCGCGCGCACTAACGTCTTTTTGTCACCAAAGTGATAATTCACCGATGCAAGATTCACATTTGCTTTGCCTGTAATGGTTCTTAGCGACGTATCATTGAAACCATATTCAGCAAAAAGTCCTTCTGCGACATCGAGTATTTTTTCTTTTGTTGTGCTTCTCGGGGCCATTTTAATCACTCGTATTAAACAACTGTTTGAAAATATACTCCCGAAACTTTAGATTAACAAATGATTAACATCACATTTCCAGACATTGGTCGGACCACGAAGTAGATAAGCCACTTAAAAGAATGAATTTGAAACGAATAAATTTAGTGCAAAATTTTTTGAAAAAAAATGGAACTGTTCTGAAATAGCTCGGTCTGAATAGATGTAACAACTAGGGCATTTAAAGTTTCACTGGCCGTCAAACTTGTTTCAATCTAATTGTTACGTTGCTGCTTTTTTCTTATTAACTCCTATGTTTGTATCCGCCCAGTCAACTTTTCGGCTGGGCTTTTTTTCGCCTGTCGATCAGGCTTTATCTAACACTCTTCAAAAACAAAAAGCCTCCCAAGTGGGAGGCTTTGAGTTACAAATCAGTTAAATACGAAGTTAGTCTTGTGCTTTCTTTGGTAATGAGAAATGCAGTAGAGCGTAACCAAGTACCGCTGCAGTAGTTGAGCCCATCAAAATACCTAATCGAGCGTATGTATCAAACTCAGGGCTTACGTTACCGAACGCCAGTGAAGAGATAAAGATCGACATCGTAAAACCGATACCACACAACACTGATACCGCGAAGATATGCTTGAAGTTTATACCCTCTGGTAGCTTCGCAACGCCCAGTTTCACAGCTGCCCAGCTAAAGCTAAAGATGCCTAGAGGTTTACCAATCAATAGACCTAGTGCAATACCTAGAGGCAGCATTGAAGTTAGGCCAGACATCGATACGCCTTCTAGCGAGATGCCTGCGTTCGCAAATGCAAACAGAGGAAGAATACCAAATGCAACATAAGGGTGAAGAGCATGCTCCATGTGTTTCAATGGAGAGTGTTCGCCCTGCTTTCCTTTCAGCGGAATCGCGAAACCGATCACTACACCTGCCAATGTTGCGTGCACACCAGACTTAAGTACAGCAAACCACAGAATCGCACCCACAATCATGTACGGTGTTAGCTTGGTGACTTCTTTCGCGTTCAGCATGAACAGTACACCTGTCATGACGAAGCCGACAAGCAATGCCATTGAAGAAAGATCACCGGTGTAGAACAGAGCAATGATGACTACAACACCTAAGTCGTCAATGATCGCAAGAGCCAACAAAAATACTTTTAGACTCACTGGTACGCGCTTACCAAGTAACGCCATGATACCCAGAGCAAATGCAATGTCTGTCGCCGCAGGAATTGCCCAACCAGAGATCGCTTCAGGGTCATTTGCATTAAAAGCAACGTAAATAAGTGCCGGAGCCAACATACCACCGACCGCAGCAATTGCAGGGAAGATGGCAGTTTCTTTCGATTTTAACGCGCCTTCAAGCAGCTCGCGCTTTACTTCAAGGCCAATAAGTAGGAAGAACACAGCCATCAGACCGTCGTTGATCCAGTGAGAAACAGACATACCAAATACATAAGTATGCAGTAGAGATTGATAAGTTTCGCCCAGTGGTGAGTTTGCAATGGTCATCGCAATTGCCGCTGCAATCACGAGAAGAATACCACCTGCGGATTCCATTTTGAAAAAGTCACGGATGACATCGTTCATGGTTTCGTCCTTATATTTATTATCTTAATAAACGATTAACAAAGAATGATAAGAGTGTATAGCTGCAGAAAATTTTAGAATAATCGCTTGTTCAGAGTATAAACTTCGATTTTTCCGAGGTTATCTTCATTACTCATCGTATTTTTCAACAAACTATTGAGACGAAGTAAGCCTTCTCGCCTCCTCTTATCTATCCAGTTATTAACCAAGATCGTTATTAAAGTAGCATAAGATGATGTCTCACTTCACGGTAAGTCTGTGATTTTTTAGACAGAACTAACGTGCTTCAGACACAAAAAAGCCACTTTGCTAAGTGGCTTTCGATAGATTTTAGTAGCCGGTGAGCTGCATAAAGCCCCACGCCTCGTTGGAGCCAGAAGCCAAGATGGGACCTTCCCAATAAGGGATAACAAATGGCAACCACATATCGGATTTTATGATACGAGTCGTCAAATTAATTTTGTGTTCAGGTGCATTGATGATCCATTGCAACGGTAAACGTCTGCCATTCGACAGGCTTGTTACCTGCATTGGCGTAATCGAGACCTCTTTCTCTGATAGATTGACCACTTTTCCCGAACGGGTCGATAGCGTACCGAAAATATGAGGCGTCTGACCGTGGTGACGGTAACGGCTAACCGTTAACGCACGTCCATCATCCAAGTTAAAGACAAACCAATCCCAACCTTGTTGGCCTTGGCCGATTAAGCCACTGCCCCATTCTTTTTGCGTCCAGGCTGAGCCTGTTACGGGGATGAGGCGGCCATTTAAGTTCAATGTGCCTTTTACATTAAGAAACGGTGCGCTAAAGCTAAACGAAGCCACAGATTGCAGTGCATGTTTAACTTGAAAGCCTTTGTCTCCATTTACCACAAACGGCCCGCTTGTCATGGTATTCAGTTCGAGTCCGAATGTGTCCGTTGTAACATTGAGGTTGCCTGGAAATGGTGTAGAGCCTAATGAGCGCCAAGTCCAGTTATCTATCCATAAACGGAATGGTCGGTTTGTCATGCCAGCTTGACCAATACCACCACGCGCAACACGCTGTTCTTTCCACACATGCGAACCATGGCTCACGACAACATGTGAAATGTACAGTTGCGGGTTTTGCCAACCGCTGGTTTCTCGTTCATCGGTGGCGACGCGAAAATAGCTCCACTGCACGTTGTAAGTGCGACCTTGCTTATCTTGCAGCTTCGCAAAGTAGTTCCACCATTCATGTTGATATTCAGGATGGAAGCGAAAGTCTGAAGGCAATGAGACATGCTCGTCCGGTAAAACCGGCTCAAAAATGGTTTTATTTTCTCGCGTCAGTACCGAATTAATTTCGTTTTCTTGGGTAGCAGTAGGCTCTAGCCAAAAAGTTGAATACAACGTCGCTCCAGTCAACATGGCAAAAACGACAACGATCAGCATCGAAGCAAAAACGCGCTTTTTAGAGTTTTGTTTTTCCACTACAACGCATCCCTCAACGACTTCATTGGCGTACTCTTAATCATTCGAATTACGGGTAACGCCCCGGCGATCATAATCGCGAGCATTGCCCAAGCGATAGTTTGTGCATATTCCCAAGGAATGGTTTGCAGTTCGAGTGACCAACCAAAAGATTGTTTAATGATGATATCAACAATTAGGTGGGCCAAGGCCAATCCTAACGGTACTGCAATAATCGCAGAAATGGCACCAAAGGCGAACAGTTGCAAGCCCCCCAAGGCAACCAACTCTTTGCCAGAAACACCCATGCATCTCAGCAGCGAGAAGTGTCTTTGACGAGAGAGTTCTCCTGCTAGGGTTGCAAAGAAAAGGCCAAATACAGCAATGATAAGAGTAATGTTGCCTAGCGTGCCAGCGATGGCGAACGTGTGATCAAATACTCTCATGGCTTGATTGTAGATATTGCTGTTGTCGAATACGCGGTCTTGTGGCAATCGGAAGACATTTTCTAAACGATTCTTCAACCCTTCCCCATTCACGCTGTCTTTCAGCAATACGCCTAACCCTACGTTGCCCGTGCCGGCGAACGCGTAAAGCCAGTTTCGATGGGACATCATCACTTGGTTGTATGGGTTGCCATAATCGTAGTACACACCCACGACTTGCCAACCTTCACCCAGTGGCGCTTGCAGATCAATGTAATCGCCCGGACGAATATCCAGTTTGAGAGCCATAGATTCACTGACCATCAAGCTCTTAGTTTGATGCAGCTGATACCAGTAGTTTGGAACACCCAGCTTGACCGTTAGCGAATCTAGCTCTCCTTCAGAAGGGCCTGTGCTGACCACTTGCAACGCGCCATGCTCGGTAGGAACATCTTTTTCCCAGCGCCACCAAACCGATTCAACTTCTGGCTGATCTTGTAACCATGCGCTCATTCGCCCAGCCGAGTTGTTTGTTGGATAAATATAGATATCTGCGGCCAAGCGTTGGCTTAACCATTTGTCAGTGGTGTCTCTAAAGCTACCCACCATGGTCTCAACACCAATATTCGCAGCGAGTGCCAACATAAACGCCATCGTTGCGACACCACGATAGCTCATACTTGCCGCCGCATCAGCAAAGAACCAACGCACACGAACCCAGCGTAACGTGTATGAGAAGCTTTGGAACATGTGCCACATCAAAAATGGCATGAATAGAGCCACACTCACCAACATCAATGCGATAATGGCAAAACCCGTCTCTTGCGTTTTAGGTGCTTGGTAAACCGCAACCGCGGCTACACAGAAAGCACATGCCGCCAATGCTTGCCAAGAAAACTCTCTTCCAGCAAAGCGCATTAACGATAAACGCGAAGACAAACGAATTGGTTGCGATTTCAACAATCGAATCAGTGGCCACAAACAGGAAATCAGAGCGCCCATTGCCGACATAATCAAACTGTATAAGCTCGACTGCCACGACCAACCGATAGTAAGGCCAACGTTGGCGTCATATAGATCGCTCAAACTGGAAGATACTGCAGGGATCAACTCGTTCGCCAACATGAGTCCAAAGAAGTTACCGCAAGCCCAAGCGACCAAAACGAGTATCGAGAGCTCAAGTAATAGCGCTTGCGCCAATTGGGTTCCATTCACACCGGTTTGACGCAAAATGCCGACTAATCGCTGACGCTGAATAAAAGACAATGACATCGCTTGATAGAAGATGAACAGTCCAACCAAAAACGACAACATCCCCATCGCGGTTAGGTTCATGTGGAATGCTTTGGTCAAAGATTCAAGCTCAGTACGAGTGTTTCGAACCAAAGTCATGCCATTTGGCAGTATGTCTTTTAATGCGATCAGTTTTTCTTCTGGCATCTCGCCACATGAAATCGCTGAAAGGCCCGAGCTTCGCTTCAACATTCTTAATAAAGAAATGTCGGTAACTAAACGTGTACCTGATAAGAGCTTGTTTTGATCCACTTGGACAGGGCCAAGACGACTGCCGTCATTCAACTCAATAAAGTCACCGTCTTGCCAGTTCATGTAAGACGCCAAATCTTGACTGATCAAAATCGGATACGGCGGCTTCATCAAGGAGAGAACAGGCATCTCATTGAGTGACTTGCCGTGCTGAAGAGGGATCATTGCGACAGGATCGATGCCAACGAGCATCAAGTTCATGTCCGTTTTGGCATCCAGATGAAGAACGTCGAAAGGCGCACATTGGTTGAAACCAGCGCGGCGCAACTGAATGTAAAACCCTTGAGGAATTTTATTTGCAGAATGTTTGGTACGAATTCGGTAAGGAAGAGGGTTTGAGAAAAGCTTCTCACCTGTTTCGTAACTCTGCTTCGCATGTTGGTTGATAGAAGTAACACCAACGAGAAGCGAAACACCAAGCGTTAAGCCTAACCAGACGAGAATAATTTGCAGTGGGTAACGACGGTAATGACCGAGTAGTGCCTTAACTACGGGCCATAACATGCAGTTGCCCTCCTTGAAGACGAATTTTCCCTTCCATGTGTGCCGCAACTTTCTCACTGTGCGTCACTAATAACAAGGTGCAGTCCAATTGGCGTGCAAGACTGGTCAGCAAACGCATTACCGCTTCCGCATTTCGCTCATCCAAACTTCCCGTTGGTTCATCGGCAAGCAGAATTTTGGGTTCCATGTACAACGCGCGCGCAATCGCAGCACGTTGTTGCTGGCCACCCGACACTTCTTCTGGATAGCGTCCTAATAAAGGCATGAGATCCAGAGCCGAAAGAATTTGACGCCAGAGACCTTTATCTTCCGGTAACCCTTTTAGTTGACGGCAAAAACGGATGTTATCGGCGATGTTCAAAGTAGGAAGAAGGTTGAATTGTTGGAAGATGTTACCAATATTGTTGCGGCGGTAGAGCGTTCTTAAGTGTTCTGGAGCATCATGCATCGCAAAGTTTGGAAACTGAACCTCGCCTGAATCGGCGGTATCTAAACCAGCAATGACGTTCAGCAACGTACTTTTACCAGAACCACTTTCCCCCATCAGAGCGACTTGCTCACCTTGCTGTAATGTTAATTCTGCCCCTTGTAGCACAGGATGAAACTCTCCCCCGTCTACATAGCCTTTACATAGGTCTGACAGTTTTAACATTGATTTTGCCGCTCAAATGGTGTTTAAAAATTGGGTTCAGAATCTACACTAAAATCCTGTTAGTAGGAAGTATTTTGAATGCTTGATCACACTATGAGAGTACAAATGCAACTCGATTCACTTTCTACAACAGATTTTGTTGACGTTATAAGCAGATTTTTGCAGCAATTTTTCTAGCTATAGCAAGCAAAAAACTTGAAACGGCTGCAAAATGCGAAATATAAGCAAACTATGAACGAGATTTATTAGAAACTTCAACCAGCTTCAATATCGCTACTTTTCAATTAAGTTTTTCATCCATTTTTTGCTCTTCATTCGAGGCAAACAGATACACCACTTCACTACCTCTTCAGTGAGGAAAAGTAGATACACCCACTGTGGCTCCCACCCCAAATATATCGCTGCAAACGCAGCGAGCGGAATACCGATTATCCATTGAGCAAACACATCTTGATACAGGCAGAATTTCACATCTCCACCAGCACGAAGAACCCCCACAATGACCATCATAGGCACTGAGCGCAATACGACGCCAAGTGCCAGAATCACCATGAACTGCTCTGCCAAATGACGAGTCTCGGCGCTCAATGCACTGAACGCATCGAGTATGAGCTGATTGGTGAAAAATAGAAGTACCGCAACACCGAAAGCAATCAGAACATTCAAGATTACCGTCGCCCAAGCTTGGTAATACACAGGTTCAAAGTTTTTCGCGCCGAGTTGGTTACCCACTAAAACCGCAGCCGCGTTCGATAGGCCAATCATCATAGCGAGAGCAATCGACTCAACGGGCGTCATCACCGACAGCGCTGCCAAACCTTGCACGCCTGCTTGTCCCATGATCGCGTGGTAAGCAAACAGTCCTCCAGCCCAAGCGAGAAAGTTGAACGTCGTGGGTAAAGATAAGCTAAGAAAACGAGTGATTTTGTCCAACACTAAGCTGGCACGAATATCGCCCCAACCAAAGGCGATAATGTGTTTTTTCAACCACAAATAACCAAATAAGCAACCAACTTCAATGGCTCCACTGATCACCGTTGCAATTGCTGCACCGGTAATACCAAGGGCAGGAAAGCCTAGGTGACCGAAAATCAACACCCAGTTTAAAAACACGTTGGAGAGAATACCGATACCGCTAAAGAAAGTACTCAACCCTGGTTGATGCATAGCACGTAATCCCACCGCCATACTGGCAACACACGCCACTGCGAACATACTGGCTGATGAAATTACCAAGTAGCTTGACCCAAGCTCAATCACCTCTTGGGAATCCGTGGTCAAGCCCATGATTGGCTGCGGGAAAAAGACGAACAAACAAACGGCCAGCGCGGCAAACACCATCGCAATCATCCAAGTCAGCGACGTACTTTGTCTTACGCCAATTTTGTCTCCCGCTCCCCAGTACTGCGCGGTAAGCAGTGCGCCACCCGTGGTCACCCCAACTAACATGATGGTGGTAACAAACGTCGCTCGAGCTGCGACTCCCACAGCGGCAATTTCGGCTTCACCAAGTTGCCCTAGCATCAATACATCGACCAGGCTTCGGCTGGAAAACATAATACTTTGCAGCGTGATGGGAAGTGCTATTGCGAACAATCGACGCAAAAAGGCTTTATCTGCGTGAGTTGAGAGTTGAGATAGAAAAGTCACGAGCACTCCAACGACAACTTATTGATAGAATGGGAAAAGTGTCTCATGATTATACCCAGCGGTGATTTTTCCACCAGCAATAAAAGGACGGATAATGAAAAAGGTGTTGGTATTAGGTGCCTCTGGTTACATTGGTTCTCAGCTTCTTCCTCTACTGCTCGATAAAGGTTACAGCGTAACCGCTGCATCTCGACATATTGATTATTTGGAGTCTAGGACCAGCCCACATCCCAACCTTACACTGACTTACTTAGACTTGGCGGACGCAGAAAGTACACTTTCATTAGTTGATGATTTTGATTTGGTGTTCTTTCTGGTGCACGGCATGGCACAAGGTGATGATTTTGTTGAATACGAATTGAACCTTGCTTTGAACTTTAAATACGCATTGGAGCAAAGTCGTGTCAAACACGTTATTTATTTAAGTGCCATACAGCCACAAACTGGAAATTCACGCCATTTAGCCGCTCGTAAAGCCACTGGAAAGATCATTCGACAATCCGGTGTTCCGGTGACAGAGTTACGTGCTGGTGTCATCATTGGTCCTGGCTCCGCCGCTTTCGAGATCATGCGAGATTTTGTCTACAACTTACCTATTTTGATTGCGCCTAAATGGGTTGACTCAAAAGCCAACCCCATCGCCCTACCCAACCTCAATCACTATTTATTACAGTTGGCCGAAGCATCACCCCCAGAAGAAAGCCAAATTTATGAAGTTGGTGGGCCAGATACACTCAGCTACCGCGAGCAATTTAAAATCATTTGCCAAATCACCAACAAGCCTTATCGGCTGTGGTCGACACCGTTGCTTACCCCCAAAATGGCCTCGTACTGGCTCGGCTTGGTCACCTCTGTGCCAGCAAACATCGGCAAAGCATTACTCGCAGGGTTAGAGCATGACTACATCGCCGATTCCAAAGCGATTGAAGCACGATTTCCGCAAACGCTGATCAGCTACGAGCAAGCGGTATCCGACACCATCCAAGATGAAGGCACGTTTGTGCGCAGTAATGTTTGGGGCTTTGAGCCAGCGGCACTTCGTCGATGGCAACCGGGGTATGGCTACTACCCTAAACAAGCCGGTGCGAGCATAAAAACTCAAGCCTCCGCTGCGGCATTATGGAAAGTGGCTCAAAAAATCGGGAGTCGTGAAAAAGGCTATTACTTTGCCAACATTTTGTGGCGCACACGTGAATGGCTCGACATCTTTTTTGGTGGTGGGAAACCGATTCGCGTTTCTCCTCCGGGGCCGGAGCTCAAAGTCGGCGATTATATTGACTCTTGGAAAGTAATTCGCTGCGAGGAAGATCAGTTCCTCTCACTGTTTTTTGGGATGAAAGGCCCAGGGCTTGGACGTTTAGAGATTACCATCAAAGACCATGGTGATGAACGAGAACTGGATATCACCGCTTGGTGGCACCCACAGGGATTTCTCGGGCTACTTTACTGGTTTGCCATGATGCCAGCCCATCTATTCATATTCAAAGGCATGGTCAAAGCCATCGCGAAAGAAGCCGAAAGTATCAGTATTACTCCTCAGTAGGAACAGTCTCTGGAGAATCTAGAGAAATAGGCAGGTGATGAGCAATCCCCGCATGGCAATCAATGCACGATTGCTCTCGACTTTCCATCATCTGATGTCGACGCGCAACGGTTCGTCCTTGCGCTTCGAAATCCATCTTGTCAACAGAATGGCAATATCGACACTGTTTTGATTTATTCTCGATAAACTGCTGTGTGACTTCAGCAGCCAACCTCGGACGATGCTCCGCCTCGAAATTCTCAAGTGTAATGTCACCAGTCAGTTTGTGATAGATGTCGGCTGTAGCGCCGATTTTCAATGCGATTTTAGCAAAAAACTCCCTAGGGACATGACAATCACTGCACGTAGCGGCAATCACACCCTGAGCATTTTTGAAGTGTGGGGATGCTTGGTACTCCTCAACTATCGTATCCATCCCAATATGGCAGCTGTAACAAAACTCGTTGCGATTGGTGTAATCCATACCAAAGTGAAAAACACTGAAGGCCGCCCCACCAAGGATAAACGCCAATAAGCCACCAATTGGTATGCCGAGCATCCATTTTCTGTTTGGTTTACGCCATAAACTCATTGGTGTTCATCCCAAAGCAGCGCTAGCGATAACTCGCATAGTATTCTACGAGCGCGTTTAAATCATCGGCACTAAGCCCTTTGAACGCCTCATCCATTTTTTTATCAACGGAGCGTTTGCCTTGCTTAAACTGTTGCAACGTAGTGGCGAGATAGCCCTTCTGCTGACCAGCTAAAACCGAAGCTTCATCCAGAGCGTTACTGCCACCATCCGAATGACAGTTCTCGCAACTTTTCGCGTGGATAGCCTTACCTTTCATCGCTAACGCTTGATCGAAAGACTGCTTAGCAGGCACAAACTCAAGCCCAGCATAATGTTTTGCTAACTCTTCAATCTGCGCTTCAGATAAAGATTTGACTATCGTCACCATGTCGCCTTTTTGGCTCGTGTCTCCGTATACGTGATTAACCGAAGCTGAGGGTCTGCCCTCAAGGTAACGCAACATCTGGTCGAAAAAGTTGAACTCGGGAATCCCTGCGATGGTCGGAATATTCGTGTCTGAGCTAACACCGTTTGGCCCATGACAAGCTTCACATTCATGTTGTGAAATTAGCTCACTTGGTGACGCTAAACTGTGGGAGGCCAAAACTGAGCTAATGGCTAACACCGAGGAAAATTTTAGAGATAATTTAATTAGTTGGTGCATATTAGACTGACTCCGTAGTAATTATCTTTGTTAATCAAAACCAGACAGCGAATAAACGATAAGAAAATCATTTTATAAACGCGACTTAAAACCAACGATATCCAAGATAAAAATATTAAGCCGTCAACCATTTAAAGTAGCGTAGTTCAATACCCCTACTTTTTCTGCACCGACCTCTTCAAGAACAACAAACCTCAATACAAGCAATTGATTTAAAACACAATAATTTAAAACCTAAAATTCACGCATAGAAAAAATGGTTTATTTTAATAATATTTCATATTGCGTCTATACTCTTACAAGCCATGTATTTCGATTTATTCAAGCGATGTAAATATGGATATTTTGCTTTTGGCTTGAATACAAAATTAATATTTCAATCAATTGCTTATTGAGATATTTAACCATTCCAACGCATTCCCACTTACTTTAGGACGAATCGAGAGGGACTATGAACGGTTTAAAGTCGATCGCTACATTAATATTTTTTATTTTACTGCTCACCGGATGTGGTCCAGACAGCAAAAACGATCAAAATACACCACCACCTGCGCTTGGTGATTTCGAGATCAGTGTTTCCGAGCCATCATTGGTCACTCAAGAAACCGGAGAAACCAAACTGGTAGTCGATTTTACCGTCAAAGACGGCAGTGGCAGATCTCATGAGCTAGACGAAACGAAAGACTTTCGCATCGCACTTCTTAAAGCAATGCCCTCTCGTGTCGACACACAAAATTCGAGCGATCCAGCCTTTACCTTCAATGGGCGTCATGGCAATACCTATTGGAAGAGTTTCCATCACTCAAGTAATACCACAAATAACCGTGCCAGCATGGAGAGTGTTTGGGATGGAACACTAGTAAAAACAGACGAGGGGTATCGCTACACGTTTGCCATTCCTGACGTTTTGAAAGTGTCCGATCCTTATACTGCCGACTCTTCTAGCAACAACGGTTTTATCGCTTGGGATGCGGATAAACTCCACCGAATCGTCATGGCGTATGGCGAGCAAGGCAACGGTTTTACCTACGTGTTTGAATGGGTGCCGCAAGAAAGTTCAGATGCAGTGGTCTCCCGCAATGTGATTGAAACAGGCACGTGTGAAAACTGTCATATGGGCGAACCGCTTCATCATGGACCGGGCTATCGCTCAATTGATAACAACATTGCCGTTTGTACCGCTTGCCACAATGACAGTAATCCTGGCGCTGCACCAGCCAGACGCCCTCTCACTGCCGTTGTTCATCAATACCACGGTAATGTTTTCAAATTAGGTAGCGACAGAAATAACACCGATACTTACAAACAGCCTGTCGACGAGAATGACGTGCTCGTTACCGACATCAATGGTTTAGTCATTGAAGGCAACCCTTTCCCGCAAGATGCCCGCAACTGTACAACCTGCCATTCAACCGATGTCGCGAAAGCATCAGACGCCAACAATTGGTTTGAACACCCAAGCCAAGTTGCCTGTGAGACCTGTCACTTGTACCGAGACAGAGGCGCGCATGATAACCAAGTCGGTACGGCTTGGGTAAGAAACGGCGAGCCACAAAACTCCTGCTCGGGCTGTCACCGTCCTTATGACCGAGACGACAATGGCGATCCAATCATCGGCCAAGACGCAAGCCGAAGTGCTAAAACGGTTCACGTAATGCGTTTAGAGAATCTTGCAAAGGCACGTGATTCGCTCGAAATCAGCGTTGAAAGCGCGCGATTTATTGATGACCAGTTTGAGGTTGAACTAAGAGTGTCGAAAGCGGGCTCAGGTATTGGCTCCATCAACGAACTGACCCCTTTCATTAATGAACATGGGCACCTCAATTTGTTGCTGAACTGGGATAACGGCCAAGGCCCGATGGTCGCAAACAACAGTCTCAATGTCGCCGATGATGGCGCACTTGGTGACGGCTGTGAGGCTCAAGGAGAAGGCCTATTCTTGTGTCATAAAGACTTCACTGACGCTGCGATTAAGCCAACCTCCAACTCTACGTTGACGGTTAACATCGCCGACATGCCACTTTGTGCCAACCGTAGAGATGGCGAGCTCGCCGAATGCGTCACGTTTGAAGGCATCGATCTTATCAAATCGCCTTTCGTCATTGCCGCCAATAACGCATCCGGCTCGTTTGATGTGTCTGGTATCAACAAGCGACACAAACTGCCAGTGGGCGCGGACATTTCATCGTGTAACGATTGTCACAAAGAGCTGACTATCCATAAGCTCGGTGAGCATCCACATGCTGCCACCGACTTCCAACAATGTAAAAATTGCCATAACTCCGAACGTTCTGCGTTTTATCCTGGAATGGCGGCTGATCTAAAGTACCACGTGCACTCATTCCATGCCTTTGGCTCCGCTCATAGCGGTGAAGCGCCTTTCCCTGGCGCAGTCAACAACTGTGAGGCCTGCCATACCAATGCTCAATACAACTTACCTAGCCAACAAAATACGCGCCCTTCTCTGGCAAGTGGTAAGTACTTTAGTCCTGCGTTAGTCGCCTGTGGCGCGTGTCACCTAGAGTCATCTTTAGCTAATGCTGACCCGGATACCGTGGCAGGAGATGCGCCTCTGAACCATATGCTGAATCACGGCGCGGTATTTGGAGCAGACACAGCAGCACAAGCCATGGGCACCGAACAATGTGCGACTTGCCATGCTATTGGTCAGTCACAAGGGGTAGATAAGGTTCACAAGGTATACGACTACCGTTGAATTCGTCATTGAACACAATGCTTTGACAATTAAGGATAAGAAAAGGAAGAGCTATGAAAGCAATGTTTCTGCGGTGGTTGGTAGCTGGGATACTTGGGTTAGGCGTCATCTTCACCGTCAGTTCGGAAGATGTCGCCAAGCCAGAACCCAAAGCGGCGACGTTAACTCAAGAAGAAATTGAAACCATATTAGACACCAAGTTTTCCGAGGGAAAATATTCACGCCGCGGACCAGATGGCTGCCTTCGTTGCCATGACGATACATCAGACAAACCCGCTACGGGTATTTTCGACAACATTCATGGCAAGTCCGCAAACCTGCATGGGCCAATGAATGATAAACAGTGTGAAGCATGCCATGGCCCAGCGAACAATCACGAGCGCAATCCACGAAAAGGACAAGTTCGTGAACCGATGATCACTTTTGGGCCAAACTCCCCTGTTCCAGCCGAAAAGCAAAACAGCGTGTGTTTATCTTGTCACCAAGATGCGAAACGCTCGACTTGGCATAGTAGCGAACACGCTTTTGAAGGGCTTTCTTGTGCAAGCTGTCACCAACTGCATCAAAAAGACGATCCGATGATGGTTGCCGAAATGCAAGCAGACAAATGCACCGATTGTCACTCCCGCACCAAATCAGATATCCACAAACGCAGTCGTCATCCTATTATCGACGGCGTCATGACTTGTTCTAGCTGCCACAATCCACATCAGACATTAAATGAAGCAAGCCTGAACTGGTCAACCGTCAATAACGCTTGTTACGAGTGTCATGCAGAAAAACGCGGCCCATTCTTATGGGAGCATGAGCCTGTAACTGAAGATTGCACATCCTGCCACACACCTCATGGTTCAGTGAACAAAGCCCTGCTCAATAAACGACTGCCAATGCTATGTCAGGAATGTCACCGTGTGCCACATGCAAACGTAGCCATTCCTGAAAACGACTTGAGAGTGCGAGGCGGAAGTTGTTTGAACTGCCACAATCAAGTGCATGGCTCTAACCACCCACGTGGTCAAACATTAAGTTATTAGGAGGGAGGCATGAAACTATCTCAACTGTGCATCGCTATTTCCCTTGCTTTTGCTGTGCAAGCGCACGCCAACGATTATTCGTTACAACGTTCTCAACCAGCCGACACTAGCCGCTGGCAGTGCAGTGAATGCAGCAGCGACGGCACATGGAGTGGAGAAGTCAGCGCGGGCGTCGGTTACCTTAACAACGACGGTTCCTCTCGATTCTATAATTGGAATCCGCCCGTTTACGGTACAAACTCTGACAACAAACACTTTAACGCGAGCCTAAACGCCGATATCGAACAATATGAAGACGATGGATTCTACAATCGAATCGTCGTCGGAGATCTTGGTTTGCAACGCTTCTTACTGCAGTGGGAAATGGGCCAGTACGACGGATTACGTATCCTCGGCAGTTACAGTGAAACTCCGTATTTCTGGAATCAGTCCTCACTCAGTGCGTATCATCCAAGAGAAGATGCACTCGTTAGTGGTGACCTATCGAAATATGAAAACTCAGTGACGCGAGAGACATTTAAGCTAGAACTCAAGTACACACCACATACGCCATGGAAGCCATATGCATCCATGAAGCACGAACGTAAAGAAGGCCCTACTTCGCTCTATTCATCGACCATTCCGGGTTACGCCAACACGCCTGGATTCATACCCAAAGCCGTCGATCATGAAACCTTAAATACTCAAGTAGGAGTGAGCTACATTGAAGATTTGTGGCTGGTGGATATTGCGTATCGCGGCTCGTTTTTCCGCAATGACAAGTCCGCACTCTATTACGGCGGCATTACCAACCCTTACGCCAATCACCTTGCGTATGAGCCTGACAACGACTTTCACCAATTTGCTGTCACAGGGAATTATCGGTTGAATCAACAAACGTTCAGCGGCCGCTTACTTTGGTCACAAACGTCTTCTGAAGGCGGGTTAAATCCGTTTCCTCAGTCCCCCGTTAACTCCAATACATTCCATGGCGAAACCAACACTTGGCAAATGAGCGCGGATTACCACAACAAACTTTCGCGAGACACAGCTTTCGCCATTTCTGCAGGCTATTCAGACAAAGACGATAACTCCGATAGAAACACCATCATCGGCTCTACAAGAGAAAAATACGACCACACAAAAACCAAACTGGAAACAACGTTAACGCATCGTGTTGCGTCTGATGTGAAGGTGAATGCGGGTTATCACTTCAAACAAGACGAGCGAAGCTATGCCGACCGAAAACGTACCGATGAACAACGCGTTTTTGTTGGTGCTCAGTACAGGCCAAACAGTCCGTGGCAATTAGGCGGTAAAGTCTCCTACTCTTTCCGCGATGGCTCTGATTGGCAGGACGACAGCAACGACTCGCCTAATTTGCGCCAATACTATTTAGCCGACAAAGAGAGGATTGAGCTCCGTGGCGACGGCAGTTATGACATGACAGACGATGTCCAGCTACTTGCAGAAGTTTGGTACGGAAATGATGACTATGCAAAACCTGATATTGGTTTAAGCGAAGGGGAAGATTACGGCTACGACCTCAGCCTCAACTTCAGTTTACTCGACGGATTAAGCGGGCATGTTTTTTACAATCAACAGATCATCCGCTCCGAGCAACAACAAGCAAACTCTGACATTGTCGGCTGGAATCGCTACACCACCAAGCTCAAAGATGACATCACAACCATTGGTTTTGGTGTGAGTAAAGAGCGACTGCTGGACGACAAACTTTCTGTCTCATTTGATTACAGCTACAGCCAAGCGGACAGTAAATCTTCAACCACATCTGGTGGTTACCAATATCCTGATAACGAGGCGAACTCGTATCGATTTGAAGTCATCGCTGACTATGAAGTATCTGAAAATCAAAACGTGCAGCTTAACCTCCGTTATGAAGACTACTCAGAAGAGGATTACTTGTTTAACAACGAAACCGGAACGATGGGCGACGTTTTGCAAAGCTATGAAGGTCTGTATGGCGGCGTCTATTGGAAATATCGCTTTTAAGCACAGTGTGACGTAACAAAAAAGCATCAGACGTTTTAAGCGCCTGATGCTTTCGTATTTCAATTCTACTGCTGTGAGAAGTTGATTAAGCTTGGAAGCTCAAAGGAATCTCAGCCAATTGGTTACCTTCGTTTGCAGGGAAGATAAGGTACTCGCCGTGGTATTTCACCATCGATTTGTAGTCCGTCACTTTATGCACCATAAAGCCCGCTTGCGCTGCTTTCTCAACAAACTCTGCATGGTTGCCACGCACAAACCAGCTCATTGGTTTAACGAGCAACTCGCCGTCGAAGCAGCTTTCGCATTGGTCTGCACATAGTGCCAAAGAATTTTGACCTTCCGTGAAGATTTGGATTTTGCCACAACCAACCAATTGTTCAGAGGTAGAAACCTCCCAACCTGCTTGCTCCATGACATCCAAAAAAGCTTCGACGTCAGAGTCTTTGATCACTTTTGAATCTTCACCTTCAGGGAAGAATTGCGCGTAGAAAGCAGAAATACGTTTGAAGATAAACAACAAACCAGCGTCATTCCCCTTTGAACGCCCCGCCTTTTGCCAACGAGTTAAGTCATCGCCGACCGTTCGACCAAAACGCTGAGATTTCAGAGCTTTTGTTACCCAACGAACAAGATAGTGGTTGTTCGCCACTGGCGCATTGGCCAACTTGCCAGAACGATGTTCCTGCTCCAGTTCATTCAGAGCAGAGTTAACCAAGTTTTGAATTTCTTTGGTGTAATTCGACATTACGCCTTTCTTCCTAAAGTCCAATAAAACAGTGCTGAAAGCACAGAACAAGCAAACATAACGATGATCATAGGCCACGCAGCATTACCAGGTAGTGATGCCACCAGCGCGCCAACCAATGAGCCGATACCGAATCTTAACGTCCCCGCCAGAGACGATGCCGTACCCGCCATTGATGGGTAGCCACTTAAAAGCAACGCCATCGCATTACTACCAATCGTCGACAATGTGCCGATAAACAGCACAACAAAAGGCACGATGCCCCACAGTCCGAAGTCCATTAACCAACTTACGAACAGACCAATGCCAGCCAAAAGTTGCACGAACAACCCAAAACGAAGCATGGCATGAGAGCCCACTTTTTTCACCAAACGACCGTTAATACTGGTCATAATGATCATCGCCACAATGTTCAAACCAAATAAGTAACCAAATTGGTCAGGTCGAACACCATACAAATCAATATAAACAAACGAACCCGCAGTTAGGAATGCAAACATCCCCGAAAACGAGAATGCACCAGACAACATCAAGCCCAACGCTTCAGAACTTGAACACAAACGGGCGTAGTTTTTTAATGTGGTGCGAAAACGCAGTGGTTGACGGTTTTCTGGTTTTAGCGTCTCCGGAATTTTCCAAAACACCAACAGAATGACAACCACAGCAAAGATAGCCAGCACCCAAAAGATAGAACGCCATCCAAACCAAATCGCAAGGTGACCGCCAATCATCGGCGCAACCAACGGGGCAATCGTGATAACTAATGTGACGAAAGACATTGCGCGCGCAAAGTCTTCACGGTCAAACATGTCACGCACCACAGCTTGAATAATGACCGCCGCGGCCGCGCCAGCAAATCCTTGAGCGGTACGAACATAGGTTAACGCATCAATGCCGTTTGTGGTCGCACTCACCACAGCTGCTAATCCAAAGAAAAGCACACCCAAAATCAGTACAGGTCTGCGGCCAAAGCTATCGGCAAGCGGCCCATGAATTAACTGACCAATCGCAAAACCCGCCGTATAAGCCGTCAATGTAATTTGAACCGCACCAGGTGCAACGCCCAAATCTTTTGCGATGGTCGGCATTGCCGGTAGATACATGTCGATCGCCAATGGCGTTAGCGCGCCAATTGCACCGAGCACAAGAAACAGTAAAAAACTGATTTGAGATTGGGGAGCGCTTTGAGCTTTTTCTGTCATTCTTTTACCTCTAGTTGTGTCCTTGCCATCAGCCATTTCTTTGCAGAAACTAGCAAGGATGCTTCTCGTACCATTGAAAACAAAGCACAGTGCTTTGCTGATTCAATTTTCGAGGATCATAAGGACGAATGTTTACCAAGGTGGCCTTGACGAGCTCGACATAGAAAAGCGCATGATAACGATGCATGTTCACCCGATAATTGCGCGCAATAAACCAAAGATGACAGCATGATTGATTCACTACGAACGGATGTTTCGCGAGAAAAGTATGCGTGAGCCTGTGATAAAACACCGCGGCATATCACTGAGGTTAAGCATGCATACCGAAATTGTCTAGGCACGAAAACATTTTGGTAGGAATCGTCATTTTGAGCCAATTCCTACCAAAAGACTAGTTCCTGTCAGGAACTAAAGAATTTCCGAGAGCGACGATTAATTCCACACAGAATCCACTTCTTCTAGGGTCAGATAACGGTAATCACCCGGTTCTAGACTGTCATCCAACACGATATCGCCGATTCGCTCACGATGAAGTAGTTCTACTTTGTTACCAAGTGCAGCAAACATGCGTTTCACTTGGTGGTACTTACCTTCAACGATAGTAAGCAGCACTTCGTTTTCTGCTTCATTCACGATCTCAAGGTGCGCTGGTAACGTCGCTTCGCGTTCGTTTCTCAACTCAATACCTTGCGCAAACTTTTCAAGGTAATCAGGTTGAATCGCATCCGCTAGCCACACGCGGTATGTTTTCTTGCATTTGCGTTTCGGTGATGTAATACGGTGAGACCATTGGCCATCATCTGTAATCAACACCAAACCCGTCGTGTCCACATCTAAACGGCCAGCGAAGTGAAGGTTTTCGACTTTAGGTTCATCAAGCAATACAAAGGCCGTAGGGTTGTAACCATCTTCGTGTGAACAAACAAAATCCGCTGGTTTGTACAACATGATGTAACGAGGCCCTGGCGCACCGACTTCTCGGCCATCCCATTCTACAACACCACCTTCTGGCACTTTGAATGAACCACTTTTTTGTACTTCGCCATCGACGAGCACTTCGCCACTTTTGATGATCTTTGTTGCCTGCTTGCGAGTCGCACCCAGAGCATCACACAAATACTTATCTAAACGCATGAATACCTCATTGAATTATACCCAAGTGATCTCCGAATTACGGTTCAAAGGTCACTTGGGTATAAAAGTCAGGTATTATAGCCTTCCTAGTTCGAATAGTTGAGCAATTTCACATATTTTCATGTACACACTTCGCCCATATCAAGCTGACTCTGTTAAAGCCGTTATTCATTACTTTCGCAAACATTCCACCCCCGCAGTGATCGTACTACCAACTGGTGCAGGGAAAAGCTTAGTTATTGCAGAACTGGCACGCCTTGCCAAAGGGCGTGTGCTGGTTTTGGCCCACGTAAAAGAGCTGGTGGAACAAAACCACGCGAAATATGAAGGCTACGGTTTGAAAGGCGCCATATTTTCGGCAGGATTAGGAAGAAAGGAAACTGACCAACAAGTGGTGTTTGCCTCGGTGCAATCGGTAGTGCGCAATTTGGACTCATTCAAAAACCAGTTCTCACTTCTGGTTATCGATGAATGTCACCGTGTGCCAGACGATAAAAACAGCAGCTATCAAAAAGTGATTACGCACCTTCGAGAGCTCAACCCTGGCATCAAAGTTTTGGGCTTAACGGCAACACCGTATCGTTTAGGAATGGGATGGATTTATCAATACCACACCCGAGGTCAAGT
The DNA here is from genome assembly GCF_900460535.1 of Vibrio parahaemolyticus. Lineage (NCBI taxonomy): Bacteria > Pseudomonadati > Pseudomonadota > Gammaproteobacteria > Vibrionales > Vibrionaceae > Vibrio > Vibrio parahaemolyticus. The sequence goes on along the minus strand of NZ_UHIL01000001.1, from coordinate 1,447,479 downwards.
ACGCACCGAAGAGTCGCGATTTTTCCGCGACTGCATTTTCGAACTGCCTATCCGTTACTTGCTGGACGAAAACTTCCTCACCCCCGCACGCATGATGGATGCGCCCGTTTTGTCTTACGACTTCTCGCAGCTGAAACCCGCTAATACCGGACGCTACAAAGAAGCGGAAATGGACATGGTTATCGACAAAGCCAAACGCGCCACTCCTCAGATCGTAGAGCAAATCATTCAATACGCGAGAGAGCGTAAAGGCGTGATGATCTTTGCTGCAACAGTTCGACATGCTCAAGAAATTCACGGCCTGCTGCCAGAAGGCGAAACCGCCATCGTCATTGGTGACACTCCAACGCCAGAGCGCGATGCGATCATTCAAGCTTTCAAAAATCGTGAAATCAAATACTTGGTGAATGTCTCTGTGTTAACCACCGGATTTGACGCGCCTCATGTGGATTTGATTGCCATCTTGCGCCCCACAGAATCGGTCAGCTTATATCAACAAATTGTTGGACGAGGTTTGCGTTTATCGGAAGGTAAAAATGAATGTCTGGTACTCGATTACGCGGGTAACAGCTACGATTTGTATCAGCCAGAAGTGGGAGATCCAAAACCCGACTCCACCAGCGAGATCATTACTATTCCTTGCCCTGCTTGCGGATTTAACAACAATTTCTGGGGTAAATTGGACAGCAATGGCTTTTTACTCGAACACTTTGGCCGACGATGCCAAGGTTACTTTGAAGATGAAGACACGGGCGAACGCGAACATTGTGGCTACCGTTTTCGTGCCAAATATTGCGGCGAATGTGGCGCAGATAATGATATTGCCGCTCGTATATGCCATGAATGTGATGCAACATTGGTCGACCCAGATAAGAAACTAAAAGAAGCACTGAATTTGAAAGACGCACTGATCTTCGAGTGCACAGAAATGGACTTGTCCGTGTTCAAATCAAATGACGGCAAATCACAGCTCAAAGTCACGTATTCGGGGGAACCATACCAAGGCGAAGGTCATGCGTTAGTTCGTGAGTTTTGGTCATTAAGCACCAAGAAACAGAAGCAAACTTTTAAAGACCAGTTTGTGCGCCCTCATCTTGCAGATAAACATCGCCCGTTTGAAGAGGCATCGCCTACACGAGTCGTCGCCAATCAACACCGTTTCCGTTTACCGCAGTTTGTCATTGCCAGAAAGTCTGGGCGCTTTTGGAAGTTGCGCGACAAGATTTTTGAAGATGAACTTAAATAACGCTCGATTCGCACCAGTGATTTTGCCAAGAGCAAAGTGAATGTGACTGAACCGACAGTTCACACGATGATTCACTTTCTGTTCATGTACAGCTAGATATAATTTTGCCAACTCTTCAGAAAAGGTTTTGCTATGTATAAACCAGTGACCTCTCAAAATCTTGCGTTGTTTTTCAGCCTCGCCCCGATGCTGCTTTCTGCACCAAGCTTCGCGCAGCAAAATGATATTTACACCACGCAAAATGGCCACGCCATCGTGCAAGATGTCGAAAAGCCCGGCACACGTATCGAATTTGATGAAGACCAAGATGAGGTCTACCGCGCCGTACAAAAAGGCTACATTCGCCCTTTCTCTGAGCTTTACGCGGCCGTCGAAAATGACCTTTATGGTCGCATCATCAAAGTCGAGCTTGAAGAAGATGACAATGAATGGGTTTACGAACTGAAAATACTCTTCAACAATAGCGTGTTGAAGGTCGAATATGACGCTGCCACATTGGAAATGCTGGAAGTCAAAGGTCGAAACTTCAATAAAGCTTTAAAACCACCACAAAACTAAATAATAAGAAACGCTGCCATGAAAATACTTGTTGTCGAAGATGATCCTCGTCTAGGCGAGCAAATTATCGAAACGTTGGAAAATAACGGTTGGGTACCTGAGCTATCACAAGATGGCATTGACGCGCTCTACCGAGCGACATCCGAAGAATGGGACGCGATTGTGCTCGACCTTGGTCTGCCGAAACTCGATGGCTTGACCGTTTTAAAGGGCATTCGAGATGAAAACATCAACACTCCGGTCGTGATCCTAAGTGCGCGTGATACCTTAACTCAACGAGTAGAAGGCCTAAACGCAGGCGCAGATGATTACCTGACTAAACCGTTTGAAATGGTTGAGCTTATCGCTCGTCTTCGCGCCCAACTGCGCAGAGCATCTGGTAACGCTTCTCCGGTCATGCAAATAGGCGATTTAAGCCTAGATACCAGAACCTCAAAAGTGATGTGGCAAGGCCAAGCAGTGAGCCTAACAGCGCTGGAATATAAAGTAGTCGCTTACTTTATGCATAATCCTGAAAAAGTCATTTCACGCACGGAGCTTGTGGAGCACATTTACAAGCAAGACTTTGATCGTGACTCCAACACGATTGAAGTATTTATCGGTCGTATTCGTAAGAAAATCGCCCCAAAAATCATCAAAACCGTGCGTGGCTTAGGGTATCAACTGAATGCCGAATAAGAACAAACTGCCGCTGCATGCCTTAAAGCGATTAAGTATCAAAAGCCGATTGGTGTTGGCGGCGGTTGTATGGCTCACAGCCATGATCCTTGCTGCGGGTGTCACCATTCCTACCCAAGTTTATAACTATATGGTGGACGACACGCGCTCCCAACTGAGCATCTTTATGGATGAAATCGCCGCTCAATTGGAAGTCGATCATACAGGCCATCTTTCGTTAGCAGCTCAACTGTCGGATCCTCGCTTTAGTCGCCCGTACAGCGGCTTATATTGGAGTGCATCGACAAACTCAAGCCTCGAACGCTCTCGCTCGTTGTGGGATAAGAGAATCGAGTATAAAGGGCTCGATAAAGATGCGTATGGTGCAAGAGACGAAAAACTGATTACTCTGGAAAAAGCGCTATATCTACCCGACTACGATGGTCCAATTCATATCATCGTAGGTATTGATGAAGAGCCAATCAAAAGCACACTGCAAACCCTTATTGGTCAACTCTGGCTAATTCTAGGATTGTTGTTTGCTGGCGTTCTGACTGTCATTCTCTTGCAAATCGTTTGGTCATTGAGTCCACTAACTAAACTGCAAAAAGAGCTGGCAGAGCTCAAAGCTGGAAATAAAAAGAGTTTAGAAGAAACTTATCCAAAAGAGATTTCGCCGCTTATTTCTGACCTCAATGCTCTTCTTTTCCACTATCAGGAGTTACTGGAACGTGCGCGTAACCACGCGGGTAATTTGTCACACGCACTTAAAACGCCGCTATCTGTGTTAAAAAATGAAGTGCAAACGCTAGAGCCCAAAACGCAAGCACGCTTAAACGCCCCACTCAACCAGATTCAAGATCACATCGACTATCATTTAGGTCGCGCTCGAATGGCGGGTTCCATGAACATCCTTTCTGTCAAAGCCAATCCAGCAGAGCGAGTGGATGCTATCTCAATGGCGTTCGATAAAGTCTATGCCGAACGAGACATCACCTTAGTTAATGAGCTTGATTCTGAGTTGAATGTTGCTGTCGAAAAAACCGACCTCGACGAAATGATCGGTAACTTGCTTGAAAATGGCTATAAATGGGCAAATAGCATGATTCGCGTCCACTCTACTCAGGATAAGGATAGTATCCACCTGATTATCGAAGACGATGGGCCTGGAATCCCTCAAGCGCAATTAGGCCAAGTCACCAAACGAGGTGTCAGATTAGACGAAACAACGCCAGGTTCTGGGCTCGGTTTAAATATTGTGAGTGAAATGGCGCACAGCTATCGAGGCCTACTGGCTTTAGAAAAGAGCAAAATGGGTGGTTTAAAAGCCACATTAACGTTGCACCGTAGCCGTACTTAAACGAATCACGAAAGACTCTTTTTCATCGGTAAACGCTAATCAAACCGATGAAAATAGAAGCGATACGAGCATTTTTCACGCTAAGTGATAAAAACCATCAACTTAGGATCCGCCAAATGATGTGTTTTTATTGATTTAGATACGATTTGGGTTGCCCAATTCTAAGTGGAATGATAGTATCCGCGCTCGCTTGAACAGTTCCTGTTTCAAGCTTTACCACGAACAACAAGGTCGCATTGTTGATTGTGAACATTTGATTTTTACTAATTTGAGAGTAAATACTATGAAATTCGAAGCAGTAGTACGTACTGAACTAGGTAAAGGTGCGAGCCGCCGCCTACGTCACGCTGGCAAATTCCCTGCAGTTGTATACGGCGGTGAAGAAGCAGCAGTAGCTATCGTTCTTAACCACGACGACATCGTAAACCAAATGGACAAGCCTGAATTCTACGAAGGCATCGTTCTAGTTATCGATGGCAAAGAAGTTAAAGTTAAGCCACAAGACGTTCAACGTCACGCGTTCAAGCCAAAAGTTGAACACATGGACTTCATCCGTATCTAATTCCCTACCAAGGAATTAATCGGATTAAATCCAGACCTTTTGCATAAAAGATAATCGGATTTACCAACCGAGACATCTAAAAAATTTCAAAACCCCGGAGTCTTACCACCTCCGGGGTTTTACTATATATGGCATTTGATTTACGAACGGGCAATGTACTTCATTAAAGTGAGGTCAGTCAGCGTCATGCTATCAATGACTTCGGATTCTTCTTCCCCGGTACGCACAAAACCACACTTCTTGTAAAAATTCAGTCCTTGCTTATTAGTGTTCAGTGCTTTCAGACTTATCTGCATTACTGGCGTAGAGAGTAGACGTGTTTCGAGCTCATCTAACAGTGCACTTCCTGCCCCTTGCCCATAATGTAACGGCGAGACATAGCAACACGTTACCAACGCCGTTTTATCTTCACTGGTGTGGTTAGGCAACTCGTAACTTAAAAACCCGACGATTTCCCCTTGTTTCTCAACCACGATCAATTGAGCCAGTTGCTCCGTCATAACTCGTGTCCACATCCTTTCTCGGCGCTCAATGGTAAACTGCTCTATATAGCTTTGTGGCATTAACCCTTTGTACGCCACCTGCCACGAATCGACATGTATTTTAGCAATTTGAGCTGCTTCTTCTCTAACAGCATTCCTTACTGTGTATCCCATTACTTTCCTTTCTATTCATCCTGAGTAAATACGCGCAATCGGTTATAAGCTTCAAATCTCAAAGATTCGCACAACTTAATCGAAGGTGTATTTTCTATATTTACTCGGTATCTCACTTTACGATCTCGCGTTTTAACCTCCGCCACTAAGTGTGAAAGCAAGCGCTTACCGTACCCTTTTCTCTCGCTTTAGGGCTAACCAGTAACGATAACGACTCAAATGGTTCCTTTCCTTTGTAACAATATGACGCTAATACCGCAACCAATTTACCCTCTTCTAAAATGCCATAGAAGAAGTGGCTATCGAGCTCGAAATCGGCTTTCTCAATATCTTCTGCGCTGTTACTACGTAAAAATACGTCAAGCAACTCATTGTCAGATTCAATATTCAAAGTGAAAACATCAGCATCTTTATTGAAGGTATTATCATTAAATAAATGATAGTCGACGTCGTCATATTCGCAGAATAATTGCAGGTTATTTAATTTTCTCTCTAGCTCACTCGGCTGAAAATGTTTAATTTTATGCCAGAGATTTTCCGGACAGGATAAAAGAGTAAACGCATCAGATTGGAATAAATAAACAGCGGTGTGTTCGGAAAACCTTTTCCAAAATTGGGAGTCATAGTAATAACCGTTGTACGGTTTTTGACTGAGTTCAAACTGATTGTGCCAAGAGCAATCGATTTCTGCTGTTTTCGCAGATGATTTTATAAACATCCCTACCTCTCTACCTTTGCAGTAGAAAATTATAACTATTTGTTTCGTAGGAACTTAGAAAAACATGAATTTGGCAAAATAATAACCAAACTTAGCGTCATACCTCACCAAAATGCGTATTGATTCACATAAACAACACGCATTCAATTAACTGCCTCACAAAAAATAGCTTAAGCCACATAAAATAAATGCTAAATACCAATTCTGTTTATTTATAGACGTAGTTTGCATGCTTATTAATTCGTATCGTCGATAGAAGTATAAATAAGAGATAGATCACTAAACTTTCACATTAATTCCGTATATTTCACGCCGTAACAATAACAAAATCACAAAGAAAGGATCCCTTATGAAGTTTTCCAAATCTCTATTGGTAGTGGCAGTGGGCGCTGCGCTAGCAGGATGCGGCTCAGACAGCGACAATTCACCAGTAACCTGTGAGACTGCAGATTCTTGTACTAAATTCACCGTTCTACACACTAACGACAACCATGGCCGCTTTTGGGAAAACAGCAAAGGCGAATACGGCATGGCTGCACGCAAAACTTTGATCGACTCTATTCGTGCAGAAGTGGAATCAAGCGGTGGCGAAACCATTCTATTGTCTGGCGGTGATATCAACACAGGTGTTCCTGAGTCAGACATGCAAGATGCAGAACCGGACTTCATAGGGATGAACCTGCTTGGTTACGACGCAATGGCTGTCGGTAACCACGAGTTTGATAACGCTTTAGATGTTTTGAACAAGCAGATCCAATGGGCTGACTTCCCTATGCTCGCTGCAAACATCTACAAGAAAGACACCGATGGTAAAGTAACCGACGAACGTTACTTCGCGCCTTACAAAGTCTTCACGATTAACGGACTTAAAGTTGCGGTTGTTGGCCTAACAACAAAAGATACAGCGAAACTGGTAAACCCAAGTAACGTTGCTGATATCTACTTCGAAGATCCTCAGGTTGAAATCAAAAAAGTACTTAAGGAAATCGAAGCAAACGAAACTGTCGATCTAGTTTTTGCAACAACACACATGGGTCACTACCAAGATGGTAACCATGGTAGCGAAGCACCAGGTGACGTTTTACTAGCGCGTTCTCTTGAAGAAGGCCAACTAGATGCAATTATTGGTGGCCACTCACAAAACCCAGTATGTATGGAGCCGGGTACTAACGAATACGCAGACTTCAAACCAGGTGACGAGTGTGCTCCAGACCAACAAAACGGCACATACATCATGCAAGCGCATGAGTGGGGTAAATATGTTGGTCGTGCAGACTTCGAATACTACGATGGCAAACTGCACCTAGCAAACTACGCTTTGATTCCAGTTAACCTAAAGGCAAAAGATGCGAACGGCGACTACCAATTCATCGCTGAAGAAATCAAGCCAGATGCTGTAGTTAAGCAAATTCTTCGTACTTACCAAGAGCAAGGTCAAGATCTGCTTGACGTTAAAGTATCTTCTACGGATGGTAAACTTGAAGGCGACCGTGGTGTAGTTCGCTCACAGCAAACGAACCTTGGCCACCTACTAGGTGAAGCGTACCGTACATACGAGCTAGTGAAAGCAGACTTTGGTGTGATGAACTCCGGTGGTGTTCGTGATTCAATCCAAGCTGGCGATATCACTTACCGTGATGTACTAACAGTACAACCATTTGGTAACTTCGTAACAAAAGCGACCATGACAGGTAAAGAAGTAAAAGAATACCTAGACGTCGTTGCTACGAAATCTGCGGGTTCTGGTGCTTACGCTCAACTAGACAACATCACTCTAGATGTAGATTGTGATGCTGGCTCAGTAACTATTACTGACATTAACGGTAAAGGCTTCAACCTAGACGCAACTTACACGTTCGCTGTAATTAGCTTCAGCGCTGCAGGCGGTGATGACTACCCAGTTATCCAAGTTGAATCAACTCAAATGACAGACGCATCAGTACTGCGTGAGTTCTTCGTAAACAACCCGCAAATCTCGGCGGATAGCTACAACAAGAACCTAGACAACATCAAGTACTTCAGCAATAGCCAAGCAGTGAAAGGCTGTCCTGCAACTGGTAGCTAATACTCTACACCTTACGCTCTGACTAGAATGGTTCTATCGAATCAATCCGTCAGAGCTCCTAAATCAAAACCGAAGCTTTGTGCTTCGGTTTTTTATTTTCGATAAATTGCTGATAATTCTCCACCTTCACAATCTGTTCAAAAATTGTTCATTTGTGTTGTTGACGCCCCTGTGCTGGGCTTCTATGTTTGATAAGGTCTTTCAAATATGCAGGCTCATCGGCTAAATTTCGCGAGACATTTTTATTCGCATAGTCAATGATTCTGAGAAAGATGTGAATGGCGTTACAAACACTGCTCTCAAACAATTTGTCTTTGGACTTCAAACGATGGTGATGTGCCGCCACGCGCACGCCAATGAGCAGCGATCTGGACGTCAATGTGTTCAAACTGCTGCCATCGAGTTCTGGAGGTCAAAAATGAAACGAGCCAGCAATAGCTACAGACTCCAAATGATCAAAGAAGTGGTCATCCGCCGAGAACGTGAAGCATGTACCGACCCTATGGCAAGGTACATTCACCAGTTAATGGATGAGCTTCCAACAAGCAAATTAGAGGTTGAGCTCAACCATCGATTTGCAGGAAATCACTTTGACGAACAAGCGGGAGGCTGGGTTAGCGACCGTTGGTCGATGAAATAACGCCAATTACCGATTTATAGGGAAAAATGGATAGGAGATTCCCGGTTCTTAAAGGATACCTTGCCGGGCCGGGAATATGTAAAAAGCAGAAACAAGAACGATGGCGTGTCCGCACCTTAATTAGAAATGCTTCTAAAACAAATCTTGTTGAGGTGATGAATTATCTTGAAGCTGTTCTGGCTTCGTCTTACCTGCCAACATCTTTCTTCTGTATCTTTGACGACACAACTTAATAACGTGCAACTGCTGAGCGGGGGTTAAGTTCAGCCAATTAAACCGTTCCTCTCTTTTTCTCATACACCCCTTGCAAAACCCTTTTTCATCGGAGGTACATACTCCAACACAAGGGCTTGGGACAGTGAAAAATTCCAGTTGCTCCATACTATAAACGCTCTTTCCATGCTAGGGCGTGTTTGCCTAGTTTAAATAACTAAACGAGAAGATTACTCACCGACAAAATCTGTTATACACTTCGTTATGTCAAAAACATACGAAACCATAACCGTATGCTGACAAAAACAGTGTTTTATTACTTATACTTACCGCGTTTCTAAAAACGGAGTCTATAAAATGAAGCTTAGCCTAAAAACGTTAGTTACAGCAATCTCTCTCCCTGTTCTTATGACTGCTTGTGCTAGCAACGGTGATGATGTGAAAGAAATTACGGCTCAAGATTTACAGCACCACAACTGGGAACTTGTTCAAGTTGATGGTAAAAATATCGTTCTAGACGAAAACCAAAAAGCGGCTCGCCTAGAAATCGGTGAAAACCTAACAGCAAACGGCAATGCGGGTTGTAACAACTTCTTCGGTCAAGCTGAGCTGAAAAACAACCAACTACGCATCGAAAAAATGGGCATGACCATGAAGATGTGTATGGAAGATCAAATGAAGATCGAAAATGCAATGACACAAACACTATCTAACTGGAGTGACATCACTCTAACTAAAGATGGTCTTGTTCTGAAAAATGCCGATCATGAATTGACGTTTACTCTACGTGACTGGGTAAACTAATCCCAAGTCAGTAAACAAAACCATTTTTTAAAGCAGCCAACTGGCTGCTTTTTTTATACCTAAATTACGTGCCCTACTTTATGAATCAATGCCGCTAAACTTTCTACTTCCAACTTCTTCATTACATTGGAGCGATGAACTTCTATAGTACGAAGCGAAACACACAGTTGGTTCGCCATATCCTGATTTTTCATCCCTTTAACCACCAGAATCAGTACTTCTTTTTCTCTTCTAGTAAGGCTTTGAAGAGTTAGTTTTGCACTTTGTTTTTCTTGGTTTTTTAGTGAACATTCCATAGCATTATCGATTGCCGCCACTAAAGCATTACCGTCCACAGGCTTTTGAAAAAAGTCCAACGCGCCTTCTTTTAAGGCGTCGACTGCCATTGGAATATCACCATGCCCAGTCAGATATATAACGCTGATTGGACTGCATTGATTACGCATTAGCAGGTGAAGCTCCTGCCCACGCATTTCTGGCATTCGGCTATCCAACAATACACATCCAGCTTGATGCAGATTCACTCTCTGTAAGAAATCTTGCCCGTTTGAATAGACATCGACGCTATAACCATAACTTTCTAACATAAAGGCCATTGATTCTAAAACAGGCACTTCATCGTCAACGATATAAAGTGGGCAAAGATTACGACTCATTCTGAGCTTCCTGATATGGTAAAACGATAGTCACTTGACACCCAAATGGGTCAATTGACCTAAAATTGATGGAACCTTGGTGCGCTTCAATTACATCGCGACAAATAGCAAGCCCTAGCCCTAGGCCATTTTCCTTCGTGGTATAAAAAGGCTGATCGAGAGGGGTATTTTGCTCTTCGAGCCCGACCCCGTTATCCATGACGTCAATGATGACAACGTCATCACAAAAGCTGACATGGAGATCAACAAACAACTCTTTTTGCGAAGTCGAATGAGCAAGACAGGCATCTTTGGCGTTATTAAGCACATTAATGATCACCTGTTGCAATCCAGTCACATCCACATAAACGTTTTGTACCTCGCCAGAATACATCACACCTAGTTGGATATTGTGACGTTGGAACTCATAATCCACCAACTTCATTGCATCATTGATGACGGCAGGTAAGTCAACCCAGCTTTTCTCGATTGGCGTCCGGTGAATCAAACTACGTAAACGCTGCACTATGTCACTCGCAGACGTCACTTGTTGTTGAATTTTCTCTATTATCGGCAACATTTCTTCGGGTGTAGTGCCTTGCTCCATCCGCATCTTTGCACCTTGACTGTAGTTTTTAATCGCAGCCAATGGTTGATTAATTTCATGTGCGATACTGCTGCCTAATTCCCCCACAATCGTAATCCGTTGAGCGTGTTCCAACATGCTACTCTTGCGACGTAAATCATTGAGGGTAGCTTTCAACTTTTCTCTACTACGTTTGAACGTCCACTCTAGCCAAAAGTGATAGATAGTCAGTAACATCAATGTTAGCAGCGCTGCGATAGCGACTGCTTGGTTTTTATGTAGCCACTCTTGAACCTTTTGCGCCCAAGGTTTCTGTAAGGGATGTAAGTCCAAATGCTTGTAGACTTTATCTACGTTAACGCTAGGCGCAGGTAGCGTCCAACCCACATTGTTGGCAGCAATAGCGGCTGAATGATCTGCAGGCATTGCAAACAGGGTTTGTGCGACCTTTTGCCCAACATCTACTGGAGCACGCTCCGTCATGGCCATGGTCCAATTTGGGTACAGAGGAGTACTAACTGCGCAAACCGAATCAGCAGGCCTTCTTTCGTTGAGCACTCGCAAATTATGCAGCTCTATCTTGCCTTCGGCCGCCATGTTTTCCAGTGTACAAGCAGGAACAATTGCAACATCAATTTGGTCGTCGATCACATCGAGAATCAACTGATCGGTCGGTGGGCCAGTAAAATGGATTGTTTCAAAGAACGATGAGTTGAAATACCCAAGTTTGTCGAGCTCATAACGTAGAGCAAGAAAACCACCAAACGCCTTTTCTGATACAGCGGCGATACTGGCTTCATTGATGTCTCTCAGTGTTTTAAAAGGCGATTCTTCACGCACAACAACGACTGATGCTATCGACTTGTTCGGCACATTGCTGTAAGCCGTTTTCTGCGTTGCTAGCCAGTTAATAGGGTACTCACGAGCAAGCTTAGTTGCCTGTCCTGGACTCGTTAATATGAAATCCAACCAACCGTGTAAAAAGGCTTCTTCTAGTTGGTCAAAATCGTAAGTATGTAAGTTGAATTCATAGTTAGGGTTTTGTTCTTCCAACCATGTCATTGTGGGTTGCCAAGATTCTTTGGCGTGAGAATGCCCTCTCAATGCCAACACACCTACATCAAATGTTGTCCTATAAGGCTGATGTTCTGCTTTGACTTGAGAAATACAGGTAAAACCAACAAATACAATAGAATAAAGGAGTTTTTGAAAATAATTTTTAGTCACTTAATAAAGCACAACGACAGCGCATTGGTTTCGCATTTTAGCACCGTTCCCCTCTCTAACTTTGTTGCTTTAGATCAATCCCACATCATTATTGTGGGAAACCACAATACCGCCTAACTATTGATTTCCTCAGAATGCCTTACCCACAAAGGGGTAGAACGCATTTCCGCTTATTTTAAGCCATGAACATCAAAAATGATTAAGAAACGTTCATGCCTGTACTCCCCCTTCAAAAGCATTCTATCTGTCGAAATATCAAGGATTCGGCAGCAAAACTTTAAATTAAAATACGGAAGCAACTCATGAAAAAATCGACAATTGCGTTGGGTATATTGGCCGCTGTCGCAGCGGTTGGCTACTCAGCTTACAATACGATGTTCTCAGCTGAGGCTGTGATTGTGGATGCTGCTGCTCAAGAGCAGAAGTTCACACAGTACGCTCACCCAGAACACTTCATCTCTGCACAACAACTGAAATCGCTGATGGATGGTGACAAAGACGTGGTTGTGATCGGTGCGCTAAACCCTATCAAACCAGATAGTCCTATTTCTGGTTCTTACACTATGTGGCGTAACGATTACTCAGCGGCTGAAGACGCCTACGACTTCAGCGGTATGAGTAACAGCACAGAAGAAATGGAAACAATCCTAGGTAGCTTTGGCGCAACAACAGACAGCACAATCGTCGTCTACGCTGCGGGCTCACACCACGATGCTGCGCGTCTTTACTGGCAAATCCATAACCTTGGTCACCAAGACGTTCGTTACCTTGACGGGGGCTTGAACGCTTGGATGGGCGCTGGCTACCCAACTGGCTCTGCAAACCAAAGCGTTGCAGCGGTTGAATACAACGCACCTAACACACAACAAGAGAACAATGCCCTAGCAACGCTAGACATGGTTATCGCAGCGCAAAACAACCCTGATTGGGTGATCCTAGATACTCGCGGCAACGACGAGTTCAACGGTGAAGTTGCGGTTTCTGGCGCATACGGTCCGGGCACTATCCCAAGCAGTGTTCACATTAACTGGACCAAAGCGTTGAACGAAGACACAACGCTGAAATCAGCAGAAGAACTGCAAGCCCTTTACGGCGACATCATCAAAGACAAGAAAGTTATCGCTTACTGCCAGTCTGGTGTTCGTTCTGCCCACACCACCATGATTCTTACTGAAGTACTAGGTGCAAAAGGCGTTTACAACTACGACGGCTCATGGATCGAGTACAGCCATGCTCACTACGAGCAGAAGAATCCTGAAGTGAACGTTATCAACGGCAAGAGCTAATCAACACGGAAACCGCAGTTAATGAACAATGTAATTTTTAGCCAAAAGCTATACGACACCGCGCAAATGATTGTCGATGGCTGTATGGGTGATGCCGATCCGGCATGTCAAACCGCATGTCCAATGCACACAGACGTAAAGCAATACGTTCGCATGGCGGGTGAAGGTAATTTTCAAGGTGCTCTGGATCTGATCCGCAGCAAATTATTTCTTCCTCAAACGCTTGGCCGCATCTGTGCACACCCTTGCGAGGCTTCTTGTCGTCGTAACACTGAATTCGGCCAGCCGATCAGCGTTGCAGGCATCAAACGCTTCGTCGCAGAAAAACTGGATAACCAAGATCACTGGGATCTTAACATTGCACCTCTGACTAACAAGCACATCGCGATCGTAGGTGCCGGCCCTGCTGGCGCGCAAGCAGCTATTGAGCTTCGTCGTCAAGGCCACGAAGTAACGATTTACGAAAAGCTAGACGTTTACGGCGGCATGATGCGTGTGGGTATCCCTGAATACCGTCTACCACGCGATGTTATCGATTTCGAATACAGCTACCTAGCGATGCTGGGTATCAAAACTCAGTTTGGCGTTGAGATCGGCAAAGACATTAGCTTCGACACTCTACGTAGCGAACATGATGCTGTGATTCTGGCTCACGGTGCACACGTAGGTTCGATCATCCCTCTGCCGGGTCATGACAACGATGGTGTGTTCTCTGCAGTTGAGTACCTAAAAGAGATTTCAGAAACCCGCCAATTCCCACGTGCAGGTAAACGCGTGATGGTTATCGGTGGTGGTGACGTTGCAATGGACTGTGCACGCTCTTCATGGCGTATTGGTGCAAGCGACGTTTACCAATGCTCACTTGAAAGTCTTGAAAACCTACCTGCAAGCCAAGTCGAAATCGACGAGTCACTAGAAGAAGGCGTCGAGTTCAACGCAGGTTGGGGTCCAGTCGCTATTGAACATGAGAACGGCAAAGTTACAGGCATTACGCTCAAGAAAGTACTGTCTATCTTCGACGAGCAAGGCAACTTTGCTCCTCAATACAGCGAAGAAAGCAAAACCATCTCTGTGGATACGGTTGTTTTCGCTACGGGCCAAATCGTGGCAGACATTACTGACGGTGCACTAGAACAAACTCGCGGCGGTCGTTACGTTGTCGACAAACAAACACTAGCATCGAGCCTAGAAGACGTATTCGTAGCCGGCGACGCATGTGGCGGTAACATCGTGATTGAAGCGATGGCATTAGGTCGTAAAGCAGCAATGAGTGTTGAGCGCTTTCTAACGACTCGCCCACTAACTGAAGACCGCGACTTCGAGCAAGAATACAGCTACTCATCTCGTCTAGACGTACCACTACCAAAAGGTACGGTAGATACCCCTCGCCTACACGGTGAGTTGCGTGACGCTGAAGAGCGTAAACAAGACTTTGCACAAGTGGATTTAGGCTTTACTGAAGAACAAATCAAACAAGAAGCATCTCGCTGTCTGCAATGTAGCTGCAAGCTATGTATGACCGAGTGCATCATGATGAATGACTTCAGTGACTGTCCAAAGACCATCTTCTCTGACTTCGTGAACAACAAGTCGATGGATCCATTGCTGGCTTACTCATGTAACGCCTGTGACCAGTGCACCATCGTGTGTCCGAAAGACTTCCCGATGAAGGAAATGTTCCTAGGCGCACGTACTGACTTTGTTAAGGCAAACAATGGTGAATCACCAATGCCGGGGCATAAAGCGATCAATATGCACCAGAAACTGGGCTTCTCAAAAATCTTCACTATGGCAAAACGAGCGGTATCGACAAAATGAGTAATAAAGTATTTATGCCAGGATGCAGTTTGCCATCCTATTCACCAGAAGGCGTAGCGGCCATTGCGAGCTACCTAAAAGAAGTATTCCCAGAAATGGGCGCAGTACAGAAATGCTGTGGCAAACCTACCGCGGCTATCGGCCAAACAGAGAAATTCAAAGAACGCTACGGCCAGCTTCAAGCCGACTTCGACAAGCTAGATGCACAAGAAGTCATCGTGGCGTGCCAAAGCTGCTACGGCATGATCAAAAAATCTGGCGGCACACAAAAGCCGGTTTCATTATGGAAACTGCTTCCAGAAATCGGGTTGCCAGAAGCGCTACGCGGCAAAGCAAAAAACAGTGACGTGGTGTTTACCATTCATGATTCTTGTTCGACTCGCTACGAGAAAGAACTGCAAGACGGCATTCGCTGGATCTTAAACGAGCTTGGCTACAAAACCTCTGAACCAGAACACACACGTGAAAACACGCGCTGCTGTGGCTTCGGCGGCATGGTTGTACCTGCAAACCCAGACGTGGCAACGCGCGTAATTAAGCGCCGTGTTGAAGAGTTTGAAACCGACTACGTAGTGGTTTATTGCTCGGCATGTCGTGCATCCATGATGGGTGTTGGTACGAAATCTTGGCACATTCTAGATCTAATGTTCGGCCCGGTGATCATGCAAGGCGATGAACCGCCAGTCAACGTACTCGCTAGCCCTGTGAAAGCTTGGTTCAACCGCTACAAATCAAAAGCGGGTCTGATCAAGTGTATGTCTGTGTAGCTATGTCTCTGTAACTACGTCTTTGTAGCTATATCTTTTTAATTATTAGGTTTAAGTGAAGTTGAACTTATGAAATTCGTAAAAATCGCTCTTATTGTCGCTGTTGTGGCTATTGCTCTGTTCGCGGCTAAACAAACTGGTATTCTTGAAATCATCACTGACATCAAGAGCCTACAAGATTGGATCGCAAGCTTTGGGGTATGGGGTTACGCCGTATTCGTAGCAGCATTCGTGTTTGCGTGTGTTTTCCTACTACCGGGCAGCGCGTTCACCATTGTGGCAGGTATCGTATTTGGTCCTATCAAAGGTGGCGTATTGGCGCTGTTTTCTGCAACGCTTGGCGCGGTGGCGGCATTCATCGTGGCGCGCTTCCTACTGCGTAATACCATCATGAAGAAGTTTGGCGACAACCCAATCTTCAAGAAAATCGATGACGGTGTAGCAGCAAACGGCACCAGCTTCTTGATTCTGACTCGTCTTGTGCCTGTATTCCCATTCAGCCTACAAAACTACGCTTACGGTCTAACCAGCCTCAACCTTGGCACTTACGCTCTGGTTTCTCTGTTGACCATGGCACCAGGCGCATTCATCTTCGCTTACATGGCGGGGGATATTGCGACAAACGGCGTGTCTGTGATGTTGCTAGTGAAATTTGCGGTTGCGGGTCTTGTGCTGTTTGGTATGTCTCTGATTCCAAAATACATCGCGAAGAAAAAAGGCATCAACATGGAAGAATTAGCGAAGTAGTCCGGTCTATCCAACATTGATGCTAAAAGAGTGCAGCTATCGTGCTGCGCTCTACCCTTTACATTATTGATAGTAATTCCCTGAATCAATTAATAAATCCTATTGGGATTCACATTGATAATACCGCGAGATAGATTACTATCCTTGTGAAGGACAGAGGCCATTCGCGAACAAACTCAGCGAAGCTTCAAACAAGAACCAGAAGAAAAACACGGACTACGTATGAAAAAGCTACTCAGTACCATTGGCATTTTAGCCACCACTTTTGCGACTTCATCTTTTGCTGACTCATCGGCCGCTAGTGAATGGCAAAAAATCGAACAACAAGCCGACGGACAAACCGTCTATTTTCATGCTTGGGGTGGTAGCCAAGAGATCAACCGCTATATCCAATGGGCAGGCAAAGAGCTTAAATCTCGCTACAACGTGACGTTAAATCACGTGAAAGTCACTGATATTTCCGAAACCACCACTCGCCTAATTGCAGAAAAAGCCGCAGGCAAAAACAGCGGTGGCAGTGTTGATATGGTTTGGATCAATGGCGAGAACTTCAAATCAATGAAGGATAACCAATTACTGTTTGGTCCTTTTGTTGAAGGTTTGCCAAGCTGGCAGTACGTTGATAAATCATTGCCAATTGATGTGGATTTTTCAGAGCCGACTGAAGGTCTGGAAGCACCTTGGGGTGTGGGGCAATTAGTGTTTATTCATGATGAGCAAACCCTGCATAACCCTCCTCGATCTTTTGCTGAAATGCTGAGTTACGCAAAAGCGTTTCCAAATCGCCTAACTTACCCTCGCCCACCAGAGTTTCATGGGACAAGCTTTATTAAAGCACTGTTGATTGAGTTGACCAACAACGATCCCGCTTTGCAAAAACCAGTCACTGGTGAAACATTTGAGCAAATCACTCAACCGCTATGGGCTTACCTAGATGAGTTCCATAAAGTTGCTTGGCGTGGCGGTAAGCAATTCCCGGGGGGGACGGCTGAAACGCTCCAATTACTGGATGATGGTCAGATTGATCTTGCGATTACCTTTAACCCAAACGCGGTTTTCTCTGCACAATCGAGCGGTAATCTTGCAGAAACCACCAAAGCGTATGCGATGGACGCAGGTGCACTCTCAAACATTCACTTCTTAGCGATTCCTTGGAACGCAAATGCCAGTGCCGGTGCGCAAGTTGCGATAAACTTTTTATTGAGCCCTGAAGCACAATCTCGCAAAGGTAACCTTAACATCTGGGGCGATCCTTCAGTGCTAAGCAGCCAATACCTAACAGGTTCGGCTAAAAATACTCAACAATTCAAATCTATCGCTGAGCCGCATCCGAGTTGGCAATCTGCCTTAGAAAAAGAATGGTTGAAACGCTACGGGAATTAATAAGAGCCCATGTTAAGAGCGCTATATTTAATCATTATCGCTGTTTGTATTTTACCTACCATTCCGGGACTACTCGGAGTGGTGGTTTCTGCGCTCGGTTATGTACCTCCTATCGGCTTGCACCACTTTTCTTTGGATGGATTTAACGCTGTTTTTGATTGGGAGGGTGTTTGGACATCCATCGGGCTGACTTTCTACTCTGCCATTTTCAGTAGCTACTTGGCTTGCTTGATCACATTTGCGATTTTGCAAGCATCGTGGGGCAGCAAGTTTTGGCGAAAAATTGAAGTTAGCCTCTCGCCACTTCTCGCTATGCCGCATGTCGCGTTTGCAATTGGCTTTGCCTTCTTATTTGCCCCAACAGGTATGGGCGTTAGGGTTCTCAACCAACTGTTTGGTTACGATCCAAATGCGCAAACGGTGAATGACTTAGCATTGCTGATTAAAGACCCGCATGCACTCGGTTTGATCATCATGCTTGCGATTAAAGAAGTGCCGTTTTTATTGTTGATGAGTATTCCAATTCTTCAGCAATTGAAAGTCGATAAGATTGAAAAAGTCAGTCACTCAATGGGCTACAGTTCGGCGCAAGCGTGGTGGAAATGCGTATTCCCACAATGGATAGCAAAACTGCGCTTTCCAATGCTGGCGGTATTGGCTTACAGCTTGTCGGTTGTCGATGTTGCATTGATTATTGGCCCTACCAACCCACCAACGTTTGCGGTTTTGGTATGGCAGTGGTTTAACGATCCTGATTTATCACTTCTACCAAGAGCTGCCGCAGGTGCGGTCGTGTTGTTTGCTATCGCTAGCCTTTTGATTGGATTTGCACGCTTAATGGAATGGTGTATTACCAAAGGCTTCAAACGCTGGCAGTACTCTGGTCGAAACGGGTTTCGTTTACCCGGTAAAACCCTATTTTCACTGATCGCGCTACTTGCACTTCTAATGATTCCACTCATGGTGGTATGGAGCTTTGCTCAACGCTGGCGCTTTCCAGATTTACTACCGAGCCGCTATAGCCTGCGTTTTTGGGAATACGAATGGCACAGTATTCTTGGTACGCTGGAGCAGAGCATGCTAATTGCCGTTATCAGCGCGACCGTCGCTCTAGCCCTTGCCTTGATCGCACATGAGTATCGCCTTCGTTATCGCTGGCAGGTGCCCGGTTACATCATCGCCATCCCAATGCTGATTCCTCAGCTATCCGTGCTATTCGGTATGCAAGTAGTGACGCTGTACTTAAACAGTAACGCGTATTTCTTTTGGGTATGCTGGGCGCACGTGTTCTTCGCGTTCCCATTTATTTACCTCTCGCTAGACGGTCCATGGCGCAGCTTCGATAACGGCTTAACTCGCGTCGCACTCAGCTTGGGTAAAACACCGATGCAAGCTTGGTTAAAAGTGAAACTGCCAATCCTCCTACCTGCGATTGCATTCGCATGGGCGGTTGGGATTAGCGTAAGTCTGGCGCAATACCTGCCGACATTGGTGCTAGGGGCTGGGCGCATTAGCACCATCACCACCGAAGCCGTTGCGCTATCCAGTGGTTTTGACCGACGTGTCACCGCGATTTACGCCATTTGGCAAGCACTCTTGCCGTTCTTGTTCTTCTCTTTTGCGATACTACTAAGCCGCTTACACGTGAAGTATCGCCGCTTGTCTATAAAAGGTTTACTACTGAATGAGTCTTTGTCTCGAAAACCTCGCCATCCGTAAAGCCAATGGCGACACGCTTTTTTCTGCGTTCAACATGACCGTAGAGAAAGGTGAAATTGTTACTCTGATGGGACCAAGTGGTTGTGGTAAATCCACTTTGTTGGATGCTATTGCTGGGCACCTATCCGCCGAGTTCAACTACTCTGGATCCATTACGCTTGATAACGAAAAGTTGGATGCCCTCCCTGCCCATAAGCGTCAGGTCGGTATTCTATTCCAAGACGATTTGCTCTTCCCCCACTTGACGGTGTGGGAGAACCTTGCCTTCGCGCTACCAAACTCAATCAAAGGTGAAGAACGTAAAGCTCACGCCATGCAAGCACTGAAGAACATTGCATTGACCAAACTTGCCGAATCCTTCCCAGATCAAATCTCCGGAGGACAACGTGCCCGTATTGCTTTGACTCGTATGCTGTTGGCAAAGCCGAAAGTTGCGCTACTCGATGAGCCCTACAGCAAGTTAGATAAAGATCTGCGCGTACAATTTCGCAATTGGGTGGTCGAGCAATTGCAGCAAGCGAACATCCCTACTTTGATGGTAACGCACGATGAAGACGACATTCCCAATGGCAGCCGCTGCCTAAACTGGCCGTGGGAGACAAATCATGCTTGATAGCCTGAGTATAAAGCTCATCCGCAAACCGCTGGCACTCAGTGCGACATACCTCGACAAATGTGGCATCACCGCAAACCAAACGACAGTATTTGGTTTTGTGCTTGGCTGCTTTGCCCTACCGGCTTTGATCACCGAACAATACTTGTTGGCATTGCTGTTTATTTTGCTGAACAGAATCTGTGATGGATTAGACGGCGCACTGGCGAGGATTCAAGGCATTACCGATGCGGGCGGTTTTCTCGATATCAGCTTAGATTTTCTGTTCTATTCCCTGATTCCTTTTGGTTTTGTGTTAGCAAACCCAGAACAAAATGCCATTGCAGGGGCATTTTTGATTTTTTCCTTTGTCGGAACGGGAAGCAGCTTTTTGGCTTTTGCCATCATGGCAGGGAAACAAGGCATCGATAATCCGGTGTATAAACACAAATCTCTCTACTACATGAGCGGCTTAACCGAAGGCACGGAAACCATCGGCTGTTTTGTGCTGTTTTGCCTGATGCCACAACACTTTTCGGTCATTGCATACATCTTCGGTGCGGCATGTTGGTTTACCACATTCACGCGAATTTACTCTGGGTTTCATACGCTCAAAGGCCGTTAACACCGCTCAGAAATGTACGTATTCTTGAGAAAAAACATCACTAAGCGACTGTTTATTAACGCATCAAAGCACATGCTAAATTGAGGTATATACTCTTTGGGTGGAGAAACCATTCGGAGGCTATATGAAAAAACACATCAAGTTAGGCATGTTGCTCACCATTACTTGTGCGATCGTGCTTGGCGGCTGTAGCTCACCTAACCCGTACGGAGATGCATACGGCTCGTCCGACACTCGCAAAGTTCAGCAGGTTTACTACGGCACGATAGAAAAAGTAGAACCCGTAACCATTGATGCCTCTACCCAATCCAACGCCATCGGTACAATAGCAGGGGCTGCCGTGGGTGGTATTTTGGGTTCGAAAATTGGGGGCGGTTCTGGCTCGGATATCGCAGCCATTGGTGGTGGTTTATTAGGTGGTTATGCAGGTAGTAAAGCCGCCGAAGCAACCGCGAAAAGAAATGGTGTGAACCTGACCATTCGATTAGAGGATGGAAAGATCATATCTGTCGTTCAAGAAGCAAACCCAAACATGATTTTCCAGCCAGGCCAAGCCGTTCAAATCAACATGTCTGGTAATGACGCAAGGGTTGTACCTCGCTAATTTGAACACGATGACTCCGTTCCATTGGTCTGCTGTTTTGGCTCAAAGAGCTTAGTCCGCGCAAGCGTACGTTGCTTACTCATCGGCTTGCGCGATTCTATTTGTATCAAATTTGATCGTCGTCAATGGAACATCAACCTCCCACACCTTTCGATGTTCAAATGACATCAAATTGCTAACATGAGCCCATTCCAGATAACTTTGGGCTTGTTATGACACCGACTGTTGACCACGTACTCCTTAATATCGCGCTAAACCTCAGCTCTAATCGCTCTCACGAGCAGCAATATCAAAACCTCATTGATGGGGTCGCGCAAGTATTCCCATGTGATGCGAGCTGCCTGTTTATCTTCGATGAGGATGGGTTTCTGACTCCTGTCGCGGTAAAAGGCTTATCCAGCTCGGTCTTAGGTCGTCGCTATTTCCCCAAAGCACATCCACGCTTAGATGCCATTATTCATAGCCGTGAGCCGGTGCGTTTCGATGCCGATTGTTCACTGCCTGATCCTTTTGACGGCACACTATTAACCGAAGACCAGTGCATTGATGTTCACGATTGCATGGGCTTTAGCTTGTATGTGGAAGGACAACTTGTTGGCGCGTTAACCATGGACGCCCTAACCATTGGCGCATTTGATGACATTGACCCTGTCGCTATCGAAACCTTTGCGGCTTTGACCGCTGCGACATTGCGTAACATTGCTCAATTAAAAGCACTCAAAGCGCAAAACCAGAAGCAAAAAAGCGTCACTCAAACCCTTATCCAGCAAGCCCGTTCTCAACATGGTGAAATGGTGGGTTTAAGTCCGCAGATCAACCAGTTACGAAACAACATTGCGACCGTTGCTCAATCAGATTACGCGGTACTTATCACAGGAGAGACCGGTACTGGTAAAGAACTGGTCGCGCACTCGGTGCACGCGCAATCTCATCGTAGCGATAAGCCGATGATTTACGTCAACTGTGCGGCCCTGCCTGAAGGTCTGGCTGAGAGTGAACTGTTTGGCCATGTCAAAGGCGCATTTACAGGTGCGAATAGCCACCGTGCCGGTAAGTTTGAATTGGCAGACGGTGGAACGATTTTCCTTGATGAAGTGGGTGAACTGCCTTTGATTTTGCAAGCAAAATTGCTGCGCGTAATTCAGCAAGGCGAGCTGCAACGTGTAGGTAGCGATCAGCATTTGATGGTCAATGTGCGCATCATCGCCGCGACCAATCGACAATTAGAAAAAGAGGTCGAAGCTGGCACGTTTCGAGCAGACCTTTTCCACCGTTTGAACGTGTTCCCAATCCAAGTCCCCCCACTGCGTGCCCGTGACGGGGATATTCCCGTTTTAGCAGGATATTTGTTGGAAAAAGTACGCCAACAATTCAATGCACCCAATCTGCACGTTCATCCTAAAGTGTTGACTCAATTGGAATCTTTACCTTGGTACGGAAACGTGCGCGAGCTCGAACACACTTTAACTCGCGCGGCTTTGCACGCCATTCAACAAGGCGCAAGCACGATCATGCTTAACCATTTCGACACCTCATTGGCTCTCGATGATGTAAAAAACACATCACATTATTTACCCAAAGAAAGCCAACCAATGCGAGAGCTAATAGAAAGCTATCAGCGTGATTTAATTGAACATGCTTTGAGCCAAACTGGTGGCGTTTGGGCAAAAGCGGCGGAGTTTTTACAAATGGATCGCGGTAACTTATATCGAATGGGTAAAAAGCTCGGGATCAATAAATAACCAACCACAAGAATCCGATGTAATTAAGACATCGTTTATGTTGTCTTAATTACATCACCCGCCCTATCAAAAACAAACAAAACCATTAAAAATCAACAAGATAATAATTGGCACGCATTCTGCTCTCTAGTGGTCAACATCACGACTATTAAAACAATCACTGGAGAACCCAATATGTTCTGTATTCAATGTGAACAGACAATTCAAACCCCTGCTGTTAAAGGTTGTTCTTTTGCACAAGGCATGTGTGGCAAAACTTCTGAAGTATCAGACCTACAAGACGTGTTGGTTTACACACTGCAAGGGGTTTCTTTTTGGGCATCAAAAGCACTTGAATTCAACATCATTAACGATGAAATCAACCAATGGGCACCCAAGGCATTTTTCTCTACATTGACGAACGTTAACTTCGACCCTGAACGCATCCTGGAGTTAACTTCTCAAGCTGCAACGTACAAAGCATTGTTAAAAGAGCAAGTGATGTCTGCAGCAACGCTTGCCGATACCGAAGTCGCTGACATTCCTGCGGTTGCTCACTTTGAGCTACCAGACAGCGCAGAAGCTATCTTAGCTTTTGCTCCTCAAGTCGCGGTTAACCGTGGTAAAGACCAAGTACATGAAGATGTTATTGGCCTACGCCTACTTTGCCTATACGGACTTAAAGGTGCCGCAGCGTACATGGAGCACGCACGCGTTCTTGAGCAAACCAACAACGATATCTATGCCGAATACCATGAAATCATGGCGTGGTTAGGCACAGATCCTGAAGATCTTGGCGAACTACTTGATTGCTCAATGCGCATTGGCCTGATGAACTACAAAGTGATGGAAATGCTCGACCAAGGTGAAACTACGACCTTCGGCCATCCTGAACCAACAACGGTGAACGTCAAATCAGTAAAAGGCAAATGTATTCTTGTCTCTGGCCATGATTTGCATGACCTAGAAAAAATCCTGCAACAAACCGAAGGCAAGGGCATCAACGTTTACACCAACGGTGAAATGCTGCCTGCACACGGCTACCCAGAGCTGAAGAAATACCCTCATCTTGTCGGCAACTACGGCAGCGCATGGCAAAACCAACAGAAAGAATTCGCAAACTTCCCTGGCGCAATCGTAATGACGTCAAACTGCTTATTGAATCCAAATGTGGGTCAATACGCAGACCGTTTATTCACTCGTAGTATTGTTGGCTGGCCTGGTGTGGCTCACATCGAAGGCGATGATTTTAGCCAAGTGATTGAATGTGCTCTAGCGCAAGACGGTTTCCAACACGATGAAATCGAACACCACATCACGGTTGGTTTTGGTCGCAATGCACTGATGAATGCCGCCCCTGCGGTTATCGATCAAGTGAAGCAAGGCAACATCAAACACTTCTTCCTAGTCGGCGGTTGTGATGGTGATAAAGCTGAACGCAGCTACTACACCGATTTTACGGCTGAAGCGCCAGAAGACACGCTAATCCTGACCTTGGCGTGTGGTAAGTTCCGCTTCAACAAGAATACGTTCGGCGATATCAACGGTATCCCTCGCCTATTGGATGTGGGCCAATGTAACGATGCTTACTCTGCAATCCAGCTTGCACTTGCACTGGCGAAAGAGTTTGACTGTGACATCAATGAGCTACCACTCACGCTTGTACTTTCTTGGTTCGAGCAAAAAGCGATCGTTATCTTGCTAACGCTATTTGCATTGGGCGTGAAAGGCATTTACACAGGCCCTACTGCACCGGCATTCCTTACGCCAAACCTAATCGCCATCATCCAAGAGAAGTTCGATATGCGCAGTATTGGCAATGTTCAGGATGATCTAAAAGCTATCCTAGCAGCTTAATAAACTTGCTTGTTCGCGCCTCCTTACGTGGAGGCGCTATCTATTTCGAACTAAAAATAGCCACAACCAAAGAGATTGTTATGTTTTTTGAATGGCAAGGTAACCAACCCGTCACACTCCGTTGCATCGACAAATACTTCGAAACACACGACACCGTCAGCATCAAATTGGCCGAACTAACCGAATCACTTCTGTTTCAGTTTAAACCTGGCCAGTTTATTAACTTGGGCGTCGAAATTGATGGAAAAATGGAGTTTCGTGCCTATTCAATCAGCTCGATCAATGAAGACGATCACCTTCAACTCACCATCAAACGAGTATCTGGCGGTAAAGTATCGAACTACATCGTTGACTCGCTGCTGCTCGGTGATACCGTTCAAGCATTACCACCAACGGGCGAATTTAACTGCATTGACCATCCACCCGTTTTACGTGATGGCGAAACAAAAGCCTTGCTTATCAGTGCAGGTTGCGGCGTCACGCCCGTATTTTCGATGGCAAAACACTGGCTGAGTAATCAAGATGAAAACGACAACGATGTGGACATCGCATTTCTTCATATCGCACGCAGCCCAGAAGAGACGATTTACTACGATCAGCTAGAAACGTTCGACGCTGTGTATCCCAACTTCCATTTAAAGCTGTTGCTGAAAAACCGCGAAGGAACGTCACACCCACAAGGTCGTTTGAATGCCGACTGGCTTAAAGAGCTTGTTCCTGATTTCAAGCAACGTACCGTTTACCTGTGTGGTCCAAGCCAGTTTATGCAAGATGTTCACGGCTATTTGAATGACCTTGGTTTTGACATGACAAACTTCTACCAAGAGAGTTTTACGCCAGCGACTGGCGCAGAAACATCGGTCTCCGATGAAGCTGTTCGTGTTTCCGTTCCTGACTTTGCTCAAAACATCGATGCGCAAAAAGGTCAGGTACTGGCCGATGTGCTTGAAGGCGCAGGTTTACCATTAATCGTCGCTTGTCGTAGCGGCATTTGTGGCTCGTGCAAATGCAAGGTTCGTCAAGGCAACGTCTCTTCCACCAGCCTAGAAACATTAACGCCAGAAGAAATTGAACAAGGCTATGTGCTCGCCTGCTCATCAACCATCAAAGCGGATCTTGAAGTGCAGATTGGTTAGTTTTCCAAATACAAAAAAGCGCCGCGATACGTCTGTCTAGATGTTTCGCGGCGCTTTTTTTGATGTTACTTCTGTTGCAACAAAAGTCTTTTAGCTAAATAACAACACTTTCAATGCAGCTTCGCTGTCTACGTCCATAAACTCTGGTGGGTTATCCAGACGCTCACGGAATGTCAACTCTGGCGCTTCTTCTTTCATGCTTTCAATCAAGAAGTCGCTTGTCACAGATGGCGAGTTCACACATGCCATCACTTGACCGCTTTCTGCCAACAAATCTGGCAACCGACGTAGAATCTTTTTGTAATCTTTAGTCAGCGCAAAGCTGCCTTTCTGGAATGACGGCGGATCGATGATAATCAAATCATACTGACCAGATTTTTTAATCTTACCCCACGATTTAAAGATATCGTGCCCCATAAAGCTTACCTGGTTGATGTTATGACCATTTAGCTTGTGGTTCTCACGACCTTTAGACAGCGACGCTTTTGCCATGTCGACGTTAACCACTTTATCTGCGCCACCCGCAATGGCAGCGACAGAAAAGCCACAGGTGTAAGCAAACAAGTTGAGCACGTTTTTGTGCTTCGCATTTTCGCGAACCCAATTACGACCGTAGCGCATGTCCAAAAACAGACCGAAGTTTTGGTTGCGACCAATATCCAATTGGTATTTCAAACCGTTTTCTTCAACGACAGGGCGAGCGTCTAATTCACCGACAAGCACTTCTGAAGGCGCACCATCGGCATAACGGTGCTGAAGAACCATAGTGCGACCTTGCTTATTTGCCCACAGTTGTGATTGTGCCAACGCATTGAGGCCGCTTTTCAGCTCAGCGAGAAACGCGTCGTCGACTTCTTTAAACAAGTTGATAATCAACTGACCTTGTAACCAATCACAGGTGATTTGCTCTAAGCCCTCAAAACGACGGCCACGACCATGAAACAGTCGACGAATTTCGTTCGGAGCTTGCGCGAGCTCGGTTTCTAGATGCTGAAAGAACAGCGGAAGTTGTGATGCTTGCATCGAGTTCTCTTATTAGTTTTCTTTGTGACGGTTATTTGATCGTAGGCCAGTTCAGTTCCCAAGGGGAAAGCCAAGTATCCAAACCCTGAGAGACGATTTCACTGTGCCATTTGTTACCCAGCACTTGGTATTCTCGTGGATCGCAAACAAAGCGATATTGCTCATCTCGGTATTGGAAGCAAAGTGAAAATGCATGCAGGTAACCGCGATCAGCCTCATTGCCTGCATTGTAAATCGGGTCGCCAACAATACCTGAGCCAACCGATTTTAATGCCACGCGGATTTGATGCGTTTTACCAGTGTGTGGCTTACATAAAAATAGGCGCTCTCCGGGCTCTGCCGTAAGAGAGAAAAACTGGGTGACGGCTGGGTTGTTTTTGCTGTTGACCAGCTTCCATGATGAACGGCGCGAACGCTCCATATCACCTATCACCCAACCTTGTTTCTTTTTCGGCTTTTTAGCGCCAATCGCCAGATAGAACTTTTCCACTTGGCGGTCAGCAAAGGCTTGCGATAACGCACTGGCCGCTTTGGCGTTGCGTCCGAGGAGCAGAATACCCGACGTCATTTTATCCAAGCGATGGATAAGATAGAGCTGCTCATCACCACTCTGCTTAGCCACTTCTTGCAACAGCATTGTGTCGCCATCGTCTTTATGAACAGAGACGTTGGGATGCTTATTGATGATCAGAAAATCGGGATGGGTATGTAGAATATCGAACATAAAAAACTGGCTCCACGTTTGGAGCCAGAAGTATACCGATTCTGATTGATTAGGCGAGCTTAAACTTACCCACTAGTGTTTCCAACTCGTGTACCTTGCGGTTCAAACCTTCTACGCTTTGTGAGCTGTCATTCGCTAGTTGCAGTGAGCGAACCGAAATGTCGCTGATCGACGTAATATCTGCGGCAATTTCTTTTGTCACCGCAGTTTGCTCTTCGGCTGCGGTCGCAATAGAGTTCACCATGCTTTGCACGTGCCCTGCACCAGCAACGATTTCTTCCAATGATTCCACCGCTCCCGAGCTTTGGCTAACACCAATTTCCACCAAACGGCAACCATCTTCGGTGTAAGTCACGGCTTCTTGCGTGCCAACTTGAATCGCTTGGATAATCTCGCCTACTTCTTGTGTTGCTTTCGTCGTACGCTCAGCAAGTGCACGGACTTCATCAGCCACAACCGCAAACCCGCGACCAAACTCACCCGCACGTGCAGCTTCAATTGCCGCGTTTAACGCAAGCAAGTTAGTTTGCTCTGCGATGTCTTCAATCACTTTAATGACTGCGCCAATTTTCTCGCCATGAGCACCAAGGTGATTCATCTGAACCGACATGTCCGCCATTTGCTTCGATACCTGTTGAATGCTCTCTACCATTTCAACAATGACCGTACGACCTTGCTCGGCTGTGGCTTCTGATTTACGAGCTTCTTCAAACGTAGACGCACCTTGTTCCGCCACTTGTGAAATGGTCAAACTCAGCTCTTCTGCTGCCGTTGCGATGAGGTTCGCTTTGTCGGCTTGGCTACTCGCACCAGAAACAATGTCTTGGCTAACAACAGACAGCTCACTCGTGACCGACTTAACTTCTTCAGACACGACTGAAATAGAGCCAATCAACCCCGTTAGAGATGCCTGCATTTTATTTAAAGAGGTCGCTAAGTTAGAAAGCTCATCACCCGATTCGTCTTTGATAGGAGAAGCTGTCAAATCACCTTCCGCCACACGTTGTGCCAAAGTATCCAGTGCGGTCAAACGCCCTGTGATTGAATTAGACAACCAGTATGCAATAAACACTGTTGCGATCGCCGCAAGCGTACCTAGCGCGTAAATGGTGTTCTCAATATCGTTGAATGAATCGGTCAATTGGAGAAGCGCATCATGTGTGCTTTGGCGGCCTTCTGCCGTTGCCGCATTGAGCATGTCTTCAATTGGAGCTAGATTCACCTCGTACAACTGACGGACTTGCTCAACGTTTTCTTCTAAACTGCGATGCCCAATATTCGGCTGAATTTGGCTCTCAAAGCTCGACGTAAAATTCGCCATAAGCTGCTCAATTTTTTCGATATTGCGATAGTCTTCTCCACCAGCGGTTTCAAGACGTTGTACATCAGCCAACGCAGAGGCAAACTCTTTCTTGTTCGATTGATATTCACGTTGTGCACCACTGGTATTGATGATCATACCGACAGCATCTCGATAAATATCCCCAGCTTCATCGATCAAAGCCATGTATCCAATGGTCTCTGGGACGTCGTCTGTTCTGACTTCTTGTGCCACTTTATGTGAATTAATCACTTCAAACGTAATAATCGCGATCATCACCAACATGGTTGCCAAAATGGCACCAAAGCTCGCATATAACTTTTTACGAACTGACATTTTCACTGACAAGGTTCCTTATAAATTATGTTCTGTGCAGACATTGCTGTATCAATCTGCACATGAATTATTTCGGGACGATAGACACCCCTTTGCAGTGGTTGCGCATTTTATGTGACAAACATCACATTGCAATTAAAGTTTTATAAAAAAACACAATTAATCTAAAAATGTCAGTCTTATCCTACAGACACAAAAAAAAGCGGGAGCCTTACTAAGCCCCCACTTTTCTTTATCTTTTTAAGCTGTTTACAGTTTCTTCGAAAGTAATCCTGCAAAACCAATAATCGCGATACCTAAAACCATGATTTCGCCTTTGCCGCTATCGAAGCCAGACTTAATGCCCATGAAGGCAACAATAGCAATCGCTACCGGAATGACGTATTTAACGAGGTTGTACCATAAGCCAAATAGTGGGAATGATACTTCGCCATCATTCGTGATTTCTTTTTCAAGCTCTGCACGATTTAAGCGCCAGCCAGCAAAGATACATACCAACATCCCCCCAACCGCTAGGAAGATTTTGTCTGTCAGTAGGTCGAAGATATCGAATGCGCCAGTACCAAATAGCGTTGGTCCCATACCGCCTAGCGAAAGCGATGCAAAGACACAAAGTGATGCCATCACGACACTTGCTGAAACTACTGCGTTAGAACGTTTCATGCCTTTCTCATCGATAAGGTAAGAAACCACTACTTCTAACAATGAAACCGAAGAGGTAAGCGCCGCTACCGTTAATCCGATGAAGAACAGAAGCGCAAGTAGCAAACCAATCACACCGCCCATTTCCGCGAATAATTGAGGGACAACGACGAACACCAGACCTGGGCCTGCAGCTGGTTCCATGCCGAAAGCAAACATTGCAGGGAACATCGCGACACCAGCAAGGATCGCTACGCCGGTATCCATTGCCGTAACCATGCCTGTTGTTTGAACGAGGTTCTCTTTCTTCTTCAAGTAAGAGCCATAAGTCATCATACAACCCATACCAAGACTCAATGAGAAGAACGCCTGACCTAATGCTGCAAGTACCACGTTACTGTCTACTTTTGAGAAGTCTGGCATGAACAAGAACTCAAGACCTGCCATCGCACCTGGAAGCATCAAACCTTTCACCGATACGATGATCAAGATGATGAACAGCAGCGGCATAAGAACTTTACCCGCTTTTTCGATACCGCCAGAAATACCTTTCATTACGATCAGTACGTTGAGGAAAAGGTACACACCCATCCAGAACAGCGGTTGTAGCGGATCAGAAATGAAACCACCAAAGCTGTCACCGATTGCCTCTGGCGTACTTAGTAGACCACCACCGACTTTAAAAATGTACGCTAACGCCCAACCACCTACGACAGGGTAAAAACCCATGATAAGTAGCCCACTAAATACACCAATCACGCCGGTGAACGTCCAGCGTCGGTCAGTGGATTTAAATGCGCCTACTGCTGATAGACCTGTCTTACGACCAATAGCGAACTCAGTAAGCATGACGCTAAAACCGATAAAAATAACAAAGAAAAGGTAGATCGCAACGAACGCACCGCCGCCACTCTCACCTGCTGTGTACGGGAACTTCCAGATGTTACCCAAACCAACAGCGGAACCCGCTGCTGCCATTACGAAGCCTAATTTAGACCCCCACGTATCACGTGGTGCTGCTGTATTAGTTGTAGCCACGCTTATTCTCCAAAGATTTGTTGTGTTGTGTATGCATAGAGATAGGCGTCTAAAATGTTTGTGTAAATATTTATATACACTTATAAGAAGTTTGTTCGACGCTCTATGTATAGCAAGTAAAGCAGTTCCCCATTAGAATTGGAACCCCAAAAAGTACATTTATCGCACAAGTGTAGTATTACGCACGTTAAATGCTGCTTTTTTGTTCAAAAGTTAAAGAATAGCCTTATTTTTCACATTAAAATAACAGAATCACCTGTTATGAAATTTGTTCCTCATGTAGGGTCAATCCCACTTCTCATTGGGAAATCTGTTCCCCCAACCCACTTTTATGCTTAATATCCTAGATGGGCATATTACTTTGAGCGTATATGGACAAGTTCTATCATTTTCTTACTCTTACTGGCATTGGACTGTATTGGTTCTTAGTTGCTGGTGTTACTTTACGCGTTGTTTTGAAGCGTCGTGCGGTGAGCGTGTCTTTAGCTTGGCTAATGATCATCTATATCCTTCCCGTGCTTGGCGTTGCGTGCTATTTCCTATTTGGTGAGCTGAACTTAGGCAGAAAACGAGCTGAACGAGCAAAAGAGATGTTTACCCCTTTTGCCAAGTGGTTTAGTCAACTCAATGATTGCCACGCACACATGCCTGAAACCATGGGTCGCCATATCTACCGCATCGATGAACTGTGTAACAACCGTCTTGGGCTACCTGCTCTGAGCGGGAATACTCTGTCCTTGCAACAATCTCCTGATGAAATTCTGCACTCCATCATCGAAGACATCGAGAATGCCAAAACGAGCATTCGAATGGTGTTCTACATTTGGCACCCAGGCGGCTTGGCCGATTCGGTAGCATCCGCTCTTATCCAAGCATCTAAACGTGGTGTGGATGTGAAGCTACTACTGGACTCTGCGGGTAGCCCACGCTTCTTCAGAAGTCCTTGGTACAAAATGATGAAAGATTCGGGTATCGAGGTTATTCAGGCACTCGAAGTGAAGATGTGGCGTATGTTCTTACGTCGTCTTGATCTTCGCCAGCACCGTAAAATCATCGTCATTGATGATGAAATCGCCTATACAGGATCAATGAACCTTGTCGATCCTGCATACTTTAAACAGAGCAGCGGCGTTGGGCGTTGGATCGATATCATGGTGCGAGTTACAGGGCCAACCGTAAACGTACTGAGTGCGATTCACTGCTGGGACTGGGAAGTAGAAACGGGCGAACGTTATCTGCCGAAGTTGCCGGAGTGCAAAATTGACAACAGCAAATACCAACATCCGATTCAGGTGGTTCCATCTGGTCCCGGCATGCCAGAGTATTTGATTTATCAAGTGCTTACTTTGGCAATTAACCAAGCCAATCGTTCGGTACGAATCACAACACCGTATTTTGTACCTAATACCGACTTGCTTGAGACGTTAAAAATGACGGCGCAGCGCGGTATTGATGTTGAGCTGATCATACCGCACAAAAATGACTCACTTATGGTTCAGTGGGCATCGCGCGCTTTCTACAGCGAACTTTTGGCCGCTGGCGTGAAAATTTACGAGTTCTATGGTGGCTTGCTGCACACCAAATCGGTCGTTATCGACGACCAGTTCTGTTTGGTTGGTACGGTGAATATGGACATGCGCAGCCTGTGGCTGAACTTTGAAGTCACTCTGGCTGTCGACGATGAAGAGTTCACCAAGCAATTGTCATGGTTGCAAGATGGTTATATCAAGCAATCTCATCCTGTCGTTTTGGACGAGTGGGAAAAACGTAGCCTTTATTCTCGTTTCCTTGAGCGTGTGTTCTACCTCTTCAACCCATTGCTCTAAATCAGTGACCATTTCAGTTCAAACCTCCAGTAATGAGAGTCCATGCTGGAGGTTTATTTTATCTGCGTCTTACTTTTCGCATCGACTATTCTGTGCTTTCCCCAATACGTCTCATGTAATCATCGCTACCACACGGCGCTCTAAACGTTCAATCCAAACGGTTATTGGTCGATATGTGACTTTTCCCTTGCAAACCCTATGTCGTCCATGTTTTAAATAATCCAAATTGTAATATTTAAGACAGGGAATTTTTATGTCAGAGGGCAAAAAGACCAAACTCATTACCGCAGGCCGCGATAAGAAGTGGACCAACGGCGTGGTAAACCCGCCAGTACAACGCGCTTCTACTGTCGTGTTTAATACTGTTGCAGAGAAAAACCAAGCCGCAATAAACCGCGCAAACAAAACGCTGTTTTACGGGCGTCGTGGTACTAACACTCACTTTGCTTTTCAAGATGCAATGGTCGAGATCGAAGGCGGCGCGGGTTGTGCTCTTTACCCTTGTGGAACGGCAGCCATTTCTAACGCGATCCTTTCTTTCGTCGAAGCTGGCGACCATATTTTGATGGTTGATACGTGTTACGAACCAACGCGTGATTTCTGCAACGTGATAATGAAAAAGATGGGCGTAGAAACCACTTACTACGATCCGATGATCGGCGAAAACATTCGTGATTTGATTCAACCAAACACCAAAATACTGTTTCTTGAATCGCCGGGGTCAATCACGATGGAAGTTCAAGACGTTCCAACCATGGCGCGCATCGCTCACGAGCACGATATCATTGTGATGCTCGATAACACGTGGGGCGCAGGCGTGAACTTCTCACCTTTCGAGCATGGCGTGGACATTTCTATTCAAGCGGCGACAAAGTACATCGTTGGACACTCTGACGTCATGCTCGGCACCGCAGTAGCGTCTGAGAAATACTGGGATCAGCTTCGCGAACAAAGCTACCTGATGGGTCAATGCGTTTCTCCTGATGACGCTTACCTTGGCCTACGAGGCATTCGCACTTTGGATGTTCGCTTACGCCAGCACGCTGAAAACAGTTTGAAAGTCGCACAGTGGTTGGCAAGCCGCCCTGAAGTGGATCATGTTCGTCACCCTGCCCTAGAGACTTGCCCTGGTCATGAGTTCTTTGAGCGTGATTTTACTGGCGGCAATGGCTTGTTCTCATTTGTGCTGAAAACCTCGTATCCAAAAGCGACCACAGCTTTGCTTGATGGCATGAAACACTTCAGCATGGGTTACTCTTGGGGTGGTTATGAGAGTTTGATTTTGGCTAACGAACCTCGCAGCTTTAACAGCTTACGCACGGTCGCCAATCCGAACTTTGAAGGCACTCTGATTCGTATTCATGTGGGCTTGGAAGATGTTGAAGACTTAATCGCCGATTTAGAAGCCGGATTTGCTCGATACAACGCCCTAATGCTTGAAAAAGAAGTCTCTCTGAAATAACTCATGTTATCGCCCTGCTCAGCAGGGCTTTTTTATAAGCTAATGAAATAACTGGAGATCTACCGCCTCCCTTCTTCCTCTCCTTCAATGTTCATCATTTGTGTTGTTTTTCATTTGAGCAATCACAGAATAAAAACATGTGCTACATGAAGACTTCCCATCTTCTCAATTTGTCTCCTACCCTTTACCACTCATAAGAGGTCATACCACAAGGAGATAACTTTGAAACTCAAACTCATAGCAGTGTTGCTTTTTACTCTAATTACCCTGCCGATTGCTTCAGCCAACGCCGCAACTGGCTATACGCAAACCAAATACCCCATTGTGTTGGTTCATGGTTTGTTCGGCTTTGACTCGCTGGCTGGCGTGGATTATTTCTTTGGTATCCCTCACTCATTAACCAAAGATGGCGCTACAGTTTATGTGGCACAAGTTTCCGCGACAAACAGTAGCGAAGCCCGCGGTGAGCAGCTTCTTTCTCAAGTCGAAACCTTACTCGCCGCCACAGGTGCTAGCAAAGTGAACCTCATTGGTCACAGCCATGGTGGCCCAACAGCGCGTTATGTAGCCTCTGTACGCCCTGATTTAGTGGCTTCTGTCACCAGTATCGGCGGAGTGAACAAAGGCTCAAAAGTCGCAGACTTAGTACGCGGCACTGTTCCAGAAGGCTCGGGGACAGAACAGTTAGCCGTTAAACTCGCGCAGGGGTTAACCACTCTGATCAATCTGCTTTCAGGTGGTTCAGATCTTGATCAAGATCCACTGGCTTCCTTAGCCGCATTAACGACGGAAGGCTCGCTAGCTTTTAACCAACACTACCCTGAAGGCATTCCAACCAGCGAATGTGGCGACGGTGATTTGCTGGCACCGAACGGTGTGTATTACTACTCATGGACCGGATCATCCACTTTTTCCAACGTTTTCGATCCGACAGACGCAGCCATGATGGTACTCGGCTTGGCATTCGATGGGCCAAACGATGGGCTCGTTGGCGCATGCAGCACTCATTTAGGAAAAGTCATTCGTGATGATTACAAAATGAATCACTTGGACGAAATTAACGGTTTACTCGGTATCCACCATCTTTTTGAAACCGACCCCGTCACGCTGTATCGCCAGCATGCGAATCGTTTGAAACTGCAAGGACTGTAACAGGAATTCCCCATGACGAAAGTCGCTCTTATCGCTGTATCCATTCTTTTGCTTCTCGGTGTGGGAGCGGCTTCCCTCTACGTATCGGACTCACCACAACCCAAGATGGCTCAATCGCAACATGACACTACTATCGACCTCTCCTCTCAGAAAGACTTTTTTGAGTACTCATTAAGTGGTTTGGGGGAACATAGCCTTGAAGAAATCCAAGAAAATATTGAAGAAAGTATCTCGCAGCAAAACTCACTAGGCATTGATGTTGAGTTGTTTCAAACCTATCTCGCGTACAAACGGGCGCTTTCTAAATTAGAACCACTTGAAGATACGACGTTGTCGTTGAACCAACTGCAACGGCTGAATGAAGCCATTCTAAATTTGCAACTTGAATACTTTAACGATCAACAAATTTCCCAACTATTTGATGAAGAAAATCGACTACGCCAACTCGCAATAGAGAAACTGGTGATTAAAACGTACGAGCAAGACTCTGATTCTCAGCAACTACTACTCAACCAAGCGTTGTCTGAACAACCTGAGTACATCCAGCAAAGTGAACGCAACAATGCCTTAACGAGGCAACTCGACCAAACCGCATTACTCAGTTCACAGGATAAGTATCTTGCTCGCGTCGAGTTGGTAGGAGAAGAAGGCGCGCAAAGGCTGCAAAAATTGGATGAACAACGATCGGCGTTTGAAACAGAGCTAACAAATTACCTAGAAAAACGTGCAGATATTCTTGATGATGAATTTTTGGGTCACGAACAGAAGCAGTTAGAAATTGCTAATTTGAGGAAGCAAAGCTTCGAGACAACTCAATGGCGCCGTATCGAAGCCTTGGAACGTATTCATGACAGCCAGAACTAGCTGTATAAACTGAGCAATTATATAAACGAAACGTTATTGGTTTTGTTTTTTGAGGCATCCAACGATGTGATCATCCACCATGCCAACGGCTTGCATAAAGGCATAACAGATGGTTTCACCGACAAACTTAAAGCCTTTCTTTTTGAGAAACTTGCTCATGGCTTTGGACTGTTCTGTCGAAGCAGGTACGTCACTCATTTCATGCCACTGATTTACCACAGGCTTGCCATCGACAAACTGCCACAACGCCGCTGATAAGCTGCCATATTCAGCAATAAGTGCTTTGGCTGCTTTAGCGTTGCTAAATACCGAATTGATTTTGCCGCGATGCTTCACTACATCGAAGTTTTCGACGATGAACTCGGCGCGCTCTTCATTTCTCTGTTCCAACGCGTCCAAATCATAGTTTTCAAACGCTTCTCGGTACCCTTCACGTTTTTTCAGAATCGTAATCCAACTCAATCCCGCTTGCGCACCTTCCAACGTAATAAATTCGAACAACACTTTGTCGTCATAAACCGGAACGCCCCACTCTGCATCGTGATATGCGCGCTCTAGAGGGTGGTTCATCGCCCACGCGCACGTTTTGTGTTCTGTCATTTTTCGTCCTTATAAAAAGCGCCTCTAACTCACCAGCTAGAGGCGCTGAACTTTACATCGTTACTTTACATTAAGCCTATTTCGGCACCGACACTTTATGGAACAGACGATACAACACTGGCACGACAATAAGTGTCAGGATGGTGGCAAAACCTAAACCAAACATAATCGTTACCGCCATCGGTTTAAAGAAGATATCAGGTAGAAGAGGAATCATACCCAAAATGGTGGTAATTGCTGCCATACACACTGGGCGAACACGACTGACTGCCGCATCAACCACTGCGTCATACGCCTCTTTCCCCGACTTCATCTCAATTTCAATTTGGTCGAGCAGAACAATGCCATTTTTGAGTACCATACCAGATAAGCTCAAAAAGCCCAGCAACGCCATAAAGCCAAACGGCGTATTGAGTGCCAACAAGCCGGTGGTGACACCAATCAATGCCAGTGGCACAGTGAGCCAAACAATCAGCGGTTCTTTAATCGAGTTGAATAGGAACACGGTGATCAAGAACATGAACAAGTAGCCCATCGGCATCGTTGTGAACAGAGACTCTTGAGCATCACCTGAAGACTCGTACTCACCACCCCATTCTAGAGAATAGCCAGGTGGCATTTGAATCGCTTCGATTTGCGGCTGTAGGCGTTTTTGCAACGTCGATGCGGTTTCTTCACCGAGAATATCAGGGTCCGCCATCACAGTAAGCATACGCTTACGGTTCTTACGCACGATGATAGGGTCTTCCCAACGCATGTCGTAACCCATTGTGACTTGCTGGAGTGGGATAAACTCACTCTGCGCAGGGCTCCAAATTTTCATGCCTTCGATGTTACGAATATCGATACGCTCGTCTTCTGGTAAACGCGCCACAATCGGCATCAACGTAGTACCGTCACGATAAAGACCTATCGTCATTCCCGAGAACGACATCGATAAGAAATCATCCACATCAGATTTAGTGATACCGTAACGACGCGCTTGACTCTCGTTGAACTGAGGCTCAAGCACTTGAGTACGCTCACGCCAGTCGTGGCGAATATTGGTCGCGCCCGGATCGGCGTACATGATATCCATTACTTGCGCCGCAATCGTGCGAAGCACCGTTGGATCAGAGCCGATAATACGCGCTTCAATTTTCGCGCCGCCACCAGGGCCCAATTCAATCTGTTTGAGCTTGTAATTGATCTCTGGATAGTTGGCTTTTAGGTGATCCCTAAACCGTGCCATTAACGGCGCAAGCGCTTCGTAGTTATCAACTCGCGTAGTGATTTCACCATAAGCGGCATAGCTTTTTTCCGGAGCATACGTCAGCATAAAGCGTTGCAGACCTTTACCCGCAGTTGTTGTGATGTGATCAACGTGCTCTTGCTCAGCAAGCCAAGATTCCAGTTCTTTTAGCTTATCGTTAGTCGCACGAATATCTGTACCTTCCGGTAGCCACACATCCAATTGGAAAATTGGCGTGGTTGAAGATGGGAAAAACGATTGTTTTACCAAGGTAAACCCATAAACACTTGCACCAAGCCCAACAATCAAAACTACGACCGTTAACCACGCGCGACGCATACAAAACTCTAAAAACTTTTTATATGCCACAAAAATAATGCCGTTATATGGGTCGTTTTCCTCACCTTCACCTTGCTTGATTTTCTGTCCCTTAAAGAAAATATCGGCAAAGAACGGCGTTAGAGAAATAGCGGTAAACCAACTCAGCATGAGGGAAATCAGCAGTACCGTAAACAAGGTGCCACAGTACTCACCCGTGGAGTCTTCAGACAAACCAATTGGCGCAAATGCCGTTACCGCAATTACAGTTGCACCCAATAGCGGCCATTTGGTTTGAGTGACAATATCCGTCGCAGCTTGTAATCGCGTTCGCCCTTTTTGAGTGCCGATTAATATCCCTTCCACCACCACGATGGCATTATCCACCAACATACCGAGTGCGATAACCAACGCACCCAGAGAGATGCGCTGCAAGTCAATCGCGAGATATTTCATGAAGATGAACGTACCTAAAACCGTGAGTAGCAAGATCAGGCCTATCAATAGACCCGAGCGCAGCCCCATAAAGAACAGCAATACGATAATTACGATGCCAACTGCCTGCGCCAAACTGATCACAAAGCCGCTGACCGATTTATCTACCTCTTTCGGTTGGCTGTAAATCTCTGAGATTTCGACACCAACCGGTTGTTGATACTTCAACTCGGCAAGGCGACGATCAAAGGCCTTACCGACTTCAACCACGTTGACTCCTTGGGCAAACGACACACCAACGTTCAGCGCTAAGCTGCCATTAAAGTTGATGATGTTACTCGGCACTTCAACATAGCCACGTTTAATTTCCGCTACATCTTTGAGGAAAATAAGCCCTTGCGCACCAGATTCGGTGATCAACAGGTCCCCTAACTCATCAACGCTTTGGAACTCACCCGTAGGCTGAATTCGAATGTACTCATCACCAATACGAATAGCGCCAGCATCAGACACAATATTTTGCGTGGACAGCAAGTTAAAAACCGTATTTGGCGACAAACCAATACTGCTGAGCTTCTTCATCGAAACTTCAATAAAGACTTGCTCTTGCTGCTGACCAGAGACAGAAACCTTGCTGACGCCATCGACCAGTTCAAGCTCACGGCGTAAGTAGTCAACATAATCCAGCAACTCTTTGTAGCTGTAGCCATCCCCTGTCACTGCCAACAAGATGCCGTACACATCACCGAAGTCATCAATAACCTGAGGCTCATTAACACCTGGAGGTAAGGTGACTTTTAAGTCATTCACTTTTCGACGCAATTCATCCCAAATTTGTGGTAAATCATCGGGACCATAGTTGTTTTTCATCGTCACGGTGATCTGAGATAAACCACGGTTGGAAATGGAGTTCACTTCGTCAACGTAAGTCAGTTGCTGGATGGCTTTTTCCAGCGGGTACGTCACTTCTTCTTCCACCTGTTGCGGCGTCGCACCTGGGTATGACGTCACTACCATCGCATCTTTGATGGTAAAGGCCGGATCTTCTAAACGTCCCAACCCGAAGAAGGCAGCAATACCACCAATCAAGAAGATCAAAGACACCATCCAGCTAATCACGCGATTTCGAATGAAATAAGCCGCAATGCCCGTTACGTCATCATCACTTTGAGGCACTTTATTTTGCTCGCTCATAAACCAGCCTCCTGCTTAACCACTTCCACTTTCATTCCATCTCTGAGTCGCGAAACGCCAGCAACCACCACTTTGTCGTTAAGCGCTAATCCATCAAGCACTTGAATCGAGGTTTTGGAGGCTTTGCCGGTTCGGATTTGTTTTCGGGAAATGGTACTGTCGTCATTCAGCACCCAAACAAACTTGTTCTCACGTCCAAGCTCGTCTCCATCAGCATTGAAAATTGCCTCAATCGGCACATTGATCCCAACGTTCAGCTCTAAACCCACTTTTTCATCTTTCGAGGTCACTTCAACTGCCATACCATCAAGGATGTATTCCTCTTTTGGCATCGGTAAAGAAAGCGTCACGGTAAACGTTCCTGTGGTTGGATCAGGCTCAGTGGTGAACTCTTTAACCGTCGCCTTGTACTCGTTGCCACTAGGAACACGAACCACCGCATTAATTGCCGTTAATCTTTCTTCTGTAGGAGGCTGTTTGACGTACAAGCGATCTGGCAATTGAATCAGAACTTCTACGCGATCCAGACTGTGGATATT
The DNA here is from genome assembly GCF_900460535.1 of Vibrio parahaemolyticus. Lineage (NCBI taxonomy): Bacteria > Pseudomonadati > Pseudomonadota > Gammaproteobacteria > Vibrionales > Vibrionaceae > Vibrio > Vibrio parahaemolyticus. Next base: position 1,406,592 of record NZ_UHIL01000001.1, on the reverse strand, counting down.
GACAATATGTTGCCCAACTTGAACATTCTCAAATTGATCAATATTGACCCGAGAAATGATGCCATCAACCGGCGCTTTTAATGTGGTGAACGATAAACGCAACTTAGCGAGTTCCAACTCCGCCAACGCGATTTGGCGCTGCGCAGCAATTTCATCAAACTGCGACTTCGCCAACAAACCTTTATCCACCAAAGGCCGAGAGCGGCGATATTGACTGTCGACCACAGAAAATCTCGCCGTGGCATTATCGACATCCAGTTGATAATCCGTTGGGTCTAGGGTGGCGATAACAGCGCCTTTTTGCACTTTATCCCCTTCTCGCACCATGACGCGACTCACTTCACCCGCCACACGGAAACTCAAATGAGAGCGGTCCGCGGCGTTCGCAACAGCTGGAAAATACAGATTGTCATCAACTCGATTACCTTCTAGCGAAACCACTCTTACTTTGGGGGTTTCGACGGTTCTTTCTGGCCCTTTTTCACCACAACCAGCCAAAGTAAGCGCTGCGAAAATCGCGGTTAAGGTTATGATTCCTTTCATACTACAACCCTCGCTCCTTCACCCAAGCCCGAACTTTGATTCCCGGCTCAATGACATTAATGCCTGAGATAATGATTTGATCGCCATCCGCTAACCCTTGCAAGATCTGTCCGTTGTCATTCATCGTAATGTCGGCTTTCGCAACCACACCTTGGTCATCAACGCGCCAAACGTAAGTTTTTCCATTTTCTTCAAAGAGCGCAGAATCTGGAATTTTGGTCGCTCCGGAGTTTTGTGACACGAGATACGCATTGCCTGACATACCTGGAAGAATGCCTAGCTCTGGCGGTCTTTCCATCACCATCGTCACTTTATAGCTGCCCGTTTTTGGGTCGGCTTCGGTGTCAATTTCTTGGAAAGTCAGATCGAAAGAGCGTTCGGGAAACGCATCGAATATCATTTTTGCTGAAACATTCACGCCTTGCGTATAACGGTTGAGCAAATAGTCAGGCAGTTGAAAAATCACCTTCATTACCTGATTGGTTTGAATGTTCATCACCCCTTCTTTGGCGGCAACGTATTCATGATTTTCGGCAGGAAGATAAGAAATGGTGCCATCGTAAGGAGCAACGAGTTGGGTGTAGCGCAAGTTCGCTTTGGCTTGATCCCATTGCGCTTTAGCGGAGTTATGATTAGCTTTCGCTTCATCAAAATCTTGTTCAGAGACCACTTGGTCTTTCCGCAGCTTTTTATAGCGCTTGTACTGAACATCAGCTAACGCAAAATTCGCTCTTGCTTGCTTTTCCAATAAGGAATATTCATCTGGGTTAAGAACTGCTAGCACATCGCCTTTTTTAACGACTTGCCCTTCATTAACTTCAATAGATTGAAGCAACCCTGGGACACGAAATGCGAGTACAGCTCTGTCACCGGCTTCTGTGGTGGCGGGGAAATGGCGTTCAAATTGTGCGTTGCCAACAGAAACAGTAAAAAGTTTTGCGGGGCGAGATTCTGGCTCAGGAACTGGTGGAAGCTCTTTACCACAACCCGACAATGCAGCCGTGACGGCTATCGGAATGAGCAGTTTTCTCATCACATTCATCCATAAAAAGTAAGTGATTACATTTAAAGTAGATGAATTATGAATTAACTTCCAGAGCACAAAAGATTAATTATGCTTAAAAATTAGTAATTTGTGATAAAAAAGCAGGCTTGTCGCCTGCTTTATTTAAATCATTGATAGATGCATCAAGTTTAGAGTTTGCTGAACTCTCGGTTTACCCTAAATGTATCGGACGTCACATACGCTTCCATGTTACAAATTTTGCCATCAAGACGGTCAAAATCTCTTTCCAAAACACTGAGTAATTGATCCGGACTTTGTCCTTTCTGCCAAGGCTTACTTTTAAGCGTATGCTCTTGCTGCTCTCTTATGTTTTCAGAATATCTCACGGGTTGCTTTTCGAGCATAAATGCCATCGCGATATACGCTAACACCACTAAGAATGTACCACCTAATAGGGCAGCAGAAATCACTACAATACGAATCAACCAAACTTCTGCACCAAAGTAGTTGGCAAATCCGGCACAAACACCGGAGATTTTGCCATTTACTGGATCACGATACAGTTCTCGATTATTCATACTTACGTCTCCATGTTGGTGACTCAGCATCTAAGATGCGCTCCAATGTATCAACTCGAGACTGCATCGCTTCCGCTTTTTCAGACAGTACCTGAAGGCGCTCTAAGTCTTGGCTCGACAGTGCACTATCCGTTTTGCGTTTACTGCGATAGTGTAAGAAGAGCCATAGTGGAGCGACAAAGATTAAAAAGACAATCACTGGTCCTACTAATAAAAATGCCGACATAAATGGCTCCTCTCTTATTTATCTTGCGATGACATCTGTTCTTTCAGTTTTGCCAACTCTTTTTCAATTTCGTCTTGAGCCTGAAGCTCGGCAAACTCTTGCTCTAGCGATTTTGCATTCCCAGTTTGAGCGTACAGATCGGCTTCCGCTTCCATTTCGTCAATTTTACGAGAATATTGATCGAACTTCGCCATTGCTTCATTGGTGCGGCTAGTATGCAGATGCTTTTGAACATCGCGACGGTTAGACGCTGTTTGATTACGAATCGCTAGCGCTTGTTGCTTTGCACGTGTTTCTGCGATTTTGTTCTCAAGCTTACCGATTTCACCAGTCAACTTGTTGATCGTTTCTTCCACCAGCGTTTGCTCTGTGTGCAAACCTTTTACGACTTGCTCAAGTTTTTGCTTTTCAATTAGGGCTGCACGCGCCAAATCTTCGCGCTCTTTAACCAACGCTAGGCTCGCTTTTTGACCCCATTCGCCAATTTGCTCTTCTAGCATCTCAACTTTACGAGCCAGCTCTTTTTTGTCTGCAATCGCTTTAGCCGAGTTAGTACGCACTTCTACAAGTGTGTCTTCCATTTCTTGAATGATAAGACGGATCATTTTTTCAGGATCTTCCGCCTTGTCTAGCAATGCACTGATGTTTGAGTTAACGATATCTGCAAAACGAGAAAAAATACCCATAACGGAACTCCTCTTTTTTCCTATTAAAACTCGACAAGGTGGTGATTCACCTTGTGTCTCCCTGAATATATAACAAGTACCATGCCAACTTTTATAATCTATAAAAATCAACAGGTTATCAGTAATCTTGTTGTTATACACCGTTATGCTATGATGTTTTTCACCAACAGTTGGTAAAATTCACCAACTCTGCGCTTAAATTAGGCTAGGTAGCAAAAATAAGAAGGATTTTATGAAGCAAAACCTTATTGGTGAATCTCCCGCTTTTCTCGCTGTATTGGATAAAGTATCACAACTCGCCCCAATTGAACGTCCCGTCCTCATTATTGGTGAGCGAGGTACCGGTAAAGAACTGATCGCTCAACGTTTGCATTACTTATCAAAACGTTGGGATAAGCCACTTCTTTCTCTCAACTGTGCGACCTTAAGCGAAGGTTTGATTGACTCCGAGTTGTTCGGCCATGAATCCGGCTCGTTCACTGGTTCAAAAGGCAAGCACAAAGGCCGTTTTGAACGAGCGGAAGGTGGCACCTTGTTCTTGGATGAGTTGGCAACTGCGCCGTTACTTGTGCAAGAGAAGCTGCTGCGAGTGATTGAATACGGTGAATACGAACGCGTCGGTGGTCATACCGCTCTTAACGCGGATGTGCGCTTAGTGTGTGCTACCAATGCAGATTTGCCACGACTGGCTGAGCAAGGTGATTTCCGTGCCGACTTACTCGATCGTCTAGCCTTTGACGTTATCATGTTGCCACCATTGCGAGAACGCAAAGAAGATATCCTGTCGCTTGCCGAACATTACGCAATGAAAATGTGTCGAGAGTTGCAACTCGAATACTTCGTTGGTTTCACTCATCAAGCGCAACAAGCCCTGCTCGATTACTCGTGGCCAGGTAATGTGCGTGAGCTAAAAAACGTAATTGAGCGCGCTATCTATCAACACGGACTAAATGCAGAACCGATTGATGAGCTGATTTTTAACCCTTTTGCCACTGGTTGGAACAATGCGCTTGGTCATACTGCGGCAAACGAAGATCCTCAAGAAGAAGCCTCGTCTCAAACGACTTCGATCCACTTTCCTCTCGATTACAAACAGTGGCAAGAGGAGCAAGATATCAATCTTCTCAATCGTGCCTTGGAAGAAGCAAAATTCAACCAACGACAAGCAGCCGAATTGTTGGGATTAAGCTATCACCAGCTACGAGGTATGGTCAGAAAGTACGGTTTAGTCGGACAAAGTTAACAAAACCAAAAACACTACTAGCCATAGATAACGCAACTCATGTCTGCAAAATTCGGGCTACAGTGTTAAATAGACATCGTATTTTGATCTAACACCCTACCAGCAAAAGATTTTGTGTTTGGAGCGAGTTCACAAAGGTGTTAAATTAGCGAGATCATTTTCGCTTGTGAGCTCCGGACGAGTAAGATCAAATGAAACAAGCAAAATCCAATGAACATTTCATATTATGAATGCTTTTATAAGATTATCGCTGAGCCTTATTGGTATTAGCTTACTGACTGCTTGTGGTGAAGAAATCGATCACAACGATATTCGCCAAGCAGGTTTTGTGTTTTGTGGGCAAGGTAAACCAACAACATTTAACCCTCAGCTTATAGACAGTGGTATTACAGCCGAGGCGTTAAGCCCTCAGTTGTACGACACCTTACTCACGCTTGATCCTAAAACACACCAACCTATTGCAAGCATTGCGGAAAGTTGGTCTGTGAACAAGGAAGGTACTGAGTACACATTCAAGCTCAAACATGGCGTTCAGTTCCAAACGACACCGTGGTTCTCTCCGACTCGCCCGTTAAATTCAAAAGACGTGGTATTCAGCTTTAAGCGAGTCATTGATGTAGACCATCCTTTTCATCAAGTTGGTGGTGGTTTTTATCCATGGTTTGCTGGTTTAGATTTTCAAAATCTATTGCAAGATGTGATTGCTGTCGATGATTACACAGTGACGTTTAAACTCGCGCAACCAAACTTTTCATTCTTGGCAAACATCGCCACCAGCCATGCGGTAATACTGTCAGCAGAATACGGTCAACAATTGGCGGCAAAAGACAACAAAGAGCAAATCGACCAACTCCCTATTGGTTCAGGGCCTTACCAGCTCAAAGAGTATCAAGTAAACGATTTGATTCGCTTGGAACGTCACCCGAACTACTGGAACTCGCCAGCGAAAATGGAACAGGTAGTGTTCGACATTTCACACCGTGGTACTGGCACGTTAGCTAAGTTGCTGCGCAATGAATGCGATGTTTTGTCTTCACCTATCTCTAGCCAGATCCCAATCATTCAAGAAGATGAAAACCTTGAATTGACGGCAACACCAGCAAATAACGTTTCCTTTATTGCGATTAATACCGAGACTCCAGCACTTCGCGACCCAAGAGTCCGCCAAGCTTTGAACCTTGCGATCAATCGTCAAAATATCTTGGATTCGGTTTATTACGGTACAGGAACCCTAGCTTATACATTGCTGCCGCCGAACTCTTGGGCGTATCAAAAAGACAGTGCGAAAATTCGTTATGACCGAAATTACGCTCTCGCTCTACTTCGTGAAGCGGGATACGAAGATGGTCTAAAACTGTCGATGTGGGTGCCGCTAGAGCCAAGAGCATTCAACCCAAGTCCACGCAAAACTGCTGAGCTCATTCAGGCGAACTTCGCCGATATCGGCATCAAGCTGACTCTGCTCACCGACGACCGTTTCGAGCGAGTGGATCTTGAAAACATCAACGATATCGACTTGCTCCTTACTGGCTGGATTGGCGATACTGGCGATCCGGATAACTTCTTCCGTCCTTTACTATCGTGCGAATCAGACCGAGTGGGCCTTAACGTTTCGATGTGGTGTAACGATGATTTCGACTTTTTGCTGGATCTCGCGCTAGAGACGCAAGAGCAACGTTACCGCCTAAACCTGTATCGTCAGGCACAAAATATTTTGAATGAAGAGTTTCCAGTTATTCCGTTGGCACATGGGGTTCAATTCCGTGTGCACGACAAGTCATTAACTGGCTTCAAATCGAGCCCTTTCAATGCCCAACCGTTTGATAGAGTTGAGAGAATCCACTGATGTTTTGGTACACCGTTCGACGATTTAACCTCTTTTTCATCACTTTGATGATTCTCACTTTGGTGGGCTTTTCTCTGCTGCGCCTTGACCCGCTTTCACATTGGGCAAATGTTGAGTTCTGGTCTGGCTGGCAAAGCTACTTAATTAACCTTTCTCAGCTCGATTTTGGTTTAAGCAAAAACGGCAATGCGATTTACGACGAACTCGCCGTTGTTTTTCCTGCCACATTAGAATTGTGCTTTTTCGCCTTTCTGGTTTCGCTCTTAATCGGTATCCCACTTGGTACGATTGCAGGGATGAAGCAAGGTAAGTGGCTAGACACTGGTATCTCGTTTCTTTCGATGTCGGGTTACTCTGCTCCGATTTTCTGGGTGGCACTACTGCTGATCATGGTCTTCTCGTTGGAATACCATATCTTCCCTGTTGCTGGACGCTATGACTTGCTGTACGAAATCGACCATGTGACTGGGTTTGCCATTATTGACGCCTTTATGGCGAAAGGTGAATACCGAGCTCATGCACTGCAAAGTGTCATTGAGCATATGGTTCTGCCGTGTTTGGTTCTGGCGTTAGCACCTACGACTCAAGTTGTTGGTTTGATGCGTGCATCTGTTGCAGAAGTTATGAGCCAAAACTACATTCGCGCAGCCCGAATCAAAGGTTTATCGAATCGTGAGATCGTCACTCAGCACGTAATGCGTAACGCCATTCCGCCCATCATTCCAAAAGTTGGGGTTCAGCTATCTAGCATGATCACTTTAGCGATCATCACCGAGTCGATCTTTAACTGGCCGGGCATTGGTCGCTGGTTGCTGGATGCGCTTGCCAATCAAGATTACGCCTCAATCCAAGCAGGAGTAATGGTGCTTGCGACACTCGTTTTAACTGCCAATATCCTTTCGGACTTGATTGGCGCCATGATCAACCCTCTGGTGAGAAAGGAATGGTATGCTAACAAATAACGTTTATCAGGAAGAACGCATTCCAACTCAGTTCGAGCGATTTTGGCGTAGTTACCGCGCTAACGGGTTAGCGATGTTTGGCTTGTGGTGTTTAGGCTTGATTGTATTGATCACTATTTTAGCTCCGTGGCTTGTCCCGTTTGATCCACAAGCACAATCTGGTGAGTTACTCGTTCCCCCTTCATGGGCACCAGCGGGCACCGTCGATTACTTTTTAGGAACCGATGACTTAGGTCGTGATATTCTGTCGCGCTTGATCATGGGCTCTCAACTGACTTTTGGTGCAGCAGTTGGCATTACTGCGATTGCGACCATCGTAGGTTGCTTTATCGGAGTGCTGGCGGGGATGACGAAAGGTCTGCTTTCCAGTACTTTGAACCACCTTCTCGACACCGTTATGTCGATTCCATCGCTATTGCTCGCGATCATTTTTGTGGCATTCCTTGGCTTTGGTGAATTTAATATCTTGCTGGCGATTTGTTTAGCCCTGATCCCACGTTTTATTCGCTCGGTGTATATTGCCGTGCATACTGAGGTAGAAAAAGATTACATCATGGCAGCCCGCCTAGATGGCGCAAATGACTTCTACTTACTGTGGAGCTCGATTCTTCCAAACATTTTAACCGTCATTGCAGCAGAGATTACTCTCGCTCTGTCGGCGGCCATTTTGGATATCACAGCTCTTGGTTTTCTTGGCTTGGGTGCTCAAGCACCGAGTACCGAATGGGGTGCCATTTTGGGTGATTCCGTCGAGCTGATTTACATCGCACCATGGACCGTGACGCTTCCGGGTCTGACCATCATGTTCACCGTAATTATCTTAAACTTAGTAGGTGAAGGTGTACGCCAAGCGCTGAATGCGGGGATCGAATAATGCCGTTATTAGATATTCGACATCTGACTATCGAGATCGAAACACCACAAGGGATGGTGAAAGCCGTCGACCGAATGAGCCTAACGCTCAACGAAGGTGAAATCCGAGGCTTGGTGGGCGAGTCTGGCTCAGGTAAAAGCTTAGTTGCGAAAGCGATCGTGGGGGTTTGTAAGGACAACTGGCGAATCACCGCAGACCGAATGCGCTTGGGCAACATCGACCTTTTACAGCTTACGCCGAAAGAGCGTCGACGCGTCATTGCCCGCGATATCGCGATGATCTTCCAAGAACCCTCAACCTGTTTGGACCCTTCCGAAGAAGTAGGACGTCAATTAATTGAGTCTATCCCCTCTCGCGCCTTTGAAGGCAAGTGGTGGGAGCGATTCAAATGGCGTAAAAAACAGGCCATTGCGCTACTGCACAAAGTTGGTATCAAAGATCACAAACGCTTGATGGGCAGCTACCCGTACGAGCTAACAGATGGTGAATGTCAAAAAGTCATGATCGCCATGGCCATCGCAACCAAACCTAAATTGTTGATTGCCGATGAACCAACTAACGACTTGGACCCCATCACTCAATCGCAGATTCTGCGTTTGTTGAGCCGAATGAACCAGCTCAACAACACCACGATTTTGCTGATCGGTCACGACTTGGCTACCATCACGCAATGGGCAAGCCGAATTACCGTCATGTACTGTGGTCAGTCGGTTGAATCTGCCGACACCGACAAAATCATCGAAGCACCTAAACACCCTTACACTGACGCGCTGCTAAAAGCGATGCCAGATTTTAATGATTGGGTACCGCACAAGCAGAAACTGCAATCGCTACCTGGGTCTATCCCTCCTTTGCAGCATCTGCCAATTGGTTGTCGATTAGGGCCGCGTTGTCCGTACGCGCAAAAACAGTGTGTTGAAATTCCACACACGCGACGCATTAAAAACCATAAGTTTAACTGTCACTTTCCATTGAACACGGAGAAGAAGTCATGAGTGCGTTACTCGAAGTCGATAACTTATCGAAGCAGTTTGTCACGCGTTCTCGACTGTTCAGACGTCAAGTTAATGAAGCAGTTAAGCCCGTGAGCTTTACGCTAGAGCCGGGACAAACTATTGGCTTTATTGGCCAGAATGGCTCCGGTAAATCAACACTTGCACGCATGCTCGCAGGCGTTGTTGAACCTAGTTCAGGTGAGATCCGAGTCAATGGTGAGCGTTTAGAACACAAAGATTACGCAACGCGATGTAAGTTGATTCGCATGATTTTCCAAGACCCAAACACGTCATTGAATCCTCGTATTCAAATTGGACGAATCTTGGAAGGTCCGTTGAAACGAAACACCAACATGCCGCCAGATGCACGAATGAAACGTGTGAAAGAGACGTTGCTTCGCGTAGGGCTTCTGCCGGAGCACGCCTACTTCTATCCTCAAATGCTTGCTGCTGGTCAAAAACAGCGTGTGTGTTTGGCTCGTGCACTCATCCTTCAGCCATCAATCATTGTGGCGGATGAAGCGCTAAACGGTTTGGATATGGCGATGCGCTCGCAGATCATCAACCTGTTCTTGGAGCTGCAAGAAGAGATGGGCTTGTCGTTTGTGTACGTGTCTCAGCATATCGGTATCGTAAAACACATCACCGACAAAGTGATGGTAATGCACGAAGGCGAAGTGGTTGAGTTTGGAGAGACAAACCAAGTCCTTACTAATCCAGAACATGCGATTACCCAGCGCTTGGTAGAAAGCCATTTCTACAAAGCGCCAAGCCACTAAACAGATGGCTCACGATAAACAAAAAGCCTGCTTTCATGCAGGCTTTTTCTATTGGGTGAAGCGAGTAAAGTCAGATTAACGACGGCTTGCTTGTTTACGCAGTTCGAAATCAAACTCGTCAGGAAACAACACCACGCCTTCTTCGTTTTGATTCGGGAATACAACAACCGATAGCTCATCATCTTCTAGGCCAGTAGTCCAACGGCTATGCCATTTGTTAAGAGAGATCGCTTCTGGTTCACACTCTTCCCAGTCACCCGTTGCCCACTGCTTGGCAAATTCTTCATTTGGCCACACAGGAACGCAATCATCGTCTTCTGTGTTTAACATGACACAGCCGTGCTCGTCTTTAAGAATCCAAACTTTACGATTCGCGACAATCTCTTTGACACAATACTTTAGGCGCTGCTCTTCGTTGTAGCGATTAATCGTATCGATTTGTTCTTGGGTGAGTTGCTCAGACATATCAGTCTCCTGTTTCCCATAGAAAAATGCCCGCAGCTAAGCGGGCATTTACAGTATATGCTGGTAATAATGAAATTACGCTAGCTCAGTTTGAAGCCAAGGCCAACCTTGCTTCTTACGGCTTAGTGTATTTTCCATCATTAGCATGCCGTCTTTCTCGTGCTTAACAAGTTTCTCAGCCCACTCACCTTTGTATAGAAGACGAGTTTGAGCAGTTGTGATGTCTGTTAGCATAACAGCAGCGAACGCTAGGTTATCTTTCTCACAACGAGATTCTAGGTCCGCTTCTAGTGCTTCGATCATACCGTCAACTTGCTCAAGAGTTGCAAGTTCAACCTGACCAACCACTACGTCACGACCGTTGAATGGGTAACCTTTAAGGTCTTTTTCAACGAGTTGAGCCGCAGATAGACCTTCGATGTTTGTCTTAGCAATTAGAAGATCTTTCGTGAATGCATCCACATCTTGTACGTCAGCGATTGCAGCTAGCTCAGCAACAGCATCTTTGTCTTTTTGTGTACAAGTTGGAGAAGCGAAGCCTACTGTGTCAGATAGGATTGCTGACATCATTAGCTTAGCGATTTGAGGCTTGATCTCGTGACCTTCAATCTTGAACATGTTGAATAGTACTGTGTTAGTACAGCCAACAGGCCAGATCCATGCTTCCATTGGGTTCACTGTCATCACGTCACCTAGACGGTGGTGGTCAACGATACCCGCGATTTCAGCTTCAGCGATGTCGTCTGGTGCTTGCGCTAGATCTGAGTAGTCTACTAGCCAAACGGTTTCACCCGCTACTGAAGTGCGAAGTTCTGGAACTTCTGCGCCAGCTACTTCAAGAATGTGCTGAGTTTCACGGTTGATTTCGCCCTGACGAATTGGCATTGCTTCAACGCCACGCGCCTTTAGAAGTTCTGTTGCAACTAGTGCACTACAAATACTGTCACTGTCTGGGTTCTTATGACCTACAACTAGAATCATGTTTCTTCCTATCCAAGTCAATTTGATACGCTTCCGAACAATGGCACGGTGTGCCGTGGAAGCTGTTTGCTCACAAAGGCCGATACTTTACCTGATTTGAGGGAGTTTGACACGAAGAAAAGTTCACAACCCTATTGCGAATAAATCTCATTTACATATAATGATAATTATTACCATTTGCATTTGAGTTAACGATGAACGCGACCCGATTTTTGCACTCCGCACAGCAGCTATTTCAGCCAACTCAGTTCCAGTTAGCTTATAAGCGACTGCTTATCCCCATTATCATGCTTGTCTTATTAGCGAATGAGAACACCCGAGAGATCACAGTGACCACGCTTTCCGATTCTTTCTGGGCAGTATCTTGTTATGTCGCAGCAACCTTGGCGATTTATCATTACCTCTCCAACTTTATGTCGAAGACGAATCGCATCACTCAGCTCTATCATCGCTCTCGTCATCATCAGGTGTTTTTTGCAGCCCTACTCGGTGCGCTTCCGGGCTGTGGCGGCGCTATTGTTGTTACGACTCAATTTATTAGTGGACGAGTAGGATTTGGCGCAATCGTAGCCGTACTGACATCAACCATGGGCGATGCGGCATTCTTATTACTCGCGGCAAAACCGTCCGTCGGCGTTGGCGTCGTCGCACTTGGCATTGTGGTAGGTACGGTTTCGGGTTTGATCGTCAACGCATTTCATCCTGATGACTTTCTACGCCCCGAGCCAAAGCAAGCGAGCGCCCACCACCATTGTTGTCAGCATCAAAGCGAGCGATACACGCCTTTAGAGCAACGTGCGATTAATCTTCAAGGCGCATTCTGGAAGTGGTTGATAATCCCTGCGAGCATGGTGGCCGTAATGACCTCATTCCAAGTGGATATCAATCAGCTACTGAATTTGAGTCCAAGTAGCATTGAATGGTTAGGAGCGATATTTGCGGTGGTCTCCATGTCGTTGTGGGCAATGACAAAAGAGTTGGGAGATTATCAATCGACGGTGTCAGAAGATGAAAAAATCGTTGATTCACACCCGATTCAAAAAGCAGCTCAAGACACCAACTTTGTCAGCGCGTGGGTTATCGTGGCGTTTCTTGCGTTTGAATTAACGACCTATTTTTCAGGCGTTGATTTGGCTGCTACCTTTTCAAATTGGGGCATCTGGATGCCATTGGCTGGCTTAGCCATCGGTATGCTACCAGGCTGCGGCCCACAGATTCTCGTCACCAGTTTGTACATTACTGGTGCCGCACCATTATCCGCGCAGATTGCAAATGCGATTTCTAACGATGGTGATGCACTGTTCCCCGCGATTGCCATGGCTCCCAAAGCGGCATTGATGGCAACGGTCTATTCTTCTATCCCTGCGTTCATTGTGGGCTATGGCTATTACTTTATGTTTGAGTTTTAATTATTACGCTCTCAAAAAAGAACGCGTAAAAACAAGAAAAGAGCCCAAGTGGCTCTTTTCGTTTAATACGTCGTTTTCAATGACCTTTACGCGGTCACTATTGCTTTGGCATTCAGACCTCTATCGACACTCACTAGAAGCAACTGACAAGGATCTTGGTTGAGCTTTTCTCCGGTCCAATAGTCATACCAATCAACGGGCTGATCCGCTGTGAGAGTAAATTCAGTCGCATTATGATTCGCGTAATTGAACAAACAATGTAGATCATTCTTGTCCGTCAGTTTCAAAAAAGCATGGCTCAAACTTAACGCCGTGAACTTAGCAGATTCTTGGCTGCGTCGTTGTCGCAACATCAGCTTCGCCAAGGTTTTACTCGCAAATGGCGTGATTTCCGGGAGAGGGTCGCCAGACAAAAGCAAGCCGCCAGACGCCAATAATACGGTACGGTGAAACTCGTAGTCTTCACGTGATGCAGCTTGATTAGCAAGAGAAGTAAACGTCGCGCAGTCTGGGTCAATTTGCCACAACTTACGGTGCTGCCAACTACGGAAAAACGTCTCTTTAGCGATCTGTTCAAAACGGTGGCTATGGCGCTCGACGTCATCAGACACACGCATCGCATCCACCAGCCCCAAAGATGGCCACATTGGCGCGTTGCAGCCAAGCAACCACGCGTCTCCTGCTCCTCTGGCGATCGCCGCCATCCCTAATCGATACGCTTCAACACCCGTAATACCAGACTGACTACGTTTTCCTTTTAGTGTTCCCCAGTAGTTTGCATCGAGCTTAAACAGCTCTACGCCCCACTCTAACCTCATCACTGACACAACGTGCGTTAGATGATCTTGCACTTCGGGATTAGACGTATCGAGAATATACCAAGGCGTACAACGCCAGCCACCGTAGGTAACATCTTCGGCTTTAAGGAGCTGACCGTCAGGATGACGAACAAACCATTCAGGATGTTGCTTAAAGACCTCAGATTCTGGCTGCGCTATGAAAGGAGCCATCCAAATCGCCGGCTTTTTGCCTTTTGCGCGAATGTTTTGAATCAGCTCCTTCACACCGCCAGAGAATTTATCCGACGGCGTAAGCCAATCCCCCATGAACGCTTGATAGCCATCATCCAGAAGTACCCATTCTAAGTCTTCGAGCTTGTCTTGCATGCAATCAACATTTTCTAAAACATTTTGCTCGGTCACATCGGCATAGTACGCATACCAAGAACACCAGCCTATCGGTGCATCCTGCGTGACACCGTTGCGAATAGGATGATGCGCGGCAATCATCTCGCTGAACTCTTGATACAGATCGGATAGCGAGTTGCCAGTTAAAATCGTAATGGACTCAAGTTGATTGTGTTCCCAATCCGCCACTTGCGTGTGTTCACCATCAATTGCTGCGGTCAGTATCCACTGCCCATTTCGCTGTTGTATATCAAAGTAACCAGCAAATCGACGGCACGTCGTGAAGCCAAACAAGGTGTAACCAGCAGAATCCTCAATCACTAGATAGTTGTAGTAACGCTTAGGTGCATGTTGCGAGTACACACGGTATGGGGGAATGTTGTCGGGGCATCGACCTATTTCAATCGGGTGCGTGATCGTTCCTGACGTTTGCGCCAACATTTGAAAACCATCACCAATCACGTTGGCTTCGTGCTCGTATAGAAACGGCATTTCGAACAGCACTTCACGGTCAGTAAAGGTCTTATTGTGAAGCCCAGAGAAAGAGAAATGGGCTTGATTACCAATCACATCCACGTGCAGATCGTTATCGATGATCGTCATTTCGGAATGGTTGGCTAACTGAATGGTCTGAGCCATATTGCATCTACTCACTGATTATTATTGTTTTGTGTCCAGTTGACCCCACGATGCTTGGTTGCGCGTGAAGCCTTTTGAATATGACTTCATTATCCTGTGAATGATGCGAGCAATTCGTTATTTTCGTCACGAATCCATGCACTCTGACGCTCAAAAACGGTTATTGAGATAACGCTCACTGAAATTTTGGTTAAAAAAATACCAGCCCGAAGGCTGGTATTTCGATTTATGCAAATTGCACTAATTAAGCAACTTCGATTGGACCACCGAATGAAGTCACTGGCGGTACTTTGCCTGTGAACTTCTCGAAGTCTACGATACATGTGTTCGCAGAAGTCGCTTGAGCAAGCTCAGAAGAGCCGATGTCCTGCGTTAGCGTATTAGGGTCACCGTAAGTACAGATTGCGCCTTCTTTCTCGTTTAGTGGGCCGTACCATGCGCCTTCTTCGATACGGATAACGCCACGTGGGTAACTGTCAGTTAGAACAGCACCAGCTAGTAGCTGACCGCGGCCGTTGAATACGCGTACCAAGTCACCGTCTTTAATGCCTTTTGCTTTTGCATCGATTGGGTTGATGTAAACAGGCTCACGACCTTGCACCGCGTATGTCGCGCGGAACTCTTCAGACTCACACATTTGAGAGTGCAGACGCTTGTCTGGGTGACAAGACTGCAACCAGAACGGGTATTTGTCTGAGCCAGGGCCACCGTGTGAACGCTCTGATTTTTCGAACCACATTGGGTGCTCTTGACAGTGTTCGTAACCGTAACGGCCGATCTTACGTGATGTAATCTCGATGAAGCCAGACGGTGTACCTAGAGGGTTAAGCTCAGGGTCTTTACGGAAGTCCGCGTGACGAACCCAAGGTTTACCTTCACCAAAGTCTAGTACGCTCTTCTCCCAGAACTCATTGAATTCTGGCATTTCGAACTTGCCTTCGTTCGCTTTCTTACAATCGTTGTATAGGCTTTCGATCCACTCCATCTCGCTCATACCACGAGTGTATTCTTCGCGGCGACCAAAACGCTGAGTTAGTTCACTCATGATTTGGAAGTCAGGCTTAGATTGGAACAATGGATCGACGAGACGATGCATCGCGATCAGACCTTTGTTCGAGTATGAACCGTACACGTCGATGTCGTTACGTTCCCATTGCGTACACGCAGGTAGAACGATGTCAGAGAAGCGACATGTTGCAGTCCAAGCAAACTCGATCGTTACAACCGTTTGAAGTTTGCGGAACGCTTTCTTCATGCGGTTACGATCTTGATGGTGGTGCCATGGGTTACAACCCGAGATAACCATCATCTTGAAGTCTGGCAGTTTCACTTTACCGCCGTTGTAGTTGATCTCTTTGCCTGGCTCAAGCAGACAGTCGATCCAACGTGCAACTGGGATAGTACGGCTGTAACCGTTAAAGTCGTTGTTGTCCCACTTCGGCTTCATACCTTGGTCAAGGTTACGAGGGAAACCACCAGGACCAGCGAAACCAGTAGAAGGCACACCGATACTTGAGTAGTGGTGACCGTAAGAGATACCACCACCAGGTAGACCGATTTGACCAACCATTGCCGCAACCACAGCCGCCGCCCAGTATGGCTGCTCACCGTGCTCTTGACGCTGGATACACCAACCCATCAGGATCTGTGTACGGCCGCTTACTAGCATGCGTGCGAATTCACGAATCTTGTCCGCTTTCACGCCACAGATAGCCGCTGCCCATTCTGGTGTCTTCTCTACTTTGTCTTTTGTCTTACCTTGAACGTATTGGATGAACTCTTCAAAGCCTAGACAGTAAGTATCAATGAACTTCTTGTCGTACAGGTTTTCGTTGTACAGAACATGAGCCACAGCCAGCATGAACGCTACGTCTGTCATCGGGTTGATGTACAGGTGATCGTTCTCTAGGTAGCGTTGCGTTTTGTTCTTAACTGGGTCAACAGACAGAACGTTGATCTCGCCTTTCGCTACTTTTTCTTTTAGCTCTGCAAGGTACTTGAATGATTCGTGAGTTTCACAGTTCCAACCTACTTGTAGGTTTTTCACTGGGTCGTTTGCCCACAGAATGATGTTGTCTGAGTTCTCAAGGATTTCAGACCAAGACGTACCTTGTGCGTAAACTTCAGTTGAACCAAGTACGTAAGGCATGATGGTTTGACCTGCACCAGTCGAGTAGTCGCCTACTTTAGTGATGAAGTTACCGTGCATACCTACTGCACGTTGCATGTGCGCGGTACAGTTGTTGAATGAACCTGTTTGGTTCCAACCAGTTTGACCAGCATGCAGAGCCCAAGGACCGTATTCTTTTTGAACACGTTCTAGCTCACGGTAGAACAAGTCTAGAGCTTCATCCCAAGTCACACGGATGAAACGGTTGTTACCGCGAGTATCCGCGCTGTATTTATGTTTCTTCAACCAATCTAGACGAACCATTGGGTAACGAACACGTGAAGGGCTGTAGATAATACCCTTGATGCCGTTCAACATTTCTGTTGGGTTTTTGTCTAGTTCTAGCGGTTTGATCTCTTGAACTTTACCCGCGTAGATGTGGGCGCGGAACGCGCCCCAGTGTGAGCCTGTTACTTTCCAAGTACCAGTCGACTCAGCTGCGTTTGCAGAAGCTGACGCCAATAAGCTTGGACCGATAACTGACGCTGCACTTGTGGTTGCTACACCTTTAAGAAAACTTCTTCGTGTAATAGCCATTTAAATTACTCCAATCCGCGCTTATTAGTGGTGGCCTTCAGCATAATCTGAAGAGTGCTTCTGTAGATATTTCAAGATCAGTGCTTCACTGTCTGTATCTAGGTTAACGAACGCAAGCATGCCGTCGAACATACCTGGCCAGGTGTTCGCATCGAAGTGCGCTTCAGCTGGTTGTGTATGACATACAGAACAGTTTGTTTTGTATGCTTCTTTCGATTTTTCCCATACAGGGTTGATGTCGTTCAGCATAGACTCTTTCTTGATCCATACTTTCGCTGCCACTTTCTCCCAAGGAAGACCAGTCAGCTCGTCCACTCGTTTTTCACCAGTCGTAACGATGTTGCTGTCTGTAGACGCTTCTTTAAGTAGAGACGCAGTTGCAATGTTCTTACCGAAATCTTCTTGAATTACGCGACCAAAGCCTTTCGCTTTACGCCAGCCGTCAATTTCGATTTCGATGAAGTCACCTTTATCTTCCAGAACTTTTACTGTTGATGCAGGGTTTAGAAGACCCGCTTCTTTCGCGCCTTGCGCGTCAAAGTAAATTGGAAGGTGACGAATACTTACGAGCTCTTGACCTACTGCGTAGTCAGTACCTGATGTCATTTGCTCTAGATCACCCACGATGCCGCCGATGCTATCCATACCTGCTGGTAGGTTGTGCGCGATACCTTTGTGACAGTCAACACAGCTTTGATCTTTTTCTGCCGCTTGCTTCATCTGGATACGAGCGGTTGGAGACATTTGCTCGAAGTCCATAGACTCGTAGTTGTGACAGTTTTTACACTCTAGAGATTTGTTTGCAGAGAAACGATCCCATTCGTGTTTAGCAAGTTCGATACGACGCTCTTCGAAAACGCCGGGTTCAGAGTAGTTGCCAAAAACTTGCGCAAATACTTCTTTAGAAGCCTGCATTTTACGAGCGATTTTGTCAGTCCAGTTGTGAGGAACGTGACAGTCAGGACAAGTAGCACGAACACCAGAGTGGTTTTTCCAGTGAACCGTGTCTTGCAGCTCAACGTATACGTTGTCACGCATGGTGTGACAGCTAATACAGAATTCTTCAGTGTTGGTTGCTTCTAGCGCGGTGTTAAATCCACCCCAGAAAATAACACCAGCGATGAAACCGCCCATAGTCAGCACGCCAAGGCTGATATGAACTGCCGGGCGCGTCATCGTACGCCACAGTTTAATGATTAATGATTTCATTATTTGCTCTCTTAAAATCTTTTCAAAAGTGTGGTTGTGAGCTCACTGGCTTACATGCTGTGTGCGCCTGGAGGACCAAAGAAGAACACTTGTAGTGCCCAAACGATAAATCCGTAGCCGCCTACGAAAGCCACACTCAGAATTGGGAAGAGAACAACTGCAATGAAGAGGAAAGACTTCCACTCCAGTGAGCGTTTTTCGCCACTCTCAATTTTATTAACATCACTCATACATTTGCCTATTTTGTATCTAGTGTTATTGAAAAGCCCGTGTAACCAAGCTTAAGTTTTTACAATCTCTAATTGAAAATGTTAGACCATACTAATAGTAAGGTTCAATCAAATAACTCCCTTCAAGCCTTGTAATTCAACACTTTTTTGAGCTCATCCGGAGTTATGTTGGATTGATATTATTTATTAAAAAACATGAACAGATATGAAAAAATAAGTCTTTTAAAATCTTGTTAAACTTGCAACATTTACAAAACATGAATTACATTTGAGCGGTAAAATTCGTGCCGAAAAATTACTCAAACTCCTGAGAAAGATAATGACTTGTAAACAAAATGATAAAAAACATTTTATAAAACCTCTCGCAATTTCCACCATGAAAAAAGCAAAAATTACCCATTGAGATTCATATAGAGAATGGGGTTGGTTACAATTCTAAGCGGCAATTTCAAGGAGTGATTATGAACAGTGTGGTGGACATTAGTTGGGCAAAATTAGCGGCTTTCAGTTTGATTCTGTTAGTGCCATTTGCGATCAATGCACGCTATAGATTAGGCATCGCGAAAGATGCATCAGTCAGCGTTGTGCGTATGACTTTACAGCTCGTTCTGATCGGGGTTTATCTTGAATATCTCTTTCAATTAAACAGCTTGATCATCAACTTACTTTGGCTTGCGATTATGCTCGTCGTAGGAGCAAGCTCCATTGCAGGGAAAGCACGTTTACCGAAAAAGCCGCTCATGCTGCCACTTCTCACCGGGCTTGTATGTGGCTTGTTTCCACTACTAATTGCGATCACCGCTGGCTTGGTGCGTCCTACTCCGCTTTACAATGCACAATATATGATCCCATTGGCAGGCATGCTGTTAGGCAATAGTCTGAGCAGTAATATCATCGCGCTACAAAACTTATTCTCTGCTTTTGAAGAGCGTAAATCTGAGTACGAAGCTGCCATCTCACTGGGTGCCGCCCCTAAATACGCTTCCTTTCCTTTCGTTCAGGAGGCTCTGAGAAAATCGTTAGCGCCAACACTAGCCTCAATGACCACGATGGGCCTTGTCACGCTTCCTGGTATGATGACGGGGCAAATCCTAGGGGGCGCAAGCCCATTGGTTGCCATTAAATATCAACTGGTCATCATGCTAGCTATTTTTGTCATGATGAGCGTCTCTGTTGCCATCACACTTGAAATGACATTGAGCTTTGTACAAACAAAAGAAGGCCGTGTTACGGTCAAAGTACGCCCAGTTGATGGAATGAAGCGAGGTCAGTAATTGGCCACATAACCCCCTAATTTTATGAAATTTTCTGGATCTTCAGAGATACTCACGATCTTTGATACAGGTTATCCACAGAAAATGTGGATAAGCCACCAAAAGATATACGCAACCAGAAACATAGCCACATTTCTGAGTCTCCTGTCTTATCAACATGCAATGGTCACATTTTAGTCAACTCAATGACATCTTCGGCTTCTACATTGTGCTTAGAGACAAAATGGAGCAGATATCATGGACGTATTGATCATGGCGGAAAAACACGATGAGTTACTGTCTGACTTGCCGGTTGAATGGCTTGTGCAAGAGCCACAAGAGATAACATCTCAATGGTTGCCAAACGAATTTGGAATCAATGAAGAGCTGATTTAGAAAGCACTTTCACCCAAATACGACGTACAAAAAAGGCGAGCTACTTAGCTCGCCTTTCTCTTTCTTTGGGCTCTATCGCAGATGTTTGTCTTCATCACGTAGATAGATCATCCAGTACCACATACCGACGAACACACCGCCGCCGATGATGTTACCGATCGTGACTGGGATAAGGTTGTTAACGATAAAGCCCATCATGTTCAAGTCCGCATAATTTGCGATATCAGCACCTGTCATTTGCCAGAAGGCTTCTGGCGCAAAGTATTTGATACCAATAGCCATTGGAACTTGGAACATGTTCGCAATACAGTGCTCAAAACCAGCGGAGACGAACATCGCTACTGGCAAAATCATTACCGCGATTTTGTCTGTTAATGTACGGCCACTGAATGTCATCCAAACCGCAATACAAACTAACACGTTACACATGATGCCAAGTGCAACCGCCGCAAAAAAACCATGGTGCAACTTATGTTGTGAAATGGCCATGGCATTCAGACCAACTTGGCCGTGATCGAACATGTATTGCTTTGTCACCAACATACACGCCACCAGCAAAATAGCGCCAACCATATTGCCGAAATAAACCACAAACCAGTTTTTAACCAGCGTTTTCCATGAAATTTTGCCACTCGCACGCGCAACCAGAGTCAGAACCGAACTGGTAAATAGCTCGCCACCAGTAACCACCACCAAAATCAAACCAAGGCTAAATGCTAGACCGCCAATGAGTCGTGTGATGCCCCAAGGCAGATCGCCCGCGCCTGTCGTTACTGTGGTATAGAAAATGAAAGCAATACCAATATGAAGCCCCGCAGAAATGGCGAGCAGAAAAGATTTGATTGGAGCTTTCGTTGCTTTGCCTACACCTACTTCGGCGGCACGTTCAGCAGCCTGAGGTGGCAATAAAGAGTCAAACTGATTGAAGTTCATGGAAGTGTAACATTTAGAAACAATTAAAGAGGCGCGGATAATCGCTCCATTTCCTGACTTTTTCAAGGGCTATTTTTCATGTTTACTAAAAATGTTGTTGGTGAGACGGAAATCGATAAAACTCAACTATAGTTTGTTGTCTTAACTATCATTGATATTAAACAAGATACTCAGCGTTCGAACAAAAATTCCACGTTATATCAGTCTGATAGCAATGCAGTTAACACTTCTTGTTGTTTTGTGTTGCTCAACACTGGTTTTAAGACTAGCTTGGATAAAAAAGCGCAAAGGAATTATCTATGAAATATTCAGCTGAACACATCGCCGAACTGAACCTTCTTCTTCAATTCGATTTAAGCAGTGCAGCGACAGGCATTAAAGTTCATTCAGATGCCTCAGAAGAGATGCAAGCAGCAGTTGCGCGTCTTTACCAAAAGCAATTGTGTACGCAACCTGATGGTGGTTATCTAA
This sequence comes from Vibrio parahaemolyticus, assembly GCF_900460535.1. Lineage (NCBI taxonomy): Bacteria > Pseudomonadati > Pseudomonadota > Gammaproteobacteria > Vibrionales > Vibrionaceae > Vibrio > Vibrio parahaemolyticus. The sequence continues at coordinate 1,384,974 of NZ_UHIL01000001.1, read as the reverse complement.
CCGACGAAGGCATTGAAGTTGCAGAACACGCAGACAAAATCTTACGCGTACTTTCTGCAGAATAACTACCGCCCACTGACCAATAAAGCCACCGAAATACGGTGGCTTTTTTCTAGTTACTCCAATCGCATTTGGGGAAGCTCACTCGGCTACACCAGTAACTTTCTCATTTTCCCAAACGGTTGAACTTTATCGTACAACCAGTTAAAGCCTGTGGCGTAAAACAAGAAGAAGACTAGAAACCCCGCTTCGAGCATCAATGCTTGAAGGAACGTAATCTCCAAGAACCATGCGATCACAGGTATAGAAATAAAGATCAACCCACCTTCAAACCCAACAGTGTGACCAAGGCGCATTGCTAAACTTCTGTCTGCTCGGTTGCTACCAAACCACTTATCGAAGTACAAGTTGTAAATGTAGTTCCAAACTACGGTATACAAACTCAAACCGATCCCTACTAACGCCAAATCACTTGAACCTTTGCCTGTGATCAACGCAGCTGCAGGCACAATGATCGCTAACGCCATCAATTCAAAAAGTACTGCGTGGAAAATTCGTTCGTTACGAGTCATGATTATCTACCCATTTGTTCTACTCAATGACTGAAATTTTATCTATGATTGAGATAATAAAAAGTTAGATACCATCGGTAAAAACGATATGTTTACTATCGAACAATTGCAGGCGTTTGTTGCCACATCCGAATCCGGCTCATTTTCCGCAGCAGCGAGAAAGTTAGGTCGAGCCCAATCCGTGATAAGCCAACACATTATGAACATGGAACTCGACTGTGGTGTCGATCTGTTTGATCGCTCCGGCCGTTATCCCAAACTGACCGAGAACGGCCATGCTCTGATGCCTTACGCGCAAGCAGCGATCAGTCAACTCGACCGATTAAACAATAAAGCGACTCAGCTCTTTTCTGCGCAGGCGAGCGAGCTTGTTCTCGCGATTGATGAAGGGATTCCGCTGACTCGATTACCGGATGTGCTTAAAAACCTAGAGCAACAATTTCCGCAACTACAAGTCGAATGTTTAACGGCATCTAGCCCAGACATTATTGAACTGGTGAAATCTGAACGTGCGACCACCGGAATTATTCTGAGCGATCTGCAAATGCCTAGGCATATCGATTTCACCAATCTTGGTAATATCGCATTCGATGTGTATGTCTCTTCCGATCACCCATTAGCGGCTCAGCGAATTACCCATATCGATCAACTCAAACAATATCGCCAACTGGTGATACGCTCAAAGAGTGCAGAGCCAGGTAGCCTCAACCAAGCATTGAGCCCAGATATCTGGTACGCTGATAACTACTACATTTTGTTGGAATTAGCGAACAAAGGGTTTGGATGGTGCTTCCTGCCGGAGCACTTAGTCGCAGACTCACCAAACACGTTAAAAAAAGTTGGGGATGATTTCACAAAGCTGGCTTGGCAAGTCAATGTTGACCTGATTCAGCATCAAAAATGGCATTCTGATCCCCTCCATCAACAAGCCAAAGCAGAGCTCATTACTCTCTTTGAGCAAACAATTAAGTAGGATAAATAATGGCAAACACATTGATTGTAGGTGCAGGTTGGCTTGGTACTCCGCTAGCGCAAGCCTTGTTAGTCGAGGGACATGATGTAGTTATTACGCGTCGTAGCCAAGCTCGGTTAGATGAACGGCCATCCACTATTGCTAACGCCGCCCTGCTTGATCTCAACGATGAAAACGCAGCGCAAAAACTGGATGAAATAATTCAGTCGAATCATATCGAGCGTATTGTTGGCGCGTTTCCACCTGGGTTTCGTAGAGGGTCTGGTCGAGAGTATGCGCAGCAATGGTCAACGTTAGTTAAAGCGGCAAAACAGAATGCGATTGAAAAGCTCGTCATGATCAGCTCTACAACGGTCTACCCTAATTTACCAACGGAGATGAAAGAAGAATCCGCATCGCTCGCTCTCGCGCAAACCCACCCTCACTTTTCTGACAATGCGAAAATCATGCTCGAAGCGGAGCAATCCGTCATCGACTCTGGCATAAACTACGCCATCTTACGTTGCAGTGGTTTGATTGGCCCAGACAGACACCCCGCTCGCTTTGCCATGCGCCTAAAACAAGTCAGCCGTAAAGCCCCAGCCAACATGCTTCATCAAAGTGACGCAGTCGCTGTGGCACAATTTGCATTGGATCACCTGAGTAATCAGATCATCAATGTCACAACGCCTCACACGGTGAGCAAAGCTGAGTTTTACCAAGCAGCAATCACCAAAAGTGGCGCAGAGATTTCGCTACCTCCCGTTACAGAAGATGCCGATAAACGCATTTTAGCGGACAAACTGGTTTCATTTGGGTATCAATTCCGATTCAATTCAACGCTGGATGCACTATGAAGTTATATCAACATATAGAAACGCTTTGGGATTACATGCAGCTAAAACAGGATTTAAAGCCTGCCGACTGCTTGTTTGTTATGTGCAGTAACGACGTGCGAGTTGCTGAGCACGCCGCTGCGCTTTACCACCAAAAACTCGCACCATTGATTGTGTTCTCCGGAGGTGAAGGCCGTTTTACTGATGGTTTGTTTGAAAAAAGTGAAGCCGAAACATTTTCAGACATTGCGCGTTTAGCTGGCGTACCAAGCGATGCCATCTTAGTAGAAACACGTTCAACCAATAGTGGAGAAAACGTCCGTTTCACCGAGCAGTTATTAAAAGAGAAAAGCATCCAATGCGAATCGATTATTTTAGTGCAAAAGCCATTTATGGAACGCCGCGCCATCGCTACGTTTGAGAAGCAATGGCAATCGCCTTACTCGCAAGTGCAAGTCAGTTCTACCGCTCATCCATTCTTCGAATACATCAACGAAGACATGCCGCTAATGATGGTGTTAGAAGCGCTGATGGAAGATTTTTCCCGCGTCAAAAGCTATCCCGAAAAAGGATTTCAAACTAAGCAAGACATTCCAAAGCAAGTGGATTCATCTTATCAAGTCTTGTTCGAGCGATTCGGTTTTGATCTCCTCTGAGCGAAATGAACAATTAAAAAGCCACCGAGTTCGGTGGCTTTTCTGTATTGCTTTGAAGCTGAATGGATAGGTTTATTTACCTAGGGCTTCTTTGTAGTGCTGACGGCAAACCGAGACATAACGGTCGTTGCCACCAATCGCCACTTGGTCACCTTCTTTGATTGCGACTCCGTGTTCGTCGGTGCGGATAACCATGTTTGCTTTTCGGCCACAGTGGCAAATCGTCTTCAACTCAACCAGCTTATCAGCCCAAGAGAGTAGGTACTTACTGCCTTCAAAAAGTTCGCCAAGAAAATCGGTACGAAGACCATAGCAAAGTACTGGAATATGCAGCTTATCCACTACCTCTGTAAGTTGGTAAACCTGCTCTTTCGATAGGAACTGACACTCGTCAATAAGAATACAGTGACGTTTTTCGACTTCATGCAGGGCTGCAATCTCTTGGTATAGGTTCGTATCTGGACGGAACAAATGCGCGTCCGATTGTAAACCAATACGAGAACTTACTTTGCCTACACCATAGCGGTCGTCCAACGCCGCAGTGAAAATCACTGGCGTCATACCGCGTTCTTGGTAGTTAAATGAAGATTGAAGAAGAGTTGTCGATTTACCCGCATTCATTGCTGAGTAATAGAAATACATCTGAGCCACAGAGCATTACCTAAAGTTAAAATTTTATTGATGAAATTGGAAAATAAAAGGGCTGAATCATCAGCCCTTTTAAAAGATTCAATTACTTACGACGCCACGTTGTGCCTTCTGGGCCATCCTCAAGGACAATGCCCATTTCCGTCAGCTTATCACGTGCCATGTCGGCGTTTGCCCAATCTTTCGAAGCACGCGAGTCGTTACGCAGTTTGATTAGCGCTTCAATTTCAGCGACTTCATCATCGTTGCCAGCATTACCTTTTAGGAAAGCTTCAGGATCTTGATAAAGAATACCAATCACGTCTGCTAGTTCGCGCATTAGCGCACCAAGTTCACTCGCTTTCTCTACGCTTTCTGTCTTAAGGCGGTTAACTTCGCGCGCCATATCAAACAGAACTGAGTATGCTTCTGGTGTGTTGAAGTCGTCGTTCATCGCAGCAGTAAAGCGTGATACGTACTCTTCACCACCCGCAGGTGCTGCATTTAAATCCAGACCACGCAGAGAAGTGTATAGACGCTCAAGAGAAGCGCGTGCTTGGTTTAGGTTATCTTCACTGTAGTTCAATTGGCTACGGTAGTGACCAGACATTAGGAAGTAACGCACGGTTTCAGCATCGTAGTGACCAAGAACGTCACGAATAGTGAAGAAGTTGCCTAAAGATTTAGACATCTTTTCGCGGTCTACCATCACCATGCCACTGTGCATCCAAGTATTTACGTACTTAGTGTCGTGTGCACAGCAAGATTGTGCGATTTCGTTTTCGTGGTGTGGGAACTGTAGATCAGAGCCACCGCCGTGAATATCGAAATGATCGCCTAGGATCGTAGAGTTCATTGCTGAACATTCAATGTGCCAACCTGGACGACCTGGACCCCATGGAGATTCCCATGTTGGCTCGCCTGGTTTAGACATTTTCCAAAGAACGAAGTCTAGTGGGCTGCGTTTTGCTGTTTCGATATCAACGCGAGCACCAGCTTGAAGCTGATCAAGATCTTGCTTAGAAAGCTTGCCGTACTCGTCAAACTTACCCACTTCAAACATGACGTCGCCATTGTCTGCAACGTATGCGAAACCACGTTCGATAAGCTTTTCAACCAATTCGATGATTTCTGCGATAAATTGAGTTGCGCGCGGCTCAACGTCAGGACGCTTCATGTTCAACGCGTCAAAGTCTGCGTGCATGTCGCCAATCAAACGTTCTGTAAGTGATTCACAAGATTCGCCGTTTTCTGCTGCACGCTTGATGATTTTGTCATCAATATCTGTGATATTGCGAACAAACGTTAGGTCGTAACCAAGGTAGCGCAGGTAACGTGATACTACGTCAAAAGAAACGAAGGTGCGGCCGTGGCCGATGTGACAGAGATCGTAGATGGTTACCCCACAGACATACATGCCAACTTTACCGGCTGTAATTGGTTTGAATTCCTCTTTCTGTCTTGTGAGTGTGTTATATATCTTTAACATGATCTCTATCTATGATTGTGAATGAATACAAGAACGTCGAGTATATCAAGTCCGACCTTATTAGGTAATAGCAATTAACCGATAAAACGATAATCGGCTAAACTTCAAGCACAAAACGAAGAATTTACTCTTCTCGAGTTTTTAATGCGTTATAACTTAGGCTAGAATCTCGGGCTCAACACAACACAGTAAAGGAAAGTAGCATGATCACCCTTCACACTAATTTTGGTGACATCAAGATTCAACTAAACGAAGAGAAAGCGCCAGAGACAAGCGCAAACTTCCTTCAGTACTGCCGCGACGGCTTTTACGACAACACTCTTTTCCACCGTGTTATTGACGGTTTCATGATCCAAGGCGGCGGCATGGAATCAGGTCTACGTGAAAAATCAACACGTGCACCTATCAAGAACGAAGCAAACAACGGCCTAAGCAACAAAGTAGGTACGATTGCTATGGCTCGTACGATGGAACCACATTCTGCAAGCTCTCAGTTCTTCATCAACGTAAACAACAACACTTTCCTAGATTTCCGTAGCGAAAGCCTAGATGGTTGGGGTTACTGTGTATTCGGTGAAGTTGTAGAAGGTATGGACGTTGTAAACAAGATCAAGGGCGTTAGCACTGGTTCTCACGGCATGCACCAAGACGTACCACTAGAAGACGTGGTAATCACTGGTACTACAATCGCAGAGTAATTCTTGCGAATTATTCCCAAGAGATAAGTAATTGGGGAGGCTTCGCCTCCCCTTATTTCTATGACGACATTATTTATATCAGACTTGCACCTTACGCCGTCACGTCCTGACATCACAGAATGTTTCATTACATTTATGCGTACGGAAGCCAAAAATGCCGAAGCTCTTTATGTATTAGGCGATCTTTTCGAGTTTTGGGTTGGTGATGATGACAAAACACCGTTTGCAAACCAAATTCGTACCGAGTTCAAAACGCTCACCGACCAAGGTGTCCCGGTTTTCTTTATTCAAGGCAACCGTGACTTCTTGTTGGGCGAACGCTTTTGTAAAGAAACGGGCATCACTTTGCTTGATGACGTTTGCACCATCGACTTATATGGCACAAAAGCGGTGATTTTACACGGCGATACCCTGTGTATTGATGACGTGGAATATCAGAAATTTCGTAAAACTGTGCATCAACCTTGGTTACAATGGATCTTTAAACGCATCCCATGGTGTTTAAAGAAAAAAATTGTCTCTAAAGTTCAATCAGACATTCGCGACGATAAACAGATGAAGTCTTTAGATATCATGGACGTGAATCAAAGCGAAGTTGAAAAAGTGATGTCTCAGAATTGCGTCAACTTGATGATTCATGGCCACACTCATCGCCCAAATACACATTTTTTTGACGCAAATGGTGCTAAAAACACGCGCATCGTCTTAGGGGACTGGTATACGCAAGGCTCAGTTTTACAAGTGAATTCTGATGGTTTTGAACTGCAAAACCGGCCTTTCAACACATAATTTACGCTAAGCATGTCGAACATGTAGAAGATTCGCATTCAAAGCGTAGATATTTTGTAAAAAATCGCTATTATCATATTACTAAGTTAAACAGAACGAAGTACCTAATTGAAGTATTCTTACGTAGCTCGCCAACCGATTCTAGACAGAGAAAAGCGAACCATAGGTTACGAGCTTCTCTTTCGAGACGGCCCCAAAAATACCTTCCCTGAAGTAGAACCTGAGCTTGCTACTAGTCGACTGCTATCTGATCATTTTTTGTCGACGCACTACAACACGTTAGGTAACAAACTCGGTTTTGTTAACTTTCCCCACCAAAGCTTGGTCAACCTTGTTCCGACACTGTTTCCGAAAGATTCTCTGGTCATTGAAGTACTCGAAGATTGTGAGCCTACGCAAGAGCTTCTCGATGCAATAAAACATCTGCACGAATGCGGCTACCGAATTGCACTGGACGACTTTGTACCAACTAAGGCTTGGAAACGCTTTCTTCCGTACGTATCGATGATCAAATTTGATATTCGTTTAGTACCAATTGAAAAAGCGGCAATTTTCATCCAAGCATTGAGCCAGTTTAATATCGATTTTTTGGCTGAAAAAGTCGAAACCTACGAAGAGTTTGAACAAGCGCTTGACGCTGGTTTTAACTACTTCCAAGGTTACTTCTTTAGTAAACCAGAAATGATCCAAAAGAAGCGCCTCAACCCGGCATTTTTAACCGTCATCCAGTTGTGTAAAGAGATTGCTGACAAGCCCATCGACTTCAATGAAGTGGAGCGTCTGTTCTCTATTGATGTGACGCTTTCCTATAAGTTGCTCACTTACGTCAACTCGGGTTACACGCTCACAACCAAGATCAAATCGTTTAGACAGGCGCTGATTTATCTGGGCGAAGAACGTTTACGACGCTTTATTTCACTGGTTGCAATCGCTTCTGTGCAAGAGGACAAGCCCGATTCACTCTACTCGCTTGCTATTCAACGCGCTCGTATGTGTGAAATTTTGCTTAGCCAAATGAAAACCAAGTACGATCCTGGACAAGCCTTTCTGACTGGTATGTTCTCATTATTAGGCTCGCTTCTCGATCAGCCTCTGTCGGATGTGATTGAAGACATTCCCGTCGATGAAGACATCAAGCTTGCACTGACAAGTCGAAAAGGTGTGCTTGGGTATCTCCTTTCTATGTGTATTGCTTACGAACAAGCAGATTGGGAACTGGCTGAAAGATACTGCTCTGTCTTGAAGTTAACGGAAACTCAGCTAGCTGATGCATTCAATGAATCAACAGAGTGGGCTCAAGAACTGCTTTCTCAAACACCTTAACTCGCTATAATGCTTCTCTCCCACTCTATTGGGATTATTTGTTTCATCGCTTTACCTAACGAGATTTCATCTTATGGCTTCTTCTTGTCCTTGCGGCGCTAACCGTACCTACCAACAGTGTTGCGAAATTGCGCACAACAATCACGCTGACGTCAAAACACCAGAACAGTTAATGCGCTCTCGCTATAGCGCTCATGTGCTAGGCCTCGTTGACTACGTTGTGAAAACATATCACCCAAGTTGTAACGCAGAAGAACAACGTGAAGGTATCGCACAATCGATCGACAGCGATTGGTGCAAACTGGAAGTCGTCAAAGCAGAAGCTGGCAGCCATGAAAATGAAGGCTTTGTTGAGTTCAACGCCTATTTCAATGAAGACGGCCAACGCTACTGCCTGAGCGAGCGTTCACGCTTCGTGAAAGAAGATGGGTTGTGGTATTACATTGATGGCACCTTCCCTGAAGAAGAATCCGAGCAAGATCCGCGACTTAATCAATCCATCAGCAGCTTAAAAGTAGGCCGTAACGATCCATGTATTTGTGGCAGCGGTAAGAAATTTAAAAAGTGCTGCGGATAAAATCGCACTATCAAGAAAAAACAAAGGCTTCCAAATGGAAGCCTTTGTTTTATTTCTTTGATTTGAACTACTTGTGACGCTCTTTAAGCTTATTCACCACATCGTTCATTGATAAACCTTGGTCTTGTAAAAGCACCAACAAGTGATAGATCAAATCTGCAGATTCACACACTAACTCCGCCTTATCGCCCGACGTCGCCGCAAGCGCGACTTCAACGCCTTCTTCGCCCACTTTCTGCGAAATACGCTTGGTACCACGGGCATAAAGACTGGCGGTATAAGAGGAGTCTGGATCGGCACTCTTGCGGGCAGCCAGTAGCTGCTCAAGTTGATGAAGCCACACCATTTGTGATTCCTCTTGTGCATCGCCGTCCCAACACGTTGTTGTGCCTGTGTGGCAAGTTGGTCCAATAGGATTCACTCGAACCAGCAAAGTATCATTGTCACAATCTAGAGAGATATTCACGAGTTGAAGAACATTGCCAGACGTTTCACCTTTAGTCCATAAACGCTCTTTAGTGCGTGAGAAAAATGTCACCTGACCCGTTTCACCCGTTTTTGCTAGCGCGTCTTGGTTCATGTAACCCATCATAAGAACTTGGCTCGATTGGAAGTCTTGTACGATGGCAGGTACCAAGTCATCCACCTTTTCCCAATTGATTCGCTCCGACAGCGAACTGACTTCGGCGGCTTTAAAACTCATAGTCGTACCTCAATGCCTTGTTGTTTCAAATACTGCTTTAGTTCACCAATATTGATGACTTGTTTGTGGAATACCGAAGCGGCAAGAGCACCATCCACGTTTGCTTTTTGGTATGCTTCTGCAAAATGCTCCATGGCACCTGCACCACCGGAAGCGATGAGAGGAACTTTACACACTTCGCGTACCATATTGAGCTGTTCAATATCGTAACCGTTACGCACGCCGTCTTGGTTCATCATGTTGAGCACGATTTCACCAGCGCCGCGCTTTTGCACTTCTTGTACCCAATCGCGCGTTTCCCACTTCGTCGCCTTTGTACGTTCTTCGTCGCCAGTAAACTGGTAAACCTGATATTTACCAGTATCTTTGTCGTAGTAGGAATCGATACCAACAACGATACACTGAACGCCAAATTTATCCGCTAAATCAGTAATAAGCTGCGGGTTAGCCAACGCAGGCGAGTTGATAGAGACTTTGTCTGCACCAAACTCCAGAATACGTGCAGCATCCTCTGCGGATTTAATACCACCAGCCACACAGAAAGGAATGTCGATCACTTCCGCGACACGAGCCACCCAACTTTTATCTACTACACGACCATCGCTTGATGCAGTGATGTCGTAAAACACCAGCTCATCAGCGCCTTCTTCAGCGTAGCGTTTAGCGAGAGGAACAATGTCACCGATGATCTCGTGGTTGCGAAACTGAACGCCCTTCACCACTTGTCCATCACGAACATCAAGACATGGAATTATTCGCTTTGCCAGCATGCAAATGCCTCCTCTGCTGTGAACTTACCATCTAACAACGCGCGACCAACAATCACGCCTGCCACACCGCTGCCTTTTAGCGCTTCGATATCTGCTAGCGAACCGATGCCGCCTGAAGATTGGAACTGCACTTGTGGGTACTGTTTACATAGGTCGACGTAAAGCTCTACGTTTGAGCCTTCTAACGTACCATCACGAGAAATGTCGGTACAAAGCACGTGCTGTAGACCTACCGTCAGGTAATCGTTGATCAGAGCTTCAATAGTCACGCCTGAATCTTCTTGCCAACCAGAGATCGCCACTTTACGTGTGCCGTCTTGGTCGATGTTAATGTCCAACGCGAGAACGATTTTCTCCGCTCCGTATTTTTCCATCCAACCTTTTACTAACTCAGGCTGTTTTACTGCGGTTGAACCAACCACAACGCGCTGTGCACCCGCTTCTAATAAGTCCACAACGTCTTGTTCGGTACGCACACCGCCACCGATTTGGATGTTCGCAGGCGTGCTTGCTAATAGCTTTGCAATCAAATCAAGTTGGCGCGCAGATGTATCTTTCGCGCCCGTCAGATCCACCAAGTGTAGCCAGTTAGCCCCTGCTTGATGGTACAAATTGAACTGCTCTGCAGGGTCAACTTTATATTCGGTTACTTGGCCATAATCACCTTGATATAGGCGAACTACCTGTCCTTCAATTAAATCAAGAGCTGGAATAATCACACTAAATCCCTTTTATAATTCTAAGAAGTTTTGAATAAGCTTCGCGCCCGCTTTTGAAGAACGCTCTGGGTGGAATTGCACACCATAATAGTTACCACTTTGAACCGCAGCAGTGAATGGATTTCCGTAATCACATTCTGCAATGGTGTAGTCTCCAACTGGCATCGCAAAGCTGTGCACAAAATAGAAGTACTCCCCCTCTTCAATGTCTTTGAACAACGGATTGCCTGCTTTTGCAGAAAGAGTATTCCACCCCATGTGTGGCAGTGGCAAATCGCCAGTTTGTAGCAGCTCCACTTCGCCATCACAAAGCCCAAGACACTCAACTAACTCGTCGGCTTTTTGGCCTTTCTCTTGAGAAAACTTACCCAATAACTGCATACCTAAACAGATACCGAGCAATGGCTTTTCAACTTGCTTAACGAGATTGATAAGATCACGCTCTTCAAGGTTTTTCATCGCTTCGCTTGCTGTACCCACACCAGGTAGGAACAACTTGTCTGCTGACAACACCACTTGAGGATCTTTTGAAATCGTTACGCCATAACCTAAGCGTTCAATGGCAAACTTCACCGAAGAAACGTTGGCACAGCCCGTATCGATAATGACAACTTTTTGTTCTGTCACTGTTTTTCTCCTTGCTCACGTGAGCCTTAAAGGACGCCTTTGCTGCTTGGCAGCTCCGTGCCTTCCACCTTGATTGCTTGGCGTAACGTTCGACCAAACGCTTTGAATAGGCTCTCAATGATGTGGTGATCATTATCGCCAGCAGAAGAAAGGTGCAGCGTACACGCTAGTGTGTCAGTTAAAGAACGGAAGAAGTGAACCACCATCTCTGTCGACAAGTTTCCAACTTGATCACGGCTGAATTTCGCGTCAAATTTCAGGTAAGGACGACCAGACAAATCCAACGCACATTGCGCCAAGCACTCATCCATCGGCAGGCTGAAACCAAAGCGACCAATGCCGCGCTTATCGCCCAACGCCTCTTTTAATGCCTGACCAAGGGCTAATGCGGTATCTTCAATCGTGTGGTGATCATCAATGTGTAAATCACCGTCGACTTTGCACACCATTTGGAAACCACCGTGAGTGGCAATTTGATCCAGCATGTGGTCAAAGAAACCAAGACCTGTTGATATATCATTGCCACCTTGCTCATCCAGATTAACGGCAACTTTAATGTCGGTTTCTTTAGTAGTACGAATCACTTCGGCAACCCGTGCTTTCACCGTCAGATCTTTCAAGATCTGCTTCCAGTCCATGGTTTCTGGATTGTATTGAATACCGCGAATCGCCATGTTTTCCGCCAATTGCAGATCCGTTTGACGGTCACCAATCACGACAGAATTTTGGAAATCCACTTTACCGCCTTGAAGATATTCTTTCACCATGCCTAATTTAGGCTTACGGCAAGAGCAGTTGTCTTCTTCAAAATGCGGACAAATCAGCACATCATCGAACTTCACACCTTGAGACTCGAAGATCTCCATCATCATGTTGTGTGGCGCATCGAAGTCTTCTTGAGGGTAGCTGTCTGTGCCTAGACCATCTTGGTTTGTCACCATCACTAGACGGTATCCCGCATCCTGCAACGACAACAGGCTTGGAATAACGAACGGTTCTAGTTTTAACTTATCCAAGCGGTCAACTTGGAAATCAATCGGTGGCTCGACAATCAGCGTGCCATCTCGGTCGATAAATAGGATTTTTTGTTGCTTGCTCACTCGAACATCCTTATTACTAATCTTGTTTTGTTCTCGGCATGAACCGAGAACGTTGAGAATTCTATTTATGAATAGTAGTTTCTAATGAAACCCAGTGTCTTTTCACACTCGTCGCGGTTACCAACGCTGATACGCACGCAGTTTTCAATTGGTGAGTTACGTAGAATGATTCCGGTATCCCACGCCGCTTTAAACAGCGCATCACCATCTGGGAATTTAACCAATAGATAATTGCCCCACCCTTCGAAAACTTGCAATCCTGGAATCATCGACAAACCAACCTGCAGATAAGCGCGGTTTGCATTAAGGTCGAGGACTTGGAATTTCGCTCGAGCCAAACCTGCTTCTGACAAGGCTTGAACCGCAATTTCAGCAACAGGCACTGGTACTGGGTACGGCGCGATGACTTTAAGTAGGACGTTGATTAGCTCCTCGTTTGCAAGCGTGAAACCACAACGTAAGCCTGCAAGCGCGAACGCTTTTGATAACGTACGTAGAATCGCGAGATTTGGATATTGAGATAACAAATCCACCGTTGACGCCTCAGGGCAAAAATCGATGTACGCTTCATCCATGACCACGATTGCTCGGTCTTTTGTCATCTCAAGCAGAGAGACAATATCTTCACGCTTAACGAGGTTACCGGTTGGGTTGTTTGGCGAACAAACAAAAACCAGCTTGACGTTATCGAGATTGGATTCGATGCCAGCAAGGTCAAGCTGCCAATCCGATGTTAGCGGTACAGTCTTACGTTCAACACCAATGGTTTCAGCACTGATTGCGTACATACCGTAAGTCGGGGGGCAGTACAAAATCGCGTCTTGTCCTGGCTCACAGAAAGCGCGAACTAACAGCTCGATACCTTCGTCAGCACCACGAGAAGTAAGCGTCTGTTCTGGCTTTACACCCGCGTAGGCAGCGTAAGCAGAAATAAGCGCTTTTGGCTGGCATTCGCTGTAGCGGTTTAGGCGAGCAAAATCCGTTTTATACTCATTATTAAATGGAGATTCATTGGCGTTGAGCCAAACGTCACCCGTGCCGCCAATTCGGCGAGCAGATAAATACGGGGTTAATTCTTGAACTTGTTTGCGTGCTAGCTTTTCCATCTCTTTACTCTCTTATTATCTATTTTTGGTCAGCTTTTCTACTCGGATGGTGACTGCACGTTTGTGAGCGTCGAGACCTTCCGCCTCCGCCATCGTAACCACAGTCGGAGCGAGATTCTGTAAACCTTCAGCCGATAACTCTTGCACTGTCATTCGTTTAGAAAAGTCGGCAAGGCCAAGGCTTGAGTAAGTACGAGTATACCCGTAAGTTGGAAGCACGTGGTTAGTTCCCGACGCATAATCACCTGCAGATTCAGGAGACCAATCGCCAAGAAAGATTGAGCCCGCATTATCTAGTAGTGGAAGTAGCTCACGCGGGTTCTTCGTTTGCACAATTAAGTGCTCAGGGCCGTAGTAGTTAGAGATAGAAACCGCTTGTGTGATTGACTCAGAAATAATAATCAGACTCGAAGCCAACGCCTTCTGCGCGATGTCTGCACGAGACAAGGCTTTTAGTTGACGCTGAACGGTATCCGTTACTTGATCCGCGACAATAGGTGATGGTGTCACAAGAACCACCTGTGAATCAGGGCCGTGCTCAGCTTGGCTTAACAGGTCTGCTGCGATGAAGTCTGGATCTGCGGTTTCGTCTGCAATCACAAGAACTTCTGAAGGACCAGCCGGCATGTCAATCGCAGCACCACGGAAGTCATTGCTTACTTGACGTTTTGCCTCCGTCACATAGGCGTTACCCGGACCAAAAATTTTATCGACTTTAGAGACGCTTTTCGTACCGTAAGCCATTGCAGCGACCGCCTGTCCACCACCGACATTGTAAACTTCATCAATGCCGCACAACTTGGCAACGTACAAAATTTCATCTGCAATCGGGGGAGGAGAACAAAGCACCACTTTACGACAACCAGCGATTTTTGCAGGCACGCCCAGCATCAATACCGTCGATGGCAATGGCGCGCTACCACCAGGAATATACAACCCTACTTTTTGAATGGGACGTGTCACTTGCTCACACATCACACCAGGTTGTGTCTCCACTTTAATTGGTTGTGGCTTTTGCGCTTTATGAAATTTAGCAATGTTGCTGTAAGCCTGCTCTAGTGCTTGTTTCATTTCCGCAGAAAGGCGCTCTGAAGCCGCATTAATTTCTTTGGATGGAACTCGGATTGATTCCGGTTTTACACGGTCAAACTTTTCTGTAAGTTCTAATAGCGCTGCGTCACCTTGAGTACGCACCTTTGCGATCACATCCGCAACTGCAGCGGTAATATTCGCGCCTTCCGCAATGGCAGGACGCTCTAAAATTGCATCTTGTTGCTCTTCACTCAGTGATTGCCATACAACAGTTCTCATTGCCGTTACTCCATCATTTTTTCAATTGGTAGCACTAGAATTGAGCTCGCACCCAGTTCTTTTAGCTGTTCCATGGTTTCCCAGAACAAGTTCTCTGTACTCACCAAATGAACGGCAACTTTCTGTTTGTCTGCTGATAGTGGTAAAACGGTTGGATCTTCTGCGCCCGGCAGTAATGCTTTAATTTGCTCCAACTTTCCAGCTGGCGCGTGCAGCATGATGTATTTTGATTCTTTTGCCTGTTGAACGCCTTGCATGCGAGTTAGCAATTTATTGATCAACTCTGCTTTGTCTGCGTCGAACTCACCAATGCGTTGGATAAGCGTCGCTTTGGATCTAAAAATGACTTCGGCTTCTTTCAGGCCGTTTGCTTCTAATGTTGCACCTGTAGAAACCAAATCTGCAATCGCATCCGCTAAGCCCGCTCGTGGCGCAACTTCCACAGAACCAGTGAGCATACAAGTTGAGAATGGCACGCCGGCTTCATCCATGTACGCTTTAAGAAGTTGAGGGTAAGTCGTTGCGATGCGTTTGCCTGCGAGATCTTGTGGACCGTTGTATTCTTCATCTTTATCGATGGCGATGGACAAACGGCAGCCACCAAAATCCAGTCGACGAAGTTGAACAAACTCACATGGCTCACCCAAAGCTTTGCGATCAAGACGAACTTCTTCTAGTTCGTTTTCTCCGATGAAACCAAGGTCAACCACGCCATCCATGATCAAGCCAGGGATGTCGTCGTCACGAACCAAAAGCAAGTCAATTGGCATGTTCTCTGAGTGAACAACAAGACGCTCACCCATTACGTTAAATTTCACGCCGCATTGCTTTAGTAGAGCTTGGCTCTCTTTGCTAAGACGACCTTTTTTCTGAATTGCGATTCTTAAGCGTTGTGTTTGCATTGCTTTATCCCTGTGCAAGATTTTGATATCTAAGTAATTTTTAAACCAGTAAAACTAAAAAACCCTCGAGAGATTGGTGTCTCCCGAGGGTTTAAAATCTGTTCTTACTTTGATTTTCACCTCCGGGAGTTTCCTGCCTCCCGGGTATGCGTACATCTCCCGAAAGACTAGGCTGGGTGATGATGGTGATGAATGTTCATTACAAAATTACGCATACTTATTTAAGACTTTAGTTAGTTGCTTCGTTAGTAACCACACTAACCAAGGATTCTTAATTTTTCAATACCGAAATTGAACTTTTCTTAACTACTTTTTCAAGCCTATGTTTTTTAAGTGTTTATTTTTAGTTTCATTGCGATAGAGTGCAAGAAATGAAGTTGCTATACAACGATTTTCCTAGCAAAAAAAGTCCCTAGTATAAATTTTCCCCGAAACAAACATTTAGACTTTACCATCTACAGTAATTAACAAACTTCTCAATAAAGAGACATTCACTCACGATTGAGACGACTAATTCAAAACTATTATTTCAGTGGGGCAAAAATAGTGATTAATGATGAAACTGCGAAAAGGTAGTACCAAACCAACGGTGCAATTCAGCGAGGCGGAGCTATATCCTCTGATTGGGAATAGCGCTTGTATCCACGAGCTTCGAAATGCCATTAAAAAGTACGCGCAATGTGACGCGGAAGTACTCATACAAGGTGAAACTGGTGTGGGTAAAGGGTTATGTGCTCGACTGATCCATCAGTTATCTAGTCGGCGCTCATCACCCTTTGTAGAGGTCAACTGCGGTGCGATTCCAAGTGGCTTGATTGCTTCCGAACTTTTTGGCCACGAAAAAGGGGCATTTACAGGTGCCATTTCTGACCGGATTGGTTTTATTCAAAAAGCACACAAAGGCACTTTATTTCTCGATGAGATTGGAGATATGCCTTCGGATCTTCAAATACATCTCCTTCACTTTTTAGAAAGCAAACAAATACACAAAGTAGGTGCGGATAAATTTATCGATGTTGATTGTCGTGTGATTGCCGCCAGCCACGTGGATTTAAAAAGCGAAGTCGTACAAGGAGAATTTAGGGAGGATCTATTTTATCGACTCAATATATTACCGCTGACCATTCCTCCACTTCGGAAAAGAGGCAAAGACATTTTGATGCTGTCTGAGCACTTTTTAACAGATTTATCTCATGGTCAAGTACACAACATGTCCGAAGAAGTGAAAGCAAAACTACTTAAACATCGTTGGCCTGGAAATGTACGTGAGCTGCGTAATGTGATTCAGCGGGCAATTGTCATGTGTGAAGACAATACCCTACTCGTTGCTGATTTAGGGCTTGAGAACAGTGAAAGGCAATTACTCCCTTCTGTTGATCAAATTGACCTTGACTATTTGTTACAGGCCATCGAAGAAAATAAACACAATATGAGTGCAGCCGCACGCCATCTAGGTATTTCTAGAACAACACTTTATCGGCTGATTAAGAAGTACAATATCAACATCTGACAATGTGTACATGTGTAACGCAACACAGTGTAACAACGAAATCACGGCATATCATTTACTTAGCTTTTTCATATAAAACACGTCATGTAAGGCTCTTTTAAATCAATAAGTTAAAATAGGCATACTCTTTGCCTTTGTATCCTGTGTCGTCACTCATGATGACACAGGAGCAAAAAATGAATATCAACAGGTTTTTATCCAAATTAAGGACAACAACTCTTGCGATATCTTCGTTAGCTATCATGTTTGCTGTACCAGCTTTCGCTAGATTAGATGGCGCAATATTCACGACGACACCTGCTGGTGATATCGTCAATGAAAATGTCCGCTACGAGTCTAAACAAGAAGTATTTTTAGATGGAGGCCCTGGGCCTAACGCACCAAGGACAGCCGCAGCACTGCCTGCTGGTTTGTATTATTTTCAAGTTACCGATCCATCAGGTAAATGTTTGTTATCAAGTACTTTAGATAGCGCAGACACCAACGGTGGTACCTGCTATCAAGATGTAAAAATCAAAGGCAAGAACGCTAGAAACGCCGAAGAGTTTTACGCAGAACCATTAGCCTGTCGTCTTTTCTATTTCGACGGTGAAGGTGGTGTGACATATATGAATGACGTCGTCACCATCACTCAAGAAGTTAAAGTGCGCGGCAAAATGGTCACCCAATCGATAGACATAGAATGTCGACATCAATTGGGAAGTGAGTATTTAGATGTCGACCCTACTTCTCTGCCTGATGGAGAAACCATACAGCTATTTCCATTTGCCAACACACCTAACTCCGGTGGGGTTTACAAAGCTTGGGTATCCACAGCAGCGAGCGTAGAAGCCGCTTGTGAAGGTACTGACCTGTATGGCGAAGAAACTGGTGAAAACTGTGCCGGGTTCTTTGGATTTATCCCTCGATTCTCGAAAACAGATAACTTCAAAGCGAAGACTGCAGAGCCAGAACCGCCAAACTTTGATATTGCTTTTCGTGCGTTCCACGACAGAAACCTGAACTGCCAATATGATCCTATCATCGATGAAGTTATTCCTAATTGGGAGTTTGGTATTCGTGACTTAGCGATGGAGATGGGCGGTATGCGTAATACCAAACTTTCCAATGATTCTCCTGACGAGCCAATCACGTTTAGTGTTTTTGGGGTTGAAGACCATCAATGGAGCTTAGACCAATTCATGTGGTGGGCGAAAAAAGTTGGCTTTACCGCAATGAACACCCCATTCACTCACTTCACAACCTTCGCAGATTTAAGAGACTTTGCACCGACGTTCGAAGATGGCGATCTGCATATAGGCTTTGCAAACGCTCTAGCATGTCAAACCAACTTCGACGAAAGCATCAAACGTTCTGCTGGTGAGGACACAGATGAAGCCAGCGGTAATGAGGAGAATGACGTTGGTTTCATGCCTAGTGCTTGGGCTCAACCAACCTTTGATGATGATCCCGTGTTAACCATCCGTTTTGGTTCTATCGGTATTGCCAATCTTAAAGTGTGTAAGTCGTTCGATATGAACGGTAACGGTATTCATGATGAAGGCGAAGGCTTGATTCCGAATTGGCCGGTCAACCTTTACATACCTGACAGTGTACCCGTTCCTAAACCATTCAACCCTGAGTATCCAGAAAATGGTGAATTCTTAGTGATAGAACAACTTCTTCTTGATGCCGGAGTTCTTCCAGAAGGCGAGAATTTAGCGGAAGTCGATGCCAATGGTTACGTCCAGCGAATGACAGGAGAGGATGGCTGTGCCACATTCTTCGTTCTCGTTCCAAATGTTCGCGGTGAAGATCCCGCGCCTTATGAAGTGAGCGAAAGCCTTTCTGCTGCATGGAACAATACCAGTGATCACACCATTTCGTTCGACGTAAAATCTGTCATGAAAATGGAAAATGGCGTCCCTCTCATTATCGGTGAAGTTTACAACCGCAGTGACGCACTTAATGGTAATGAAGTGCACTTCAATAACATTTGTGAAATCACCGCAGACTTTGACACCAAAGGTTACTGGCACAACAAAAATGGCTTAAGTGAACTAACTGAAGCCGACAGAGTATATGTGAATGGTTTAGCCCCTTACGCCTCTCCAAGTAACTACTTTGGAGCTGGTGACGAGCCATTTGACGGTAAATTTACTGGTGGAGAGCCAGTTGAAGCAGCATTTAGCGGCGATTCTGCTATTTGGATGGCCGGGACTTGGCAATCCGAAGTGTCACAATTCTTGGTCGATAGCAATGGCAACGCAGACCTTAACGAGCATAAAGAGCAGCTAGCTCAGCAACTACTCGCATTTATCTTTAACACTCGACATCGTCCAACCTCTGAAGGTTTAACCCAAACTACCGTTATTTGGTTTGGCGATCAGTGGATGTCTATTGGAGATATCATTAGTAACGCGGTCAGCGCTTGGGAAGGTTCAGACATCAATCAAATTGATCAGATCAAGACGGTTTTGGATGGTTTGAATAACAACGATGATGTTCCAATTCTGCCATCGTCGTATGAAGACTGTCCAACACCTGACTTCACACAGCCAGAATCTTAAAGGTTATCCCCAAAAACGCGATTGCCCCCCTCACCTAAATCGCGTTAAAAAAAAGCTCCGCTAGTTACTAGCGGAGCTTCCTCTTTTCAACAAATCATATTGCCATTAAGCACTCTGACATGATGCTATTTTCGATTTCGACAACCATGATAGAACAGCACAGACGATAACAAATGTAATCGATGCTGCAATGAAAGAGAACGCGATTGACGTTGTCATACCAAGTGCAATAAAGCCGACACATGAAACCAAAGCAACAGACAGCGCATAAGGCAACTGAGTTGATACGTGGTCAATGTGATTACAACGAGCGCCTGTCGAAGACAAAATAGTCGTGTCCGAGATTGGTGAACAGTGGTCACCGAATACTGCACCGGCCAAAACCGCACTTAGCATAGGAAGCATTAGTGCGATGTCAGTTGCACCCGCCATATCACCAGCGATTGGTAACATGATACCGAATGTACCCCATGAAGTACCGGTTGAGAACGCCATTAGACCCGACAACAAAAACAGGATTACAGGTAACCAATGCGGATTAATGTTACCTTGAGCCATAGTCGATAGGTACGAACCCGTCTTCATGTCACCGATAACAGAACCAATTGTCCACGCAAACACAAGGATAAGAATCGCACCAAACATTGATTTAGCACCAATCCACAGTGTACGAGTAATCTCAGTCAGTGGTAGACCTTGTTTTAGAACAGTAAACAGAGCAACGGCCAAACCAAGCAAGCTACCGTAAATCAGAGACGTACCCACATCGGTATTCTCGAATGCACCTAACAATGCAAACTCTTTACCGTCAGCAGCCAACGCTTGACCACCGGTGTACATCATCGAAGCAATTGTCGCGACGATAAGCGTAACAATCGGTAGGATTAAGTCAGAGACTTTACCTTTTTCACTCTCACGAATGTCCAACTCTTCGTTAAGCTCATGCGCTTCTTGAGTGTCGTTCTCTTTGTCTTTGTCAAAACCACGACCTTGAGACGCTGCAATTTCATGCTCGCGCATCTTACCGATATCTAGACCAAACCACGCTACTGCAAACACCATTAACAGCGCAAATACAGCGTAGAAGTTCATTGGTATAAGACGCACATACGCCCCAAGCGCTGAATACTCAGTAATACCATGTGATACTAAAATACCGCCGATGATAGTAATGATGTAAGCACCCCAACTAGAAGCTGGCATGATGACACACATAGGTGCAGCGGTTGAATCTAGGATGTAAGCCAGTTTCGCACGAGATACATAGAAGCGATCCGTTACTGGGCGTGAAATCGCACCTACAGCAAGACTATTAAAGTAATCGTCGACAAAAATGAATACGCCTAAAAAGGCTGCAAGAAGTTTAGAGCCGCGTTTACTTTTCACACGAGACTGTGCCCATTCAGCGAATGCGCGAGTACCGCCAGAAAGTGTCAATAGAGCCGTTGTCATGCCTAATAGAATTAGGAAACCAACAATGCTCATGTTCCAAGTGTTAATTCCACCATCTTCAATGAAGACAGAAGACACTTGAGTACCTACATAGCTTGCAGTACCACCAATTGACCAGCTGTTAAGTAGAACCGCACCAAGCGCGATACCTACACCAAGAGAAACTAATACACGTCGAGTCAGAATCGCCAATGTCAGAGCAACAATAGGAGGCAATAATGAAACAGGAGAATGAGAAAAATCTATTAAATTCATGATCTTCAAAAACCAAAGTTTGGCTAGAGATCTACTGCAGACAAGTCACGCCTTCTTTATAAGAAACGTGCTCATGTTGAACTTAGCGACAGGGAAGCGAACACTCCACCCAACCCTACAGTAGCGCTCCATAGTTTAATGTAAATATACTATGGCAGTGTTGTTCCTTTCAGATACAACCCCAGCAAGGCGTTTTGATATACGACTTACTTCGGCAATCTTCGCCTTCCACTATTATTCATTGGCATCACCCCAATAATAGCTACTCTTCGAGACTGCGCCTCTACGGCAACAACAAACAATTAACCGTTAATTGTACAAATTAACAACAAATTGTCTGCAATATTGCATCAGGTAGCAGCCATTGTACTTATGATGAGAACCAATGCAACACATCAAACTAAATTAAACTAATAAATAATCGCCAACCCAATTTATAAACGTCGAACAAACAAATTGAGTATTGTGCAACTGAAATCACGTTAATTGGGTTGTTTATGAAACTTTATTACTACCATAAAAATATCATGGATTATCTAATATCGATAATTTAAAGAAATATGAATAACAAATACCGTACACATTACAGCTTTCGTTTTCTGTTGCGCAAATACAAAGCGTGCCTTTTATAAAAAACACCATTCAATAACTCGCTTGATTAGAATAATCATGTAAAACTTGAATTCACTATCTATTAAGATTTATTTCGAGTTAATTAATATTAGTTTTCAGTCAAAAAATAGCTCCATTTAAACAAAATCATGATTTAGCATTTGCACATAAGGAAAAGATAAAGTTAAATATAAGGACTTATCTTTATTTGTAGATTGGTATTATTTAATCGTAACGATTAAAAATGCCAAACACGTTAACCTATTAATAGGAATCGTTATGTCAGAGCTGACTAAAACACTTCTAAATATCCGTAGCCTTCGTGCATTTTCTCGTGAGCTGACTCTAGAACAATTGGAAGAAGCTCTAGATAAACTAACTACTGTTGTTGAAGAGCGTCGTGAAGCTGAAGAAGCAGAGCGTGAAGCACTAGCACAACAAGAAGCTAAGCTAGCAGAGATTGCAGAAAAAATTGCTCAAGACGGTATCGACGTTGAAGCACTAATTAGCGCACTATCTGGCGAAACTAAGACTAAAGCAAAATCTAAGCGCGCTCCTCGCCCAGCTAAGTACAAGTACATCGACACAAATGGCCAAGAAAAAACTTGGACAGGCCAAGGTCGTACACCTTCTGCAATTCAAGAGCAACTTGACGCAGGTAAATCACTAGACGATTTCCTAATCTAATCGTTCTTGTTTAAAAAGGCTCCCGTTGGGAGCCTTTTTTATTTGTCTTGCGCAAATAAAAAATGGCGTATTTTTTCAAACACGCCATTTTAACATTAGTTATAAAGTGGTTAATTCGATATGAATTAACGTTCCCAGTATGCTTCTTCCAAACTGTCTTCTCGCTCTGGTAAACCACGAGACAGACGAGGAGAATGTTGCACGAGAACTTCGTAGCTCGCACGGTTCGCATATTTACAAACCTGAGAAAAAGATGAGTAAGTTAAATACTCATTGCTGTGCTTGCTAGAGTTAGGCACATTTTCTTTATGGTATTTATTCGCCGCCATGTCATGAAGAACAGCAGACAACGCAGCATCACCCGCACCGTTTGTGTTCTTAATTTTCTCTGGACCACCCATGTAAGGAGAAATATGCGAATAAACTCGAATTGGATTCTGACAAGCATCTTTTTTAGCCGGACGGCTGAACTCGTAACGATTAAATTCAGCAATCGAGCCAGGAAGTAATGGCAACGTGGTTTCACGCTTCGCACTGTCTTCAGTGTAACCCGCCATAAACAGACCAACAGGACCTGCGGTACATAACACCATATCAGCCCACTCTAGCGTCTTATCAGAAGCGGCTAGCGGATCAGTTTCGCCTGTTAGAGCTTCTGCTTCGTCTTCGTTCATTGCGACAACAGAAACGTGTTCACGAATAAAGTCTTGCCAGTATTTAGGATCGTCTTGAATAACAAACTTAGTACCTAGCGTTAATACAACAGGAACGTCGTTCTTCTTCGCAAACTCAATGGCTTTCATTGTTGCTTCAGGCATTGGATCGCCTTCTTTACAACGAACTAAGTAAGATGTCAGTACTAGTGCAGAAGCATTTTTGAAAATTTTCTCAGGAATGCTGTCTGGATGAAGCTGGTTCATTTGACCTTCGCTGATCGCAAAAGTACGTTCACCGTCTTCAGTGATCAAAGCAAAACAACGACCGATAGCACCATCAACACCTTGCAGGTAATTCAGATCCATGCGGCTCGATGTATTACAAAGGTAACGATAGCCGTAGCTGCCGATTTTGATATCCTGGCTCATCACACCAAGCAGCGTAGAACGATCGTCTGCAAGAACCGAGTAGTTATGAAGTGTATTGCCAATCGTACCACCAGCGTATTCGTTAGTGATCAGATTCTCTTCTTTTAGTTGCTGGTATAGCTCTTCTGCTTTTACATCATCAATAACCAGCGAGTGACCTTTACTCAAACCGTACTTTTCAATCACATCTGACGTTACTTTTGCCTCGATATCCACCAAAGTTTGGTCAATACCGATGATGTGAGTGCGCGTCATCTTCTTGCTTTCTTGTGCTTGGCTCACCAAAGGATCACGAGCATGAACAGGAAAATAGTGCTTCGATTTGCGTTGTCCAGGAAATTTCATATTGTTAGTCTGAGTAAGGGGATGAAAAGGAGAACGGATTCTATACCGCTAATAATAAAGCGGCAATAAAAGCAATTATAGCAAACGTTTGCTGGATGCTTTTTTCTTCCGGGTTACTTATTCGCCTTCCATGAAGCTCAGATCAGGCAGCTGATTTAGGTGTTCAGTGTAACGCTTTAAATTGAACTCCCCTTCGTTTTTCATTACATCAAAGATTTCAATCGACATAGCACATGCCATCATAGCTACCGCTTCTTCTCTTGGTGTACCCGTCATCATCAAACGCATCAATGTTTCTTTAACTTTGATAGGGTTCCCATCTTCAAGCTGATTCTCAACAATTTCAATCAACTCAGCTTCTTGCATAAATTGGTTTTCGTCACTCATTTATATTGCCCTCTTGGATTTTTGCCAACTATGCCATATATATCCTTTCTATACTTATGAAATTACTATTTAGTGATGCTGTTGCGGAAAAAGGCAGCAAAAACGAATTGTGATTTCGATCTCGGATCTGTCACCGGTCTGTGGATTCTGTTAGAATCTGCGTCCCGTTTATTTTAGTGGTGTTTAGTAATGTCTGATAACAGCCAAAAGAAAGTCATCGTCGGTATGTCCGGCGGCGTTGATTCATCTGTTTCTGCGTATCTTCTAAAGCAACAAGGCTACCAAGTAGAAGGCCTGTTCATGAAGAACTGGGAAGAAGATGACAACGAAGAATATTGCACAGCAGCAGAAGATTTAGCCGATGCTCAAGCAGTATGTGACAAGCTAGGCATCCACCTACACACCATCAACTTTGCAGCAGAATACTGGGATAACGTATTCGAATACTTCCTTGCAGAATACAAAGCCGGTCGTACTCCAAACCCAGACATCCTTTGTAACAAAGAAATCAAGTTCAAAGCATTCCTTGAATTCGCTGATGAAGTGCTTGAGGCAGACTACATTGCCATGGGTCATTATGTGCGTCGTTCTTTCCCTGAAAACGGCGAAAAACCACAAATGCTGCGTGGCCTAGATAGCAACAAAGACCAAAGCTACTTCTTGTACACACTAAGCCACGAACAAGTTGCTCGTAGCCTATTCCCTGTGGGTGATTTGGAAAAACCAGAAGTTCGCCGTATCGCGGAAGAACAAGGTCTAATCACAGCGAAGAAGAAAGATTCAACAGGCATCTGTTTCATCGGTGAGCGTAAATTTACTGAGTTCCTAGGCCGTTACCTTCCTGCTCAGCCAGGCAACATCGAAACGCCAGAAGGCGAAGTTATCGGTCAGCACCAAGGCTTGATGTACCACACACTAGGCCAACGTAAAGGCCTTCATATCGGTGGTCGTAAAGGCGGCGGTGGTAATGAAGATCCATGGTTCGTAGGTGAGAAAGATCTCGACCGCAACGTGCTTATCGCCGTTCAAGGTAAAGACCACCCGATGCTAAAATCAGAAGGTCTACTTGCATCACAACTTCACTGGGTAGATCGTGAACCAATTCGCGATGTTATGAAGTGCACAGTGAAAACTCGTTACCGTCAACAAGATATTCCTTGTACAATCATTCCTATCGACGACGAGAACATTAAAGTGATCTTTGATGAGCCACAAATTGCCGTGACTCCAGGTCAATCAGCCGTGTTCTACAAAGATGACGTTTGCTTAGGTGGTGGTATCATCGAGCAACGCATTAAATATTCTCAAGCTTAGGAGTTGTTACGTGGCGAATACACTTTATGACCGTACTATCGCTTTCGCTGGTATTTGCCAAGCTGTTGCTTTGGTTCAACAAGTTGCGAGAAACGGACATTGTGATCAAGATGCTTTTGAAACATCCATGAACGCCATTTTGAACACAAACCCAGCCAATACTATTGGCGTATTCGGTCGCGAAGCCGACCTAAAACTTGGCCTTGAGTGTTTGGTGAAAGGGATTGATAGCACCCCATCTGGCAGTGAAATCACCCGATACATAATTAGCCTAATGGCATTAGAGCGTAAACTAACCGCACGCACTGATGCCATGTCTCAGCTTGGTGATCGCATCCAAATGGCGAAACGCCAAACAGAACACTTTGAATTGCTAGAAGATCAAATGATCAGCAACCTAGCAAGCATTTATCTTGATGTAGTGAGCCCAATCGGCCCTCGTATTCAAGTAACTGGCACACCATCGGTATTGCAGCAAACCGCCAACCAACACAAAGTTCGAGCTTTGTTGTTATCAGGCATCCGTAGCGCAGTACTCTGGCGTCAAGTGGGTGGCAAACGTCGCCACTTAATCTTCGGACGCAAGAAGATGGTTGAACAGGCTCAAATCCTGTTAGCCAGAATGTAATTCCATAGCTCGCGTTCATCGCGAGCTAATTTTTTTGACTAAAATAAATCTCGCGCAAACGTTTGCGCAATATTCGTGACAATTGCCACAGTTATTGGTATAAAGCTCACGAAATTTAGAAACCCAATTCAGGAGAACATCATGGAACTGTCAGCATTGACTGCTGTTTCACCAGTAGACGGCCGCTACGGAAGCAAGACAATTGCGTTACGCGAAATCTTCAGTGAATACGGTCTTTTAAAATACCGTACTATCGTTGAAATCCGCTGGCTACAAAAGCTTGCTGCTACTGCTGAAATTGCAGAAGTGCCAGCGTTTAGCGCAGAAGCAAACCAATTCCTAGACGACCTTGCTGCAAACTTCTCTGAAGCAGACGCACTACGTATCAAAGAGATCGAGCGCACAACTAACCACGACGTAAAAGCGGTTGAGTACTTCCTAAAAGAGAAAGTCGCAGACGTTCCTGAACTGCACGCAGTAAACGAGTTCTTCCACTTTGCATGTACTTCTGAAGACATCAACAACACATCACACGCTCTAATGCTAAAAGAAGCGCGTGAAACCGTGATTCTTCCAGAAATCCGCAACCTTATTGACGCTATCAAAGCACTTGCTGTTGAGTACCGCGACATCCCTCTTCTATCTCGTACACACGGTCAGCCAGCTTCTCCATCAACAATGGGTAAAGAAATGGCAAACGTGGCGTACCGTATGGAGCGTCAATACAAGCAAATCGAAAACGTTGAAATCCTAGCGAAAATCAACGGCGCGGTAGGTAACTACAACGCGCACCTATCTGCTTACCCGGAACTAGATTGGCACAAGTTCTCTGAAGAATTCATCACTGAATCTCTAGGCGTAACTTGGAACCCATACACAACCCAAATCGAACCACACGATTACATCGCTGAGCTGTTCGATGCTGTGGCACGTTTCAACACTATTCTGATCGATTTCGACCGTGACGTTTGGGGTTACATTGCACTAGGCCACTTCAAGCAAAAAACCATTGCTGGCGAGATCGGTTCTTCGACAATGCCACACAAAGTTAACCCAATCGACTTTGAAAACTCTGAAGGTAATCTAGGTCTTGCGAACGCCGTGTTCGGTCACCTAGCACAGAAACTGCCTATCTCTCGTTGGCAACGTGACCTAACTGACTCAACGGTTCTACGTAACCTAGGTGTTGGTGTTGGCTACGCAATCATCGCCTACACTTCTACGCTAAAAGGCATCAGCAAACTGGAAGTGAACCGTGACGCGCTTCTTGCTGAACTAGACAAAAACTGGGAAGTTCTAGCAGAGCCAGTACAAACGGTAATGCGTCGCTACGGTATCGAGAAGCCATATGAGAAGTTGAAAGAGCTAACTCGCGGTAAGCGCGTAGACGGTGAAGCAATGCGTAACTTCATTGACGGTCTTGAGCTTCCTGAACACGAAAAAGCACGTCTAAAAGAGATGACGCCAGCGAACTATATCGGTCAAGCAATCGAGCTAACTGACAAGCTGTAATCTCTCAATAATGAGCGAAAAACTAAAAAGGTTGACGTGAAAGCGTCAACCTTTTTGTTTGGAAGCTTACCAACCGAGGCATTCCAATAGAGTATTTTCGCCCAATACGTGTTGAGCATCGCGGATTTAGGGTTGTTTTTGAAAGAACAAGGTTATTGTCCCCACCTCCACGCCAAACTTTTTAATTTTGGTCAGGTTGAATACGTGTTTGTCATCTTGTCGGTAAAGCCAATCATCAAAGGCAACAGTCACTGTCGAGTCGTCCATTTTTAACTCAAAGTCATATTGCCATTGCAGAGCGTTACCCTGCTCTTTTCCGTTTGCGAAACCAATAATGTCATCTGCTTTGCCTGTATACCTGCCATCCTCTGCACGAGAAATAGTCCAAACACGCTGGTCGGTTTCACCATCGTCAAAAACAAAGTCCTCAACAAGAACCAATTCATCACCCGTTATCGTACCGACAATATCAACCTCAAAGCGGCGTGTTTGTTTCTCGGAATAATCTTGCACCATTCCCCATGCCTTCACATTGCCATCAAAATATTCAAATAAATTAAATGGCGGCGTAGATGCTTGGTAATTGTCTATATCCGCCGAGCAAGCACTCAACGTAACAACAACGCACACAGCAAAGTATCGAAATAATGTTTTAAAGATGTTCACGGTCTGACTTGTCCTATAAGTTGTTTACGCAGCTTTGGAAATTCCGTTTTTGGTGACAACCAAATGGACAGGAATGCATCATTCATACGTTCGTCCGTTATTTCGCCAACCATTTTTTGCGTTTTAGTTCCTGCTTGGCGATAGATGATCTGTCCCTTATCTCCATCGGTGACGTAGATAAGTTCATCGCCATTTTTGATACTTGGGAAGATAAAGCTCAATTGAGTAATCCATTGTTGGCGGCTCGACTTAGGGAAGCCCAGTTTTTGCCACTGTTCATCCGTCACCTCAAGCAATTGCAGCTTGCTTATGTCTCGTTGATAGTTGATCTCTAAAGCAAATGGATGCGGAGAAACATCCGTAGAAACAAGGTATTGCCCATTGGGTGCTTTTAGGCGAGAGCGATATATATCAAACACAAACCAAGTGAGCTGCGCTTCGCCAACTGTTTCCCATTCCTGCCAGTTTTCTACATTCAGTCTGTCAGTACTTCCTATATCTTGTGCCTGCGACGGTATTGCGCCCACTGCAAAAACAAACAAGATACCGCTACCCATACCCCTGACGAGTTTTCTCTTTAAGCTTGCCATTGTCATACACCTTGAGAATCACCAGCATTAACACCAACCATTCCACAAACAAGGCCAGTAACGTAATACTTGTATCGAATCCAAACTCTACCGCTTGAAGCTTGTAGCCAGCGAAGTAGCTGAGCATTCCTCCAAGCCCACCTAATATTGATACGTAGATTTTGGCGAAGCGGTACAAAAGCACTTTCAGTTGGTAGGCATACCATGCAAACAATACCCATAGACCAATCAACCACACAGGGAGCCAAGGGGTAGGGAAAACCAAAAGCAAGAAGTGTTGATTTAGCGTATCGAGAACTAGCCCGAAAATGGTGACAAAGGAGATCGCTTTCACCGAGTGAAACGCCGTCAGAATGGAATACACCAAAGTCGCCAACGCCAGTATCATCATCAACCATTGCCACTCAAACGTACCAAGCACAGCAATAAACCAGCACAGTTGAAACCAAGTGGACGCAATCAACACTCTCATAATTGTTATGGGCGCTGGAAAGTCATATGAACGGCGCTGATCGTACGAGCAAGAAAACCGCCTTCACAATAACTAAGGTAATAACGCCACATGCGGACAAACCGGTCATCGTACCCAAACCTTCGCACAGCATCCTCTGCGCGGTTAAAACGGCGATGCCACTCATTCAGTGTTTTTGCGTAGTCTAGGCCGATATCAAACAAATCACGAACCACCAAATCACTGTGCTTAGTGGTCGCTTGTGTCAAAGACGTCACCGACGGCAAGAAACCACCAGGGAAAATGTATTTCTGAATAAAATCGACATTGTTGCTGTAATAGTCGTAGCGCTGGTCCGCAATCGTAATCGCTTGGATAGCCATCAGGCCGCGAGGTATTAATAACGACTCGCATTTTTTGATGTAGGAAGCTAAGAACTGTTTCCCCACGGCTTCAATCATCTCGATAGAAACCAATTTATCGTACGTCCCAGTAAGGTTACGGTAGTCTTCTTTAAGTAAAGTAATTCGATCGGCTAAACCTCGTTGTACGATTTGCTGTCGAGCATACTCATGCTGCTCTTCCGAAATGGTCGTTGTTGTCACGCGGCAACCGTATTGCTCAGCCATGTATATCGCCATCGCCCCCCACCCTGTGCCAATCTCAATCACATGGTCGGTAGATTGAAGCTCCAACTGCTGACACAAGCGTTCCATTTTATTGATTTGAGCTTGCTCTAAGGAGTCGGCACTTGTGTGGTAAAGCGCTGATGAGTACAGCATATTGGTATCTAAAAAAGCTTCATACAAATCATTGCCTAAATCGTAATGAGCATGGATGTTCTTCCGAGAGTTTTCTTGCGAGTTTCGGTTCGTCCAATGGCTAAACTTGTAAAGTAACTTGGTAAGCCAACTACCCTGCTCCTCAAGCTTATCAAGGGCCCGCATATTTAGCGCCATCAGCTTCATCAATGCCGTTAAATCTGGACTGTCCCACCAGCCATCCATGTACGCCTCACCGGCAGCGATGCTGCCGCCTTGTAATATTCTGGAGTAAAAACCTGGGTGCTTGACCTCAATAGTCGCAACGACAGCTTGGCCACTGTATTCTCCGTTTGGCGCAGTAAAACGTTCACTGCGCTCCTTTGTCTCAGTATGAAACGATTCGATAATGGTTAAGCAACCCATTTCCATCTTTTGCAGACTCTGAAAAATAACTCCGCGAGCCGCTTTCTGAGTCGTCGTCAGTTTGCGCGGCAATGTTATAGAAGTCGTATTTAACATGCAGAATTCTCCTTGTGCTTATTATTTTTCTTATCTGATTTGTCGCTAGAGGCTTGACGTTCATTGGACGCCAAATATTTAGGGTGGGAATAAAACGGCGCACCTTTAATCCATAACTTCAACGCATGCCAGTAGATTCCAACCATCACTTTTACTGTTTGAATTGGTGTTCCGAACAAGCACTTCAATAAAGAACCGCTGGAAAATGGCTGTGCTTTCATGACCATTGTGGCGTCGAAGTGTTTTTCACCTTTATGGCATTCAAGATGGATATTTAACTTGTCTGTAAGCGGTTTTATTTTCCAGCGGTACAATTGGTCTATCGGGTTGAACGGTGACACGTGGAATGCTTTGTCTTGCTCCCAACCAAAATCTTCATCCTTTGGGTCAGCCGCTATCGCGTAATAATGGCGCTCATTCCAAGGTGTATTGCTGACTTCAGCGAGAAGATATTGCCATTCACCTTTTTGGTCATACAGGTAGTAAAAATTCACTGGACTAAAATAGAGCCCGAGATAACGCAAATGACAGACAGCCAGTACTTTGCCGCTGCAACGTACGCCCGTAAGTTCTGCGACTTTGTCTTGCACCGCTTTTTTCAAACTCCCTTCACCGAGGTAATCATCACGTTTGAATCGAGCCCAATGCCACCAGCGTGTCCCAAAGCCCCAAACTTTTTTCTCAAGTACGCCAATTTCATCCAAATCAATCGCTGGCATAAACATTGAATAATTCAGCTCGTGCTTAACGGGC
The DNA here is from genome assembly GCF_900460535.1 of Vibrio parahaemolyticus. Classification (NCBI taxonomy): domain Bacteria; kingdom Pseudomonadati; phylum Pseudomonadota; class Gammaproteobacteria; order Vibrionales; family Vibrionaceae; genus Vibrio; species Vibrio parahaemolyticus. The sequence continues at coordinate 1,353,138 of NZ_UHIL01000001.1, read as the reverse complement.
GTGAAACGACGATGCCTTACATTGCCTATAAATAACTGGCTGTGAGAAGGGATACTCATATTACGCAGCACCTTGTTCATAAAGTGTGTCACTTTTCTCGTTATGTTTAGCGGCAATTCCTTTCACAACATCCAAGGCACTGCGCACGCCATCTTCATGGAATCCGTTGTACCAATAAGCGCCACAAAACCACGTATGTTGAGCTCCTTGTATTTCTTCTTTGCGTTGCTGGGCAGCGATAGACTCCATCGTAAAGACAGGGTGATGGTAGGTGAACTGACACAGAATCTTGTTCTCGTCGATATCTTCAGTACGGTTTAAGGTGACGCAGAATGTGTGTGAAGAGTCGATATGCTGCAAAATGTTCATGTTGTACGTCAGGGACGGCAATCGTTGCTGCTCCTCTTCGCCTCCTTCCAGCAAATAGTTCCACGATGCCCATGCAGATTTTCGTTTCGGTAATACACTCGTGTCAGTGTGAAGAACCACATCATTTGCTTGGTAAGCCATATTAGACAAAATGTCGTTTTCACATGACGAGGCATCACTGAGCATCGCTAAAGCTTGGTCGCTATGGCAAGCAAAAATGACTTCATCAAACCACTCACACTGCCCATTTGCATAAATCGCTGCGCCTTGTTCACTGCGAACAACTTTTTCAACCGGACTATTCAGTCTAATCTTGTCTGCAAATCCTTGCGTTAAAGGTGGAATATAAGCACGTGAACCACCCTTGATAACGTACCATTGCGGACGATTCGTCACGTCTAACAAACCGTGATTGAGGAAAAAGCGTAAGAAGAACATCAATGGAAATGCACGCATATCAGCGAGGGAAGATGACCAAATCGCCGCGCCCATTGGCAGAATATAGTTGTCAGAAAAGAAATCACTAAACTGGTGCTCATCCAAAAATGCACCCAGCGTTTGAGAACTCGATATTTGCTCAGTAGCGGACGCTTTTGCTAATTTATTGAAGCGTAAAATCTCAAGAATAAAGCGATAGAATTTTGGGTTAAACCAATTTCGCTTTTGTGCGAACAATGTTGTTAATGTGTGGCCATTATATTCCAAACCGTTGCCATCGTTTCTCACGCTTAAACTCATTTGCGTCGGAATACCTTCCACGCCAATTTCGTTCATCATTTTGATAAAATTTGGATATGTACGGTCGTTGTATACAATGAACCCTGTATCAATCGCATAATCCTCATTCCCGACACGTACATCAACCGTAGCCGTATGACCACCAATATAATCGTTGGCTTCGAACAAAGTGATATCGTGTTGTTGGTGCAGATAGTACCCACATGTCAGTCCAGAAATTCCAGTGCCTACAATAGCGATTTTCATGCTTCTTCCTTTTAAGATACGAGTTTAGCCGTCAGCCTTGCTTGCCAACTGTATGGAAGCAACGAGATAAAGCGGAGAATGCCTGTAAATCTCGCCGGAAAATAAATGTGGCTTTTATTCGCCGCCAGCTGCCTTCTCAATAATTGAGACGCTTGCTTGGTTGAAATGATCATAGGCATCTCAAAGGTGTTTTTATCCGTTAGGGGCGTTTCAACAAACCCAGGAAACACAGTAATCACTTTGATGCCTTTCTTCTTAAAATCCACAGCGAGCGTGCGCGCAAAGTAGCTCACTGCCGCTTTTGACGCGCCATACGCTTCCGCTCTTGGCAGCGCGACTTCGGAGGCAATGGAGCCAACAATGACAACGCGGTGCCCTCGCTGAAAATACGGTTGGCAAGCTTCTATACAGTTAGCTACACCTACGACATTAACATTCATCACGCGCGCCATAAGTTGCGCATCTACAATGCCATCATCCATGTATTCGCAATCACCCGCGTTGAAGATCCATGTATCTGGAATCGTCTTAAGCGAAGACAGCACTCGCTTCGTCTCCTCATAATCGGTTACATCAAACTTCAGCGTTTCAATAGATGAAGATGTTGCCGCTAGCTCAGCAAGTACAGCTTCATTGCGTCCACATGCGATGACACGCCAACCAGACTCAGCAAAATCGACAGCCAGCTGTTTACCTATCCCGGAGGTCGCCCCCGTAATTAAAACGACACTATTCATCGCCCCAACCTTTGCTTAATGGTTTTGATGACAGAGCCAAGCAAAGGCAAATGCTCATAAAGCATTTCACCCAAATCAAAGTAATCTCGGTGATAAATGACTTGGCCATCGGAGAACTTCATGTGGGAAACACCGCTCACAGCGATTGGAGCCCCTTTGTGTAATTTCGGATGTTGAAGATCCATAGTCCAAGTCAGGAAACCCGTGTCCCCAACCTGCTGATGATCATGGATGATGAAATCACAGCGAATCACATTCGCGTACAATGACTGGAAATAATCTGAAAGAGCAGGCAGTCCTTCTAAGCGATGAGCCGAATCTTCAAACACCACATCTTGGTGATAAACGTCTTTCAGAAGATGCAGGTTCGCTTTGTTAAGCTTCTGGTAAATGTCTCCAACCGACTGTATGTCCATTCTTTCGCTCCCAAATGTCACTTATGGTTGTACAAAAATATTACATGTACAAGATAGACCAATTAGAAAAAGTTGTACAAAAAAAAACTTGTATAACTTTGTTTCTGCGCTTTGATTTTTAGAAAGTAGTACGTAATCAAATTGGTGAGCGATCATCAGGCAAAAAAAAGGCTTGGTAAAAACCAAGCCTTTTCAAAAAACTATGTAAGTCGTATTACTGGTTACGTAGCGCCGCAATACGTTTATCTAGTGGTGGGTGGCTCATCAGTAGCTCTGTTAGAGACTGCTTACCGTTGATACCGAACGCCATCATTGTGCCATCGAGTTTCGATTCTTGGCTCATCTTCAAACGCTCAAGAGCAGCAATCATTTTCTCTTTACCTACTAAACGCGCTGCACCTGCATCGGCATGGAATTCACGGTGACGGCTGTACCACATAGTGATGAAGCTTGCTAAGAAACCAAAGACAAGTTCCAACACCATAGACACACCAAAGTACACCATCATGTTCGTGCCTTGTCCTTCTTCATCGTCGTTCGATGCCACGATATTGGCGATAAAACGCGATAGGAAGATAACAAACGTGTTCACAACACCTTGCATTAGCGTCATCGTGACCATGTCACCATTCGCAATGTGGCTCACTTCGTGCGCCAGAACGGCTTCAGCTTCATCACGCGTCATGTTGTGTAGAAGACCAGTCGATACAGCAACCAGTGAATCATCACGCTTAGCCCCTGTCGCGAATGCGTTGATGTCTGCAGAATCATAAATCGCTACTGTTGGCATACCAATGCCCGCTTGTTGCGCTTGACGGCCTACCGTCTCAAGCAACCAATGCTCTGTTTCGTTACGTGGGCTTTCAATCACCATGCCGCCAACTGAGCGTAGTGCCATGCCCTTTGACATCATTAACGAAATCAATGCGCCACCAAAGCCAAATACGGCTGCCATGACAAGTAAACCAGACAGACTGCCTGGTTGCATTCCAGTGGTCGCGTAAACAATATTCAGAACAACACTAAGAACCAGCACAACAGCTAGGTTAGTTGCTAGGAATAACATAATTCGCTTCATTACTTTTCTCCGAGGAAGCTTATCGTTTTTTTAAAACGGATTGTTATATGGAACATCTTTTAAGGGAAATCAAACGCTATAAAAGCCGATTCCACTTAGTTTCGTGCTCCGTTGCGTTATAGATATAGTCTATCCGCGATAAAAACAAGGTTAAGCAATAAATTGCAACATTTGTTTTCGAGACTGAAAAATCATAAACAAGTTACCAACCTAAAAACAGCACCTTAGGCTAAGTATAGACTTTGGTCTTATTGTGATGACAAATGAACATGCTAGATTCAAGCAAGATGAACAAAACAGAGCACGCTCTAAGAGCGTTATTGAAGCTCGAAACTTCCATGTCTTGAGGGAAATATCATGGTAGAAACTAACGACTATCAAATGGCTATCGATTTACTACGTTGTCACCTAGGGATCTCAGAGGATGAGGCCAAACAGCAACTCGGTATTTCAACCGATCATCACTTGTCTAAACGTGTTGCTGAGACACAGCAAGCGCTGATGGGACTTAGCCAAGAAAAGTAGCAGTAATCTTATTAAGCTACACCAATAGAAAGGGCTGCAAATTGCAGCCCTTTGGTTTTGAGTACGTTTACAAGAAATGCTCTTAATCGATGTTCAGTAATGGCTCAACGTTAATGTATTTACCCAACTCTTTGCGCTTCGCACTTGGAATGTAAGGGATCTCACCTAACTTCGGTGCATCAATGCGCGATTCAAGCATTTCAATAATGTCCGCGTAATGCTCTGTGCCTGGGTTAACTCGGTTCGCAATCCAACCCACTAGGTTTAGACCATCTGCTTTGATGATTTCCGCCGTTAATAAAGCGTGGCTCAAACAACCCAGTTTAATACCCACGACAAGTACCACTGGTAGCTGCTCTTGCTGTACCCAAGTAGACAAGCTGTCTGTGTCTGACACAGGAACACGCCAACCACCAGCACCTTCTACCAATACAACATCGGCTTGCTCTTTATGTTGAGCGAGCTTTTCACTCAGCAAATCGTATTCGATTTCAACCTGCTCGTGCTTGGCTGCGATGTGAGGAGAAGCTGGTAATTCCAAAGCGTATGGGTTCACATCTTCATAAGCCACTTCTAAGGTTGCGGCTTTTTGCAAGTGCAGTGCATCTGAATTGCGCCAACCTTGCTCTGTTTTTTCGCTTCCTGCAGCCACTGGTTTGTAGCCAATGGTATTTAGTCCTTTTGCTGCGAGTGCTTGCAAAACGGCTTTCGACGCCACCGTTTTGCCTACATCAGTATCCGTACCAGCAATAAAAAATGCATCAATCATAAATGTATGACTCCAAAACAAACCTGATAAGTTGCAGGTAGAAGACCTTGATCGTTTTTGAATGCTTGGTACGCGCGCTCGACTTGCAACAAAGTACGACGACTTGTTAGACCATGTGAGCGCCCGCTTACGTGATTTGCACCAATACCTTTGAGATCACGCATAACAGAAAATGCTGAGTCGTACCAAACTGTGATGGTGGTCGAGTCTAGATGATGGTTATGGCATCGAGATTGCGCTAACGCAATTTTTACCTGATTGAGAGTAATAAAGTTATTCACGTGTTGATATGTGTCAATTTTTGCCCACGAATCACGCAGTTCGCATAGCGAGCCATCAACTAGTGTTGAGAAACACCCTTTCCCATTAGCAGCTAATATTCGGCGAATTTCTCTCAACGGATAACTTAAATCGACACACCACTGTAGCGCGAGACTTGAAAACACATAGTCAAAACTAGCATCCTCGAATGGCAAGCTTTCCGCGTCTGCTACCACATAACGAACATTATGGTCACCACAACGCTCGCGCGCTTTGTCCAACATTCCTTGCGAAAGATCGGCACAAACAACACTTCCGCCTCGCTCTAGCAATAACTGAGAAAAATATCCGGTTCCACACCCCAAGTCCAAAACGCGCTTGTTGGTAAGATCGCTTGGGAGCTTTTCCAACAAACGATGGCCAACATCTCGTTGAAATGCCGCATGTTTGTCATAGGTGTCAGCCGCTTTGCCAAAAGACGAAGCAATCGCCTCTTTGTCTTGGTGTACGTTGTCCAACACCATGTTTTCGGCATTATCCATTACAGCGCTCCTAATGCTTGTTTCAATGCGATTGAAAGCGTTTTAACTTGTTCTGTACTATGGTTCGCAGTGAGCGTGATACGAAGGCGTGAGGTACCTTTCGGAACGGTTGGTGGACGAATCGCGGTGACCCATATGCCATTTTGTCGACAAGCATTCGCAACCTGCAAAGCAAGTTCTGATTCGCCAATAACAAATGGCTTGATCGGGGTATCTGTTTCAACAAAGCCATCCAGACCACTTAGATTCGTTTGATAAACCTCATTTAGCTCCGCCAGCTTTTCGCGTCGCCAAGACTGCTCTTGAATCATAGAAACCGCATGTGTCAACGCGTAGGCCTGCGCAGGTGGCATTGCTGTTGAATACACATGGTGACGAGCAAACTGGGTCAAAAAGTCACCCGTTGCTTGATCACACAAAATCGCCGCGCCGGACATACCAAACGCTTTACCGAAGGTCACGACTAAAATCTCTGGTTTAACATTAGCAAGTTCACAAGAGCCTCCACCCGATTCGCCGAGCACGCCAATACCGTGAGCGTCATCCACTGCTAACCATGCATTACGTAAGCGAGCTACTTCCGCAATGTCTTTCAACGGCGCGCAATCGCCGTCCATACTGAAGACACCTTCAGTCACGACCAGATGATTGCCTTCGTTAGTAAACAGCGTTTCTAAATGCTTAATGTCATTGTGCTTAAAACGCTTCATTTTCGCCGTTGACAGTGACCCTGCTTCCATCAAAGATGCGTGGTTTAATCGGTCTTGAATCAATACGTCTGATTTTTCTAGCAGGGTAAAAAGCAACGCTTGATTAGCACTGAAACCAGAACCAAATAATACCGCCCTCTCGAAGCCCAACCATTCAGTTAACGCCGCTTCTAAGTTGCTGTGCGCAGCACTGAAGCCAGTGACCATGGGTGATGCCCCACTGCCACTGCCATAAACGCTCAGACCTTGCTGCCAAGCACGTACAAGCGCTTGGTCATTGGCTAAGCCCAAATAATCGTTGCTTGAGAAGTTGATGTAGCGTCTGCCATCATGTTCTAAAATCGATTGGTTTCCGGCAAATACCACATTCATTGAACGATTCAACCCTCGCGCTTTACGAGCAGAAAGAGCAGATTCGATTCGAGATTTAAACGCTGGCATCGTAGAAAAGATCGTCTTTAGTTGGACGTGCAGCAACGCGCTCTACCACGCGATCCAGCAATTCGTTTTCTTCGATTTCATCAGGTTTTTGAGACACTTCTTGGCTGTTAATACCCAGCTTCTTAAACAGCATCATGTCTTTGTCTTCAGAAGGGTTTGGGGTCGTTAGAAGTTTGCAGCCGTAGAATACTGAGTTTGCACCTGCCATAAAACACAGCGCTTGCATCTGTTCGTTCATGTTTTCGCGACCAGCAGACAAACGCACAGCCGATTGAGGCATCATGATTCGTGCGATCGCAATCAGGCGGATAAAGTCGAATGGCTCAACATCGTCCACAGTCTCCAGCGGTGTACCCTTCACTTTTACCAGCATATTGATTGGCACGCTCTCAGGGTGTGTAGGAAGATTCGCCAATTCAACCAACAAACCTGCACGATCATTGGCACTTTCACCCATGCCGATGATACCGCCAGAACAAATCTTCATACCAGCATCACGAACGTGAGACAGCGTATCCAAACGGTCTTGGTAAGTACGAGTGGTAATGATGTTGCCGTAGAACTCAGGCGACGTATCTAGGTTGTGGTTATAGTAATCCAGACCCGCGTTTGCCAGCTGCTTCGCCTGCTCTGGCGTTAACATACCTAACGTCATACACGTTTCCAAACCCATGTCTTTTACGCCTTTGATCATATCGGTCAAATGCGGCATGTCGCGCTCTTTCGGGTTCTTCCACGCTGCGCCCATGCAGAATCGCGTCGAACCTGCATTTTTCGCTTTTTGAGCAGCGTCGAGTACACGTTCGACTTCCATCAGACGCTCTTTTTCGATGTCTGTGGTGTAACGAGCGCTCTGAGGACAGTACTTACAATCTTCTGGACAAGCACCCGTCTTAATCGACAGAAGCGTGCTTACTTGAACATGGTTGGTTTGTTGGTATTGACGATGAACAAGCTGCGCTTCAAATAGGAGATCCATGAATGGCTTTTCCATGAGATCGCGCACTTCAGCATGCGTCCAGTTATGACGAACTTCCACGTGTATTCCTTTAATCACTTTTTTGTTGTGTTGACAGTCTACTTAGTCTCGATAAACTGTCAACACAACAAGAAACAACGAAGTTTACATTGGTTTATTTTTTAACCTTAACAACTATTGGAATAGAACATGGATCTCGCCTTCGACCGCCATCACATCTGGCATCCTTACACTTCAACGTTGACACCTCTGACCTGCTACCCAGTGGCCTCAGCAAATGGTGTACACATTAAATTGAAAGATGGGACAGAGCTTGTCGATGGCATGTCTTCTTGGTGGTCGACTATCCATGGCTATAACCATCCCCACCTAAATCAAGCGGCTCACCAGCAAATCGATCAAGTGTCACATGTCATGTTTGGCGGGATTACCCACCAGCCTGCAATTAGTTTGTGTAAGAAGTTGCTGTCCCTCGCACCAAATAACCTTGAGCATGTATTCCTTGCCGATTCAGGTTCCGTTGCCGTAGAAGTTAGCTTAAAAATGGCTCTGCAATATTGGCATGCGAAGGGAGAACGCCGACCGAAGTTTCTGACTTTGCGCCACGGTTATCACGGTGACACCTTTGCAGCCATGTCGGTTACCGATCCAGATAACTCAATGCACTCTCTCTACAAAGGCTTTTTACCTGAGCATATCTTTGCGGAGTCACCAACTTGTGGTTATTGGGATGAGTGGAAGCCAGAAGACCTTGCTGACTTTGAACACAAGATTGACTCGCACCATCAAGAGCTTGCAGCGGTGATCCTAGAGCCTATCGTTCAAGGTGCGGGCGGCATGCGTATCTACCATCCAGAATTTCTCAAAGGCGTGCGTAGGCTTTGTGATAAATATGACTTGTTATTGATTGCGGATGAAATCGCAACAGGGTTTGGACGCACTGGCAAATTGTTTGCCTGCGAACACGCAGATATTCAACCAGACATTCTGTGCGTCGGCAAAGCACTCACAGGCGGCTACATGACCCTTTCAGCGACGCTGGCGAGTAAACATGTCGCTGACACGGTTTGTGGTGGTGACGCAGGTTGTTTCATGCACGGACCAACCTTTATGGGTAATCCCCTCGCCTGCGCTGTAGCAACGGCGAGTTTAGAATTGATCGAACAAGGTGACTGGCAGCAGCAAACCCAGCAAATCGAAATGCTGTTTTTTGAATTACTGCCAAAACTTGAAGAATACGACTTGGTGAAGAACACCCGTTGGTTGGGTGCCATTGGCGTCGTAGAAACGCATCGCCCAGTGAATATGGAAACCATCCAAGCACTGTTTGTTGAGCACGGTGTTTGGATTCGTCCATTTGGCAAACTGATTTATATGATGCCGCCATTCATCAGCAAACCAGAAGATATTGAAAAGTTAATTAATGCGATTGATGCAGCGTTGCAACGTAAAGACTGCTTCGCTTCATAGTTCAACTCAACACGAAAACGGTTTGAGTATGAGACTCAAACCGTCTCTTTATTTACAAGAACAGCAAAGCTATCTAAGTTGACTGTCTTTACTCGCTCGTCGATTAAATAATGCTTGGCGTTGAGACACCAATTCGATTGTTGACTGACATTCGATACAAAGACGAACACCTTTCATTGCAACTCGACGCGCTTCAGGTATCTCGTCTCCACATTCATCACAATAGTGAGCACTTTCGCCCCCTTTAATATTGCCACGAACACGGGAAATCTCGTCGTCGATGGTATTTTGAATTTGTTGGCTAACGCTATCGTCACTTGCCCACCCTACGGCCATAAGCCCTCCTCGTTACTTGAATGAGAAAATCTACTTACCGTGGTAAGGGGGATGATTATATCGATTACAAATAACAAGATAATTAGGGTGAATTAGAAAACACTATTACACCCTGGTAATAATTATGCATTCAACTACTCTGTGCTCTCTTTGAAAAGCAATGCAAGGTTACTAATACTCCCTTCTTCACACTCAAAATACTCTGTTTTCCCTGACTGCCTAAAAGTAACACTGAGTGTTCTCTGTACCTCATTAAACTCCTCGCTAAAGTACTCACTGACTAATATGACACGTTCACCAATACTAAATTCCAGTGACTTTTCATCCACTAACGCTCGGTGATAGTGTCTAACGTGATAATCTTGAGGTCTTATACATTGGGAAAGCTGACTTCGATTGGCAATAAACTCTTTAAAGTGAAGCCCTTCCTTATCTTGGTCTATCGATATACTAAGCTTCGTAGTTTAGCTTACCGTGCATTCAAAGACTTTTCTAGGCGGAGTGTCTGCGAGAGCAAACGTGCTCACCATGGCAACAGCTAAGAACCAAATAACCGCCATGAGTTTCATTACCATTCAGCCAGCACAGTAAATGAAGCTTGCTCAGACATGCGAGTTAATACATATCCGTGTGAAGAAGAATACGAGCCACTGAGTACACTATTTTCTTTCTCAATAACGATATCCTCGATGCCGTCAGCGTTGTAATCACCTTTTGCTACAACCGTGATGACTTGAAAACCACCGGTCGCGTCGAAGTACTCTGCTCTCACTTCACTGACGACTCGAGTACTTTGGATATGGTCTGCTTCATCCCACGTTGGTAGTGTCTTTACTTTCTCCTCACTTTCGTCAGATATAACAAAAGCAAGTGCACTTGGAGCGAATTTAGGAAAGTTATCGTCTAACTTCAATTTCGATATAAATGAGCGCTTAGAGGCAGCTAACTTTGCCATCTCACTCCATGTTTGACACTGCATTAAATACGCTTTAAACGCGCCGTATTCATAGGCTTTGGCCGCAGTAAAACCCGCTAAGTTTGCTGTAGTCAGGTCTTTGCAATTAGATACCGATTTTGTTTCGCCAGATGTACGACTCAACTCAAGCTCATATCCCCAGTCGAATGAATTGTGCATATCTATATTTTCTTGGGAAGGCTGCGCTATTTCGCGTGCGAAAAAGAGGTCGGTTCGCTCACTATCTAGATATTGAGGCTGGATAAGTTTACTTGCGATAACACTCTCGCTAACGAGCAAGGTAAGAGGAAAAATAACAAGCAAAGAAAGATGATTTAATGGCATAACGTTTAACAACAAGGACAAATAAGGCCGTTAGCTTGTCATTTTAAAACCGCTTAGAAAATATCATTTATCACATCCTGTCAAATTCTGGGCGAGCTCTTCACTATTGCGTGCGCTATCTACATAACAACGTATTTTCACTCGACGCAGATAACAAAAAACCCAGCGCTGAGGCTGGGTTTTGATGTTCTAGTGGCTAATGAATTAACCGATGTGCGTTGCGCCGCCCATGTACTTCTGAAGTACTGCAGGGATTGCAATGCGACCGTCTGCTTCTTGGTTGTTTTCTAGGATAGCAACCATGGTACGACCAACAGCTAGACCAGAACCGTTTAGCGTGTGTACAAGCTCAGGTTTCTTCTCGCCTTTACGACGGAAACGCGCTTGCATACGACGAGCTTGGAAGTCCCACATGTTAGAACATGAAGAGATTTCACGGTAAGTTTCTTGAGCAGGAACCCAAACTTCTAGGTCGTAAGTTTTACGAGCGCCGAAGCCCATGTCGCCTGTACATAGAACGACTTTACGGTAAGGAAGTTCAAGAAGTTGTAGAACTTTCTCAGCGTGACCTGTTAGCTCTTCTAGCGCGTTCATTGAATCTTCTGGCTTCGTGATTTGTACTAGCTCAACTTTGTCGAACTGGTGCATACGAATCAGACCACGAGTATCACGACCGTATGAACCCGCTTCTGAACGGAAACATGGCGTGTGCGCTGTCATCTTGATAGGTAGATCCGCTTCGTCAGTGATAGTGTCACGAACTAGGTTCGTTACTGGTACTTCTGCTGTAGGGATTAGAGACAGTTTACGTGGCTCTTCGTCGTTTACTTTTTCCGCTAGAGGCTCAGTGTGGAAAAGATCTTTACCGAACTTAGGAAGCTGACCAGTACCGAATAGGCTGTCAGAGTTCACTAGGTAAGGTACGTACATTTCTGTGTAGCCATGTTCTTCTGTATGAAGATCTAGCATGAACTGAGCAATTGCACGGTGTAGACGAGCAAATTGACCTTTCATCACGATGAAACGTGCGCCAGTGATCTTAACTGCACTTGCGAAGTCTAGACCACCACCCATTTCGCCTAGGTCAACGTGGTCTTTCAAATCGAAGTCGTAAGTCTTAGGCTCACCCCAACGAGAGATTTCAACGTTGTCATTTTCGTCTTTGCCATCTGGCACTTCATCTGCTGGGATGTTTGGTACAGAAAGCGTGAATTCGTCTAGTTGAGCCATTACTTGCTCAAGTTCAACTTTCTTCGCGTCAAGATCGCTACCTAGAGTACCGATTTGTTTCTTGATCTCTTCTGCGCCTTCTTTGTCGCCAGCCGCCATTTTTTGGCCGATTTGCTTGGAGATGGAGTTACGCGTGGATTGTAAATTTTCTACTTCTACTTGAATGGACTTACGTTGTTCTTCAAGTTTACGAATAGTCTCTACGTCTAGCTTAAAGCCACGACGCGCCAGTTTAGCAGCTGTTTCATCCAGCTCTGTACGAAGTAATTTAGAATCCAGCATTGTTAATCCTATGCTTTTTGTTGTGAAATCACGCGCACTTTCCAAGCGTACGCGTTAAAAAAATTTACTGAACAAATGTATCCAAAAACGCCTACTTTTCATAGCGCTTTTGTTGGCTATTTGCGTCTAATTTAGCCAAGTAATCTAACTTTTCGCCGATTTTGGTTTCTAGACCGCGATTTGTCGGCTGATAGTACTTACGATCCGCCATTTCTGGTGGCAAATATTGCTCACCCGCTGCATAAGCACCCGGCTCGTCGTGAGCATATCGATATTCTGCGCCATAGCCCATGTCTTTCATCAGACTGGTGGGTGCATTACGCAAGTGATGCGGCACTTCATATTCAGGCAAGTTATGTGCGTCAGTGAGCGCTTGTTTCCAAGCAACATAAACGGCATTACTCTTTGGAGCGCACGCGAGATAAACAATTGCTTGAGCAATCGCACGCTCACCTTCTGCTGGACCAACACGTGTAAAACAGTCCCACGCGGAGAGTGCAACTTGCATGGCTCTAGGGTCCGCATTGCCGACATCTTCCGATGCTATCGCAAGTAATCGGCGGGCAATGTAAAGTGGATCACAACCTGCAGCTATCATACGAGCAGCCCAATACAAAGCGGCATCTGGGTTTGATCCACGAATAGATTTGTGCACAGCGGAGATCAAATCGTACCAAATGTCGCCTTTATTATCGAAGCGAGAGACTTTCTCCCCGGCTACTTCAGCAAGCAGTTTGAGTGTTATCTCTTTTTCACCTTGATCATTCTCTTCTGCCATATCGTAGAGAAGCTCAAGGTAGTTAAGAGACATGCGAGCATCACCGTTCACCAACTCGGCTAGACGGTCTAACACATTATCAGCAAAGTTCGCTGGCGTATTGCCCAGCCCTCGTTCTTTGTCGTTAATCGCTTGATTTAGTGCGAGTGAGATCTCTTCTTTATCCAGTGAAGTCAGCTTGTAGACTCGAGCACGAGACAACAATGCGTTGTTCAGTTCGAAAGACGGGTTCTCTGTCGTTGCGCCAATAAACGTGACGGTTCCATCTTCAATATGTGGTAAGAACGCATCTTGTTGCGATTTGTTGAAGCGATGGACCTCATCCACAAACAAGATGGTGCGGCGACCCGCCATTTTGTTCTCGCGCGCTTTTTCGATTGCAGCACGAATCTCTTTCACACCGGACGTCACCGCAGACACGCGTTCAACTTCCGCATTGGCGTAATTAGCAGCGACTTCCGCTAACGTGGTTTTACCTGTACCAGGAGGACCCCAAAGGATCATTGAGTGGACATGGCCAGCCTCTAACGCGCGACGCAGGGGTTTACCCGGGCCAAGAATGTGTTGCTGACCGATGTACTGCTCAATAGTTTGCGGTCTCATACGAGCAGCAAGGGGACGAAAATCTTCGTCCCCCGAGAAATCTAATGTGTAATTACTCACTACCTATTAATTCCTTTGATCGTCCACTTCCACGCCTTTTGGAACTGTGAACGTAAATCTGTCTGCTTTTGGTTTGCCAAGCTTAACATTACTGAATGTAAAGAGCCCTTTCTGGCCATCTTGCTCGATGACGTTAAAGCCTTTCACTACGCCTTTCGCGTCAATATTGATCTGGAACTGACCTTGAGTAGAGTCTACTGCAGTTGGGATAAGCGTAAATTCATTCCCTTTCTGGGAGATCTTATAATTATCCCAATCACTTGCTCTGTTGCGAGTTAAGAGCACAAATGGTGTTTGCTCGGTCGCTTGCTCTTGCCAGTAAATGCTGACTTGCTCAATAAACGGGCTGTAGTACCACAAAGTTTTACCGTCTGAAACCAGCAAGTTCTCATCTGGGAATGTCGTGCTCCAACGGAACAGGCTTGGACGAGCGATTTCAACCGTGCCTTCCCCTTCCATGACCGTTTTCCCTTCAGGGCTGATCACTTGCTGAGAGAAATCGGCACTGAAGCCCTCATTCATCGCGAGGCGTTTGTTCAGTTCATCTTTTGGAGAGGCTGCATTTGCAGCAGAGAAGAAAGAAATGCTTAAAACTAGCGCTGAGAAAAGTTTCGCTGAAAATCGTTTTTTCATTCAGATACCTATCAGAGGGTCAAAGACCTAAAGTTACTCACCTCAGTTGGACTAAGGTGAGTAAAACAAGTTCATTAATCTTTTGGTGGCGCAGGAGCCAAGACTTCACGGTTACCATTGTGACCCGGCGCACTCACGATGCCTTGAGCCTCAAGCTGCTCGACAATTCGTGCGGCACGGTTATAACCGATTTTGAATCGACGCTGCACGCCAGAAACCGAACCACGGCGCGACTGAACCACGTGCTCAACCACCTGATCAAACAATGGATCCATCTCTTCATCTGATTCCATTTGTTCGCCCGGAAGCAAACTTTCTGGGCCTTGGTCGCCACTGATGATTTCATCGATGTAGTTTGGCTTACCACGCGCCTTCCAGTTGTTCACCACAGCATGTACATCATCATCCGATGCAAATGCGCCGTGAACACGAATCGTATGGCTAGAACCTGGAGGCAAGTACAGCATGTCACCCATACCAAGTAGCGATTCCGCGCCGCCTTGGTCAAGGATAGTACGCGAGTCCGTCTTCGTTGATACAGTAAACGCCACGCGTGTTGGAATGTTTGCTTTAATCAGACCCGTAATAACGTCAACCGATGGACGCTGAGTTGCAAGAATCAAGTGAATACCAGCCGCACGCGCTTTCTGAGCCAAACGAGCAATCAGTTCTTCAACCTTTTTACCCACAACCATCATAAGGTCGGCAAATTCGTCAACAACAACGACGATGTATGGCAATTTCTCAAGCAACGGCGGTTCTGTATCCATACTGTCGCCTTCTTGCCAGAATGGATCGTGAATTGGGTGGCCGGCTTCAGCTGCCATCTTCAACTTCTCGTTAAAGCCTTTCACGTTACGCACACCCAGTGCCGACATCAGTTTGTAACGGCGTTCCATTTCACCCACACACCAACGTAGAGCATTGGATGCGTCTTTCATATCAGTAACAACTTCGGCAAGAAGATGAGGGATACCTTCGTAAATAGAAAGCTCCAACATTTTCGGGTCGATCATTATGAAGCGTAGATCTTCTGGAGAAGCTTTGTAGAGCATACTCAAGATCATGACGTTTACACCGACCGACTTACCTGAACCTGTCGTACCTGCAACAAGTACGTGAGGCATTTTAGCGATGTCAGCAATGACAGCTTCACCCGCGATATCTTGACCAAGTACCACCGTCGTTGGCGATTTAGCTTGCTCAAATTGAGGGCTGCTGATGACGTCTGACAGATAAACCGTCTGACGACTCATGTTTGGCAACTCAAGACCGACATAAGGTTTGCCTGGAATCACCTCTACAACACGTACCGCCATCGCCGATAGAGCACGCGCCAAGTCCATAGACAGACCAGAAATTCGACTTACTTTCACACCTGGCGCCAAATCGAGCTCGAATCGAGTGATGACTGGGCCTGGGTAAATGCCGACTACGTCAGCTTTAATTTTGTAGTCTGCAAGCTTGCTTTCGACTAAACGCGCGACTTGCTCAAGCGCTTCACGATCGATGAAGTTTTCACGTTTTTCCGGATGGTAAAGCAATTCAAGTGTTGGCAGCGGCTCTTCTGGCACTGGTAAATTCTGTTCTTGCTTCATCAAGAATGGGTTTTGCGTCGCGGCAACTTTTGCTTGCGCGCTGGATACCATGCTTTGGAATGCGGCAACATCTTGATCGCCATCTTGCACTTCCTCAACCTCAACTTCTTGTGGCGCTGGTTCAAACACTACACTCGGCTCAGGTGTCTGTTCTGGTTGAATTTGAGAAACCGATTGTGGTTGAACTATAGGTTGAGGCTCTGGTGAACGCGACTGAGGTTGAGGAGCAACATATGCCTCCTCTTCATCTACTACATCAAAATCAGAGATGGTTGGTTCAATATGTTCACTTGGCTCAGCGTGGTCGGTAATGTCATCAAGCGCACGAGTGTCAATAACAGGCTCTTCGTGTGGCGTTGGTTCCACATGGAGTTGCTGTTCTTGCTGAGCAGCAAACTGTTCATACTCTTCATAGCTTGATTCTCGTTGAGGCGTATCGTGTTCAACAACCTCTTCATGCTTGGCTTGCACCTGTTCTTGATAGACTGCGTTTGTATCCGCATAAGATTGGCTTGTTTGTTCTTCTGACACCCAATCATCTGCTTGCTGCGCTGCAGCTTCCAACTCTTCGATGGTTACATTCAGCTGCTTGGTACGCTCAACCATTGGATCCACGTTATCTGTGCTGACCGCTTTAAGTTGTGGTTCTGGTTCAACATACGTTGGCGTCGCATTTACTGCCGCAACTCGTTGAGTTTGGGGCTCTGGCGTCGGTTTTACCGTAGACGTTTCTGATTTGGCTTGCGGCATATATATAGGATATTCGTGTACTGCCGCTTTCTCTTTTGGCTCTTCAACTTCGTAAGCCGTTAAGTGAGGAAGCGTCTCGTCGTCTTGTTGATCGTCTTCAACGTGTTTTGTTGATACTTTATCCTCAACAAACTCATCAAGCTGAGGCTCTAGCGTCTCTTGTTCTGAACCTCTGAACTTATTCGCGATGGCAGCCAATACCGCTAACGAGCGATCACCAAGCCATTCGACGATGTTCAGCCAAGAAATCCCCGTAAACAGAGTAAAACCAGCCCCCCACAGAAATAGAAGGACGAGCGTTGTACCCAGTACATTCAACGTCGGCAAAGCAAGGCTTGATAAAACATCGCCTACTACACCGCCCGATGAGAAGTACCAAATATCATCGAAGTTAATATCGGCAAGGCCGCAACTGGTCATGATAAGAACGGTTAGGCCCAGTAAACGGGTTCCCCACAGCATAAAATCAATTGGCTCATCTTCCCCTCGCTTACGACAAATCACCCACGCAGCCGCAGCCAGTAGGAAAGGAATCGGATAGGCGAGAGAGCCAAAAGTGAAAAATAGAGTGTCGGCAAGCCATGCGCCAAACAGGCCACCAGCGTTATCGATCTCCCCACCCCATGCAGTTTGGGACCAAGATGGATCAGCTGGACTAAAGGTAAATAGTGCTACAGCGAGCAATACCGAGCTAAGAACGCCAACGATAAAGCAGCACTCTTTTAAGCGTTGGAAGCCATTTAAGCGTGAAGACTGAGGCTCTTCACTGGTTTTAATGATGGTTTCGACTTTCTTTGCGTTCTCTTTGAACATAAATCAACTTGAATATGGAAATGAAATAGGAATTTGCAAAACATTCCGAGCGGCATCAAGCCGCTCGGTAAATTGATTTAACCATATCAAAGAGAAAAACCCAATTACTCTATGGCGAAAGCGGAAGCATATACCGCTTTCTTTGCAAGAAATTAACGAGTTTTAATCACAAGCTGGTTAGATTGTTTCACTTCTTCCATAACTACGTAGGTGCGAGTGTCATTTACGCCAGGTAGACGTAGTAACGTATCGCCAAGTAGTCGACGGTAAGCACCCATATCAGATACACGGGTCTTTAGAAGATAGTCAAAGTCACCTGAAACTAGATGACACTCTTGAATGTCGTCTAGCTTTTGAACAGCTGAGTTAAACTGTTCAAACACATCTGGCGCACCACGGTTTAACGTAATCTCAACGAATACCAGTAGTGATGCATCTAGGAGCTGCGGATTAAGTAGCGCAGTATATCCTGTGATGTAGCCTTGACGCTCTAAGCGACGCACACGCTCCAAACATGGCGTTGGAGAAAGTCCTACACGTTTTGAAAGCTCAACGTTTGAAATACGACCGTCTTTCTGCAGTTCATTAAGAGTGTTGCGGTCGATACGGTCTAGTTCCTTGGACGGCTTTTTATAGTTGTCTGCCATTTTTTATTCCACCTTATTACTTCCTTGCAAAAAAATATACTACAACTTTTTAATATTTGGTGCCAAATTTTACAAACCCATAACTATACTAGTTACAAATTCGACAATAACACCCTACAAATAGTTTTTACAACCATTATAGAAAGAGGATACAGGATGATCATTGGCGTACCTAAGGAAATCAAGAACCACGAATACCGTGTGGGTATGATCCCTGCTAGCGTGAGAGAACTCATCTCACATGGCCACCAAGTTTTAGTTGAGACCAATGCAGGTGCCGGCATTGGTTTTTCAGACGATGATTACATCGCCGTCGGCGCATCCATTCTCCCTCATGCTGCAGACGTTTTCGCGCAAGCAGACATGATAGTAAAAGTAAAAGAACCCCAAGCAGTTGAGAGAGCAATGCTCCGCGAAGGGCAAATTTTATTTACTTATTTACACCTAGCACCAGATTTTCCACAAACTGATGAGCTAATCAAGAGCAAAGCTGTCTGTATAGCCTATGAGACTGTAACAGATAATATGGGTCGTTTGCCACTGTTAGCACCAATGTCAGAAGTGGCAGGTCGGATGTCTATCCAAGCGGGTGCGCAAACGTTAGAAAAATCACACGGTGGTCGTGGTTTACTTCTTGGAGGCGTACCTGGTGTTGAACCTGCTAAAGTCGTTATCGTTGGTGGTGGTGTCGTTGGTGCAAACGCAGCTCGTATGGCTGTTGGCCTTCGCGCAGACGTAACAATTCTTGACCGCAACGTAGACACTCTGCGTAAACTGGATGAAGAATTCCAAGGCCAAGCGAAAATCATTTATTCTACAGAAGACGCTATCGAGAAGCATGTTCTAGAAGCAGACCTTGTTATTGGTGCAGTTCTAATCCCAGGCGCGGCAGCTCCGAAACTGGTAACAAAAGAGCATATTGCTAAGATGAAGCCAGGCGCAGCAATCGTTGACGTAGCTATCGACCAAGGTGGTTGTTTCGAAACATCTCACGCGACAACACACGCCGAGCCTACTTACGTGGTTGATGATGTCGTTCACTACTGTGTAGCAAACATGCCTGGTGCAGTTGCACGTACTTCAACTTTCGCATTGAATAATGCCACTCTCCCTTACATTGTGAAACTTGCAAACAAAGGCTATCAACAAGCTCTTCTGGAAGACAAAGGCTTCCTAGAAGGTCTAAACGTGATTCACGGTAAAGTCACTTGTAAAGAAGTCGCAGAAAGCTTTGACCTTGAATATGTAGATCCTGAACAAGCTATCGCTATGTTCAACTAACAACAAAATTAAGCAATTTTGTCACGTTTTGTTTACAAAAGCCCACAGTAAAGTGGGCTTTTTCATATAGTCGATTTAGATATAAAAAATAACTAATTCTTATGTGCACAAATTAAAATATTTCTCGGCGTAACTGATTTAGGGCAAAACTCTGCCAATCTAACACGATAACCACGTTCTTCAAGATAAAGCACTTTGTCTAATGCGAGCCAGATCTCCAAAGGTCGCTGAAAAACCAGTTGCACTAAGCTCATTCTTTCCATATGCCAAAAACGTTTTATTGCCCGCTTTTCAAACTCGGCAAAGTCAATCGCTTGGTTAATCTCGATACCTTTTTCTTTCGCAGCCCAGAGACACAATGCCTCAAAACCATCACTTAACTGTGATTTTCGAATGCTTGGCACGGGTTGATACTCATCAACTCCCAAAATCTCACGTGTCAGTAAATCAAAACCAAGCCTGAATACCATCTCTTGTTGACGATGGCGACGCACACGTTCACCGCCTGTCACCGTCTGTTGCAATGGAATGCGCAGTTCATGCTTAGACAAAATGAGTTCAGACGCTCGTACTGATTGGGATAACGCTTGGTACGTCTCGCTTTGAATCAAATGATAACAGCAAGGTGAAATCGTCATCGCCGCGATGCCGGCTTCACTTCCATATTCCATCAACCGAACATGAAGGTCACCACAAGCATGCAGTGCGACAGCATGTTGCGTGGGTTTGAATACTGCCTTGGTTTGAGGATCAAACGCGTCACCTTGGATAAAGATCATTTTCCAATGATGTTCATTCGCGGCTTGTTGGCCGGAGTCGCATAACGCTTGTTGATATTCAAAACTGGTCACTGGTTGATCGGTTTGCGTGGTTAAGATCCGACCTAAGTATCCTTTACCCGAGCACCACTCTAACCATTCCTCACCTTGATGAGATTGAATCGCTGCCTCCCCCATCGCTGTGATCTGTTCTAACTTGCGCCCTGGGATTCCACTGTCTAACCCTCTTTCTAGCGCTAGGCCATCTAATGCCATCGACTCTAACTGTGTATGCCTAAGTAAGGATGGTAAATCTGGCAAAAACACACTGATTTCAGCCAACGCAAGGTCTGGGTCAGCTTTGAGAGTTTCTATTTGAGAGGGAGAAAGCGATTCTAACCATTGGCAAAGCTGAGGGTGCGTTTCCTGCCAAGGTAATGATGGTTGAATGCTGCTTTGAAATGGCTCGAATCGCCATAATGGTTGATGCTCAATTAAGCAGTCATTAATAAATTGAAATTGCGTTTGCATAGCCCCCCCTACAATTTGGGATGGATTGTAGGGGGAATCATCACTTGAATGAAGTGTTATCTTACCGGAAGCTCGATGTCTTTAAACATCTCTTCAATTTCAGCATTCGACTTAAGAGAAATCGCCTGTTCGACAACAGGGCGCGTTAAGTGCGGTGCGAAACGCTCCATAAAGTCAAACATGTAAGAACGCAGGAACGTGCCACGGCGGAAACCAATACTTGTTGTACTTGCACCAAACAAATGGCTCGCATCAATAGCAACTAAATCTCGGTCTTGCTCTTCATCGACGGCCATGCTCGCAATCACACCAACACCGATACCCATGCGCACATACGTTTTAATCACATCCGCATCGGTTGCAGTGAACACGACTCGCGGCGTCAAACCTTCACGGTTGAAAGCGGTATCTAACTCAGAGCGACCAGTAAATCCAAACACATAAGTCACCAAAGGATAAGCAGCTAAATCGTGAATAGTAACTAAGTCTTTCTTCGCCAACGGATGATCTTTTGGCACCACAATAGAGCGATTCCAGTGGTAACAAGGCAACATGATAGCATCTTGGTAAAGATGGAGAGCTTCTGTCGCAATCGCAAAGTTGGCTGTACCTTTTGCAATCGCTTCAGACATTTGAGAAGGCGTACCTTGATGCATGTGCAAAGACACTTTAGGGTAACGTGCCGTAAAACCTTTGATGACATCGGGCAATGCATAGCGCGCTTGAGTATGGGTTGTTGAAATATTTAACGTGCCCATTTCAGGGTGAGTATGCTCGCCCGCTACCGCTTTGATACTCTCAACCCGAGCAAGGATTTCTTGGGAAATACGTACTATCTCTTCACCTGCTGGTGTCACTTGCGTTAAATGTTTACCACTTCGTTCGAAGATCTGGATTCCCAGCTCATCCTCTAGTAAACGAACCTGCTTACTAATACCAGGCTGAGAGGTGTATAAACTCTCTGCCGTCGCAGAAACGTTTAGGTTATGGTTCACAACCTCAACAATGTACTTCAGCTGCTGCAGTTTCATCGTAATCCCTTACTCATTCACGAGATAATAATGTCATAACTAAATTGACCGCTCTTACGAGCGATATAATGATTAGTTATAACGCGATCACAACGAAATGAACAGTAATTTCTAACATATAGCTGATAACCTTAAGCAGAGAAACAATATGCACAATGTTGAGCTTATAAAAACATCGATTTTAGTGATGTTGGTTCTATCAGTAACGAAAACGTGGGTGAGGCAAAATAATCAAACAAATAAGGTGCCGAGTAAGATAAGATTCATGTATTCTTGAACGCTAGCCGTAGAAAAGTAAAAGCAGACGCAAAGATATGAATATTGGTTTAATAATCGCTTTGGTAGCCATCCTACTGGTATTAATCCTAGGCTATAACATCATGTTGCAATACAAGGTTAAAGTTGAAACCGCCAAAAGGCAGGAATCGGCACGCTATGTTGCACTTATTGATGGCACTGAAGAACTGATTGGTCACGCACACCATATTCCTTTTAGTAAGGAGCTTCTGCTGTGCCTAAACAATCGTATTCTTGATGCACTAGAAAGCATGCATGAGCTTGACCCGAAAAATAAGCAGCTCACTCAACGCATAGAGAATATGAAGCAGCAAATCGGACAGCTAAAAGAAAACGGTCCGACTGGTGAAAGTACCTCTTTCAAAATGCCAAGCAGCGATAAGCAAGCCATCGTGATGCTTAAGCTGGTTAAGCGCCTGCGTGACACCGTTCGAAACGAGCACAACAAAGGCCGATTAGACACCCAGACTTACGTAACCGAGAATGCGCGTTTGGAAACGATGCAAATTCGCATCAACATCGAAAACGTGATTAAGCGAGCGAACGATTCCATTGCTCGCGGCCAACCGGGTACTGCGTTACAACTGCTTCGCAAAGGCATCGATGCGCTGAGTACAAAAAGCGATCCGTACTCCATCCAAGCAAAACAAAAGCTTGAAGAGATGCTTGGCGACTTAGACAAGAAACGCCAAGACAAAAGCGATGCAGAAATGCAGCAAATGGCAGACAAAGAGCGTGACAACGACATGGAAGCACTCTTCGGCGAGAAGAAAAAGTGGTAATATCCCCACCAGCTTTTCGCCCTATCCGATTAAAGGCTGCGTTTGCAGCCTTTTTTCTATCCAGATTTCCGTTTTACTTATGCTCTGGATGAACCAAATTTGAACGTAACGTACTAAAAATAAAATGATTAATCTCGACGCCTATCAAGATCTTCTTGCTCCTATCAATCAATTTCTGCAATGCCGCACACCCAACGAATGGGTTGAAGAAGCAAAGAAACCAGAAAACTTGCAAACCATTTTATTGGATCACTTACTGTGCGAGCTTAAAGCAGGTCAGTCAGCCATGTTCTTGATCCGCAAATACGCAGTAGATAAAGACAGTTCACATGCCTTACTTGACTGGTTCAAACCATATGAAGATTTCGCTTACCGAAAAATCGGCTCATTAGAGACATTAAAAGGTAAGAGCAATATTTCGAAAGCCATCATGGCAAAATCGGATTCGCCGTATAGCCAAGATCTGATCGATAAAATGGTTCTCTTGATCAAAGAAGAATTACATCACTTCTATCAAGTGCTGGAAATAATGGGGAGCCGTGGCGTGGAATACAAAAACATTCCCGCAAGCCGCTACGCAAAAACGCTGATTTCACACATGAAGACTCATGAGCCCGAGACGCTTATCGATAAGCTCATTATCGGCGCTTACATCGAAGCCCGCTCATGTGAACGTTTCGCTAAACTTGCGCCGCACATGGATGAAGACATTGCGAAGTTTTATGTTTCCCTACTCCGCTCTGAAGCACGTCATTATCAAGACTACCTTGTACTGGCTGAGCAGATTGCAGGCAAAGATATCAGCGAGCGTATTGCATACTTCGGCCGTATCGAAGCTGAGCTGATTTCAACCCCCGACGAAGACTTCAAGTTCCACAGTGGCATACCTGCTTAGCCGTGCTAAACCGTCACTAAAAAGCCAGATGTGAGTCTGGCTTTTTAGTTTTAAATCTCACCATTTCAACCTACCTCTCCGTCTGTATAAACCGCGCCTGTAACTTCATTTTGTTTACAACTCAGTTAGAACCAAGGTCACAAATAGCGAACTATTTTCATCGAACCATAAGCTGTCATCCATCTTTAACGCTCGAGTAACATTTATAAATAAGAATGATTGCTCTAACACAAATCATGGATAAACAAGATGAAATTTTCGCAGTGGAGTCTTTTGCTGAGCACTTTAGTAGCATTGCCGAGCTTGGCTGATACGGACGTATACCTCACCAATAACTCAGACCAACCATTAACCATTCAGGTCAAACACAATGGCAGTGATTTGCTGCAATACGGAGAAGAATGGCAGCAACACGTAGAAGTATTAGGCCCTTGGGAAACAAAGCCCGTACTGAGTTTTAATCGTTGGGAAGGGGTGAAATCGGGTCAGAACTATCGCTTTGAAACTGTCGTATCTAACCCGCAAGGTGAAAGCATTACACTCCACCAAGTCATGGAAGGACATTGGTACAACTCGACCATTGAGTACGGTTTGTCAGCCGCCGACGTGAACTTGGCATTAAAAGACGATCGCACGATTCATCGTTCAAATACCGAGGCGTTTGGCTCTCGCAGTGCAGAGCTAGCGTTTAAATCGGATAGCACCGCGCGTTATGACGATTTGTACTATACCGTCACACCAAGCAAAGTGGCTGAAACCGTCGATAACAACGAGCAAAATCTCAAACTGATGACTTACAACATTTGGGCCTTGCCTGCGATTGCGTCACATATTGGTGACCGTTACGAGTTAATCCCCGATTACGTAAAAGGCTATGACGTACTGGCATTGCAAGAGGTTTTTGCTAGTGGTCGTGATGCATTTTTACGTGAGCTTGCAAAAGATTACCCATACCAAACGAAGATGTTGGATAAAGATGGCTTCAACGTTTACGACGGAGGCGTAGTCATTGTGAGTCGTTACCCTATCGTCAACGAGGCACAATACGTGTTCCCAGATTGTTCGGGTACCGATTGTTTCGCTGATAAAGGCGTAAACTACGCAGAGATCATCAAAGGTGGTCAGGCCTACCATGTTTTTGCTACACATACCGCGTCTTTCGATACTGATACAGCGCGTGAGTATCGTCAGCGTCAATTTCAACAAATGCGCACTATGGCGCAATCTCTCAACATTCCGAATAACGAAACGGTCGTTTACAATGGTGACTTTAATGTAAACAAGCTAAAGTTCCCTGGAGATTACCAGCAGATGATCGCAAACCTAAGTGCGATGGAGCCTCAATACTCTGGCTATACAGCGTCTACGTTCGACCCTCGTATCAATAACTTCGCAGGCGAAGCACTATCTGGTGGCGAAAATGTGGAATACCTCGATTACGTCATGGTGAGCAACGAATATGGCGTGAAATCGTTTAACGACAACCGCGTTGATGTTCCACGTTCAACGACAGAGGGGTTGTGGAAACATTACAACCTGTCGGATCACTTCCCTGTCAGCGCCGTGATCAAGCCATGAAGCTTAGCTTACTAATCACTGTGTCCGCCGTTTTGGCGGGCATAGTTTGGTATTCAGTCAATGTCGACGAACGCGATCACTTAACGCAGCTTTCTTCGGAGTTGCAGGATAAATCAGTCGCATTGGTTGATAGTGATTCGACGCCACCCCAGCGCCAAAGCAGTACACAAAAGTCCAATTCAAAATCAGACAATATGCCCACTGAGATTCAAGATCTTGCAGAGCGACTAAACCGTTCTAAAGGTCGAGCATTGAAAGCAGAAATCGAGACGTTTTGGCACACCTGTATGTCCGAGCTCAATTGCGAATCCAAACTTAATGAACTGGCCACAGATTTGTCTGAAGAGCGTTTTAATTTGTTAGCGAACTACCATCAACTCGATGGTCTTTGGCAGCAAAGCGTTGGCAACTTGTTGTTTGATGAGCAGCAACCGCTCGCCTCTCGTATCGCACTATTAAAGTCCGAAGCGAGAAAGATTTGGGGAGAGCTCGCTGAGGTTATTTTCGCCGATGAGTTCGCACTTTACGACTTCAGCTTACAAGCCGAGCAACTTGACGCCGTATCGGCTCAAGATTACGTGAAAGCATTCGAGGATTTAATCACCGAATGGCAGGGGAACGAAAATGCCTTGGGGTTAGACAGCAACCAAACAAAATATGAACGAGCGGTGGCTCTGATCCCTGCAAGTATGAATGGGGTCGAGAGACAAACCTTGATTCAAGAGTTGCAGAAAAACTATCTGTCTGAACAAGAAAGCAACCAAATCCGCACTCGTGAACAACAAATAGCAAAACAAAAGCAGCAAGTTCGCAGTTATCAAACCGATCTAAAGCAGCTCGAATCCAGATTGGCAACGCAAAGAGCCACCAGCCACTCGAGTTGGTCTGAATCTGACTGGCAGCGTTACTATCAACAAGAGATAGCGAATTTTCGTCGCGAGTTCTTTGCTTCATAAGGTGCGCATAAAAAAGGCACGTAGCAGGTTAGCTTTCGCGCCTTTTTACTTTGTGCTCCCGAACCTATTTCAGAACAAGTTCAAGCCAAATACACTCTTAACATCGGACAAAACTTGTTCTGTTTTTTCTCGAGAGACTTGGCTGCCATGTTTAAGAATCTCAATAAGTTGCGCTTTGTCGTTCAAATACAACGCCCGTTTCTCTCGGATCGGACGCAGCATTTCTTGAAGGCATTCTTCCAATACTTTTTTCGTGGTTCCATCTCCTAGCCCGCCACGGCGATAGTGCGCTTTGAGTTGCTCGACATGCTCTTTGTCAGAGTGAAAAGCATCGAGATAAGTGAACACAATGTTGCCTTCTACTTGACCAGGGTCTTCGATGCGCAAATGGCTTGGGTCGGTGTACATGGATTTTACTGCAGCTGAGATTTCCTTTTCAGTCGCCCCTAAGTTAATGGCATTACCCATGCTTTTTGACATTTTATTTTTGCCATCAGTACTCGGTAAACGTGGCGCATCACTAAGCAACGGACGGCACTCTTTTAGGATCTCTTGTCCGCCAAGGTGGTTAATCTTTCTCACGATTTCATTCGTTTGCTCAAGCATTGGTAATTGATCATCCCCAACCGGAACAAGTGTAGCGCGAAAACCCGTTATATCAGCGGCTTGAGAAATTGGGTAAGTCAGGAACCCTGCAGGAATTGAACGCTCAAAACCTTTGCTTTGAATTTCATTTTTTACGGTTGGGTTACGCTCTAAGCGAGCAATGGAAACTAAGTTGCTGTAATACATCGTCAATTCTGCGAGGGCTGGCAGCTGAGATTGCAAACAGATAGTGGTTTGAATGGGGTCGATGCCAACTGCAAGGTAATCTGCGACTACGTTTAGAATGTTCGAAGATACCTTTGAAGGATTGTGCGCGTTATCGGTCAGGCCTTGCATATCGGCGACCAGAATGGTTTGGTCATGCTCCGATTGTAATGCCACACGCTGTTGTAACGAACCGACGTAATGACCAAGGTGTAAAGGCCCTGTAGCTCGGTCGCCCGTGAGAATGATTTCGCGTTGTTGATGCGTTTCTTTGATGTTCATGGTTATCTCCTAGTCAAAATAGAGCGCTACTGGAGATAAAAAGACAAGACACTCTTCGCTACCTTCCAGCAGCGTAAGAATGTAAGAATTCCGCGCCGCTCTACATAGAGCGCCACCAGAAAAAGTATGATGATGAAGGTGTGAAGAATAAGTTCATGCGTCTTAAGCTAACAGGGACTAAGACAATGCTCAATCCCAATGTGAAGAAAATGCAGTGTGTGAAAATTTTCCCGATTACATCGGCAAGGACATTGCGATAACGAGAACAGCACCAAATACCGAACCAGAAACAAATGCACATAGAACGGTTTTGTTGTGTTTACTTTTCATCGATGGACTCCTATTTATCACCACCAGAGCCGCACAAGGAATGAGCACGGCTCAACTTCATTTCACTTGTCGGCGCTGGAGTTCTGTTTTATCTCCAGTGCGATAAGTCGGAGTAGTAAACCAATATATGCAACCTTCGACCAGTCGAGCTTGGTCAAACTGAGATATTAGGCTCATATCGGAATGCAACGTACATCCTAATCAACATAAGAATAAAATTTCATCGCTTCCCTATTCCCCGCCCCCTAGTTTGTGGCTTAATAGCGAAACAATAATGACTTTTTTCTTTTTTGCTGCGGATACTTACATGGATTCTGTTTTACATCAGTTGCAATTCTCTTTGTCGATCACCGGCCCCATCTGCTTAATGTTGGTGCTTGGCGTTATCTTTAGACGGTTTGGTCTCATCAACGATAACTTTATTGAAATAGGCTCTAAGCTGGTTTTTAAGGTCACGCTGCCAGCCATGTTGTTTGTCAGTATTGTGGCTTCTGAGCATGATTTTTCTGCCGCCAGTGGTTTCATCAACTACGGCGTAGTCGCGAGTATTCTGTTTTTTATTTTCACCTACATATCCGTTTCTATTCTGTTTAAGTCTTCTCCCGATCAGGGCGTGTTGATTCAAGGTGGGTTTCGCGCCAACACTGGCATTATCGGCATTGCATACGTTGCGAATGCTTATGGTTCACTGGGTGTCGCATTAGCTGCTCTTTATGTCGCCATCACCACGTTTATCTACAACGTTCAAGCGGTGATCTGCCTGTCACCCAAAGGCGCTACGTCTGCCTCTCAAGCAGCAAAAATGATGGGAAGAACACTGACGAAGAACCCGCTTATCATCTCCATCGTTTTAGGTATGCTTTTCTACTTGTTGTCGATTCCGGTTCCAAACGTAGTCATTGATGCGGGTAACTATCTGTCGAAAATGACGTTGCCGCTCGCATTGTTATGTACAGGTGGCTCGTTGGATTTTAGTTTGATGAGAAAGGAAAAAGGCCCGTCTTGGTTTGCAAGCAGTTACAAGTTGATTGTTGCCCCAGTGTTTATCACGTTAGGCGCGTATTTTGTTGGTTTTCGAGGTATTGAGTTGGGGATTTTATTCTTCATGAATGCCTCGCCCGTTGCGGCAGCGAGTTACGTCATGGCCCGTTCAATGGGAGGAAATGCGGTACTGGCAGCCAACATTATTGCTTTGACAACAGTGCTTTCAACCGTCACCTGCACATTCGGTATTGTGGTTCTAAAATCGTACGGTTTAATCTGAAAAATGATATAAAAAAGCCTCAGAACATAGCTGAGGCTTTACAAAAAGGCTTAGATTTAACGCAGAGAAGACGCTTACGAATGATTGGCTAATGTCATTTTCCTTACCAAACGAAAAAACTCTGCCGACTCATCTTCTGATAAACAAGAGAAGAATTCGCGCTGCAAGTTCTTCATTATTTGATGAACTTTCTTAATCGTTACTTCACCTTCTTTCGTCAAACTGAGCATTTTCAGTCGTTGGTTCGCCTCACTCTTCGAAACGCACACAAAACCACGTTTTTCCAAGTTATCGACCATGCGCTTTGCAACGCTTCGTTCGGTCAGAACGGCATCGGCTAACGCTTGTTGACTCATGGGCTGAAACTCTTCTAACGCTGCCAACGCACTGGCCATCTCTAAGGTCATCTGATTTTGACGACATAACTCTGCCTGTGCTCGGTTGCGATACATCCGTTGCATTACCCCAGAGACAAACATTGGGCTTTGATCCAAAACGGAGATTGGTGAAATTTTTTGCTCTTTCATAGCCGCCTATTTAACTTATGGCTTCATGTTATGCTTTCTGACCTTTTTATGAGGAATTCGAAACGTGATCGCTCTTCCTAGGCTTGATTCAAAATCGGTGGCGTATTAAACCATCGAGTTGAAAGCATAAACAAAGAGCGCTTACGCGCCCTTTTATTATGTTTATTGTTATTAGTATAACTCAGTTAAGCTTACGAAGTCTTACTCCGACTTTTCCGTTGCTGGAGCGAGTTCTTGAGATCGCTCTTTCTGCGCTTCTTTTTGGGCACGGCGATCAAACAAACGCTCTACCACAACAAAGAACACCGGAACAAAGAAGATACCAAGCAAGGTTGCACTGATCATGCCGCCAAGCACACCAGTACCTACCGCGTTTTGACCAGCAGAGCCCACACCAGCACTGATTGCCAACGGAACCACACCCAAGCCAAACGCCAAGGACGTCATGATGATTGGACGAAGACGCACACGCACCGCGTGCAGTGTAGCTTCAATCAGACCTGCACCTTTCTCGTAATATTCTTTCGCGAACTCAACGATCAAAATCGCGTTTTTCGTTGCCAAACCCACTGTGGTTAACAAACTCACTTGGAAGAACACGTCGTTGTCCATTCCACGACCCAGTACTGCGAGCACAGCGCCTAATACGCCCAAAGGTACAACCAACACGACCGCAAGCGGTACAGACCAGCTTTCATACAACGCAGCAAGTACTAGGAACACGACCAAAATGGACAACGCGTACAACATTGGAGCTTGGTTGCCGGACAAACGCTCTTCATAAGAGATGCCGTTCCAGTTCACCGTAAAGCCCTCTGGTAACTGCTCAACCATCGCTTCAATCTCAGCCATTGCTTCACCCGTACTGACACCTGGAGCTGCACCACCTTGAATGTTCATCGCGGCTAGGCCATTAAAACGTTGAAGCTGTGGTGAACCATACGTCCATTCACCACTTGCAAACGCCGAAAACGGCACCATTTCACCTTGCGCATTACGTACATACCATGAGTTAAAATCTTCTGGCTGCATACGGAACTCTGCGTCACTTTGCACCATCACTTTTTTAACGCGACCACGGTCAATGTAGTCGTTGATATACGCTCCACCCCAAGCGGCGGATAGGATTTGGTTCACGTCGTTGATGCTGACATCCAGCGCGCGCAATTTAACGTGATCTACATGCACTTGGTACATTGGCGCATCAGATTGGCCATTCGGACGAACACCAACTAGTTTTGGATTCTGCGCTGCCATTCCCAGTAACTGCCCTTGTGCGGCAACTAATGCTTCGTGACCAAGGCTCAGGGAGTCTTGTAGATAGAAATCAAAACCCGTTGCGTTACCCAACTCTTGGATGGCAGGAGGTGCAAACGCAAATACCATGGCTTCTTTGATGGTTGAGAAGTAACCCATAGCACGGCCTGTCAAAGATGCAGCATCCGAACCCGGCGCTTCGCGCTCAGACCAATCTTTCAAGCCAATAAACGCCATACCCATGTTTTGACCTTGACCAGCAAAGCTAAAACCAGCCACGGTAAACACGGATCTCACGTTGTCTTTTTCTTCTTCCAAGAAATAGCTACGCACTTTATCGAGTGTTTTTTCTGTCTGCTCTTGAGTCGAGTTCGGCGGCAAGATTGCCATCGAGAACACCGTACCTTGGTCTTCATCTGGTAGGAAAGACGTCGGCAGATTCATAAATAACCAACCCGCACCAGCGCTCATTGCCACAAACACCAACAACATGCGCCCAGTGCGTTTTAGCAACTTGGCTACACCAGCCTCATAACCTGCGGTCATCGAATCAAATTTACGGTTAAACCAACCGAAGAAGCCTTTTTTATCCGTAAATTCAGCGTCACCTTTTTTCAGTAACGTAGCACACAGCGCTGGTGTCAGGATGATCGCAACCATCACTGACAACGTCATCGCAGCAACGATGGTGATCGAGAACTGACGGTAAATCACCCCGGTCGAACCTGACATAAATGCCATAGGGACGAATACTGCCGATAAGGTCAAACCAACACCAATCAACGCGCCAGTGATCTGCCCCATCGATTTCTTAGTAGCCTCTTTTGGATCGAGCCCGTCTTCGTGCATCACACGCTCAACGTTTTCTACCACAACGATGGCGTCATCCACCAGCAAACCAATCGCCAGAACCATCGCAAACATCGTCAGGGTATTCACGCTGAAACCTGTCGCGTAAAGAATGGCAAACGTACCCAAGAGTACAACCGGAACCGCAATCGTCGGGATGATCGTTGCACGGAAGTTCTGTAAGAACAGGTACATAATCAAGAACACCAACACAATCGCTTCCAGTAGCGTTTTCACTACTTCTTGAATCGATGCTTCTACAAACGGTGTTGTCTCAAATGGATAAGCGACTTTCAGACCATCTGGGAAGTTTTCACTTAACTCTGCTAAACGCTCTTTGACTGCAGCCGCCGTTTCCAGCGCGTTCGCACCTGTACCAAGTGAAATACCTAAACCAGACGCCGGCAAACCGTTGTACTGACCTTGAATATCGTAACTTTCTGCTCCACGCTCAATACGAGCAACGTCTCTTAGATAAACGTTTGCACCGCTCGCATCTGATTTCAAGATGATGTTTTGGAACTCAGCCACACTGCTTAAACGACTCGCAGAAGAAATCGTCGCGTTAAGCAGTTGACCTTTCTGCGCAGGTGCTGCACCCAATTGACCAGATGACACTTGCGCATTCTGCTCACTGATCGCATTTGCAACGTCAATTGCCGTCAGGTTGAACTGAGTCAGCTTAAACGGGTCAAGCCACACACGCATCGCATATTGAGAACCAAAAGCCTGCACTTGACCCACACCCGTCACACGGCTGATTGGGTCTTGAATGTTGGTTACAACAAAGTCGGCAATGTCGTTTTGTGTAAAATCTGGATCGTCAGAATAAACCGCCACCACCATCAAAAATGAGGTGTTAGATTTGTTCACCACAATACCTTGGCTTTGCACTTCCATAGGAAGCGAAGTCAACGCCAATTGCAGTTTGTTCTGCACTTGAACCTGCGCGATATCAGGATCGGCTTCGCTATCAAAAGTCAGTGTAATAGTCGCATTACCGAAAGCGTCACTGCTCGAAGACAAGTAACGTAGGTAATCCAGGCCTGTCATGTTTTGCTCGATAACCTGCGTGACAGAGTCCTCTACCGTTTTAGCAGAAGCACCAGGATAGCGCGCGCTGATGGTGATCGTGGTCGGCGAAATAGTTGGATATTGCGACACTGGCAAGTTGAACAAGGACATGATCCCTGCAAGCATGGTCAGAATCGCCAGTACCCAGGCAAAAACCGGACGATCAATAAAAAATCGAGCCATGATTATCCCTGCTCTCCCGTTTGGATGGTGACTGGGCTACCCGGACGCACCTTTTGCAAACCCGCTGTAATGACTTGATCACCGGCTTTTAATCCATCAATGATTCGCCATTGGTTGTCTATAACTTCCGCCGTGATGACTGGCGTAATCGCAACGATATTATCAGCACTCACTGTCATCACCGAAGCTTTGCCTGTTGCATCGCGAGTCACGGTGTTTTGCGGGATCAAAATCGCGCTAGGGTCAACACCAGTAATCACGGTCGCACGCACGAACATACCCGGAAGAAGTAAACCATCAGGATTTGGGAATTCCGCTCGCAAAGTCACGCTTCCCGTACTTTCATCCACGTTAACTTCCGTGAACTTCATTGTGCCTTTGTGCTCGTAGGTCGAGCCATCTTCAAGCGTCAATGCGACTTGCGCAGATTGATCTTCTTGCATGTGACCTTGAGAAAGCGCCGCTTTTAGTCGCAGCAATTGAGCAGAAGACTGAACGATATCCACGTTGATCGGATCAAGTTGTTGAATCGTCGTTAGCTTGTCGGCTTGGTTTGCCGTAACCAACGCTCCCGCAGTCACATTTGACTTGCTGATCACGCCACTGATTGGCGCTTTCACACGGGTATAAGTCAAATTGATCTTTGCAGTATTGATCTTCGCTTTGGCTACGAGCACTTGCGCTTTCGCTTCTTTGTAAGCCGCTTCTGCTTCATCCAGATCTTGTTGACTGATCGATTTCTTGGTAATCAATGCGCGGTAACGTTTAACGGTTGCAAACGTCGATTCTTCAGAAGCTTGCGCACGAATCAGCTCCGCTTCTGCACTAAGCAAATCCGCTTGAAATGAAGAGTCATCAATTTGGTACAACGACTGACCTTTTTCCACAACGCCACCTTCAACAAAGTTACGTTCTGAAATAATACCCGTTACCTGTGGGCGGACTTCCGCCTCTTTAAATGCACGGCTGCGGCCCGGCAACTCAACCGTCAAAGCTTGTCGAACAGGTTCAACCGTCAAAACATTCACTTCGGTTGCGGGAGCGGCGCCACCACCTTGCTCAGTTCCTTCTTGGCTTGGTTGACATCCCGCCATAAACAGGCTCGATGCAATCAGCAGCGATAGCGTGGTTCTACGTCTCATGAAACATCTCTCTTATTTTGCAAGCCCTACAAATATCCAATTCAATGCGTTCTGAATGGCTCGATTATGATTAGTGGATATGCATCTATCCCAAACAAATTAGTTAGAATGATAATTACCCAGTGTTGTACATACAACAAAATTTACGTTTCTA